>NZ_QMEU01000028.1 GCF_003284975.1 Mycobacterium colombiense
CGTGCCCCACCCCACCCAGGTTGCCCAGCCCCAGGCTCGCGAACTGCGGCGTGGGATACCAGGCACCACCGGCACCGGCCGTGCTACCACCGGGACCGGAGACCAACTGCTGGGAGAGCTGCGACCAGAAGGCCACGATGCCGTTCGAGAAATAGGCAAGACCGGTGTTCTGCTTGAGCAGCACGGTGTAGAGCGTGGGATTGAGCCCCAGGTAGTTGTTGTCCGGGGTGGGTAGCCCCGAATTCAAGAGGTCCTGAAGCGTGCTCGAGAGCAGTCCCGGATTCGAGGTGGCCGCGCTCGTTTGGGTCGTCGCCTGAGTTGTGCTGGCGGACAACGCTTGTGGGGAAGCCACTTGGGAAGTCGTCTGCGCGGTGTTGCCCGCCGGCTCGGCAACCGCCTTGGCGACCGCGGCGGCCTGGTCGGAGTCCGCTTCCGGGGTGGTGGTGTTGGGCGGGGTCGCGAACGGGGTCAGCACCGACGCGGTCGCCGACGAGGCGGCGTAAGCGGTCATGGCCCCGGCATCTTGCGCCCACATCTCCATGTACTGCGCCTCGGTGGCCGCGATGGCCGGGGTGTTCTGCCCGAAGAAGTTCGTCGCGACCAGGGTCGCCAGCAGCACCCGGTTGGCGGCGATCACCGGCGGCGGCACCGTCATCGCGAACGCCGCCTCGAAGGCCGCCGCGGCGGCCCGGCCCTGACCCGCCGTTTCCTCGGCCTGCGCGGCCATGGCGCTGAGCCAGCTCACGAACGGGGTGATCGCCGCGACCATCGACATCGACGCCGGTCCCACCCATGGCCCGCTGGTGAGCTCGGTAATCACCGAGTTGTAGCCGCTGGCCGCTACACCCAATTCCGCCGCAATCTCGTCCCAGGCGGCGGCGGCGGCCATCATCGGCCCCGACCCCGGACCCGCATACATGCGACCGGAATTGATTTCGGGCGGTAACGCCGCGAAGTCAAACACCGTGTCCTCCTCAGTCGGCCGGGACCGCAGGCGATCCCGGCGCTCACGTAGGAATCAGTGGTGGCCGTGGTCACGGCTCTGTAGACGACGCCACCGGTTGGCCGCTGCACCCACGGGAGTCACCAACGGAAGCCCCTTCGCCCCGCAACCCCATCAGCCGGGCGGGCCGGCGCATGCTGACCAGTGGACCGAATGCGCAAAGCTGGTCTGCCACCGCGATTCTCGGATGTCTGGTCAGGAAAGACATGCACCTTCTGCCTCGGCTAATCCCCCGCTATCAGCAACCGAGCGACAGCTCGCGTGTGCCCGAACTGCCGCCCGGCACTGAGATTAGTTCGTTATGAAGCAAACACCGACACGCAAAGGCACCTGTTCATCAATGGCCAGCCACTGTTCATTCCCGGTCGGCGGGAGTTCATCCACGGCAATGGATTGTTCACTCGCCGTTCGCTTAACGCCCACGGCGGCTCCGCCCGGGCTCGGGCGGTCGAGGCGTCAATCCTCTTCGAGAATCAGCGCCATCTCGGGGCACGATGCGACGCCGTCGCGTGTCGATTGCTCGTCCTCGGGCCTGACTTCGTGCTCCTCGAGGATCGAATAGCCGGACTCGTCGATCGGAAACAGGTCTGGGTCGACGGCGTAGCACTGGGCGTGGCCAACACATTTCGACTGGTCCAGACGAACCCTCACGAGGCTTCCTCCCTAGCCGGCACGGCGCGGCCGTAAACGTCTTCGCAAGCAGGCGAGCTCGCACTTCACGGTGCTGTCCCCAGATTAGTCGGTCGGTACAGTGTCGAAGGTGCTCGCCGATCGCTTTCGCGCGCAAACCCGGTTCAGCCCGGGCGGGCGGATCCGTGTTCCGTTGCCCCGCATGCAATATTGACGAACGAATGCAATATTGATGTGCCGCCAGGTGTTGGTATTGACGAATTCCGACATTGACGCATTCGCGTCGGAGCTATTTCACCGAAGACAGACAACCGGAGATCGAAGCGCATGAGCGAAGGCCAGCAAGGGTCGTTCTACCTGCCCCGGCTTGATTTCGCCACGTTGCCGATGACCGAGGACCGGGGTCTGGGTTGGAAGACGCTGCGCGACGCCGGACCAGTCGTGTTCATGAACGGCCACTACTACATCACCCGCCGCGAGGACGTGCTGGCCGCGCTGCGCAACACCAAGGTGTTTTCGTCGACGATCCTGCAGCCGCCCGGCCACCCCTTGCCGGTGCTGCCACTGGCTTACGATCCGCCGCAGCACACCCGCTACCGCCAGATCCTGCAGCCGTACTTCAGCCCGCACGCGTTGAACAAGTCACGGCCGGTGCTGCAGCGCCACGCCAGCGAGATGATCGCGACGCTGGCCGGCCGGCGCGAGTGCGAGGCGATGGCCGACTTCGCCAACCTCTACCCATTTCAGGTGTTCCTGGACCTCTACGGTCTGCCGGTCGAGGATCGTGACCGGCTCATCGATTGGAAGGACGCTGTCGTCAGCGACAAGCCCTTCGTCACCCAGAGCGACATAGAGAAATCCGAGCAGTTGCTGGCGTACCTGGCCGACGTCATCGCGCAGCGGCGGCAAAACCCGCAGTCGGACATGTTGTCGCAGGTGATCACCGGCAAGGGCAATTTCACCGACCTCGAACTGCTCGGCATGACACATCTGCTGATCCTGGCCGGTCTGGACACCGTGACCGCGGCGATCGGGTTCTCGCTGTTCGAATTGGCCCGCAGACCGCAACTGCGCAAGGATCTGCGCGACAATCCCAAGCAGATCCGGGTCTTCATCGAGGAGATCGTCCGGCTCGAGCCGTCGGCGCCGGTGGCACCGCGGATCACCACCGAATTCGTCGAGGTCGGCGGCATGACGCTGCCGCCCGGCACGTCGGTGCGGCTGTGCATGGCCGCGGTCAATCGCGACGACAGCGACGCGATGTCCACCAACGAGCTCAACATGGACGGAAAAGTCCACCGCCACTGGGGCTTTGGCGGCGGACCGCATCGCTGCCTGGGCTCTCACCTGGCGCGCATCGAGCTGACGGTGATCGTCGCGGAATGGCTCACCCAGATTCCGGATTTCGAGCTGCCCGAGGGCTACTCCCCCGTCATCAATTACCCGTCAAAGAGCTTCGCGCTCAAGGAATTGCCGCTGCGCTGGGGCTGACTCCCGGTGTGACCGGTCAGCCCCGGCGCAGCGGCCGGTCCCCTCTTTCGGGGCCCTACTTGCGCAGCTCGGTCGCCGCGACCTGGACGAACACGCCGGTGTCCTCGGCCATCAGCAGGCCTCGACCACGGGGCAGCGGGCCACCCTTCATCTTGCCGCGGATGAATCCCTCGTCCGGGTCGGCGTCCATCACCAGCAGCGGGGCGTTGGCCTGGGCCAGGGCCCGCAACATCGGGTCGCTGCCGGCCGACGACCAACCACCGAACGTGCGCGTGACGATCACGTGCAGGCCGACGTCGGCGGCGCGGGTCACCCAGGGGGCGGCCTTGTGCAGCGGCGAATCGAAGCCCGCGGGCAGCTGCTGGATGTCGTCGACGATCAAGAAGATCTCCGGTCCGCTCCACCAGTTGCGCGACAGCAACTCTTCGGCCGACAACCCCGGCGGCGGCTCGCGGCCGGCCAGGACCGCGGCCAGTTCGCCCATCATCGCCTGCACGCCATCGAGGTTGTAGGCGAATTTCTCCACGTAGTCGGAGCCGAGCGTGGTCAGCAGCTGACGGCGCGGGTCGACCAGCCACACTTGGGCCGAGGGCTGGCCCGCCGGCGGCGGCGGGGCGCTGGTCGCTCCCGGCGCGTACAGGCGCCCGATCTCGGACATGATGGTGGCCAGCGTCGTGGTGCGCCCACACTCGCGCCGGCCGGTCACCATCAGGTGCGCGTTCTCGGCGAAGTTGAGATACACCGGCGACAGGTCCAATTCCGAGATGGCCCAAGCGATTCCGCCCGCGCCGACGCCCTGACGGGTGTCGTGGGCGGCCAGCTCCCGAAGCTGTTCCACGCCGAAGGTGGCCGGCAGTCGGCGCACCGGCGGCGCCTGGCCGCTGGCGATCCGGCCGACGGCTTCGACGATGCTGTCGGACTCGAACCGGTTGTCCGGCGTGCTGGCCAGCGCCGGCCGCGCCACCAGGGTGTGCAGACCGGACTGCGGGTCGGCGTCGAGGCGCACGTAGTTGACCGCGACCATGCCGCGACCCGGCTTGACCGGAACGTCCTTGGCGAACCGCGAACGCACCAGCTTGGCGTCTTCCACGGCGGCCAGGCGCAGCTCGACCCGGGACCCGAAACCGCTGCGCACCGGCGGCCGCAGCTCCGATTCGCGGTCGGCGGTGACCACCACGTGCACCCCGAACGAGGGGCCCTGGTTGATGATCACGTTGACCTGCTCGATCAGCACCTCGTTTTCCTCGGCCAGCGCCCGGTAGTTGTCGACCACCAGGTAGACGTCGCCGAACCCGTCGTTGGGGACCGGGCCGGGCTCGTTGCCGAACTTGCGCCGCCGGAACACCTCCATCGAGGCGATCCCGTACTCGAGGAAGCTGCGCTTGCGCTCCCGCACCAGGGCCAGCAGTTCGGCCACCGTGCGGCGAACCCCGTACGGGTCGGTCGGGCCGGCCACCTCACCGACGTGCGGCAGGCGGGCGACGGTGGTCAGCGCGGTGCTGCTGTAGGCCAGGCAGTAGAACTGGATCTGCTCGGGCGTGTGGGTCAGCGCCGCCGAGCAGATCAGCGTCTGCAGCGCCGTCGTCTTGCCCGAACCACCGGCGCCCAGGATCAGCACGTTGGCGCCGGGGCCCGACGTGTCGACCGTCCACGGCGGCTGGTCGTGCTTGAAGGGGCGGTCGATGATCCCGATCGGGAACACCAGGTCCTGAGCAGTGCCGTAGTCCTGCTGCCAGGGGCGGCCGAGGAACCGGTTCACCAGTTCGTCGATGGCGACGGGCTGGTTCAGCGGCGGCTGCCACAGCCGGTAGGGCTGGAAATCGATCTTGCGCAGCTGGTCGATGATGACGGTACCGACCTTGGGCGTCCTGATCCCTTCGGCGTCGTCGTCATCGCCGCCCTCGACCTCGACCGGCAGGCCGTCGGCGGGGATGGCGGGCGCGGCGACGTCGGGTCCCCCGACGCTGACTTCCAGCGGGGTGAACGAGTTGGTGAACAGCTGCGGACGGACGTAGTCGATGCTGTGCACCAGCGCCGGCGCTTCTTCTCCGTCGTCGGTCAGCCCGCGCGGGAAGTAGTCCCGCCACAGGAATTCGGCCTGGAACCGGGTGATGTCCTCCAGGCTGCGGCGGAAGTAGCCCAGACCGGCCTGGGCGGGCAGGTTGACCGCGTTCGGCACGCCGGCGGCCTGCGCCGCACCGGCGGTACGCGCCTTCAGCACCAACCGGTAACCCATGTTCTCCATCAGCTTTTCGGCACGGCTCTCGATAGTCTGCGACGCCATCATCAGGTGGATCCAGTACGCGCGGCCCTGCCGGCCGATCGAGTCGAGGACGTCGACCGCCGTCGGCATGATGCGGAACCATTCGTAGAACTCGTCGATGACGACCACGAGCATCGGCAGCGGCGCCATGTCCTGGCCACGCGCCCGCATCCGGCTGCGCACCGAGTTGTATTCCTTGGCGTCGTCGACGCCGGCGCTGTCGCAGATCGCCTTGCGGCGGGCGATCTCACCCCACAGTGCGTCGAGGAAGCGCTCCATCAGCGCCTGGTCTTCTTCCAGGTCGGTGATGATCCGGGACACGTGCGGCACGCCGGCGAACGGCTTGACCGCCGACCCACCCTTGAGGTCGGCCAGCACGAACTGCAGCTCCTCCGGCGGGTGGCTGAGCATCAGCGACTCGATCACGGTACGCACCAGGGTCGATTTACCCGAACCGGTCGTACCGGACATGACTCCGTGCGGACCGTCGCCGCCTTCGTCCAGCGACTTCATGTCCAGGAACAGCAACTCGCCGTTGTCGGAGCGAACGCCGAACGGCGCCCGCAACCGTGACCGTCCCATCGAGTCGTTGCGGCTGCCCCACAGCGCCTCGAAGTCGATGCGGCCGGGATCGTCGATTCCGTAGTAGGACAAAATGTCTCGGGCGCCGATGTGGGCGACCCGCTGGCCGATCTCCTCGTACGCCTCGGCGAGCCGCCAGCGCGCCAGCTTCTGCGCGAACTCCTCGGCCTCGGCGGTGCTGATGTGGTCGGTGAGCGCGAAGAACCAGGGCTTCTCGTCGATCACCATCCAGGTGTCGCGGTCGCGGGGCAGGGTCTCGATCACACCCTTCTCGTCGAAGCGCAGGGTGCGCTCCGGGACCGCGCTCCACATCGCCGAGCCGGTGAGGTCGAAGAACGTCACCCCGTCGACGCCTTCGCCGCTGATCACGTACTCCCATTGCGGGTCAACGGCATCGGCGATGATCACGGTGTGCGGCGTCGGGGTCTGGGCCGACGAGCTGGCGTGCCGGGGCGTGAAAGAGCCACGGCCGGCGAACAATTCGGCCTGCTCGGCGGCGAACTCGCGCACCGAGCTGTAGACCATCCGGGCATTGCCCGCGGCGTCCTGGCGGCGCGGGTCACCGAAATGCGGCAGCCATTTCACCCAGTCCCATTCGTCCACGTTGGAACTGACCACGATCATCCGCATGTGGTCGGGCCCGTGCGAGAAGGCCAGCTGGCAGATGATCGCCCGCATCAGCCCCGCCACCTGCTCGCGGTCTCCGACCAGTGAGTACCAGGGCTCGACGAGCACCGAGATCATCTTGGGCAGGTTGTAGACGACGCTTTGATAGCGACCGAATTCCTGCAGCGCCTTGCCGGTCACCGGCTCCAGCTCGATGTCGGTGGGCATGTTCTGGGGCTCACCCCAGGTCACCTCGGGGCGGGTCATGCCGACGCCGACGCGGACCACGCCGAAGTTCAGGTCCTTGCCGTCGGGCTTGCGTTCCCACATCCGCGACGACCCGACCGCGGCGGCCAGCGTGGTGGGCGCCGGGTGGAACCACCGGTAGTTGGCGTCCATGCTGTCGGCCGACTCGTGGGCGGTCTCGCGCAGCATGTCCAGCATCAGCATGAACTGGGCGCGCATCGAGTCCAGCTTGGGGCGGCTCATCTGCTGCTGGCCGCCGAATCGGCCGCCGAACATCATCATCGCGACGCCACCGATCATGAAGATCGGGAAGATCGAGCCGGCGCCGCCGAACACGTGCGAGCCGCTGGCGAAGGTCATGGCGACCATGCCGATCAGCAGACCGACCACCACGACGCCGACCACCACGATCCACCATGGCTTGCCTTCCGGCGGCGGGATGCTCAGCGGCGTCGGGAGGACGATGTTCTCCGGCTTGATTACCGGAGGCTTCTCCGGCGTCGGCCGCGCAAATCCACGTTTCACTTCGGTACCGCCAACTCTCCTGGGGACATATCCATCGGTAGCGTGTCGTGCTCCACCAGCGCATCCGCCCGCGACAACGTCGGCCCTTGCGGGAGCAGCCGCAGCGCCACCCACGGCGCCAGGCCCGGTTTCGTCTTGAGGCCCAACGCTTCTCGCACCTCGCGGGTGTCGTCGACCCCGAACCGGGCACCCGCGTCCGTGAGCCACCACAGCGATTCGGTGGTCTTGGCTCCCGGGTCGTTTCCGGTGACGGCCACGAAGTTCGCGTAGTCGGGCCCGAAGAAGACCTGGTCGGCTTCGCGCCCGGTGGTATCCGCCTTGACCAGCGACACCACCCGGTTGACGTCCTTCTGCTCGACCGGAATGGTCGCGCCGGAGATGACCTGCACGCGGGCCCGGTTCTCACCGGAGGTCTTCTGCCACCACCAGCAGGTCGCCGGGTTCTCGCGGATGTCCATCACATTCAGCGGCGCGTCCGGATACGACGACAGGTCGAGCTTGTTGACCACCGGCATCTTCGCCAGCGCGGACGGCTCGACGGTCACCGGTTTGGTGTTGCCCGGTCCGGCGTTCTGCAGGATCTGGGCCACCAACGGCGGCAGCGTCTGCACGCCGTCCGCCAATACCAACGAATACTGTTGCGGCCCACTGATTTGCGGGGTGACGATCACCGTGCCGATCGGGCCGGGCGCGTTCGGGAACGACGCCCCCGCGCCCGCGTTCTGAATCTGCGGCACGGTCAGTTCCGGGCCCACCGGCAACGCGTCGTACAGGGCGCGGCTCATCGGCTTGGCCATGCTGACCTGTTCGGGGGTCAGCCCCAGCGGCAGCAGCACGGACCGGTTGGACCCGTCGATGCGTGAGCGGCGCCCGTCCCGGATCACCCAGGCGTCGCCGCTGTAGTTCAGCACCACCGCGTCCGAGCCGGTCAGCACCCGCCGGTGGTTGCTCAGATCCGGGTTGCCGTCGATGACGGTCACCGTCACACCGGACGGGGCGCCGGCACCGGTCGAGTTCGCCACGGTGTCGCAGACCAACCACGACGACGCGGCCGGGCTGGTCGGGTGGAAGCTCGACGGCGCGCCCGGGATGCCCACCATCGGGCCGCGCGGCAGGGTGGCGATCTGGTTGGATTTGACCAGGTGCGGGTTGTCCGGGCGACCGGTGATCAGGCGCGCCGAGGCCAGGTTCAGCGCGGGGTACAACTTCTCGCCGACGCGGACGTAGAGCGCTCCGGAGTCGCGGTCGGCGATGATCGGTGACTCGTTGATCTGTCCGGCCGGGCTGATGAACGAGTACAGCAGCGCGCCCAGGCAGATGACCAACGCGGCGGAGATCGATGCCACCACTGCCAGGTTCTGCCGCCGTCCCGGCTCGACCTCCATGCGGACGCGCCACCGGGTCAGCGCCATCGCGGTGCGGCGCGCAAGGAACTGGTAGCCGGTCACCTGGGTCCGGGTCGACAACCCCAGGCCGTACCCCGACCCGCGTTGCCCGCGACTCTCTTCCGCCACTTATTCACCATCCGGTCTGCTGAAGCGCCTGGATATCGTCGTCTGACCGATCCAGCGCGAATTACATGACAACGTTAAGGCACCTGCGCGGACCTCGCCACGCGGCGCCGGAGCGCATTCATTTCTACATCTGTTTATGCACCCGAATCCGGCCCCGTCCACCGCCGCGGGCGGCCAGGAGAGGCGGCGCCGACGCGCCCCACTGAGCTGGCAGTTTCGTTCTCCCACGGATGAGCCGACCGGAGCCTGGTGATCTCCTCAGGGCATCGTAATCGCCGCGGGCCCGCTCGTCCTGTCGAGCGCGCGAAGCCATTGCCGGCAGTGGCCTCAAATGAATGGCGGGCGACCGCCCAGCAAAGAATGCGCCAACTCGCCCCGGGTCCGAGTCGCCGCCCGGCGAAACCGGGCAGCAAGATGACGTCATGACCGAACTCGCTCCGTCGCTGATCGAACTCGCCCGCAGATATGGCATCGCGACCGAGTACGAGGACTGGTCGGGCGCACGGGTGCGGGTGGCCGAGGCGACGTTGAAGGCGGTGCTGGGCGCCCTCGGCGTGGCGGCCGACAACGAGCAGGAGCGCAACGTCGCACTGACGGCGAAGCTGCGGTCGCACTGGGCGCGCCGGCTGCCGCCGACCATCGTGGGGCGCACCGGCGAGCAGATCCGGTTCTGGGCGCATGTCACCCATGGGGATCCCGCCGAGGTGTGGCTGCAGCTCGAAGACGGCACGGTGCGTGGCGGCGTGGAACAGGTCGACAACTTCACCCCGCCGTTTGACCTGGACGGTCGCTGGGTGGGTGAGGCCAGCTTCCTGCTGCCCGCCGACCTGCCGCTGGGCTATCACCGGGTGCACCTGCGTTCCGGTGACGCCGAGACCAGCGCCGCGCTGATCGTGACGCCGGATTGGCTGGGGCTGCCCGAGCGGCTCGGCGCCCGGCGCGCGTGGGGCCTGGCCGCGCAGCTTTACAGCGTGCGGTCGCGACAGTCGTGGGGCGTCGGCGACCTGACCGATCTGACCGACCTCGCGGTGTGGTCGGCCTCCCGGCACGGCGCCGATTACCTGCTGGTCAATCCGCTGCACGCCGCGGCCCCCACCAAGCCGATGGAGCCGTCGCCGTATCTGCCGACATCGCGGCGCTTCGTCAACCCGATTTATCTTCACGTCGAGGCGATCCCCGAGTTCGCCGACCTGACCAAGCGCAACCGGGTCCGGCGGCTGCGCTCCGAGGTCCAGCAGCGTGCCGGCGACGTCGACGCCATCGACCGCGACGCCGCGTGGGCGGCCAAGCGGGCAGCGCTGCGGCTGCTGCACCAAGAACCGCGGTCGGCGGGTCGCGAGTTGTCCTACGCGGCATTCCGCGACCGGGAGGGCCGCGCGCTCGACGACTTCGCCGCCTGGTGCGCGCTGGCCGAGAAGCACGGCGACGACTGGCATTCCTGGCCCGAGGCGTTGCAGCACCCGGACGCGTCAGGGGTCGCGGCCTTCGTCCAAAAGCATTCCGACACAATCGATTTCCACCGGTGGTTGCAATGGCAGCTCGACGAGCAGCTGGCCGCGGCGCAGTCACAGGCGATCCGGGCCGGCATGTCGTTGGGCATCATGGCAGACCTGGCCGTCGGGGTGCACCCCAACGGTGCCGACTCCTGGGCGCTGCAGGACGTGCTGGCGCTGGGCGTGACCGCGGGGGCGCCGCCGGACGAGTTCAACCAGCTCGGCCAGGACTGGTCGCAGCCGCCGTGGCGACCTGATCGGTTGGACGAGCACGAGTATCGGCCCTTTCGCGCGCTGATCCGTGCGGTGCTGCGGCACGCCGGCGGGGTGCGCATCGACCACATCATCGGGTTGTTCCGGCTCTGGTGGATCCCACGGGGCGCCCCGCCCACCGAAGGCACCTACGTGCGGTACGACCACGAGGCGATGATCGGCATCGTCGCCCTGGAGGCGCACCGCGCGGGCGCAGTCGTCGTGGGTGAGGATCTCGGCACGGTCGAGCCGTGGGTGCGGGACTACCTTTTGTTGCGGGGCTTGCTGGGCACCTCGATCCTCTGGTTCGAGTTGGACCGCGACGGGACCGGTGGCCCGCTGCCGGCCGAGCGCTGGCGCGAGTACTGCCTGTCCTCGGTCACCACCCACGATCTGCCACCGACCGCCGGCTATCTGGCGGGTGACCATGTGCGGCTGCGTGATTCGTTGCGGCTGCTGACCCGCCCCGTCGAGGAGGAGCTAAAGGCCGACCGGACGGAGCTGGCGGCGTGGCTGGCCGAGCTGCGCCGGGTCGGGTTGCTCGAGGACGGCGACGACGACCCCGAGCGCGTCGTTGTGGCGCTGTACCGCTATCTGGGCAGGACGCCGTCGCGGCTGCTGGGCGTGGCGCTGACGGACGCCGTCGGTGACCGCCGGACCCAGAATCAGCCCGGCACCACCGACGAATACCCCAACTGGCGGGTGCCGCTGACGGGGCCCGACGGGCGCGCGGTGATGCTCGAGGACGTGTTCACCGACCGCCGGGCCGCCACGCTCGCCGAAGCCGTGCGCGCCGCGATAACGCCCGCCGTGGCCGAAAGCGCGACCCGCTAGTCGCCCGGCGGGATGCCTTCGTTAGCTTCGAAAACCATGAAGGTCTCGGTGGTGGCCCCGGTCGCCGACGGTGTCACTGCGGACCCCGACTGGATGGTGGCCTTCGCGCGCCATCTGGAGGCCTGCGGGTTCGAATCGATCGTCGTTGTCGAGCACACCGTCCTGCTCACCCGCTACGACAGCGTCTATCCCTACGACACTTCGGGACGCGTCGGCCTGGCGGCAGACTGCCCCATCCCGGATCCCCTTGACCTGCTTGCCTTTCTGGCCGGCCACACCAGCAGCCTGGGGCTGGCCACCGGCGTGTTGGTGCTGCCCAATCACCACCCGGTGGTGCTGGCCAAGCGGGCCGCCACCGTCGACGCCCTGTCGGGCGGCCGGCTACACCTGTGCGTCGGGGTGGGCTGGCTCTCCGAAGAGCTGGCCGCCTGCGGCGTGGAGTTCGACAGCCGGGGCCGGCGGGCCGACGAGCAGCTGGCCGTCCTGCGAGCGTTGTGGGCGCAGCGGCCCGAGGGGGTGTCTTTCGCGGGCGAGTTCTTCAGCTTCGAGAACGTCATGAGCTACCCGAAACCCGTTGCAGCCGAACGTCTCCCGATTCACATCGGTGGACACAGCCGAGCGGCCGCGCGCCGCGCCGGACGCCTCGGCGACGGCTTCCAGCCGCTCGGGGTGACCGGTCCGCAACTCGCGTCGTTGCTAGCGCTGATGCGCGACGAGGCATCGTCGGCGGGCCGCGATCCGGCGGCACTCGAAGTGTCGCTGGGCCATTCGGTCACCAAGGTCGATGCCGAGCGCGCGGCCGCCCTCGCCGATCAGGGGGCCGACCGGTTGGTGCTGGCCATGCCGCCGACCACCGACATCGAGCAGGCCAAGGACCTGTTGTCGGCCTGCGCGCAACGGTTGTCGTTGAGCTCATGACGCTGTCCGCCGATCACCGGGCTGCCCTGAGCGATCTGGTGCACCGGTACGCGGCGCATGTCGACGACCGCGACTTCGCCGCCGTGGTAGAGCTTTTCACTGCCGACGCCGAGCTGCTGGTGCCGGCACCACCCGCCGATCTGCGGCCGACCCAAACGCATCGCGGTCGGGGCGCCATCGGCACGGCGGTCGCGGCCGTCGCCGCGGTCGTGCGCACCGAGCACGCGATCGTCGGCGAGGTGTACGACGCGGCCGGGCGACCCGGCGCCGCCCGCGGGCGCATCGCCTGCGTCGCGCACCACTGGAACCAGCGCGACGACGAGCTGGTGGACGTGGCATGGCACCTGCGCTACGACGACGAATACGTGCTGACGCAGGCGGGTTGGCGGATCGCCCGCCGGGCGTTGACGGTCAATGCCATCGAGACCCGACCGGTGCGCCGGCTGCTGCCGCGCGACCCCGCTTAGCGTGTTGGCAGCACATTATGCGCACACTCACAGCAAACTCATCGGTTCGTATCTGCGGCTCAAATCCGGCATTTTTATGGGTAGGTGCGGCTAACGCCGTCGAGCCGCGGCCGGATTTTGCGCGCTCGACGCGTACATCGGATTACACCGCCGTGATCCGGGCCGCGACCAGAGCCCTCGTTCCCGATTGACTCCAATTAATCCAGGTGCGTTCGTGTAATTTCGGCCGCGTGACGAACACCGTTGATTCCGCGGGGACCGGTGGAGGGCGGGCAGCGCAGGACGGCTCGGTATCGACCCTGGCAGTGGGCACGCCGCTGACGTCCATCCCGGACTACCGCAACGAGATACACACCGCCGAAGACGTCATCGATGTGGAGCATTACGGTGGCGGCTTCGATCTCACCAGGCGGGCCACCGCCCCCAAACTGCGCATCGGGCGCGACCGATGGTTCAACCTGCTCTGGTTGATCCCCATCGGCTTTGCCGTGCTGATCGCCGGCATCGCGGTCGGCAAAGGGTTGCACAACATGCCCGCGGTGCAGTCGTTCATCCACCGCTACCCCGGCTCGGACAGTGCCGGCATCCCCCCGGGACTGCCCGCCTGGATCGGCTGGACGCACTTCTTCAACCTCTTCATGATGATGTTCATCATCAGGACGGGAATCCAGATCCTCTGCGACCATCCCCGGCTCTACTTCAGCCGCAACGCCACCCCAGGCAAGGACGAGTGGCTGCGGGTGGGTCCGCCCGTTCCGGACGACGAGCTGTGGACCGCCAACGCCGACACCGTCGCCTTGCCACCGCAATTGGGGCTGCCCGGGTTCCGGCACTCCATCGGCCTGGCCCGCTGGTGGCATCTGGGCGTCGACGTCCTCTGGCTGGTCAACGGTGCCGTCTTCTACGTGCTGCTGTTCGCCACGGGACAATGGCGCCACATCGTGCCGACCAGCTGGGACGTCTTCCCCAACGCGGCGTCGGTGGCCATTCAGTACCTGTCGCTGGACTGGCCCACCGATAACGGCTGGGTCGCATACAACGGCCTGCAGCTGCTGTCGTACTTCACCACCGTGTTCATCGCCGCCCCGGCCGCGCTGATCACCGGTCTGGGAATGTCGCCCGCGCTGTCCCAGCGGGTCCACTGGCTCAGCAAGCGCCTGAGCATTCAGCACGCGCGGTCGCTGCATTTCGTGGTGCTGGTCTATTTCCTGTTCTTCATCCTGGTGCACGTCACCATGGTTCTGACCACCGAGGCACTGCGAAACCTCAACCACATGTTCGCCTCGCGCGACGACAACAGCTGGGTCGGTTTCGGCATCTTCGCCGCGGCCATGGTGCTGACCGCGATCGCGTGGGTTTGGGCCACTCCCTTCACCATTCGCCACCCGCGCGTGGTGCAGCGGGTCGGCTACGCGCTGGTGGGTCCCTTCCAGCGGATGCTCGAGCAGTTGGACCCCAAGCCCGGCGCCTTCACCGAGAAGGACATCTCGCCGCACCACTGGCGTAACGGGCGTTTGCCCGAGACCGTCGAGTACAAGGAACTGGAGCGAGACGACTTCAAGGACTGGCGCCTCAAGGTTTACGGCCTGGTCGAGCACCCGATGGAGTTCTCCCTCGAGGACTTGATGGCGCTGCCCTATCACGAGCAGATCAGCCAGCACTTCTGCATCCAGGCGTGGTCGGGCGTCGCCAAATGGGGTGGCGTGCAGATGAAGACGATCATGGACATCGTCAAACCGCTCCCGGAAGCGAAGTGGGCGGTCTTTTATTCGATGGGTCTGGGCGCCACGGGCGGCATCTATTACAACGCCCATCACATCGGCCAGATGGACCACCACATGACGATGCTGGCCTACAACATGAACGACCAGCAGCTGCCTTACATGCACGGTAGGCCGCTGCGGCTGCGCAACGAATTGCAGCACGGCTTCAAGCTGGTGAAGTGGATCAAGGGCATCGAGTTCGTCGCCGACTACCACGACATCGGTAGCGGTTATGGCGGCTACAGCGAAGACCACAAGTACTTCGGCCGCCACCAGACGCTCTAGCCGTATCGCGCGTCACCTCCGCCAAGTCGTTTGTCCCGACAGCCCTTTGGGTAGCTCCAAGAAATCGGGCCGAAATTCGAAGTGACAGCAGAGGAGACGCCATGAGGCAGCACCCTGTCGATCATGATCGGACCGCCGACCCGAACACGGGTGGATCCAGGCACACGCCCGGGCTGCTCGTGGTCGCGGCGGCCGCGTTGGCGTTCGTCGCATGTGTGGCCAACTTCGCTGTGGGGCAGGCCGGCGCCGGGGTTGCCGCCGCGATCGTCGCCATGCTCGCCTTCGGCGCCGGTTTGTCCTGGCTTGCCATGGACCGCAGGCGAATTCGCGACGCCGAGCGGCATTGGATGATCAGCCACCCGGCGCGGTAGCGGCGGACGCCGCGGGGCCGGTTATTGCAGGGTAGCCAGGTTGTTGACGGACTTTTGCACGTCGGATCGCAGCACCCGGGCGACCAGTCCCCCCACCGGCCCGCTGAGCAGACCGCCGCCGAGGTCGGCGGTGAGGTGGAACGTCGACCCGGGATGATTGTCGGCGACGGTCATCGCCACCGTAAGGCGGATACCGCCGCGGCCGCGGCCCTGCAGCTCAATCGCTTTCGGCTCGTCGTAGCGAGTGACCTCCCAGTGGATCACGTTGCGGAAACCCTTGACCTTGACACACGACGAGACGCAGGTGCCCTTCTCGATGGTGTCGGGCACCGGCCCGCGCCATCCGGCGAAAATCGTCATCCACTCGTCGAATCGGTCCAGGTCGGACGCCAGCTTCCACGCCGCTTCCGGTTCCACCTGCGACGACAGCGACACATCTACGCGAGCCAAAGTCTTCCTCCCCTGGCGATCGGCAGCGCCGTCGCCCACCGGCGACCGACGCACAACCCTGACTGGGTACCCCGACGGCCTCGGGCGTATTCGTGGCTCGGCCGGTCAGGGCCAGGCCTGCTCCAACTGCTGGGCCACGTCGATGATTTGCGCCGCCTGCGACTGGGGCGCGTCGATCTCGGCGGCGACGTACTGGGCGATGAAACGCCGAATCTCACCGTCCACGCCCGCCAGGATGCGCAGCACCTCGCCGCGGATCGAGTTCGACGAGACATTGACGGTGATGTCGGACGGCCGCGGTTTGGCCACGTCGACGATCAGCAGCAGCGGTTCGGCGGCGCGCGCCGTCGCCCGCAATTGAATGTCTCCGGAAACCACGAAACGCGGCTTGTCGAGCCATAAATCGATCAGCAGATCGATGGACAGCGGGATGTGGATGACGAAGGTGATGGTGTCGCCCAGCCGGCGTGTGACCCGGGGCTCCCGAATCTTGACGTTGGCACTGACCTTGGCGATCCCGCCCGGCCCCTGCGCGATCGGCTCCATGGCGAACTCGCTGCCGGCGATGTCGGCGAACGCCGCGGCGACACGCTCGGGAGTGACGGCGACCTCGAAGAACCTGCGGCCAAACTCCTCGTAGGTGACATAATCGTGATTCGTCATAGGCTTATACCGTCTCATGTCACCTGCCAGAACGGTCGCTGATCTGCTCGCGTCGCAGGAAATCCGCGTCAGATGCCCCCTCGTTGGACCGGCGGGTATGGGCGATGCGTGGCCAGGTGATCCGCGTCGATTCCGCGGATCTGTGAAGCGCGCCACAGGCGGGGCGCTTCGATTCGAAGTGTCGGGCGGTGGCCTGGGAGGCTTGATGGTGGAGGTGTTTTCAGTCTTATGCCCCAGGAAGTGATCGAGCAGCGCTCGGGCCTGGCCCGGGCGACGGGGATGCTCATCTGGCTCGGCGGCGGGCACCGGCGCGAGCTGGGCGAGCGTCACGAACGGTCCGCTCACGCGGTCGCCGGCGCCGTCACGCTGTCCGGTGCGATGCTGGCCTGGCTGGCCGCGACGCTCGCGGTCACCGGCTCGACCCCCTGGCCGCTGCCGGCGGTGGTGCCCCTCACCCTGGTCTTCGGTGTGCTGGTGGGCGCCATCAGTCACGCCACCATCCCCGGCCCCGGCCGGAGCCGCCCCGGTGTCATCGGACGCGTCGCGGTGGCGGCGGCGGTCGGCGTCGTCGTCGGTGAACTCGCGGCGCTGGTCCTGCTATCCAGCTCGATCGCCCACCGGCTCGACGAACGGGCATTGCGCCACGCCGAATCGGCCCCGGCCGTCGCGCAGGCAGCGGCGGCCCTGCAGCAGGCCAGGGACGTCCGCACGGCACTCGACGACACCGTCGCGACGGCCCGCGACCGTCAGGACAAGGCCTTGGTCGTCGCCCGCTGCGAATACCACCCCACCCCCGGCTGTCCGCAGACCCGGATCACCGGCGATCCCGGCACCGGGCCCGAAACACGCACGGCCAACGAGCTTCTCGGCGATGCCCAGCACGAATTGGACACCGCCCTGGCCGCGCGCGACGGCCGCGCACCAGGGCTGGACGCCACGATCTCGCGACAAGAGCAGGCGCTGCGTGACGCACGGGACGGTGTCGTGGCGGACGCCGACCGCGGCCTGGGCGCGCGCTGGGTGGCGATGAACGACCTCACCGCGGCCGACGCCGGGGCGATGACCCTGCGGCTGTTGACGATCGGGGCCTGCGTGCTGCTCTACCTGGCGCCGCTGATCCTGGGGCGCTGGCGTGGTGAGACCACGCACGATCGCCGTACCACCTCGCGGGCCGAGCGCGAACGCGCCGAACTCGACGCGGACACCGCCATCGCGATCAAGCGGGCCGAGGTGCGGCGGGAGGCCGAAATCCTGTGGGCCGAGCACCAATTGACGCAGGCCCGGCTTGCCGTGGAGGCGCAGACCCAGATCGACCGCGAGCAGCAACGCCGCCGGGTTTCCGAAGCCCTGGATGCTCCGCTGCATGCGCCGTCGCAGCGGGGGTTCGAGCCCGGCGCCGACGACGTGTACCTGCCGATCGCCGCCGAGGCCGAGGCGGCCAGCCGGGCCATCACCCGACTGCCCGCGCCGGAGCCCGCCGCCGGCTTGGCCGGTCCCCATACCGACCTTCCGGAGCACCTGCCCGCACCGGAGCCTTCGGGCGGGGAGGTCGAGCAACACCAAGAACGCCCTGCGCCGTTGATCCCGTCAATTCCGGACGCCACGAAGGCCGCCGCCCGCTGGATCCGCCCACTGGTGCCGCCGTTCGTGGCCAAGGTGATCGACACCACCACCCAGCCGCTGCGCACCGCGCGCCAAGTGTTCGAAGGCGTCCTCGAGGAAACCGAAGAGATCACGTTCACGCTCAAGCGCACCCGCAAGGTGGCGATCAACTCCGAGGCCTACGACACCCAACTGTCCGGTCACCCCGCCGACACCGAAACACCCTCGGGCCGAGCGGAATTCGTCGCCTCATCGCGACACCATCCCGCCGAGCGGGCGCAGCGCCGGGTGTCCGGGCGCGGGTCGGGCGCGTCCCTGCCTGGGCGGGCCGCCCCTGACGCCGAGCGCCTGTCGGTCCCGCCCGCGGAACGCGACCGGCGGCGGGCGCTGACGAAGCGAGACGGTCCGCCGGAATTGGGTCCGCCCGACGGTCCGCGTGAGCTGCCGCCGCCCAAATAGCCCGCCGCTGTCGCGCTAGGACTTCGTCGCCTCGACAAAGTAGCCGCGCGGTACGCCGGGCACCTCCAGCGGGACGACCGAATGATCCCAGCGATTCCACCTCGCGCCGGGCTCGGCGACGTCGGTGACCTTCGCCAGCCAGCCGTGCCGCTCGATCAGGGTGGCCGGCGCGTCGGTGCCGAACATCCACGGTGCGCCGCTGCGCCGCATGTACTCGAGGGTGGGCTGCATGAAGTCCGCCTCCAGCAGCGCCGTGCCGACCAGGTCGTAGCAGACGCGCGAACCCGGCGCGGACAACGCATCTATTCGGGCGAACAAGACGTCGACGGCGGCGGCGTCGAGGTACTGCAGCAGGCCTTCGACCAGCCACGCGACGGGGGCGTCCGAGGAAAACCCATGGGAGATCAGCGCTTTCGGCCAGTCGCCGGCCAGGTCGACGCCCACGGGGACGCGACGGCAGCGGGGACGCTCACCGGCGAGCCGTTGGTCCTTGATTCTGATCACCTGCGGCTGGTCGACTTCGTAGACGGTGGTCGCGGGGCGCCACGGCAGCCGGTAGGCGCGCGCATCCATGCCCGCCGCGAGGATCACCACCTGCGCAATGCCGTCCGACTCCGCCTTCTGCAATGCCTCGTCCCAGAACCGCGTGCGGATGGCGATCTGCGGCGAGGACGCGCCCGTCTTCGCCGCGGCGCGGGCGAGCAACGCGCGGCCTTCCGCGCCGGCCAGCCGGTCGGCGTACGGGTCGGTGAAGAGCCGGTCCGGGCGCTTGGATTCCTCGGCGCGCATCGCAGCGACCAGAAATCCGGTGTCCGCTACGGCTTGTCTGATTTCTTCCATGTGGCCATCATCTGCGCGCCGAACCGGGCGGTCTTGGATTTTTGCGCCGCTCGAACGGAACGTGGCTCGGCAACAGGATTCGCCGCCGCCGGTAGGACGTCGGCGTCATTCCACTGAACGCGCGAAATTCCCGCACCAGATGGGATTGGTCGAAATAGCCCAGATCGGCCGCAATGCGGGCGCCGCCGCCGGGGTCATCGCCCAGTCGCCTCAGCGCCGCCTGGAATCGGCGAGCACGGGCGAATTCCTTTGGCGCCAAACCCACCTCGGCGCGAAACAGCGCGACGAGCCGCTTGCTCGACCATCCCGTCAGGCGGCGGAGTTCGGCCAACCGCACCGAGGGATCGGCCTCGATGGCCGCCAGCGCGGCGCCCAGGCTCGGTTGTCTCGACGAGCCCATCCGCGAGAGCATGAATCGCTCGAGCAGGGCGAACCTGGCCGGGATCGACGGAGCCTCGATCAGGCGCTCGTGCAATTCGCGTCCCGCACCTCCCCAGATCTCGTCGACGCCGACGGGCGCGTCGGCTAAGTCACTCAACGACATGCACAGAAACGAAAAGGCGCCCCCGGGCCGGAAATGGATGGCCATGACGGGCTCGTCGGCCGCGATGTCCGACACATAGGACACGTTCTGCGGACCGGTGACGAACGCGGGCGGAACACGCACTTCGGTCGTGCCGTCGGCGGCATAGAAGTCCAGCCGCTGTCGGGGGCCGACGTCGAAGACGACCGTTACGGCGCCGCGCGGCAGCGCCCGGCTCCGGTAGCTGTTTCCGCGGTGCAGCCAATGCCCGAAGAATTCGATGTGGTCGGCCAGCGGACCGCGCGGACGGTGCAGGCTGGGCCCGGGACCCGTCGGCCGCCCACGCTCGATTGCGGACACGACGAGAATTCTCGCACTCGACGCCGTCTCAGCGGAGCAGGGTGATCACGTAGTCCGGATCGTGGCCGGCCCGCATCGCGGCACGGCTCATCCGCGGGCGCCGCAACCCCCTCGTCCGCGTCGGCCACTGCAGCCGCAGCCCGAGGGCACCACCCTCCGAACGCGCTTTCGGGTAAAAGTTGGAGGCGGCCGGGTTACCCCTCGAAGCTCGGCCGCCCCAACGTCGTGGTGCGCGCTCAGCAGGTAAGCGCGCGGGATTTGAACAGCGCGCCCCATTCGCGGCGGGCCGCGGACTGGGCGTCGACGAAGCTCGGGGTCTTCTCGCCGTCGCCCGCCAGGTGGACCAATGCCCACGCCATGGCGAATACCGGTACCTTGTGCCGGATTGCGGCGCTGTGCAACTCGTCCAGTGCGGCGTCGGACGGACACCGGCGAAGACCGATGAGGATGCCCCGCGCGGTGTCGAGAATGCGGCCGGAGTTCGGGCCGCACGAAGTTTGGGCGGGAACCCAGTTCGTCGTCATGCTGTTGATACCTCCTGCTGCGCCCTGGTGAAACCGCTACTCGCATAGCGGCAGGAATCCGTGCGCGTCGTCGCGGCCGCAATCCCCAAAAGGCGCCCTGTGCAATGATTTGCGGATCCGTCGCGTTGTGCCAGTCCACCACTGACATTGATACCCGGCTGTGACCGTTTCGGGATCGGTTGCTCATCGCGAAATTCGGGACCCGTGGTATCGAAACCGGCTGTGATTTAGCATAATTAGCGACCGACCACGCCATCTACAGAATCGCCTTGGACTCCTTCGCCTTGGCGATGTCGTCCCAGCCGATGTCGAGCTCCAGCAGAATCTCTTCGGTGTGCTGGCCGTGTTCGGGGGCACGCGCCGGAGACGGTGGCGTCTCGTTGAATTGCACTGGGGCCGCGACGATTCGGTACTTCTCTCCGTGGTCGTCGACGTTCGTCACCACATAGCCGTTGGGTTCGACCTGCGGGTCGTTGAGGGTTTCCCGGGGAGTCGCCAGCGCACCCCACACCCCGGGTTCGTCCGCGAGCACCGCCTGCCAGTGCGCGAGGTCATGGCGGGCAAACGTATTCGCCAGCAGCTCGGTCGCGGCGGCCGCATTGGCGATCAAGTTACTTGATGGCACGAATCGCTCATCGTCGGCCAGTTCCGCCAGCCCGATGCGCCGGCAGAAGCCCGCCCAGAATTTGTCCGGCTGCAAGAACACCAGCTGGATCCACCTGCCGTCTTTCGTCTTGTACCGGTTGACCAACGGGTTGATGGCCAGGCCGGGCGGCGCACCGGGGATCCCGTCGATGTCGAAGAAGTCGGCCGCGCAGATGGACGGCGCTATCGACCACATCGCCTGCGCCAGTAGCGATGAGTCGACGATCGTCGGTTCGCCCGTGCGTTCCCGGTGGAACAGCGCGGCGCAGACGCCGCCGGCCAGCGTCGCCCCGCCCTGCAGGTCACCGAAGCCGGGCCCCTGGACCGCCGGCGTCTCGCTGCCGAACGGTGTCAGCGTGTAGGCGACCCCGCCGCGCGCCAGATAGGTTGCGGCGTCGAAGCCGCCGCGGTCGCGATCGGGACCGCGGACGCCCAGGCCGGTGCCGCGCGCGATGATGATCTTCGGGTTGAACGAGCGGATGTCCTCGACGGTCAGCCGGGCCCGTTCGAGCGCGCCGGGTAACCAATTGGTCAAGAACACATCGGCACTGGCCAATAGCCGGCCGAACAGCTCGCGACCCGTTTCCGACTTGACGTCGATGGCGATGCTGCGCTTGCCGCGGTTGCCCAGTTCGAGAATGAAGTCGGCATCCGGACGAGCCGCTTGCCGGGTGAACCCGCCGACCACCAGCGCCCGTCCGGGATCACCGGAGGCGACGCCTTCGACCTTGATGACGTCGGCACCCCAGTCCGCCAGCGCGGCCCCGGCCGAGGGCACATAGGTCCAGGACGCCAGCTCGACGACCCGCACCCCGCGCAGGACGCCGCCGTGCACGTCAGACATCGCCAACCCCCTCGTCGCGGCCATTCCTTGCTATTTTAGATATTCTAGCTAGTCTTGGTCGTAGTGATAGCCCATCTGCAGGTCAGCGCGGTTTTTCGGGGAAGAGATGCGATGCAGCCGACCGAAGGTCTCCTTGCGACGCCCGCCGCGGTGACCGCGCGCCGCGCCGCGGCGCGAGACGACGAGCGGCCGCAAGGTTCCCGCTTCGACTTGAGTCATGTCGACGAATGTTGGTGGGCGCCAACGCAGGTCGTGCTGTAGGCACGGACGAAGGACGGGCGATGGGCAGGGTGACGGGCAAGGTGGCCGTGATCAGCGGGGCCGCGCGCGGGCAGGGCCGATCACACGCGAGGATGCTGGCCGCCGAAGGCGCGGACATCATCGCCGTGGACATCTGCGCCGACATCGACACTAACGAGTATCCCCTGGCGCGCCCCGAGGACCTGGACGAAACGGCGCGGCTGGTGGAAAAGGAAGGACAGCGCGCGTACACCGCGGTCGCCGACGTCCGCGACCGCGTCGCGCTGACCGCGGCCATCGACGAGGGCGTCGCCGAACTCGGGCACCTCGACGTCGTGGTGGCCAACGCCGGCATCTGCCCCCTGACCGCGGGGCTACCCCCGAAGGCCTTCGCCGACGCCGTGGACGTGGACTTGGTCGGTGTGCTCAACCTGGTGCACGCGAGCCTCAAACACCTGCAGGCTGGTGCGTCGATCGTCGTCATCGGTTCCAACGCGGCCTTCATGTCGTCCCTGAACACCACCGGCATCGACGGCGGTCCGGGCGGAGCGGGCTACGCCTTCGCGAAACTGGCTGCCGCGCACTACGTCAACGACTTCGCGCTGGCGCTGGCACCGTTTTCCATCCGGATGAACGCGGTGCACCCGACCAACGTCAACACCGACATGTTGCACAGCCCGCCGATGTACCGGGCCTTTCGCCCCGACCTGAAGGAGCCGACCCGCGAGGACGCCGAACCGATCTTCCCGTTCGTGCAGGCGATGCCCATCCCCTACGTCGAACCCGAGGACATCAGCGAGGCGGTGCTGTTCCTCGCGTCCGACGCCGCCCGCTATATCACCGGACAGCAATTGCGCGTGGACGGCGGCGGCTTCCTCAAGGTCAAGCCATGGTCGGGCGCGTGACAGCGGTGGCACCGATCATCCTGCACCGCAACGGGGTTCGGCGATGACCGACGACCCCGAGATCCAGCGGCGCCTGTACGAACTCATGGTGCTGATGAAGGCGGCCGACGACCGGCTGTCCAAGGGGATCGGCACCGGCGAGTTCATGTGCGTGTACTGGCCCTCCCGCGGGCAGGAGGCGATCGCCGCCGCGATGGGTGTCGCGCTGCGGCCCGACGATCAGCTGGTGACCACCTACCGCGGGTTGCACGATCTCATCGGCAAGGGAGTGCCGCTCGAGGAGATCTACGGCGAGATGATGGGCCGGACCGTCGGCGCCAGCCGGGGTAAGGGCGGCACCATGCACATCGCCAAACCCGAGGTGGGCGTGATGCTTTCGACCGGCATCGTCGGTGCCGGGTCGCCGGTGGCCGTGGGACTGGCGCTGGCCGCCAAACGCAAGGGACTCGACCGTGTCACGGTGGTCAGCTTCGGTGACGGTGCCACCAACACCGGCTCCTTCCACGAAGCCGCCAACATGGCCGCGCTGTGGGACCTGCCCATGGTCTTCGTGTGCCAGAACAACCAGTACGCCGAGATGACCCCGACCGGTGACACCATGAAGCTCGAGCGGGTGGCCGATCGGGCCGCCGGATACGGGATGCCGGGTGTGCGCGTCGACGGCAACGACCCGCTGGCGGTGCAGGCCGCGCTCGACGAGGCGCTGCAGCGGGCGCGCAGCGGCGGTGGGCCGACCCTCATCGAGTGTGTGACGTTCCGCTTCCGCGGCCACTATTTCGGCGACCGCATGCCCTACATCCCCTCCGAGCAACTCGAAGCGGCCATGGCCGCCGATCCGGTGCCCCGGTTCCGCTCCCACCTCGCGGAGACGAGCGCCTGCCGCGACGACGAGCTGGATCGCATCGACGGCGAGGCGGTGGCGGCGGTGGAAGCCGCACTGCGCACCGTCCTGGCCGCGGACGCGGCATCGATCGACGAGCTCGACCGCGACGTCTACGCGGCGACCATCGGGTTTCCGGTGTAGGACATGGCCGATCAGGAGATGACGATGCGCGAGGCCCTCAACCTCGCGCTGGATCAGGCGCTCGAGGCCGACGAGCGGGTGTTCCTGCTCGGCGAGGACATCGCCGATCCCGGTGCGTCCGGCCCGACCGCGGGGTTGTCGACCAAATACGGCCACGAACGCGTGCTGGACACACCGATCTCGGAGGCCGCCATCCTGGGCGCGGCGATCGGCGCGGCCATCGACGGTCTGCTGCCGGTCGCCGAGATCATGATCATGGACTTCATCGGGATCGCCGCCGACCAATTGATCAACAACGCCGCCAAACTGCGGTTCATGACCGCCGGGCGCACGTCGGCGCCCATCACCGTGCGCACCCAGGTCTACGCCGGACTGGCCACCGGTGCGACGCATTCGCAGAGCCTGGAGGCCTGGTTCATGCACGTTCCCGGGATGAAGGTGATCGTGCCGTCCACCCCGCGCGACGGCAAAGGCCTGCTGACGACCGCGATCTTCGACGCCGACCCCTGCCTGTTCGTCGAAACCATCCGGTTGCAGAGCAAGAAGGGGCCCGTGCCCGTCGATCCCGGCTTCTCGATCCCGCTGGGTCAGGCCGACATCAAGCGGCCCGGCACCGACGTGAGCCTGATCGGCTACGGACGCTGCGTGCACGACGCGCTTGCCGCGGCAGCGACCCTGGCCGAGCGGGGCGTCGATGCCGAGGTCGTCGATCTGCGCACCCTGGTGCCGCTGGACGTCGAGACCATTGTCGAATCCGTCCGGCGCACCCGCCGAGCCGTCATCGTGCACGACGCGGTCCAATTCGCCGGTCCCGGAGCCGAAATCGCCGCGATCCTGTCGACCGAGTTGTTCGGCGAACTCGCCGCACCCGTCGAGCGGGTTGCCGCGCGCTTCGTGCCCAACCCGGCCGCCGCCGCGCTCGAGGCCCAGGTGTATCCGTCGCCGGCGCGCATCGTCGCGGCGGCGCAGCGCACCTGTCAGAAGGCGAAGGTGCATGGCTGACTTCGTCATTCGCATCCCCCGGGTATCGGTGGCGGTGTCCGAGGCCGAACTCACCGGCCTGCTGGTCGACGCCGGCGAACACGTCGAGGAGGGCATGCCCCTCTTTGTGGTCGCCACCGAGAAGGTGGAACAGGAAATCGAAGCTGGGGCATCCGGCACCGTGCACTGGAAGGCTCAGGTCGGGACCACCTACGACATCGGCGCCGAAATCGGCATCATCACGTCCTAACGAGGAAAGGTAAAGCCCGATGGATCTCAACGAGACCCGCGAGAGAATCATCTACGAAAAAGACGGCCCGATCGCCCGCGTCACGTTGAACTGGCCGGAGAAGGCCAACGCCCAGGACCAGAAGCTGGCCGAAGAGGTCGACGCCGCGCTGGCCGACGCCGACCGCGACTACGACATCAAGGTGCTGGTGCTCAAGGCCAACGGCAAGGGCTTCTGCTCCGGGCACGCGATCGGCAACAACGCCGTCGACTACCCGTCGTTCGTCGAGAACGCCATGGTGACCGGCCACCCGTGGAAGGCGCAGTCGGACCTGTTCGTCAAGCCGACGTTGAACCTGTGGGAGTTCTCCAAGCCCACCATCGCGCAGGTGCACGGCTACTGCGTGGGCGGCGGCACACACATGGGCCTGACCACCGACATCGTCATCGCCTCCGAGGACGCCTACTTCTCCTACCCGCCGCTGCAGGGCTTCGGCATGCCGTCGGGTGAATGTTCCATCGAGCCTTGGGTGTTCATGAACTGGCGCCGCGCCGCCTACTACCTGTTCACCGCGGAGGTGATCGACGCCAGGAAGGCGCTGGAGGTCGGCCTGGTCAACGAGGTGGTCAAGCGGGAGGACCTCGACGACCGCGTCGACGCGATCGCCCGCCACATCGCCCAGGCACCGTTGACGACCCTGATGCTCACCAAGGCCAACCTCAAACGCGCCTGGGAGCTGATGGGCATGCGGGTGCACTGGCAGAGCTCCAATGACCTCGTCGCGCTGGCCTCCATCAGCAAGGACGTGCAGCAGCTGATCCAGACCGTGTTCAAGGACAAGGTGCTGCCCTCCGAGCACGCCCGCCGCCAGGCCGCGGCCGCCGCCCAGACCGACGGCGCCGCAACACCTTAGGTCCCCTGGTGAACATCGCCGACCACGCGATCGCCGCCGCACAGTCGCCGGCCCTGATCACCGACGGCGGCACGATCTCGTTCGGCCAACTGCATGCCCGCAGCAAGCGGGTGGCCGCCGCGTTGCACGGGGCGGGGCTGCGACGCGGCGACGGCGTGGCGCTGGTGCTGCCGAACCGGCCGGAGTTTCTCGAGATCACCTGGGGCGCACAGCTTTCCGGCCTCTACTACACCGCGGTGAACACGCATTTCCTGCCCGACGAGGTCGGCTACGTCATCGACGATTCGGACGCCAAGGCGGTATTCGTCGATGCCTCGCTGCCCGAACTGGCCGCGCACATCGGTGACGCCAATGCCGCGGTGGTCGCCCGGTTTTCGGTCGGCGGCGCGCTACCGGGCTGGGAGTCCTATGACGACGCGCTGGCGACGGCCGGCGAGGCCCCACCGGTGTCGGACGGGTCGGAGATGTTGTATTCGTCCGGGACCACCGGGCGGCCCAAGGCGGTGCGGCGACCGCTTCCCGCCGACGGCAACGGATCCTGGGCGCAGTCGGTGCTCGAGCTGGCGCTGGCTCACAGATACGGAATGGACTCCTCGAGCGTGTACCTGTCCCCCGCGCCGCTGTATCACGCGGCAGGCGTCAACTACACCATGGCGGCCAACCGGGTGGGCGCCGCGACGGTCCTCATGCACAAATTCGACGCCGAGGCGGTGTTGCGCCTGATCGAGACCCACCGGGTGACCCACGCGCAGTTCGTCCCGACCATGTTCGTACGCATGCTCAAGCTGCCCGAAGCCGTCCGGCGGCGCTACGACGTCTCGAGCCTGCGGTGCGTTATCCACGCGGCGGCACCGTGCCCGGTCGATGTGAAGCACCGGATGATGGACTGGTTCGGTCCGATAATCCACGAATACTACGGCGGCACAGAGGGTTTCGCGGGCACCACGATCGGGCCCCGGGAGTGGCTCGACCATCCCGGTTCGGTGGGCATTCCGATGGCCCCGGTGCACGTGGTCGGCGAGGACGGGCGGGAGCTTCCGGTCGGTGAATCCGGCGAACTCTATTTCGAGGGTGGACCGGACTTCGAATACTTCAAGGACCCCGCCAAGACCGCATCGGTGTCCAACGACCGCGGCTGGCGATCGCTCGGCGACATGGGCTATGTCGACGCCGACGGATACCTGTACCTCACCGACCGCTCGACGTTCATGATCGTCTCCGGCGGGGTCAACATCTACCCGCAAGAGGTCGAGAATCTGCTCGTCATGCATCCGAAGCTGGTGGACGCGGCGGTGTTCGGGGTCCCCAACGACGAATTCGGCGAAGAGGTCAAGGCCGTCGTGCAACCGGCCGACGGCGTCATCGCGGGACCCGAGCTAAAGGCCGAGCTCATCGAATACTGCCGGGCTTACCTGGCCGGGTACAAGTGCCCCCGCACCGTCGACTTCGACGCCCTGCCGCGCGACCCGAACGGCAAGCTCTACAAGAGACGCATCCGCGACCGCTACTGGCAAGGACGGGTGTCGCGGATCTTGTGATGTGACGCAAGGAATGACGAGATGGCTGTAGGAATGGGCAACGAGATTTCCAACCCGCAAACCGCGCACCGGGCGGCGGTGAATTGGACGCCACTACCGGTGCCCTGGGCGGTCCAGGCCGCCGATCGAATCCCCAAGCAACGCTACTTCGATCCGGAGTTCTACGCGCTGGAGGCGCAGCTGTTCTGGCCCCGGGTGTGGCAGATGGCCTGCCGGCTCGAGGAGATCCCCAAGCCCGGCGACTACGTGGAGTACGAGATCCTCGACGACTCGATCATCGTGGTCCGCGTCGACCAGGACACCGTGCGCGCCTACCACAACGCCTGCCGCCATCGCGGCGTGAAGCTGGTGGAAGGCAACGGAAACCGGCGCACCTTCGTCTGCCCCTTCCACGGCTGGTGTTGGGGCATCGACGGGCGCAACACCTTCGTGCTACGCCCCGAAGCGTTCGCCGAAGACAACCTGCGCCCGGACGACCTGGCGCTCGTCTCGGTGCGCTGCGAGCTCTGGGGTGGCTGCGCGTGGATCAACCTCGACGACGACGCTCCAGCACTGCGCGACTGGATGGAACCGTTCGCCTCGATCTACGACGCGTGGCGGGTGGAGTCGCTGCGGGTGGAATGGTGGCAATCGTGCCGGCTGCCGGTGAACTGGAAACTCGCGACCGCGGCGTTCATGGAGGGTTACCACGTCCCGCAGACCCATCCGCAGCTGTTGCCGTCCGCGCAGACCGGACAGCCCCGCGCGGCAGTGCATCCCGTCGTCGCGAGCAGCCTGTATTTCATGCGCACGCTCGGCGCCGGCATGGGCGGCATGACGCACGAGAACGACATTCGCATCGCCGAAGGACTCCAGCACATCGAGTTGCCGGCCGACCCGGGCGCGGCGATGGCGGGGTGGCGCGACGCGCTCAACGACGCCGTCGTCAACTGGCATCGCGCCCGCGGCAGCACCATGCCCGACCTCAACGAGCTGGTTCGGCGCGGGATCACCGACGCGATCGGATTCGCCTTCCCGCACCACTTCATCCTGCCCACCTATAGCAGCGCCTCCTCGTACCGCATCCGTCCGCTGGGTCCCGAGGACACGCTGTTCGAGATCTGGTCGCTGACCCGGTATCCCGCAGACGCCTCGGCCGGCAAGCCCACGCCTCCCGAACCCATGGCACCCGATGACCCGCGGTGGCCGCCCATCCCGGCCCAGGATTTCTCCAACCTGCCCCGGCAGCAGAAGGGCTTGCATTCCAAGGGGTTTGACTTCATGCGGTTGTCGGATCAGATCGAGGGGCTGATCTCGAACTTCGAACGCGTCATCGACGGTTTCCTGGCCGGGCTGCCCTACACCACTCTGCTGCCCGCCATCGGAAAGACCAACACCACCATCGACGTACCGATCGTCGACCTCGGCTTCGGCGCGGCGGCGCGATGACCGGCCGGTGGGACCACTCGGTGGACCTGGTCATCGCGGGCAGCGGCGGGGGCGGCATGGTCGCCGGGCTGGCCGCGCTGGACTGCGGCCTCGAACCGCTGATCATCGAAAAGCAGCCGCTGGTCGGCGGTTCGACGGGGCTGTCGGGCGGCATCGTGTGGCTGCCGAACAACCCGTTGATGCGCGCCGACGGCATCGCCGACTCCCATGAGGACGGCCTGGCCTACCTGGCCGACGTGGTCGGCGACATCGGCGCGCCCTCCTCACCCGAACGACGCGAAATGTTCCTCACCGCGGGCTTCGAAATGATCAACTTCCTCACCCGCAAGGGTGTCGCGCTGATCCGCTGCGCGGGCTGGAGCGACTACTACCCGAACCACAAGGGCGGCAACGCCTCCGGCCGCGCGGTCGAGGGCATCCCGTTCGACGCCGCGCGGCTCGGCGATTGGAGCGAAAAGGTGCAGCCGCCGCTGGCCAAGAACTACGGATATGTGGTGCTGACCAACGAGTTACGGTCGGTCCAATATTTCAACCGCGCACCACGCGCCTTGGCCGTCGCGTCGCGGGTATTCCTGCGCACGGTGATCGCCCGGGCCCGGCGGCGTCAACTCCTCACCAACGGCGCCTCGCTGATCGCCCAGATGCTCAAGGCGCTGATCGATCTCAGCGACGGTGATCCCCCACTGTGGACGCAAGCCGCGATGACGGATCTGGTCGTCGACGACGGCCGGGTGGTCGGCGTGCGCGTCGTCCGCGACGGACGGCCGCTGACCGTCGAGGCCCGCAAGGGAGTCCTGTTGGCCGCCGGCGGTTTCGGCCACAACGAGCAGATGCGCCGCCGCTACAGCGGCAACCAGCCCAACGAGGGGAAGTGGTCGATCGCCAACGCCGGTGACACCGGCGAGGTCCTCGAGGCGGCGATGCGACTGGGCGCGAAGACCGACCTGCTGGACGAAGCCTGGTGGCTGCCTTCGGTTTTCATCGCCAACGGCGGCGCCGTCGCCGCCTCGCTCGGTTCGGGACGCCAGCGTCCCGGTGCCATCTACGTCGACTCGACCGGGCGGCGGTTCTGCAACGAGTCCAACTCCTACGTCGAGGTCGGCAAGGCGATGTACGCCAACAAGGCGGTGCCGTGCTGGATGATCTTCGACGAGGGATACGTGCGCCGATACGTCACGAGCGCAAGCCCCCTGAAAGCCCTGAAGCGAAACCAGCCGCTGCCGCCCGAGCTGTTCGAGTCCGGTGCCGTCACCCGGGCGGCGAGCATCCCCGACCTCGCCCGCCAGATCGATCTTCCGGCCGACGAACTGGCGCGCACGATCCGGCGATTCAACCAATTCTCGGCCAAGGGGCTGGATCCCGACTTCGGCCGCGGCCAGTCCGCCTACAACGACTGCCTCGGCGACCCCGGCTATCGGCCGAACGCCGCCATCGGCCCGCTCGACACCGCCCCCTACTACGCGACCAGGGTGCTGCCGGCCGACGTCGGCACGTGCGGCGGCGTCATCACCAACCAACACGCGCAGGTTCTCGACCAACAGGACCGGGTGATCGAGGGCTTGTACGCCACCGGCAACACGACCGCGACGGTGATGGGCCGGACCTATCCCGGCGCCGGCGCGAGCATCGCCAGCTCGATGGTGTTCGGGTACGTCGCCGCGCGCCATGCCGCCGGACGCAAGATCGCCGGTGAGATGAGCCGCTAGGCGGGCGATTCGGGTTTGTCGACAAACTCGCGTGGCTTCATGCCGGACTGCATCAGCTCGGCGCGCCGCGCCTGCACGTCGGACGCGGCGCCGACCATGTTGGTCAGGATGTGGCTGACCTGAAGATGGACCCGCATGCCCATCAGTTCCCACGCGCGCTTCACGTTGTTCTTGACCGCCATCAGTGTGGTCAAGGGGATTTGGGCGATTCTGCGCGCCATCTCCTCAACCGTGTCCTCGAGGTCGTCGCGCGGCACCACCCGGTTGAGCAGGCCCCACTCGAGCGCTTGTTGCGCGGACAGGGTCGGCGCCAGCAGCAGCCAGTCCATGGTGCGATGCCAGTTCATCAGCAGCCACGGCTCGATCATGGTGTGTCCGCCGGGTTCGCCGAGGCTCTGGGCAAGTGGCATTTGGAAATACGCGTCCTCGGAGGCGACGCAGAAGTCGGTCAGCAGTCCGAGATAGATGCCACCGCCCATGCAATAGCCGTGGATTTGCGAGATGGTCGGCTTGGGAAATTCCCACAGGTACAGCGTCGGCCACAAAAACAGATCGGCAGTGCCCTTGTAAAGGTCCTCGAACGTGTCCCCGAAATCCGGATACGGGTTTTCGTCCGGGCCCCAGCGCGCCACGTGGCCGCCGCAGAATCCCTTGCCGTTCGCCTTGAGGATGACGACCTTGATGTCCTTGTCGCGGTCGGCCTCGTGCAAACAACTGTCGACCTCGCCGACCAGGACCGCGTCCTTGGTGTTGGCCTTGTCCACCCGGTTCAGAATGATCCGCGCAATCGGCGGTTCACGCTCATAAATGACCGCTTCCAGGACGCGCCGCTCCATTCCGGTGACGTTACCGGAGACTGCCGTACCGAAGTTCGCTTTGCGGTTGCGGGATGCCGGCGGGAAGAGTGAAGTATAGGGAAGCGCTGGACTAGTCGAATGGAGCTGGGATGACGAGTGCGTCGGACCGAGCCGCACAGCTCGACCTGATAGCCCGGCTACAATCCTCCTACCCCGAACTGCCCGACGCCCCCACGCCGGATCTCATTGACCACGAACGTTTCAACGCCTATGTCAAGACCCCCCACGACGTCGGCGGCGAGCCGGACGCCCCCATCGAGTTCGAGAACAAGCAGTACGAGATCTGGGAGCACAACACCTATGTGATGTGCGAGGTGCTCGGCTGGCGCGGGATCTGGTTGTCCGAGGAACGACGCCGGATGGGCAACGTCGACCTGGGCCGCACCATCTACCTCGGACTGCCCTACTACGGGCGGTGGCTGCTCGCGGTCGCACGCGTCCTCGCCGAAAAACACCACATCGGCCTCAGCGAACTGGCCGAACGCATGGCCGAGGTCAAGGCCCGCTATGCCGACGGCCTGCGCGGAAATCCCTTGCAGGCCAAGCCCAAGTCCGAAGGCGATCCCGCCGCCGTCCCACGCAACCGGCACCACCGCCACGCCGTCGGCAAAGGCGACCCGCAGGTGTACGCCGGACAGGCCGGCGCACCGAAGTTCAACGTCGGCGACAAGGTCGTGGTCCGCGATCTGCCGGTGTTGCTCTACACCCGCACGCAGGAGTACGTGCGCGGGGCGACGGGCGAGATCGCGGTTGTCTCGTACGAAAGCCCCGCCGCCGAGGACGAGACGTGGGACGCGCCGGACCAACAACCCGAATGGTTTTACATCGTCCGATTCAACCTGTCAGACCTGTGGCACGGCTACACCGGACCGGCCAACGACACGTTGCAGACCGAACTCCCACAGCGGTGGCTCGAATCGGCCGAATAGCTTGGCGAAAGGACCTCCGGCATGACAGACCACGACCACGAGCACGACCACGACCGCACCGCCGCACCCATGGTCGACGAGATCACCGACTTCGAAGTCCTCGAGATCGCGCTGCGCGAATTGTGCATCGAGAAGGGCATTTTCACCGCCGAAGATCATCGCCGCTTCACCGAGTTCGCCGAACAGATCGGGCCCACCCCCGCAGCGCGCATGGTGGCCAAGGCCTGGCTCGATCCCGACTTCAAGGAGTTGGTGCGCACCGATGCGCTGGCAGCCAGCAAGGAAGTCGGGGTCGACTGGCTGGAACCGACCGGGTTCGGAACCCCGAGTGACTTCACCGCCCTGCACGTGCTGGAAGACACCCCCACGCTGCATCACGTGATCGTCTGCACGCTGTGCTCGTGCTACCCGCGCCCGATTCTGGGCAACTCGCCGGAGTGGTACCGCACCCCCAACTATCGGCGCCGCATCGTGCGCTGGCCGCGGCAGGTGCTCGCGGAATTCGGCCTGATACTCCCGGAGGACGTCGAGATCCGGGTGGAAGACTCCAACCAGAAGCATCGGTTCATGGTGATGCCGGTCCGACCGGCCGGAACGCAGGGCTGGACAGAGGACCAACTCGTCGAAATCATCACGCGCGATTGCCTGATCGGCGTCGCGTTGCCCAAGCCGGGGGTGACCACCAACGCCGTCACCCAGACGCGCCCGGCCGTCCACCCCGCTGGCGACTGACCCGGGGCGCACCGATGAGCATCGAACACTCCAGCATCGCGCCGCTGACGAAAATCGTTGAACGCAACCAGATTTGGAGCCGCATGGCGGCCAAGCACGGCGTCGGTAACCCGGTGCCGCCGTGGCAGACGAGCCTGGACGGCATCTGCGATGCCCTCGATCAAAGTAGTTGCGGAGCACAGGTACTCAGTTTCGTCGAGCGGCGCAACGACGAGGATACGCTGTCGGCAACCGTCTACGCCGGCCTGCCCTATCCGGAGAATAGGCTGGTGGCACTCGCGCACTCGCTCGTGGCGCGTGGCGTCATCAACGAGGACGAGCTGGCGGCGCGGCTGGCGGCCGTTCGTTCGCGGCTCGAAGGGTGACCTACGCCATTTAGCCGTTCGGCGTCGCATACGCTAGGCTGGCAGCAACGTTGGCTTCATGACTACTGCATGCCAACACCGTCGTGGAACGCTTCCTCATCCCTCCGGTGCCAGCGAAGAAGATCGCGCTTGGCACCTAGATGATCCGTGCATCCCGCACGAGCTTGTCTCGCGGCGATCGATTTTGCCATCCGGCAATCTCGCCACCTCGTGCCGATGCCACGCGGCGTTCTCGCCTGCGGCGCGGCACCACCGATGCCCGAAAGGCACCGAAAAGTGACCACCAGCAAGACTTTCGCCGACCTCGGCGTGCGCACCCACCTGGTCGATGCGCTCGTCAAGCGCGGCCTCACCCATCCCTTTCCGATCCAGGTCGAGACCCTGCCCGACACCCTGGCCGGCCGCGACGTGCTCGGTCGCGGCAAGACGGGCAGCGGCAAGACCCTGGCCTTCTCCATCCCGCTCGTCAGCCGCCTCTCGTCGGGCAACCGGCGCCCCTCGCGGCCCTCGGGCCTGGTGCTGGCCCCCACCCGGGAGCTGGCGACGCAGATCACAGCGACGCTCGAGCCACTGGCGAATGCCGGCGGCCTGCGGGTCACCACGATCTTCGGCGGCGTCTCGCAAAGCCGCCAGGTGGCCGCGCTGAAGTCCGGCGTCGACATCGTGGTGGCCTGCCCGGGCCGGCTCGAGGACCTGATGAAGCAGCGGCTGATCAGCCTCGACGCCGTCGAGATCACCGTCATCGACGAGGCCGATCACATGGCCGATCTCGGCTTCCTACCCGGCGTCACCCGGATCCTGGCCGCGACGCCGAAAGACGGCCAGCGACTGTTGTTTTCGGCCACCCTGGACAACGGCGTCGACAAGCTCGTGCAGCGATTCCTGCGCAACGAGGTGCTGCACTCGGTCGACGAGCCCAACTCGCCGGTGCCCGAAATGACCCATCACGTCTTCCACGTCGCCAACGCCGAGGCCAAGAAAGAGGTGGTGCACCGGCTCGCCTCCGGCACCGGTCGGCGGATTCTGTTCATGCGCACCAAGCATCAGGCCCGCAAGCTCGCCAGGCAGCTCACCGAATCGGGAGTTCCGTCAGTCGACCTGCACGGCAACCTGTCTCAGCCGGCACGCGAGCGCAACCTGGCGATGTTCGCCTCGGGCGGCGCCCGGGTGCTGGTGGCGACCGACATCGCCGCGCGCGGCGTGCATGTCGACGAGGTCGAGCTCGTCGTGCACATCGACCCGCCCGCCGAGCACAAGTCCTATCTGCACCGGTCCGGGCGAACCGCGCGGGCAGGCAGCGCCGGAGACGTCGTCACCGTGGTGCTGCCTGAGCAGCGCCGTGACACCCAGCTGCTGATGCGCAAGGCCGGCATCCAGGTCGCCCCGGTGCAGGTGACCGCCGTGTCCGAGGCGGTGCAGGCGCTGGTGGGCGAGGTCGCGCCCTACCAGGCCCCCGCACCAGCCCGGGCGCCCTCGCACGCGCCGGCGCAGCATCGGGCCAACTCCGGCGGGCAGCGGCGCCGCCGGACCGGCAGGTCGCCGAGGACCAATCCCACCCCCACGGAATCGGCGATGTCGCACCGCACCGCTGCGCCTCGACGACGGCCGGATCGCCGCCGCGCCAGCCGCGCTCAGGGCACCGCCGGCTAACTAGCCCCCGGTCGCGGCGGTCAGCGCCGGGCCAGCAGCCACGCCTGACCGTCGCTTTCGCCGGCGTCGATCAGCTCCAGGCCGGCGAACGCGGCGGGCAGTTCGCCGGCCACGGCGCGGAAGGGACCCGGGCTCGCCCCGACCTCACTCAACGTGGCGATCGCCAGCAGCCCGCCCGCCGCGACCCGATCGACGATTGCCCGGTCGAGGCGGGGGTCGCGGAACTTGCAGCACAGGATCACATCGACCGGCGCCCCCGCCGGGAGGCCGGCGTCGAAATCGACGACGTCGAAGCGGCAGTGGTCACCCACGCCGGCCCGCTGGGCCAGTTCCCGCGCGTGGGCGATGGCCACCGGCGAGACGTCGAGCCCCACCACCTGTAGGCCGCGTGCCGCCAGCCAGACCGAGCCGATCCCCTGTCCGCAGGCCAGGTCCAGGGCCTGGCCCGCGGCGGGAAACACATCCGCGTGGCCCGCGAAAACGTCCGGAGGCGCAACCGAACTCAGCGGTGGCGGCCCCTTGGCCGCGTACCGTTCGTCCCAGCGACGCCGGTCCGCTTCGCCCATAGCCGCCACTCTAGAACCGGGCTTCTTCTGGACACTTGTCCGTTATCGGGATCCCGCGTTCGCGCCGACCGCGCGCAATGGAGATTGTTGGTGGGCAAGACACGTTTCTACACTGGACGGGTGTCTAGAGATGTGTCGCCACCGGTGGTCGCCGGGAAAACGGTGGGCGCGGCCCGCCGATCCGACCGCCGGCCGGGACAGACCATCCGCAAGGTGCTCGATGCCGGGCTGGCGGAGCTGCGGGAATCCTCGTACGCGAACCTGACGATGCGCGCGGTGGCGACGCGCGCCGGGGTGTCGCCGGCCAGCGCCTACACCTACTTCCCGTCGAAAAGCGCCCTGGTGGCGGCGGTGTATCTGCGCTTCCTGCGGGACCTGCCGCTGCACACCGACGTCAACGAGACGACCAAAACCCGGGTGAGCGCAACCCTGCGGGACATGGCGGTCGTCGTCGCCGACGAGCCGGAACTGACCGCCGCGTGTGGCGCGGCGCTGATGGCCGACGATCCGGCGGTCACGCCCCTTCGCGAACAGATCGGCGAGGAAGTGGCCAAGCGGATCGGGGCCGCCCTCGGTCCGGGCTGGCCCCGAGCCGTGAAATCCACACTGCAGATGACCTTTTCGGGTGCGCTGATGACCGCCCGGTTCGTCAGCTTCGCCGAGATCTCCGGGCAGCTCGACGAGGCGGTCAACCTCATCCTGGGCGCGTCGGTGGCCTGAAAACTGCGGCGCCCGCGCACAATCCCCCGCACAATAGGCGCGGCTAGCCGGCGTAGGCAGGCTTGCGCGCCGACGCGCCCGCCCGGAGGAACTCACCGAATCGTTTCTCGCCCAGCTCCGGTGACGCCTTGCCGGCGCCGAACGCGAGGTTGCCGGACACCAACACCGCCGTGACGGTGTCGTCGTTGCGGTTCACCATCCGCGACAGCCCGCCGTAGGACTCGACGGGATGTTCGGCATAGGCGTCGAGGGCGTCGTCGAGCTTCTCGGGGTCGATCACGACGATATCGGCGCGGTCGCCTTCCCGCAGGGTGCCGGCGTCGAGCTGGTACCAGGAGCCGAGCTCGCCGGTGAGGCGGTGCACGGCGTGCTCGATCGACATGAACGGCGTGCCCCGCTTCTCGGCGTCGCGCACGTGGCGCAGCAGGCGCAGCCCGGAGTTGTAGAAGGCCATGTTGCGCAGGTGCGCGCCCGCGTCCGAGAACCCCATCTGCACGCCCGGGCTTTGCGCCAGCTTCTTGAGCAATTCGGGCCGGTGGTTGGAGATCGTGGTGCGCCAGCGCAGCTTTTCGCCGTGCTCGAGCACCAGGTCGAGGAACGCGTCGACCGGGTGCAGGCCGCCGCGGTCCAGGCCCACCCGCCCGAACGATTTACCGACGACCGATTCGTCGGGGCAGGCCACGATGTCGGCATCGAAGAAGTCGCGGTGCCACACCCGGGGGCCGTACTTCTGGTCATAGTCCTTGCGGAACTGCCGCCGGTATTCTTCGTCGCGCATCAGCTCGTTACGGGCGATCTCGTCCTGCAGGTGCAGGGCCGCTGCGCCGGAGCCGAACTCCTCGAAGATCACCAGCGAGATCCCGTCGGCGTAGACCTCGAACGGGACCGGCAGATGCTGCCAGCGGAAATCCGCGCCGAGCGCGTTGACCATCCGCGCCAGCCAGTCCATCAGGTAGATGACCGGCGGCAGGGACTTGACGTCGGCGGCCGAGAGCAGGCTGGTCTTCAACCGGCGGCGCCCCACCCCGAGGGAGGTGGCCAGCTGGGAAACGATCGACAGCGGGTTCTTGATATCAGGACCCGATTGCAGGATCTTGTTGCGCCGCCGCAGGATGGCGTTCAGGCGCCGCAGCTCGCGAGGCTTGGCGTAGGTCGACGGCAGGGTGCGCGACCGGCAGACCTCGCCGTCGAGTTTGTCGAACAGCAGTTGCTGCGAGGACATCCCGACGAAGCCTTCGTCGAGGGCCTCTTCCAGCATCGCCTCCATCCGCGCGAGTTCGGCCGCCGACGGGCGGACGTCCTTACGGGTCGCCCGGTCCAGGCCCATCGTGGCGGCGCGCATGTCGGAGTGCCCGATGAACGCCGCGATGTTGGGGCCCAGGTTCAGCCGCTCGAGCGCGGCCACATATTCCTTGGGGCTGTGCCACGACCGGGTCGCGTTGAGCTGCTCGATCACATAGCGCCGCGGAATCGCTTCCACGCGGCCGAAGATGTCGCCCGCGTCGACATTGTCCAGGTACACCGTGGACAGCGAGCAGGACCCCAGCATCACGGTCGTCACGCCGTGTCGCAGCGATTCGGAAAGCGCCGGCTCACAGAGGGTTTCGATGTCGTAATGCGTGTGAATGTCGATGATGCCGGGGATCACCCACTGACCGGTGGCGTCGATGACCCGGGCGCCGGTGGTGTCCAGCGGACCCTTGGCGATGGTGACGACCCGCCCGTCCCGCACGCCGATGTCCCGGTAGGCCGACGGCCCACCCGTCCCGTCGAACCAGCGTCCGTTGGCGATCACGGTGTCGTACTGCATCGGTCGGCCTTTCTGTCGCGCCGGGCGCTGGGGATACCGTCGGGCCGCTGCCTCGCAGATCCGCAGTGATCATACATAATGCCCGTTTTGTCTTGCCAGGTAACCGGCGCCCGACCGCGCGGTTAGCCAGCACCGATGACGCCCCGTCAGACGATATGATCCAGCGGTGGGGTTCATCGGCTACGGGTTTGCCGTCCGCTAATCATGCGCAGTCACGGTTGGGCCGGAAACACGCCCGCTTCCAACGCGGAGGCGATCGAGCGCATCCTGGACGCCGCCGACAAGATCATCGACGAACGCGGCTCGGCGATGCGGATCGCCGACGTGGCGCGCGCGCTGGGGGTCACCCGCCAGACCGTCTATCGGTACTTCCCCGGCACGCAGGCCTTGCTGGTGGCGTCGGCGATGCGGTCGGCCGACGGCTTCCTCGATCGCATGGCGGCCCATCTCGAAGGTGTCACCGATCCGGTGGTGGCCATCACCGAGGGCATGGCGTTCGCGGTCGAAGAGCTGGCCTCGGACAATCAGGTCGGATTCGTGCTCAACCAGCGCCACCGCGGCGGCCAGAAAGTGTCGATCGTCTCCGATACCGCGTTGGCCTTCGGCCGTTCGATGTTGCACCGTTACGACATCGACTGGGAGCGTTACGGTTTCGACGAGGCGGGCCTGGACGAGCTGAACGAATTCTCGCTGCGGGTTCTGCATTCCTTCCTGGCGGACCCGGGACGGCCACCGCGCAGCGGCGACGATCTGCGCCGCTACCTCAGCCGCTGGATCGGGCCGGCGATCGCCTACCCGCAGCTGGTCCGCGCCATGGATGCCCTCGGCGCGCCCGAGCCGGCCCCAACGCGCCGCCGGTCCTCGAAAGCATCCTGACCCCCGGGCGGGCGGTGCGGCGATTTTGACCATACGTATTCGCCGTTGTGTCGTGAAGTTGCGCGGGGGCGATGCGCTAACCGTCAATGGGCCGACGTTGTCCACCGATCGAAGGAGGCATCGACGTGGTGGGTTTGGCACAGGTCGCGCTGAACAGCGCGCCCATCTTTGGTGGCGCACTGCTCGCGGTTGCGGCCGGGCAATTCCGCGGTCCTGATTACCGGGAAGCGATCAAGCAGGACATGGACCTGCTCGAACGACTCCCGCCCGAAGACGTCGACAGGCGCGCCGAATTGCGGCGCAGCATCGAGGGTCGCATCGACGACCTGATCGATGCGGCGGACCGCAGCCGCGTGCTGCGCCGGGCCGCGCTGTCCTACCACGGCAACTGGCGGGACGGGGTCCTGCTGCTCTGTGCCGTCCTCTTCACGATCATTTGGTGGAACGTCAGTCACAGCAGGGACAACTGGCTGCCGATGTTCGTCGTGTTGATCCTGCTGTGCGTGGTGGCTGCCGCCTACACATTCCGCGGTGCGCTGCACGCCGCCCGGACCGCGTTCCGCGCGAAGCGGCAGGGTCGACGCGACTAGTCGACGTGGCGGTCTTCGTCACAGCCGGGGCGAGGACGATCCCCACAACGCGCGCGCGGCGCCGTGCTGTGGCAGGATCGCGATGTGAAGGCGAATCCCCTCGCAGCGTTGACTTGTGCTGTGCTGTCGCCGGTCTCGGCTCTGCTGATCGGCCCGGTCGCGCCGGCGTGGGCGGAACCATGCCCCGACGTCGAGGTGGTTTTCGCCCGGGGCACCAGCGAGCCCCCCGGCGTCGGCCGCATCGGCGAAAGCTTCGTCGACACTCTGCGTTCGCACGTCGGCGGGAAGTCGGTTGGTGTCTATCCGGTCAACTATCCGGCCACCACCGACTTTCCCACCGCCGCCGACGGCATCAGCGACGCCGGCAATCACGTCGAGCAGATGGCCGCGAATTGCCCGCGCACCAAGATGGTGCTGGGCGGCTACTCGCAGGGCGCGGCGGTGATGGGCTTCGTCACCGAAAGTGCCGTACCCGACGGCGTTCACCTGGTGCAGGCGCTGCAACCGATGCCGGCCGAGGTGGCCAACCACGTCGCCGCGGTGGCGCTGTTCGGCAAGCCGTCGAGCCAGTTCATGAGCATCATCAACGAGCCGCCCGTGTCCATCGGGCCGCTGTACGCGGCGAAGACCCTCGAGTTGTGTGTGCCCGGCGATCCGGTGTGTTCCGGCGCGGGCAACCCGGCCGCACACCGCCAGTACGTAGAGGCGGGCATGGTCGACCAGGCGGCCGATTTCGCCGCCAGCCATCTCTCGTAATTGACGCGGCCCGAACGCCTCAGGCGTGGCTAGGTCGCCGACTTTCCTGCCGGTTCGTCGGCGCGCGCGCCGCCGACCATCTCGTGCACGTCCTGCACCGACCACGGCCCGGCCCGGTGGTGGTCGCGGTAGCCCAGCAGCCGTGGCGTTTGGCGATCGAAACTGCCCACGAAACCGCCTGCGGCAACAAGGATGTGACCCGTCACGTCGCGCGAGAGGTCGCTGGCCAGATACGCGTAGACCGGTGCGACGAACTCGGGCGGAGCGCTGTCGAGCGAGGCCCGCATGGTCATCTCGTCGAGCAGACCCCGGCGGTGCAGGTCTTCGATGTGCTTCTCGTAGTCGTCGCCAGTGGACAGCCGGGTCCTGGCCCCGGGGCAGACCACGTTGGCCCGCACCCCGTAGGGCTTCAGTTCGGCGGCGATCGCCATCGTCAGGCCGTTGACGGCGCCCTTGCCCGCCGGATATCCGGTGCCGCCGTAGTCACCCAGGAACGCCACCGAGCTGGTGTTGACGATGGCGCCGTGCCCCTGGGCGGCGAGCACCGGAGCGGCCACCCGGCAGGTGTGGAACGCCGTGCCGAGGTGAGCGCTGATCAGACGGTCGAACTCGGCCGGGGAGATGGTCAGGATCGACGAACCGCGCGGTTCGGCGATCCCGGCGCAATTGATCAGCGTGTCCAACCGCCCGAACGCGCTCACGCATTCGTCGACGAGCCGACGCGCGACGCGCTCGTCGTCCGCGGATCCCACCACCGCGTGGGCCCGCCCGCCGGCCGCCGTGATCGTCGCGACCGTTTCGTGCACGGCCCGTTCGTCGCGCCCGTTGACGACGACGCCGGAGCCGAGTCCGCCCAGCAGCTCGGCGACCGCGCGGCCGATACCGCGACTACCGCCCGAAACCACCACACCGTGCCCCGACAGCGGGACCTCGGGACCGTTTCCGCTCATCGCAACCTCCGGTGCGCGCCAACCGGTGCACACCGTAAAGTGTTGCCCGCGAACTGCTCTCGCGGCCGGCTGACGGGCACGCGCTCGACGGTGGTCACGAACATTAGGCGAACAGTACCCAGCCGACTCAGGAATGAGAACGCGAACCCACGTTTTCCTCGCCTGCGGCGCTGCCCGCCACCGGCAACTCGCCAACACGGGGAGGATTGGCACGTCGTCGCCGCCGTCGCGCTGCACAAACGCATCGCCGGCGGCCTCGGGTGCAGCCCCCGCCGTCCCGCCGGGCAAAGCCGCGTACCGTCCCCCGGGCCGTGGCCATAAATTAATCTGTTCGGGTAGAAGTGGCCCAATCGCGCCGAACCAGTTTGCTGGATCGGCGGGCGCTTCCCGGCGTGCCGCACCACCCTCGATAACACCGCAGCTGGGGGAGGTGCGCCGGCACGCGGGAGGGCGCCGAAGCCCGCAACGGCGGCTTGCCGAACCGCCGCCGCTACACCGTGGAAACTGTTCAGAAATTATCTGAATCCGTTGCTCCGAGCGATCGCCGGATGGTGCAAGGGGGCGTATAGTCTCCAATAAGTCCGTTGATGGACGTGTCGCCGTTTAGCTAAAAGCGGTCCAGTCAGCCGCATGGCTACTGAGCTTGGTATGGCTCCGGCGGATCAGCCCCAGTCACCATTCGCTTCGTGTCGCGCGTTGGCCCACCGACCGTCCTGCGGATCGAGATGCAGTGGGGGCGAGAAGTGCGCATAGCTGTGAACCTTCACTGCGGACGACTCTAGGAGTCAGCGATGCAAACTTGTTTTCGCGCAACCGTTTACCCGATTTTTCGAGTGAACACGGGGTGCGCCAGCCGATGACAAATGTAATTTCTGCAACCCGTCCGGCCCCGACCACGCGGACCACTAAATCCGATGATTCCTACGACGATGTCGTCGAAATGTTCCTGGTGCTGCAGGAGTTGCCGGCCGAATCGTACGAATACGCCCACCAGCGCGAACGCATCGTGTCCCGGTGCCTGCCACTGGCCGACCACGTGGCCAGCCATTTCGCCCGCCGGGGCGAGGGCCTCGACGATCTCATTCAGGTCGCTCGGCTGGGCCTGATGAACGCCGTCAACAGGTTCGACCCCGCGAAGGGTCCGAGCTTCATCGGCTTCGCGGTACCCACGATGATGGGCGAGGTCAGGCGTTACTTCCGCGACTACAGCTGGGGAATGCGCGTCCCGCGGCGGCTGCGCGAGCTGCATGTGCAGATCAGCAGGACGACCGCCGATTTGTCGCAACGACTCGGCCGTGCGCCCACCGCGGGTGAGCTTTCGCAGGTGCTCGAGGTTCCGCGCGAGGAGATCGTCGAATGCCTCGTCGCCGGTGACGCCTACCGGCTCGACTCCCTCGACGCGCCGCTCGGCGCCGACGGTTCGGGAACGCCTCGCTCGGTGGCCGACTCGGTCGGCGACATCGATCCGCAGATCGAGCACATCACCAACCGGGAAGCGCTGCGGGTGTTGGTTGCCACCCTCCCCGAGCGCGAACGCGAGGTGTTGCGCATGCGGTTCTTCGAATCCATGACGCAGAGCCAGATCGCCGAGCGCATCGGCGTGTCCCAGATGCAGGTGTCCCGCATCCTGGCTAACACGCTGAGCTGCCTGCGCGATCAGCTCGAGTAGCGCGCCCGGCTCCCCAGGACGCTGCGCGGCATCCGCCGCCGCGCAGCAATGTACTGTGCGATTCGAAGGATGACCCGACGTTGTCGCCAGGAAAACCTGGAAGGAGCTCGATGCGATGAGGATGTCACGGACGGTGCTCGCGGGTGTCGCAGCGACGACGGCGCTGGCGGTGTCGGTCGCCGGCTGCGGTAACAACAAACCGCAACCGTCGCCGGCGAAGTCGGGATCGGCCACCTCGGCAACCTCCGCACCCAGCAGCTCGGCGCCGGCGTCACCGGTGCCGGCGCAGCCCAACGAGTACGCCAAGCTGCTGATCCAGGCCAGTGACATCAACGCCCCGGTCCCCTTCACCGCCGCTCCCCCGACCGACAATCCCAACGGCCAGCCGGGCGTGGCGACGACCTTCAAAGACGACGACGGCAGCCACGCCATAAAGGTCACCATCAACGTGTACGACGACCCCGACGCCGCCACCAACGCGCTCAACACCGCCAAGGGCCAACAGGGCGGGGCGATCAAAGATCCCACCACGCAACCGTCCAACATCGGCAGCGGCGGAACGATGCTGATGGGCAACACCGCCGACCGCAGCAAGGGCGTGGTGATCCTGCTTTTCACCGAGGGTAAGGCGCTCGCGACGCTGGAGTTCGACGGGCCGACCGACACGCTGGCCCCGCCGGACTTCGTCAACGACGTCGGCCAGAAGCAAGACGCGGCCATCAAGAAAGGCCTCGGCGGCTAGGCGCCGCGCGACCACCGCGAGGGACGCCATGAATGTCATCAACGGCATGCCGGCTCACGCCCTATGGCTGCACTTCGTCCTAGTGCTGGTGCCGCTGACCGCCCTGCTGGTGATCGTCTGCGGGTTGTGGCCGGCGGCCCGGCGCGGACAGCTGCTGTGGCTGACGCTGATCCTTGCCGTGGTCACCATGGTGTTGACGCCCATCACCATCAATGCGGGCGGATGGCTCTACGGCCTGCGGGCGAACCCCAGCCCGATCCTGCGCGAGCACGCCGAGCGGGGCAGCCTGATGGCCTATTTCTCCGCCGCGTTGCTGGCGGCCGCGGTCGTGCTCGTCGTCGTGCGGGTGATCGAACGCCGATCCGACAAGGGCCGCGCCGCCACCCGGATACTCGCCGCGATAGTCGCGCTGGCGGTAGGGATCTCGTCGATGGTCCAGATCTACCGGGTGGGCGACGCCGGTGCTCAATCCGTCTGGGGCACCGAGATCGCGCGCCTGACCAGGAACCACGCGGGCTGAGCGCCCCTGTCGGCCAAAAGCAGGGCGCCCGATCGCAATTCAACCGGTGGGCGTGAGTAGAAACAACCGGAATCGGCGCCGGCCGGCGCGTTCCTGGGCGAGGCGATAATTCGGCCAGGACGCCAGCGCCTTGTCCCACGCTTCATCGCGCTCCGCGCCATCAAGCAGGCGCACCGCCGCCACGCAACGGTGCCCGAGCCGGCGCATTGTGACACGTTGCGCCGCTTGGAGATTCGCGGACCATGATGGGTGGCGTGGGCGCCCCCAGTTCGATCCGATCAGCAACAGGGAACCATCAAGGGGGACGTATTGCACGGTGGCGCTGCGGGCGAGACCGGTTTTGCGACCAGAGATGGTGATCCGCACGTTGGGCAGGCCGGCCACATCCAAAACGCCGAGGCGTCCGTTGGTCAGGAAGCGCAGCGCGGCTTCGAGCCACTCCACGACCCGGTGACCGTTCAGGATCAGCACGCGGTAGACCGTCGGGTTGCGGGCCCACCGCTGCAGCGGATTCATGGCATGACTGTATTCCGCGGGTGCCGGATCAAGGCGTCAGCACGATGAAATGCCGTTGACGACCCGGTGTTTCGATGGCCATTGGAGTCCGGCCGGTATGGGATAAATAAACTGCTTGATTTAATCCGGCGCGGCGTGTTCACTGAGGCGATGACCGCCGAGCGGGTCGCCCGCTCCGATAGGTCGACAAGCACCCGCGAGGCGATCTTGTCGGCCGCCGAAGTGCTGTTCGCCGAACGCGGGATGTACGCCGTGTCCAATCGGCAGATCAGCGAAGCGGCGGGGCAGGGCAACAACGCCGCGGCGTGCTACCACTTCGGCACCAGGGTCGACCTGCTCCGCGCGATCGAGAGCAAGCACCGCGAGCCGATCGAGGAACTGCGGGCCCAGATGCTGGGCGCCATCGGCGATTCGACCGAGCTGCGGGACTGGGTCGGCGCGCTGGTACGCCCGTTGACCGATCATCTGTCCGCGCTGGGCACCCCGACCTGGTACGCGCGTTTCGCCGCGCAGGCGATGGCCGACCCCACACACCGGCATGTGGTCACCAAGGACGCCCTGGCGTCGCCGCTGCTGGTCCGCACGCTCGAGGGCATCAACCGGTGCCTGCCGGAGCTACCCAAGCGAGTGCGTGCCGAACGGATGGTGATGGTGCGCAACCTACTCATGCACACCTGCGCCGAACACGAGGGCGCACTGGCCGAGCACGGACCGCGGTCGCGGTCGGCGTGGCCGGTGGCCGGCGAGGGGCTGATCGACGCGATCGTCGGCCTCTGGCGCGCGCCGGTCCACGTGGGTGCGGCCGGCGGCCAGCCAGGACACACCACCGCGCAGGCCGACAACAGAGGAGCACGATGACCGCAGGATCCGCCGCCACCGATATCCCGGAGTTCCCGATGACGCGGGCCCCCGGCTGCCCGTTCGCCCCGCCCCCGAAGGTGTTGGCGCTCAACGCCGACAAGCAGCTGAGCAGGGTGCGGATCTGGGACGGCAGCACCCCCTGGCTCATCCACGGCTACGACGCGATACGCGCGCTGTTCACCGATTCGCGCACCAGCGTCGACGACCGGTTGCCTGGCTATCCGCACTGGAACGAAGGCATGCTGGCCACGGTGCACAAGCGCCCACGCTCGGTGTTCACCTCCGACGCCGAAGAACACACCCGGTTCCGCCGGATGCTGTCTAAACCGTTCACGTTCAAGCGGGTTGAGGCGCTGCGACCGGCGGTCCAGAAGATCACCGACGACCACATCGACGCCCTGCTCGCCGGCCCGAAGCCCGGTGACATCGTCAGCACCCTGTCGCTGCCGGTCCCCTCGCTGGTCATCAGCGAACTGCTGGGCGTGCCCTATGAGGACGCGGAATTCTTCCAGACTCAGGCCCAGCGGGGCATGGGCCGCTACGCGACCGAGAAGGACACCGCCCAGGGTGCCGCCTCGTTGGCGAAGTATCTGGCCAACCTGGTGCGGGCGAAAATGCACGACCCGTCCGAGGATCTGGTGTCCGACCTCGCCGAGCGGGTCAATGCCGGCGAGATCAGCGTGCGCGAGGCCGCGCAGTTGGCCACCGGTGTGCTGATCGCCGGCCATGAGACCACCGCGAACATGATCAGCCTGAGCATCGCGGCGTTGCTCGAACATCCCGACCAACGCGCGCTGTTGCACGACACCGACGATCCCAAGGTCATCGCCACCGCGGTCGAAGAGCTGATGCGCTACCTGAGCATCATCCAGACCGGGCAGCGCCGAATCGCCGTCGAGGACATCGAGATCGGCGGCGAAACCATCCGCGCCGGTGACGGCATCATCCTCGACGTCGCCCCCGCGAACTGGGATGAGCGCCAGTTCCCCAACCCCGACCGGCTGGACCTGCAGCGCGAGGACGGGCCGCACGTCGGGTTCGGCTACGGACGTCATCAGTGCGTGGGTCAGCAGCTGGCGCGCATGGAGTTGCAGATCGTCCTACCCACCCTGCTGCGCCGCGTCCCGACCCTGCGGCTCGCCGTGCCGCTCGATGAGCTTCCGTTCAAACACGACGCGCTGGCCTACGGTCTCTACGAGTTGCCCGTGACATGGTGAAACCCGATCTCGCGCTGGACGTTCCCGACCTGCGGGGCAGATTCGCCGTCGTGACGGGGGCCAACAGCGGTCTTGGGTTCGGCCTGGCGAAGCGGCTGTCGGCCGCGGGTGCCGAGGTGGCGCTTGCCGTCCGCGACCGGGCCAAGGGCGAGCGTGCGGTCGCGGACATCCGCCGCGAGGTGCCGCAGGCCAAGCTCACCATCAGGCAACTCGACCTGTCGTCGCTACCGAGCGTGGCCGGGCTTGCGGAGGTGCTGACCGCGGAAGGCCGCCCGATCGACATCCTGATCAACAACGCCGGCGTCATGACGCCGCCACGCCGGCAGCAGACCCGTGACGGCTTCGAATTGCAGTTCGGCACAAATCATTTGGGGCATTTCGCGCTGACCGGACGGTTGCTGGGCTTGCTGCGGGCGGCGGAGTTTGCGCGGGTGGTGACGGTCAGCAGCCTCGCCGCGACCCAGGGCAATCTCGACTTCGGCGACGTCAACGCGCAACGCGGCTATAAACCCATGCGGTCGTACGGGGTCGCCAAGCTGGCGCAACTGATGTTCGCCGTCGAATTGGATCGGCGCAGTCGATGCGGTGGTTGGGGATTGATGTCCAACGCCGCGCACCCGGGTCTGACCAAGACGAACCTGCTCAGCGGCGCGTCGTACGGTCGCACCACACCGACCTTGCAGGCCCGGTTGACGCGGCTGACGTGGCGGCTGCTGCCGTTCATGTGGCTCGACATCGACGAGGGCATCAAGCCGACGCTGTACGCCGCGGTGTCCCCGGCTGCGCAGGGCGCCACTTACTACGGGCCGCGTGGCTTCTACGAAACGGTCCGGGGCGGTGTCACTTTCGCGGGTGTCCCGCGGCTGGCGCGCAGCGAGGCCGGCCTGCGCGAGCTGTGGCAGCTCTCCGAACGGCTCACCGGTGTCAGCTATCCCGGTTGACCGGTATCGCAACGAAGGGACGATGATGTCCAGCCCAGCCAAAGCCCTTTACCCCGACGGCGTGATCGGCGCGCCCAAGGATCGCCGCGGTCACGCCGCGGAGTTCAGCACCGGCCTGCCTGCGGGTACCGAGGTGTTCTCCGCCGACAACCACATCTCGGTGGCCGATGACATCTTCTACCAAGGCTTTCCCGACGAGCTCAAGGAGCAGGCCCCGCGAATCTGGTATGAGGACGGCGCGTATCTGCTCGGGTCGCCCGGGCAATCCATGGTGGTCGGCGATTTCAGCGCTGTGCTCATGCAATACGACGATCTGGCCGGGGCGGCCACGAACAACGTCGAAGCCCGGGTTCGCGAGCTCGCCGAGGACGGCGTCGACAGGGAACTGGCCTTCCCCAACGCGGTGCTCGCGCTGTTCCACCACCCCGACCCCCAGATCCGCGAGCGGATCTTTCGCGTCTACAACGAGCACATCGCCGGCGTTCAGGAACGCTCCGGCGGGCGCTGCTACGGCGTCGGACTGATCAACTGGTGGGACCCGGCCGGCGCCCGACGCACCTTGGCCGAGCTGAAGTCGTTGGGGCTCACAACGTTTCTGATGCCCATCAGCCCCGGCAACGATGCCAACGGTCAGCCCATCGACTATTCGAGCGCGGCGATGAGCGCGGTCTGGGACGAGATCGAGGAGGCCGGGCTGCCCGTCACGCACCACATCGGCGAGAGTCAGCCCAAGTTTCCCAGTGAGGTCAACAGCGTCGCGGTGGCCATGATGGTCAACATCGACTCATTCCGGGAGATGTTCTCCAAGTACATCTTCGGCGGCATCCTGGACCGGCATCCGCGGCTGCGGATCGGCTGGTTCGAGGGCGGCATCGCGTGGGTGCCGACGGCCCTGCAGGACGCCGAGCATGTGCTGGTCTCCTACCGGCATATGCTGGCACACGAACCCGAGCGGGAGGTCCGCCATTACTGGGATGAGCACATGTGCGCCTCGTTCATGGTCGATCCGCTGGGGCTGCGGCAGATCGACGAGATCGGGATCGACAAGGTGATGTGGTCATCCGATTATCCGCACAACGAAAGCACCTTCGGCTATTCGGAGCGTTCCCTGGCCGCGGTGGTCGACGCCGTCGGTGCGCAGGACGCCGTTCGGGTGGTCGGCGGCAACATCAGGAAGTTCCTGGGGATCTCGGCATGACGAACTCGATGGCCGCCCGCGCCTCGGTGCTCGACGTACCCGATGAGCCGGACTGGGCCCGCATGCGCGTCGAGACCGGAGCGCGGCTGCGATCCGCCATGTCCGAACACGGCGTCGACGCGTTGATCCTGCTGATGAACGGCTACGTCGGATACGCGACCGGGGTCAGTTGGCCGCTGTTGGATGCCGGCCTGTCCCACGTCGAGCGTCCGGTCGCCGTCGTGCTCGCCGACGACGTGCATCCGCACCTGTTCATGCCGTTACGCAGCGGGGCGTCCGCGGAGTACCCGGTGCCCGACGACCACCTGCACGACCCGGCCTACCTCGAGTTCGATTCCGGCGTCGAGGATTTCGCGCGGAAACTGTCCGATCTCATTCCGCCGGGCGCCGGCGTCGCCGTCGACGAGCTCACCGGCGCCATGCGCCGCTCGGCGTCCACGCTGTTCCCGGGTGGGCCGCCCACGGACGCGGCGATCGTGCTCGGGGCCGCGCAACTGGTCAAGACCCGCGACGAGCTGTCCTGTCTTCGCATGGCCGCCCGCATCACCGAAAAGGCGGTCGTCGGCGTGCAGAAGGCGCTGAAGCCGGGCGTACGACAGATCGATCTCTCGGCCGCCTTCGTTCGGCGGGCGTTCGAACTCGGTGCCACCACCAACATGCTCGAGGCCATCTGGCAGGTGATGCCCAGTTCGCGGGAAGCCGGCGTGTGGACTACGCACGGCGATCTTGCGCTGCCGCTGCTGCCCACCGACCGGGAGCTGTCCGCCGGCGACGTCCTGTGGACCGACATCAGCATCACCTACCACGGATACTGTTCGGACTTCGGCCGCACCTGGATCGTCGGCGAACGGCCCACGCCGCGCCAGCAAGATCAGTTCCGGCAGTGGCGCACGGTCCTGGACGCCGTGCTCGCCGTGACCAAAGCCGGTGTAACTTCAGGGGATTTGGCGCGCGCCGCGATCGCGGCCAACGGTGGCCGCAAACCATGGCTGCCGCATTTCTACCTCGGTCACGGTATCGGCACCTACCCCGCGGAGGCGCCGATGATCGGAACGGATCTCGGCGAGGAGTTCGACGACAACTTTGTCTTTCCGCCCGGCATGGTGCTGGTTCTGGAGCCGGTGATGTGGGAGGACGGCACCGGAGGCTACCGCAGTGAGGAGATCGTGGTGATCACCGAAGACGGCTACGCGCCGATCACCGACTACCCGTACACCCCGTATGGCTACTGAAGTCCTGCCCGACGCGCACGAATTGCGCTCGGGCCGAAGGGAACGGGCGCTGTCCCAGATGGCGGAGCACGACCTCGACATCCTGGTGCTGGGCCGGCAGGCCAACATTCGCTACGTCACGGGCGCGCCGCAGCTATGGATAGCCGGCACACGCCCGTTCGGCCCGATGTGCGTGCTGGTGCGTGCCACCGGAGGCATCTATCTCAACAGCACCGACGACGAGGGCGTTCCGGAGGAGATCGGCCACGATCACCTGTACGGGTTGGCCTGGAACCCATTGACCCTCATCGACGTCCTGAAGAAGATCGAGGGCGCCGAAGCGGCCCGGCGGGTCGGAACCGACGCGATCACACCGACTTTCGCGGCGCTGCTGCCCGAGGCGTTTCCCAACGCCGAGTTGGTTGACGCCGAGCCGGCCATGCGCGCCGCGCGGCGCATTAAGACGCCGGACGAAGTCGCGGCGATGGGCCAGGCGGTGCGCGTCGCCGAACACGGACTGGCAGCCGCGCTGAGCGCGTTCGCGCCGGGCGTGTCGGAGCGGACGCTGGCTGGGGTGATGATGGAGGCGATGGCCGCGGGCGGGGTGAGCACACCGGCGACCCAGGACGCCGCGTGGGTGACGTCGCGCGAACAACCGTGGCGTCGCGCCGCCGCGTCCGAGGCCCGGCCGGGTGACCTCGTCGCGTTCGCCGCGGGCGCACTGGCGAACGGCTATGTCGCCGAGGTGGGGCGGACCCGGCCGGCCGGCAATACCATCACCGACGAGGTCCGCGCGCTCTTCGAGCGCTCGGATCTGTTGTACGACAGGATGCTTGCCGCATGTCGCCCCGGCGCGTCCACCCGCGACCTGCTCGCCGCCTACGCGGCGGCCGGTGAGCCGGTGCCGCCGATGCCGGTCGCGCACGGGCTGGGGTTAGGGTTCGATCCGCCGGTGGTGTCCGAAACGCTCCTGGCCGCGGGCGAACACGACGTGCTCGAGGCGGGGATGGTGTTGGCGATCACCGGATATGTGTGGCGCGAGGGCGTCGGCGCGGCGTACCGCCGGGACACGGTCCACATCACCGACAGTGGTGTCGATGTGCTGACCACCAGTCCATCGTGGGGCTAGCTCGGCCAGCCCGTCCCGCTGCTGCCAATTCGCTAGGGCCCTGAAACTCCGAATCCACCTGTACCACTTCAGTTTCACTGGCCACAAAACCAGCGTTCTTGTCGGTGGCCTTCGATAGCTTCGGGGTGTGAGTGTAGATCCGGAGGCCCTGCTCGCGGCGTTTGACGTCATCGACGCTGCCTTCGACGATGTGCTCGGGTCGGACTGCGATGCGTTGGCCGCCCGCGACCAGTTGGCGGTATTGGAGCGCTGCGAAAGAGTGCGCCGGCGGTTGCCTGCTGTCGAGCATCCGCTCATCAATTCCCTTGCCCGCCAGGCCCCCTCCCAGGAGCTCGGCGGCACGGTGGTCCACGCCATCGCCGAGGCGGCCCTGATCAGCCGCGCCGAAGCCTCCCGGCGCCTCAAGGAGGCAGGCGACCTGGGCCCGCGCCACGGCCTGACCGGCGAACCCATTGCGCCGCTGCTGCCGGCCACCGCCGCGGGACAACGCCGCGGCGAGCTGGGTGCGGGCCAGGTCGCGGTGATCCGCACGTTCTACCACCAGCTGCCCGGCTGGATAGACATGCCCACCC
>NZ_QMEU01000029.1 GCF_003284975.1 Mycobacterium colombiense
ATCGTCGAACGGGCGAGGCTGCTCGACCTTCCGGTGGCGGGCCTGGGCGAGGCGGCGCCCGCGCCGCCGCGGATCCGCGTCCAGGGATCGCGGTTGGCGCCGCGCGGCCCGCAGGGGCTGCTGGTGGCCGACCTGTCCTCGATGTGGGCGGGTCCGTTGTGTGCGGGCCTGCTGGCGCGCGCCGGCGCCACCGTCGTCAAGGTCGAAAGCCCGCGGCGTCCCGACGGCACCCGGGCCGGGAACCCGGCCTTTTTCGACTGGATCAACGGCCAAAAGCTCTGCTATGGCATCGATTTCGACACCCAGGCCGACGAACTGCGGGAACTGCTGGCCGCCAGCGACATCGTCATCGAGGGCTCGCGCCCGGCGGCACTGGCGCGCCGGGGGCTCGGGCCCGAGGACATCACGGCACGCGCGGGCCGAATCTGGTTGCAAATCACCGGATACGACGACCACAGACCGGGATTCGGCGACGACACCGCGGTGGCCGGCGGCCTGGTCGGCACCGGCGCCGACGGGCCGGTGTTTTGCGGCGACGCCATCGCCGACCCGCTGACCGGGCTGGAGGCGGCCCTGGCGGTGGCCGATGCCCTGGGCCGCGGTGGCGGCGAGTCGATCCGCGTATCCATGGCCGCGGTAGCCGCGACCTACGCGGCGCTACCGACCGGGCCGTCGGCATCGAGCGCACCCGTGTCGGCGCCGACGAAACCGCCGGCCGCACCGCCGGCGTCCGGACTGGGCGCCGACAACGAGGCGGTACGCCACCTGGTCGGCCAAAGGCGTTGTCTCTCATGCTGATTCAGCGGGCCGCATTGCTGGATGGGAGGACGGCGGACATTCGGGTGGGCGCGTTGATCGAGGAGATCGCGCCGCCGGGGGAGGGCCTGGTGGCGCGCGCGGGGGAGGGCGTGCTGTACGCCGGTGGCGGCACCGTCCTGCCCGGCCTGCACGACCACCACGTGCACCTGCGCTCGGCGGCCTCGGCCCAGGATTCGTTTCTGGTCGGACCGCCCGGGGTCAGCACCGAAACCGAGCTCACCCAATTGCTGGCCAACGCCAGACCGGGCCCCGACGGCTGGATTCGCGCTGTGGGCTACCACGATTCGGTGGCCGGAGAACTCGATCGGGGCGCGCTCGACGCCATCGTTCCCCACATTCCGGTGCGCATCCAGCATCGCAGCGGGGCGCTGTGGATCCTCAATTCCGAAGCGCTGGGCCGGGTCGGCCTCGCCGAGCATCCCGACGGGCGGCTGCGCAGCGCCGACCGCGGCTGGTCGTTGGCCCTGCAGCGGCGCGAAACCGATCTGGCCGAACTGAGCCGCCGGATCACCGCGACCGGAGTCACCGGCGTCACCGACGCCACCCCGGATCTGGACGCCGACGACAGGGAGTCGCTGACCGCGGCGCACCGGCGCGGCGAGTTCCGGCCCCGGCTGAGCTTCCTGTCGCCGGGCAAGAAGATCCTGCACGACGACAGCCTGGACCTCGATGCGCTCACGGAATGGATTGCGGACCAGCACGATAGCGGTCAGCCGGTGGCCGTGCACTGCGTGACCGCCGCCCAGCTGGTGGTGACCATCGCGGCCCTGCGCGAGGCGGGCGGCCACCCGCAGGACCGCATCGAACACGCCGCGGTGGTGCCCGACGACAATCTGGCTGACCTCGCCGAGCTCGGGCTAACGGTGGTGACGCAGCCCAACTTCGTCGCCGAGCGCGGCGACCAATACCTCGCCGAGGTCCCCGCCGCCGATCACGATCAGCTGTGGCGTGTCGCATCCCTGCGCGGCGCGCGGGTGCCGGTCGCCCTGTCCACCGACATGCCGTTCGGACACGGCGATCCCTGGACGGCGATGCGCGCCGCGGTGCACCGCACCACGGTTGGGGGCGCCGTCCTTGGCCCGCGCGAACGCGTCTCTGCGCGAGAGGCTTTGACGATGTTTCTGGGCCGGGCCGATCAGCCGGGCCGGCCGCGCACCGTGGACATCGGGCAGCCGGGCGACCTGTGCGTGCTCAACGAACCGCCGCAGACGGCGCTGGCCGCCCTGGACGCCGGCCTGGTGGCGGCGACCGTCATCGGCGGTGAGCTGGTCTACTTCGCGATGTGAGGCGATGTGAGGCGGTGTGAGGCGGTGTCAGGCGGCCGGGCTGAGCGCGGCGCGCAGACTGTTGCATTGGCTGTCGAAAAACCGCCGCGACACTCGAGCTTTCGGCAACACCAGGTCGAAGCCGTGGAAGGCGCCCGGAACGGTCTCGACCTGGCACGGCACCCCCGCGGCCGTCAGGCGCTCGGCGTAGGCGAGGTCTTCGTCGTGGAACAGGTCGTGCGTGCCCACCCCGATCCAGGCCGGCGGCAATCCGCTGAGGTCGTCGCGGCGGCCGGGGACGGCCACCGCGGGGTCGGCGTTGCCGAGATAGGCCGCCCAGCCGAACTTGTTGCTGCGGTTGTCCCACAGCCGATAGTGCGCCCGGGGTGCGGTGGCCGAACTGCGGTCGTCGAGCATGGGATAGGTCAGCAGCTGGAATGCCGGGCTCAGCTCGGCGCGGTCGCGGGCCAGCAGGGCCAGGGCCGCCGCCAGGCCGCCGCCGGCGCTGGCGCCGCCGATGGCGATGCGGTAGCGGTCCACCGAGGGCAGCCCGGCCAGCCAGGTCAGCGCCGAATAGCAGTCTTCCAGCGGCGTGGGATACGGATGTTCGGGCGCCAGGCGGTATTCCACCGATGCGACGGTGATGCCAAGCCGCCTGCTGAAGCCGCTGCAGAGCTGGTCATCCTGCTGGGCGGTGCCGATCACGTATCCGCCGCCGTGGATCCACAACAGCGCCGGCGTGGTTTCGGTGACCCCGGTGGGCCGGAACAGCCGAACGCCTGCCCCCGAATCCAGGGTGATCACCTCGACCCCGGCGACGGGCTTGCCGAGGCGTCCCCGCCACGCGAGCCCCGCCCGCATGAGCGGCAGGGTACGGGGACCCACGAGCCGGCGCGGGGCGATGCGGACAAATCGTTGCAGGTCAGGATGAACATCGTTGTTCGTCACCGCATCAGTATCACCGACGCGGAAAATCAGTGGACGGCTGTGTGGCATCTGCCGCGCAGGATCGGACGTCAGGAGGCAGCGTGACCGCCAATAACCCCCGGCTGGCTTCGCGGTGCGTCGACACGGTTCTCGGAACGCTCCGCGTCCAGGTCAGCGCGGGCACCGGGCCCGCCGTCCTCATGTGGCCCAGCCTGTTGATGACGGGCGACCTGTGGGCCGGCCAGGCCGCGCGCTTCGGCGACAGCCATCGGCTGGTGCTCATCGATCCGCCCGGCCACGGCGGCAGCGCGCCACTGCGCGCGATGTTCAACTTCACCGACTGTGCGCGCTGCGTCGTCGAGCTGCTGGACGCCCTCGACCTCGACAGGGCCCACTTCGTCGGCAACTCGTGGGGCGGGATGATCGGCGGCACGTTCGCCGCCCGCTACCCCGACCGCCTCGACCGCGCGGTGCTGATGAATTGCACGGCATCGAAAGCGCCTGTCGCGCAAAAGATTCAGTACGCCACCATGATCCGGTTGGCGAGCATGCTCGGCGGCATCCGGCCGCCGCTGACCCGCTCGGCCATCCGCGCCTTCTTGGGCCCGACGACGCTGCGCACCCGCCCGGACGTGGTGGCGAGCGTGCGGGCAGCCGTGCAGTCGGTGGACACCGATTCGGTGCGCTGGGCGGTGCGCAGCGTGGTGTCCGCCCGACCCGACCAGCACGCCCTGCTGGCCGGGATCACCGCCCCGGTGCTGGTGGTCGCGGGCGCGGAAGACGCCACCTTCCCGGTGGCCGAAACCCGCGCCATGGCCGACTCGATCCCCGGCGCGTCCTTCGCCGTGCTCGACGGGGTCGCGCACCTGGCGGCGCTCGAAGAGCCCGCGCGAGTCAACGAGCTGCTGGACGCGTTCTTGTTCGGACACCGACGGTGAGGCAGCGGTAGTCGCCCGGACAATCAACCGAAATACCTCCGAAACACGCCCCACGTAGCTTCGGCAGCGAAGGGCCGATCGGGAGGCGACATGGAAGGTCTACATTGCGGGGCCGGCCGGATCCGTGGCGCCCCCACAGCGAAGCGGTGATCGCCGATGGCGTCGGCGCCGACGAAAACACACTGCCCTTACTGCTCCCTGCAGTGCGGGATCACCCTCGACACCTCGGGGGCTCAGGTGGCGCTCGCGCCACAAAACGACTTTCCGACCAATCGTGGCGGGTTGTGCGCCAAAGGCTGGACGGCCGCTGACCTGCTGGGCCATCCGGAACGTCTGACCCGCCCACTGGTTCGCGACGGACGCAGTTCACCGCTGCGCCCCGCCACCTGGAACGAGGCACTCGAAAAAGTCGTCGCGGCGTTCCACGACGCTCAGCGCCGTCACGGGCCGGACGCCGCGGGCTGCTTCGGTGGTGGCGGCCTGACCAACGAGAAGGCTTATCAGCTGGGCAAGTTCGCGCGCGTGGCGCTGCGCACCTCGGCGATCGACTACAACGGCCGCTTCTGCATGTCGTCTGCGGCCGCCGCGACGAACCGATCGTTCGGTATCGACCGGGGACTGCCGTTCCCACTGGCTGATATCGCCGGAGCCGACGTGGTCCTGCTGGTCGGCAGCAATCCCGCCGAGACGATGCCGCCGGCGATGCAGTTCTTCGAACGGGGACGGGCGCGGGGTGCCAAGCACATCGTTGTGGATCCTCGACGCACTGCGACCGCTGCTCGTGCCGACCTGCACCTGCAACCGGTCCCGGGCACGGACTTGGCCCTGGCCAACGGCATGCTCAATGTCATTGCCCGCGAGGGTCTTATCGACGAGAGATACGTCTGCGAACGCACTACGGGTTTCGAGGCGGTGCGCCGCGCCGTGCGCCTGTACTGGCCGGACCGGGTGGAGCGCATCACCGGCGTGCCCGAGAACGACATCGTGGCGGCGGCCCGGCTGCTCGCCAACGCCGACCGCGCGATGATCCTCACCGCTCGGGGGGCCGAGCAGCACAGTTCCGGCACCGACACGGCGCAGGCGTTCATCAATCTCGCCCTGGCACTGGGGCTGCCAGGCCGTCAATACAGCGGTTTCGCCACCATCACGGGACAGGGCAATGGGCAGGGCGGTCGCGAACACGGACAGAAGTGCGACCAGCTACCGGGTTATCGCAAGCTCGACGATCCTGTCGCTCGGGCCCACGTGGCGCAGGTATGGGGCATCAACCCCGCCGACCTGCCGTCCCCGGGCCGGTCGGCGTACGAGATGCTCAGCGGCATCGGCAATCCCGGTGGCGTACGGGCGTTGTGGGTGCTGGCGTCCAACATCGCGGTGTCCGCACCGAACTCGACGTACGTCGCCGAAAAGCTGGCGGAGCTGGACTTTCTCGTGGTGTCTGACATTTTCCTGTCCGAGACCGCCGCGCTGGCCGACGTGGTGCTGCCCACCACGCAGTGGGCTGAGGAGTCGGGCACCATGACGAACCTGGAAGGGCGGGTGATCCTGCGCCGGGCGGCGGTTTCGCCGCCCGGGGAGGTGCGCTCCGATCTGGACGTGATGACCGATCTGGCGAAACGGCTGGGCGCACAAGGATTTTCGGCAGAACCGCAGGAGGTGTTCGAGGAACTGTGTCGGGCAAGTCAGGGCGGCAAGGCCGACTACAGAGGAATCAGCTATGAACGGATCGAGACCCACAACGGGGTGTTCTGGCCTTGCCCGTCAGCGCTGTACCCCGACACGCCTCGACTGTTCGTCGAGGACTTCCCCACACCCGACCGCAGGGCCCACTTCCACGCGATCGAACAACGCGCCGCCGCCGAAATGCCCGATGACGACTACCCGTACTACCTGACGACCGGGCGGGTGTTGCGCCAATACCAATCCGGGACCCAAACCCGGCGCGTGGCACAGCTTTTTGATGACGAATCCGAACCGGTGGCCGAATTGCATCCCGCACTGGGTCGACGCATCGGAATCGCTGACGGCGACAAGGTCCGCCTCAGCACGCGCCGGGGCGAGGTCGTGATGAAGGCCCGCATGGACGAAAGCATACGGCCCGACACCGTCTTCGCACCGTTTCATTGGGGCGGCGCGGCATCTATCAATCGGCTGACCAATCCGGCACTCGACCCGCAGTCACGCATGCCGTCGTTCAAGGTATGTGCGGTCGCCGTGTCCGCAATTCACGCCGAGCCGAGCGTTTCCAGGGAAGGAGATTGACACATATGGGTGACGACAGCACGCCCCGATTCCTGCAGGGCGCCTTCGCGTTCGACGGCAAGGGCTACGACGCCCCGGTGCCGCTCGACGCGTCGATGCGCTACCTGGTGCCGGCGGGGGCGATCGCCCAGCCCGTGTATTTCCGCGGCGGCAACAGCACCGAGGAGCTGATCGCCGTCGTGGTGATGCGCGACGGCGCCCCGATGCGCTACTTCCCGATCGGCGCCAAAGCCGCCGTACACGTACCGCTGCGGGTCGTCGAAGACCTGCTCGCCGACACCGTTCTCGAGGTTTTCCTCGCCGCACCGGACGGCCTGAGCGGCACGGTGTTCGTCGACGTCGGCCTGGTCGAAATCTAGCCCCGGCGAGGATCATTCATGACCACACTCGTGCAAAGCGAAACCAACGGCCACCGTCCGCCTGCCCCGGCCGCCCTGGTGGTGGTCGGTAACGGCATGGCGGGAGCGCGGGCGCTCGAGGAAATCATCGCTCGCGGCGGCAGTGAGCGGTTCTCCATCACCGTGTTCGGCGACGAACCGTACGGTAACTACAACCGGATCTTGCTCTCCAACGTGCTGGCAGGCTCCGACGATGCCCGCGAAATCTATCTCAATCCGCTGGACTGGTACGGCGACAATGACATTGACCTGCGAGCAGGGGTGCGAGTGGTGCGCGTTGACCCCTTTGCGCACCTGGTGCACGCCGACGACGGCAGCACCGTGCGCTACGACAAGCTGATCCTGGCCACCGGCAGCAGATCGTTCTTCCCGCCGGTGGCCGGCATCTGGTCGGACGACAAGACTCTTGCGCCCGGCGTCTTCGGCTTTCGCACACTCGACGACTGCGCAGGCATGATCGGCTTCGCCGACGGGCGAAGCCGGGCGGCCGTGATCGGTGGTGGTCTGTTGGGTCTGGAGGCCGCACGAGGCCTGCAGAACCGGGGATTGCAGGTGGGCGTCGTACAGGGCGGTCCCACGTTGATGAACGCCCAACTCGACGATCAAGGGAGCGGCATCCTGCGGCGGCTGGTCGAGGCGCTGGGAATCGAGGTTTACACGGGCAAGAGAACCACCAGGATGCTCACTCGAGACGGGTCACCGTCGGCGATCGAGTTCGACGACGGCAGCCGGCTGCCGTGCGACATGGTGGTGATGGCGGCAGGCATCCGGCCGAATGTCGGGTTGGCGGTGCGCGCCGGTTTGACCGTCGAACGCGCCATCGTCGTCGACGATCACATGCGGTCGGTCGATGACGGCGACATCTACGTGGTAGGCGAATGCGCGCAGCACCGCGGCCAGGTCTACGGCCTGGTCGCGCCGCTGTGGGAGCAGGCCACCGTGCTTGCCGATCACTTGACGGGGGTCAATCCCCGTGCGGCATACCATGGTTCGCGCACGGCAACCAAGCTCAAGGTTGCCGGTGTGGACGTAGCGGCAATGGGCATCAAGAGCCCCGAACGCGACGACGACGAATTCGTGCAGTACTCCGAGCCGCGGCGGGGTGTGTACAAGACCGTCGTGGTGCGCGACGACAAATTGGTCGGGGCGACGCTGGTCGGCGATGTCAGCAAGGTGGCGTTTCTGATGCAGGCCTTCGACCGCGGCCTCCCGCTACCACCCGAGCGCGTCTCGCTGATGTTCGACATCGGCGGTGCTCCGGACCAAGCCACCGGGGCGGCCGAATTATCCGACGACGCTCAAGTATGCAACTGCAACGGGGTCGACAAGTCCGCGATCGTGCGGTGCGTGAGAGACGGGCAGACGTCACTCGAGGGGGTGATGTCGGCGACCCGCGCCGGCAAAGGATGCGGGTCCTGCAAGGGCCTGGTCGCGCAGATCGTCGAGTGGGCGGCCTCGGAAGCCGGGGCCGCGATTTCGCACGACGCCGCGGCCAATTGGTACGTGCCGGGGATCCCTTACGAGAAGCCGGAGCTGATGCGCAGGATCCGCGAGCTCGAACTGCACTCGGTGTCATCTGTTTTCGCCGCCCTGGCGCCGGAGGGCCGCGAGGACGCCGGATCCAAAATGGCCTTGTCCTCGCTGCTGGACATGATGTGGGGCGACGAATTCGTCGACGAGCGCGACGGCCGGTTCATCAACGACCGCGTGCACGGCAACATTCAGCGGGACGGAACGTTCTCGGTGGTGCCCCAACTCAAGGGTGGGGTGACCAGCGCCGAGCAACTGCGCAAGATCGCGGACGTCGCCGACAAGTACCGCATCCCGATGATCAAGCTCACGGGCGGCCAGCGCATCGATCTGCTGGGCGTGCGCAAGGAAGACCTCCCGCTGGTGTGGGCGGACCTCGGAATGCCGTCCGGGTATGCATACGGCAAAAGCTTTCGCACCGTCAAAACCTGTGTGGGAAGCGACTTTTGCCGCTACGGCCTGGGTGATTCGACGGCGCTGGGCATTGCGATCGAGGAGCGCTTCCAAGGCATACCCAGCCCCGGCAAGATGAAGCTCGCGGTGACCGGGTGCCCCCGCAACTGCGCCGAGGCGCTGTGTAAGGACGTCGGCGTGGTCGCAATCGAGGGCGGGCAGTGGCAGATCTACGTCGGCGGCGCCGCCGGTGCACACGTGCGCAAGGGCGACCTGTTGACCACCGTCGGCACCCCGGCCGAGGTGATTGCGCTGACCGGGCGGTTCCTGCAGTACTACCGCGAAAACGCCAACTGGCTGGAGCGCAGCTATGACTTCGTCCCGCGGGTGGGCATCGACCGGATTCGCAACATCGTGGTCCTCGACAGCGACGGAATCGCCGCCGACCTCGATGCCCGCATGCAGAAGTCGGTCGACTCGTACCGAGATCCGTGGGCGGATGGCCGAGAAGCCGTGAATGCCAGCCAATTTCGCTCGTCGCTGCCGCTGATCCCGCTGCCCCGGGTGCCGGTGCGATGAGTGATGTCAACCTGGGACCGGTGGATCAGATCCCGGTCGGAGAGGGCCGAACCTTTGTCGTCGACGGCCGGCAGATCGCGGTGTTCCGGTGCCGGGACGGCTCGCTGCGCGCGCTTGACGCCGTGTGTCCGCATCGCGGCGGTCCGCTGGCGGACGGGCTCGTAGACGCCGACGTCGTCATCTGCCCGCTGCACGGCTTCACCTACGACCTGGCATCGGGATGCGAGGTCGCCAACGGCGGAGCGCCGGTCACCGCCTATCCCGTTCACGCCGACGACGGGTCGGTTCACCTGTGGGTCGATGGGAAAGTTCACGCCTGATCACTGAACCATTTCGGTTCCGGCCCCGTGCACCAGTGCGGTGGATTAACCGAGCCACGATCGGGGTATCGGAGCAGTGCTGGCGCACGGGCTTGCCGTCAGCTTGTTGGGGTTTGCCGGCGCGTCGCCGCAACGTCCCGCAGGGACACAGCGTCGGCGCGCCGCCCGATCGGCCAGGACGCGAGGACGTGAAATGCTTGGGCAACTTTACGATCGGGCACTTGGCGGGGAGCGATGTTGGATCCGTCATGACGACGGCGAACTGCGGCCACTGCCGGCGCACCGATGGTTGGGGGCCCGATGTCCCGGTGATGGATCTGGTGACGCCTTCGACGAAATCTTCGACGAAGCCGTCACGCAGATGTGCACCGGGCCGACAATCGAGCTGGGTTGCGGTCCGGGCCGGTTGGTGGCGAGGCTGATTCAGCGGGGCATCCCCGCACTGGGCATCGACCGGTCCGCGACCGCCATCCAGCTGGCGGGTCGCGGTGGTGCACCGGCCCTGCTGGGCGACGTGTTCGAGCCGCTGCCGGGAACGGGTCTGTGGCAGACGGTTTTATTGGTCGACGGCAACGTCGGGCTCGGCGGGGATCCGCGACGAATTCTCGGGCGCGCCTTCGAGCTGCTGGCCCGCGGCGGGCGTTGTGTGGCCGAATTCGAGGCCGAGGCCATCGGGATCTGTTCGCGCTGGGTGCGTCTGGAGTCGGCGGGGGAGGTCGGGCCCTGGTTTCGCTGGGCGTCCGTGGGGGTGGACAGCGCCGCCGCGCTGGCCACGCAGGTGGGGCTGACGCTGACCAGCGTCAGCCTTGTCGGTGGCCGGGTCATCGCCGACCTGGTGGCCGGGTAAGCGTGTCGTACACAGCAAAATTCGGCGAACGCAGCGAACAACTAAAAGCCGTTCAAACAGCGAGAATATCGCGGTCAGCGAGCACGCCCGGCAAAGCGGTTCCAGCACGGCAGCCCGTTCTGTGGAAACGTCAGTTTGCGAAACGCCGTGAGGGGTACAGTCCCGTTCATGACGGCGAATGGACCGGGCATTACCAATTGCGTGAAATGGTTGCTGCGGGCCCGTCCCGGTGACTATGCGCTGGCGTTGAGTGTGGCCGGGGCTTCGCTGCCCGTGGTCGGCAAGCATCTCGAGCCCCTCGGCGGTTTGACCGCCATGGGTGTCTGGGGCGCGCGGCACGCGCCGGAGGCGATCTCCGCGGCGACCAAAGACTGGTTCACCCCCGGCATCAACGACGTCCGGCGCCGTGACCGGGCCAGCACCCAGCAGGTCTCCCTCGCCGCCTTGCGCGGGGTCGTGGCGGCCGCGGATCTTGAGACGGACTGGCCCGTCGCCGAGAAGACACCGCCGATCTGGGATGGCCTGCGCCAGCGCCGCTACCTTCATCGCCGCGCCGTCCACTACGGGGACCACCCCGATCAGGTGCTCGACGTCTGGCGGCGCAAAGACCTGCCCGCCCAACCCGCGCCGGTGCTGATCTTTCTGCCGGGCGGCGCCTGGGTGCACGGCAAGTGCATGGGCCAGGGGTCGGCGCTGATGTCCCGGCTCGCCGAGCAGGGCTGGGTGTGCCTGGCGGTCAACTACCGCGTCTCGCCGCACCACCGCTGGCCGCGCCACATCCTCGACGTCAAGACCGCCATCGCGTGGGCGCGCGCGAACGTGGACAAGTTCGGCGGCGACCGCGATTTCGTTGCGGTAGCGGGATGTTCGGCCGGTGGCCACCTGAGCGCGCTGGCCGGCCTCACGCCCGGCGACCCGCAGTTCCAGGCGAAGCTGCCCGAGGGCGCGGACACCTCGGTGGACGCCGTCGTCGGGATCTACGGCCGCTACGACTGGGAGGACCGCTCGACGCCGGAGCGCGCGCGGTTCGTCGAATTCCTGGAGCGGGTCGTGGTGAAAAAGTCGATCGCCCGTCGCCCCGACATCTTCCGCGACGCGTCCCCGATCGCACGCGTGCACCGAAACGCGCCGCCCTTCTTGGTCATTCACGGCAGCAAAGACACCGTCATCCCGGTCGAGCAGGCGCGCAGCTTCGTCGAGCGGCTGCGGGCGGTGTCGCATTCGATGGTCGGCTACCTGGAATTCCCCGGCGCCGGTCATGGCTATGACCTGCTCGACGGCGAGCGAGCCGGCGCCGCCGCGCACGTCACTTCGCTGTTCCTCAACCAGATCTACCGCACCAAGACACGCGTCGGGGCAAAAGAGGTCATCTGAGCCGGCACCGCTGAGTATGGTCCCTCTATGGGCAAGGGGCAGGGGTGAAGAGGCTTAGCGGGTGGGACGCCGTACTGCTGTACAGCGAAGCGCCGAACGTGCACATGCACACCATCAAGGCCGCCGTCATCGAGCTGGACGCTGACCGCCGGTCATTGGACGTCGACACCTTTCGCGAAGTCATCGCCGGGCGGCTGAGCAAGCTCGACCCGTTCTGCTACCAGCTCGTCGAGGTGCCCTTCGGCTTCCACCACCCGATGTGGCGGGAGAACTGCGAACTCGACCTGAGCTATCACATCCGCCCCTGGCGGGTGTCGCCGCCCGGGGGCCGCCGGGAACTGGACGAGGCCATCGGGCAAATCGCCAGCAGCCAGCTCGATCGCAGCCGGCCGCTGTGGGAGATGTACTTCGTGGAAGGCTTGGCCAACAACCGGATTGCGGTCGTCGGCAAGATCCACCACGCCCTCGCCGACGGCGTCGCCTCGGCGAACCTGTTGGCCCGCGGCATGGATCTGCAGCCGGCCCCCGACGGCAAGCCGTACGTGTGCGACCCGGCGCCCACCTCGCGGCAGCTGATGGCCTCGGCCCTCGCCGATCACATGCGCCACGTCGGGCGGCTGCCGCACACCATCCGTTACACCGCCCAGGGTGTTGGGCGGGTGCGCCGCAGCACACGCAAGTTCTCCCCGGAGCTGACCCGGCCCTTCGAGCCGCCACCGACCTTCATGAACCACAAGATCACCCCGGAACGGCGGTTCGCCACCGCCACCCTGGCGCTGGCCGACGTCAAGGAGACCGGCAAGCGGCTCGGGGCGACGATCAACGACATGGTGCTGGCCATGGCGACCGGGGCCCTGCGCACCCTGCTGTTGCGGTACGACGGAAAGGCCGAACCGCTGTTGGCGTCGGTGCCGATGAGTTTCGACTTCTCGCCCGAACGGATCTCGGGCAATCGCTTCACCGGCGTGCTGGTGGGCCTGCCGACCGATTCCGACGATCCGCTGGAGCGGGTGCGGTGCAGCCACGAGAACGCCATCGCCGCTAAGGAAAGTAACCAGCTGATGGGCCCGGAGTTGGTCAGCCGGTGGGCGGCCTACATGCCGCCCCGGCCCACCCAGGCCTTCTTCCGGTGGGCGTCCGGTCGCGACGGACACAACAAGATCCTCAACCTGAACATCTCCAACGTTCCGGGTCCGCGCGAGCGCGGCCGGGTGGGCGGGGCGCTGGTCACCGAGATCTATTCGGTGGGCCCGTTGACCGCCGGCAGCGGCCTGAACATCACCGTGTGGAGCTATGTCGACCAGCTCAACATCTCGGTGCTCTGCGACGGGTCCACGCTCGAGGACCCGCATGAGGTTTCCGACGCCATGGTCGCTGACTTCATCGAAATACGCAGGGCCGCAGGGCTTTCCGAAAAGTTGACGGTCGTCGAGGCGGCGATGGCTCCGGCCTGATCGGGCCGGATCGGTAGCGATCACCTTCGGCGGTAAGCGGGATCTCGGGGGACGTTAACGCCATTTCCGCCGACCGTTACCATCGGTCCGACAGGAGCTATCCGAAATGCCACCCATTCCCCGAAGGAGCTGTGCGGCCCGTGAGCACTGGGAACGACGACGCCAACGAACCCGAAGTTCTGGTCGAACAACGGGATCGAATCCTCATCATCACGATCAACCGGCCCAAGGCCAAGAACGCGGTCAACTCCGCGGTGGCCAATGGCCTGGCCGCCGCAGTCGACCGGCTCGACAACGAGACCGGCCTGTCGGTCGGCATCCTCACCGGCGCGGGCGGCTCGTTCTGCGCGGGCATGGACCTCAAGGCTTTCGCCCGCGGCGAACTGCCCATCGTCGAGGGTCGTGGCATGGGCTTCACCGAGCGTCCGCCGGTCAAGCCGCTGATCGCGGCGGTGGAGGGCTACGCGCTGGCAGGCGGCACCGAGCTGGCCCTGGCCACCGACCTGATCGTGGCCTCCAAGGACTCGGCGTTCGGCATCCCGGAGGTCAAGCGCGGGCTGGTCGCCGGTGGTGGCGGGCTGCTGCGGTTGCCGCAGCGCATCCCGTCGGCGATCGCCATGGAGCTGGCGCTGACCGGTGAGAACCTGAGCGCGGAGCGCGCGCATGCGCTGGGCATGGTCAACGTGCTGGCCGAACCCGGCGCGGCGCTGGACGCGGCGATCGCGCTGGCCGAAAAGATCGCGGCGAACGGGCCGCTCGCGGTGGCCGCCACCAAGCGGATCATCGTCGAGTCCCGCGGCTGGAGCCCGGAGGAGATGTTCGCCGAGCAGAACAAGCTGCTGGCCCCGGTGTTCTCCTCCAACGACGCCAAGGAGGGCGCCATCGCCTTCGCCGAGAAGCGCCCGCCTAAGTGGACGGGCACTTAATCGGTCAGATAGCGCTGCACCGTCGGCCCCAGCCAGCCGACCAGCTCCTCGACGGCGGTCGACGCGAGTGGCTCTATCTTCAGCTGGTAGCGCGCGAAAGCGAGGCCGGCCAGGTGGCTGGCCACCAACTCGACACGTAGCTCGGCATCGGCCACCCCGAATTCCGCCGCGACCCGCTTGGCGATTGGGCCGGCAAGGCTGCCGTGCAACACCTTTCGCGCCTCGGGGTGGATCGCCGCGGAACGCCACAGCGTCAGGAACGGCTCGAAGACGGCGCCTTCCTCCCAGTGCTCGAGGAAGCGCCGAACCAGCCTTTCGCCGATCCGTTCGGTCCCCTCGTCGAGCAGCGTGGCCAGCTCGTTTAACGGATGCTCGGGACCGGTCAGCGTCGACGCGGTGAACAGGCCTTCCTTGTTGCCGAAAAAGTAGTAGACCATCGCGACGTCCACACCGGCGTCGGCCGCGATCGCACGGACGGTGGCCCCCTCGTACCCGTCACGCATGAAGCGGTCGCGAGCCGCATCGATGATGCGCTGTCGGTTCAGTTGACCGGTGCGCCACCGGCCCGGGCGTCGCGCTTCTGGCATGCGCGTCAGGATACTTCAACAAGCGTTGGCAAATGCCTACGCGCGGGCGTACGTTAGTTGTTGAACGGAGGTTGAAGTATTCGATCTAGGAGGTCTTCCATGGTGACGAGCACGCGCCGACGCCTTTGGTGGCGGCACCTGATGTCTGTCCTGCTGTTCCCGGTAACGGTGACGCTCGTGGTGCCGGCCTTGATCGTCGGCCCGGCCGGCGTCCACGCCCCGCACGCGGATGTCGCGCTAAGGGTCGGGCTGATCACTGCCGGCTGTCTACTGATCGCGGCCGGCGTGGCCCTGATGGTCTGGACGAACGTGTTGTTTGACCGCGTGGGCGAGGGGACGCTTGGGCTGGGCAACGTGATGGGGGAGCCCGTCCATCTGGTCGTGCGAGGCCCATACCGGCACGTGCGGAACCCGATGATCACCGGCGTGCTGTGCATCCTGCTCGGCGAGGTGGCCGTCATCGCGTCGGGTCCGTTATTGCTCTGGTTCGCAATCTTTTTCAGCTTCCAGGCGCTCGCAATTCGGTTCTGGGAGGAGCCCCACCTCACCGAGCGCTATGGCGGTGAATACGTCGACTATCGGAGCAACGTGCCGCGCTGGATCCCGCGGGTCTCGGCCTGGGATCCGCCCGCTCGTCGCTGAGGCGGCGGCGCAACCCCCAGTTGCCGGCGCGGGCTCAAACGGCCTTGTCACGGGCGCCGACGCGCCCGCCCGTGACCAGCGCGCCCCTCGCGCGGCAAGCTCGACATCGGGGGACAACCCGGCTGAGTTACACTGCAGGCGAGATTTGTAACGGGCCGGGAATCCAGAAAGATCGAGGATGAGCATTTCGTTGCTGCTGGAGATGGCCGCGTCGGGCAACGCCGAGCGCACGGCCGTGGTGTCCGGGGACCTACGACTGACGACGCAGCAGCTCAGCGATCTCGCCGACGGTGGCGCCGGGGTGATCGCCGCATCGAACGCCGAGCACGTCGCGTATGTGGGCACCGGCGGCGCGATGCTGCCCGTGCTGATCTTCGCCGCCGCGCGCGGCGGCGTGCCCTTCACGCCGATCAACTACCGGCTCTCGGCCGAGGGCATCCAAGCGCTGATCGAGCGGCTGCCCGAGCCGTTGGTGATCGTCGACAGCCGCTACCGCGACGCCGTCGGCGATGTGTCGGACCGCGTGATGGACTCCGACGACTTTTTGGCGTCCGCGCGCACCGCCGAACCCGCGGCGGAGTTTCCCGACCCGGACTCCGTCGCGATCGTGCTGTTCACCTCCGGCACCACCTCGCAGCCCAAGGCCGTCGAGCTCTCACACAACAACCTGACCAGTTACATCACCGGAACGGTGGAATTCGGGGCGGCCGAAGAGACCGACGCCGCGCTGATCTGCGTGCCGCCGTACCACATCGCCGGGGTCAGCGCCGCGCTGTCGAATCTGTATGCCGGCCGCAAGATGGTGTACCTGCCCAATTTCGATGCGCAGGAATGGGTTCGGCTGATCAACGCCGAGAACGTGACCACCGCGACGGTGGTGCCGACGATGCTCGACCGCATCATCACCGTGCTGGACAACGGCGACGGGACGGCCATCGAGCTGCCGTCGCTGCGCAACCTGGCCTACGGCGGGTCCAAGGTCGGCCTGCCGCTGGTGCGCCGCGCGCTCGAGCTGTTGCCCAACGTGGGCTTCGTCAACGCCTACGGCCTGACCGAGACCAGCTCGACGATCGCTGTACTGACGCCCGACGACCATCGCGCCGCGCAGGCGGCCTCGACCCCGGAGGCCGCCCGGCGGCTGGGATCGGTCGGCCAGGCGGTGGCGGGAATCGAGCTGCAGATCCGCGACGAGGCCGGCAACGTGTTGCCGCCGGGTGAGACCGGCGAGCTGTTCGTGCGCGGCGAGCAGGTGTCGGGCCGCTACACCGGCATCGGCTCGGTGCTCGACGAGGACGGCTGGTTTCCCACCAGGGACATCGCCATGCTCGACGACGAGGGCTACCTGTTCATCGGTGGGCGCAGCGACGACACCATCATCCGCGGCGGGGAGAACATTGCGCCCGCCGAGCTGGAGGAGGTCCTGGTCGAGCACCCGCAGGTGCGCGATGTCGCCGTGGTCGGCGTCGAGGATCCGCAGTGGGGCCAGGCGATCGTCGCGGTGGTGGTGCCGGCGGCGGGCACCGACCCCGACCCCGAGGAATTGCGCGAATTCGTCCGCAAGAGTTTGCGCGGTTCGCGCACTCCCGACGAGGTAGTGTTTCGCGACGAGCTGCCCACCACCGCGACCGGCAAGGTCTTGCGGCGGGAGATCATCCAGACCCTCACCGGATTGCGCGCCGCACCGGCCCAGCAGTAAGCGATCAAGGACGGAAATCAATGATCAAGAACGGAACTCGTCTCGCCAGCCAGGTGTGTGACACCCAAGTGATCGTCGTCAGAAGCGCCGACAGCCTGGACGACTTGCGGTGTGGTGGAGTGCCGATGGTGCCGGTCGGTGGCGAGCGGTCGGGCGAATTGGACCCGGCGTTCGCCGACGGCACGGTCATGGGCAAGCGTTACGTCGACGAGACCGGCGCCGAGGTGCTGGTGACCAAGCCGGGCGCGGGCAGCCTGAGCATCGGGCAGACCGCGCTGCAGCTCAAAGAGGTCAAGCCGCTACCCGCCAGCGACTGAGCGGGTCATCGCGCGGCGTCCTGCTTACCCGGAATCTTGTTGCGGGCAACGAATTCCTTTGCCTTGATCAGGAACTCGAGCTGCTCACCGACCTGGTGCAGCGGGCCTGCGTTGCGGGTGGAGCGGGAGAGCACGATGGCGCCCTCCAGCGCGGCGATGGACATCACGGCCAGCGAGGCGGCGTCGGCGTCGTCGAAGCCGTCGTTGACGAACGCGCGGGTGAGCGCGGTGCACCAGCGGCCCAGGATGGCGCCCGCTTCGGCGGAGAGCTTGGGACCGTCGTTGTCCGAACAGCCGATCGCCGCCGCCACGACCGGACACCCGGCGGTGAAACCGCCGTCGGTGAGCAGCCGCTCCCAGAACCCGACGAACTCGGCCAGCAACACCCGGGCGCCCCGGCCGGCCGCGTCGTCGATCATGGCGGTGATGGAGTCCCCCGAGTAGCGCAGCGCTTCGGTCAGAATCTGGTTGCGCCCGTCGGGAAAGTGGTAGTAAACCGAGCCGCGCGGGGTGCCGCTGCGGGCGAGCACCGCGTCGATGGTCACGCCGGCGGCGCCGCGCTCGCGCATCACCTCGGCGGCGCTGGCCAGCATCTTCGTCCGGGTGCCCCCGCGTTTCGCCCGCGCCTGGTCAGGCGCGGCCTCACCGATAGTCGGCGTGGGCGTATCTCCCATGGCTCGGGTCATGCAGCGTGCGAGTGGCGCAACGCCGGCCAGTGCATATGACGTGGGTTGAAGCGGAATGTGCGGCGCCGCAAGTCTGGCATCTCGCGGGTGTACTGATAGCCGGCGACGTTGAGCTCGATGATCCACATGATGTTCTCCCGGCCTGTGTGGGGCCCTAGATTATGCTGTAAAACATATAAGACATCCGTAAATTAAGCAATTTCTCAGGCGAAGTGTGACGCACGCCGCACAAACTGCGGGTGGATGGGCTGCGAACCGCAGTCGCGGGGCGCATAGCGATCGCCAAAATATGCTTTATTGCATAATCACTAGAATTCCGCTTCACTGTGCGGATGGTCAACAGTCCCGAGTCCGCGCCGCCCGCCCTGCCGCAGCTGGACACCGTGTCGCTGCAGCGTGACGGGCATGTCCTGCTCATCGGTCTGAACCGGCCGCACAAACGCAACGCCTTCGTCGAACGCCGCCAGGCCCGCTTCGTGGGGCGTTAAGACCGGATCGCCGAACGTGCACTCACGGCGAAAAATCGGCAGAAAAAACGCCCTGAGTGCACGTTCGGCAGGAACGCTCAGCCCTCGATGGTGTGGCCCATCGGCATCAGCACGCTCTTCTGCTGGGTGAAGTGCTCGACGCCCTCCGGCCCGTTCTCGCGGCCGATGCCGGAGTTCTTGTAACCGCCGAACGGGCAGCACGGGTCGAACGCGTACCAGTTGATGGCGTAGGTCCCGGTGCGGATCTTCTCCGAGACCTCGATGCCCCGTTGCACATCGGCGGTCCACACGCTGCCGGCCAACCCGTACACCGAGTCGTTGGCGATCTTGATCGCGTCCTCTTCGGTGTCATAGGGGATGATCGACAGCACCGGCCCGAAGATCTCTTCCTGGGCGATCGTCATCTTGTTGTCGACGTCGGCGAAAACCGTTGGCTGCACGAAGAATCCGCTGTCCAGGCCCTCCGGGCGGCCGCCGCCGGTCACCAGCCGGGCGCCCTCCTCGATGCCCTTGGCGATGTAGCCCTCGACCCGGGCGCGCTGCTTCTCCGAAATCAGCGAGCCGATCTGGGCGGCCGGGTCCGACGGCAGGCCTACCGGCAGCGCCTGCACGAAAGCGCTTATTGCATCGACGATTTCGTCATACCGCGAGCGCGGGGCGAGGATGCGGGTCTGGGCCACGCAGGCCTGCCCGGTGTTCATGATCCCGGAGAACACCAGCATCGGGATCGACGCGGCCAGGTCGACGTCGTCGAGCACGATGGCCGCCGATTTACCGCCCAGCTCCAGGGTGCACGGCTTGAGCATGTCCGCGGCGCGACGGCCGATCTCCTTGCCGACGGCCGAGCTGCCGGTGAAGGAGAAGATGTCGACGTCCGGGTTGGAGGTCAGCGCCTGCCCGGTCTCGATGCCGCCGGGCACCACCGAGAGCACGCCCTCTGGCAGCCCGGCCTCGGCGAAGGCCTCCGCCAAAGCGTTTGCGCTCAACGGGGTTTCGGCGGCCGGCTTGAGTACCACCGTGCAGCCGGCCAGCAGCGCCGGGCCCAGCTTGTTGACGGCCAAAAACAGCGGCACGTTCCACGCGACAATGGCGCCCACGACGCCGATCGGTTCGCGGTGCACGATGCTCTGCCCGTAGCCGCCGGTGCGGACCTCTTTCCACTTGACCTGGTCGACGGCCGGGCCGGCGAAGAAGTTCAGCGCGCCGATCGAGCTCATCCAGTGCATGGTCTCGACGCTGGTCGGCGGCTGGCCGGTCTCGGCGGCGAGCAGCTGGGTGAACTGGTCCTTGCGCTCCTCCATCAGCTTGAGCGCGTTGGCGATCACGGCCGCGCGCTCCTTGGGCGGGGTGGTGGGCCAGGGGCCGTTGTCGAAGGCCGCGCGCGCCGCGGCGACCGCGGCGTCAACGTCGGTGGCCGCGGCCAGCGGCACCTTCCCGACGTATTCACCGGTGGCCGGACAGTGCACCTCGATGACATCGGAGGTGGACGGTTCCGTCCACTTGCCGCCGATGAAAAGCTTGTCGTATTCGGTCTTGCTCTCGGCCATCTGCGCCGCTCCTCCTCTTTGCTCCGCGCTGCATCGTCGCCGGCGCGCATGGCGCCACCCTACCCAAGCCGAGGCAAAACGAGAACACGTTTCACTCTTGGGGTTGCAGGACGAGCACCAGATTGCTGACCAGGAACTCGCGTAGCAGCGGCACCGAGGTCAGCCACCACGCCCATCGCGGGTGGTAGCGGGGAAATGCGGCCAGGGTGGCGCCGGTGCTGGCCGCCCAGTCCAAGCCGTCGGCGGCGGACACCTCGAACAACGACGACCCGTAGTTGTTTTTGGCCGGATGGCCGTGTTTGCGGGTGTAGCGCGCGGCGGCCCGGGCACCGCCCAGGTAGTGCGTCAGGCCCATCTCGTGGCCGCCGAAGGGCCCCAGCCAGACGGTGTAGGACAGCACGGCCACGCCGCCCGGCTTGGTCACCCGCAGCATCTCGGCGCCAAGCTGCCAGGGTCGCGGCACGTGCTCGGCGACGTTGGAAGACAGGCAGATGTCCACGGAGTCGTCGGCGAAGGGCAGCGCCATGCCCGAGGCGCGCACGCACGGCGCCGCCCCGCGGGCAGCCGCCGGTCCGGCGTGCATTTCGCCGCGGTCGGGTTCGACCCCGATGTAGCGGATTCCGGCCTCGGTGAAGGCCTTCGCGAAGTAGCCCGGGCCGCCGCCGACGTCCAATAGCGTGCGCCCGGCCGCGGAGTCACCATGGGTGCCGCGCCACAGATCATCCACCATCGCCACGGTATCGGCCGCCAGGGCGCCGTAGAACCGGGCCGGATCCGACTGCTCGTAACGAAACTCCGAAAGCAGCCGCGCCGAGCGGGCCAGCGTCGCCCGGCGCGCGAAGATGTCGGTGGCGCCCACCGGCCACACCCTACGGATGTGCTGACGTGCCCGGCACGCATCGCCGCCGGTTAGGCTTGCGACCGATGTCTTCCTTGCGCTCCGTGCTGCTGCTGTGCTGGCGCGATACCGGGCACCCGCAGGGCGGCGGCAGCGAAGCCTATTTGCAGCGCATCGGCGCGCAGTTGGCCGCCTCCGGCATCGCCGTCACACTGCGCACCGCCCGCTATCGCGGCGCGCCGCGCCGGGAGGTGGTCGACGGCGTGCGGATCGACCGCGCCGGTGGCCGGTATTCGGTGTACGTCTGGGCGTTGCTGGCGATGGCCATGGGCCGGCTGGGGCTCGGCCCCCTGCGCAAGGTGCGGCCCGACGTGGTCGTCGACACCCAGAACGGCCTGCCCTTTCTGGCCCGGCTGATCTACGGCCGCCGGGTGGTGGTGCTGGTGCACCACTGCCACCGTGAGCAGTGGCCGGTGGCGGGCCCGGTGCTGGGCCGGCTCGGCTGGTTCGTCGAGTCGACGCTGTCGCCGCGGGTGAACCGGCGCAACCAGTACGTGACGGTGTCGCTGCCGTCCGCGCGCGACCTGGTCACCCTGGGCGTCGACGGCGCCCGGATCGCGGTGGTGCGCAACGGCCTCGACCGGGCCCCGGCGCAATCCTTGGCCGGGCCCCGCTCGGCGGCGCCGCGCGTGGTGGTGCTGTCGCGGCTGGTGCCGCACAAGCAGATCGAGGACGCCCTGGAGGCGGTCGCGCGGCTGTTGCCGCGGATACCGGGTCTGCACCTGGACATCGTCGGCGACGGCTGGTGGCGCGACCGGCTCGTCGAGCACGCGCAGCGGCTCCGCATCTGCTCGTCGGTGACGTTCCACGGCCACGTCGACGACCTCACCAAACACCATGTCCTGCAAGGGGCTTGGGTGCACCTGCTGCCCTCCCGCAAGGAGGGCTGGGGCCTGGCGGTCGTCGAGGCGGCCCAGCATGGGGTGCCGACCATCGGCTACCGATCCTCGGGCGGCCTGTCGGACTCGATCGTCGACGAGGTGACCGGGATCCTGGTGGACAGCCACGCCGAGCTGGTGGATCGGCTCGAAGAACTGCTCGCCGACCCGGTGCTGCGCGATCAACTGGGCGTCAAGGCGCACACCCGCAGTGGCGAATTCTCCTGGACGCAAAGCGCCGACGCGATGTGCGGCGTGCTGGAAGCGGTGCAAGCCGGCCGCACGGTCAACGGGCTAGTCAGCGGGCGGGGCTGAGCGGGTGCGGCGCCGCCACGCGCCGATCACCGCGCCGGCGCCCCCGCCCAGCAGCAGCGACAACCACGCCAGATGAGCGATCACCGTCACGGTCCGCTGCCCGGCGGCCACCGCGGCGGTCCGCCCGCCGATCCGGTAGAGCGCGATCTCGTGGTCCCGATAGACCGGCGCCAGCGCCCCCAGGGTGCGGGCGGCCGACCCCATGTCGCCGGCGCTGTCGGATTCGACCACCAGCCAGGCCACACCGGCCGCGGCCAGCGCCGACGGGTCGGGGCCGGACAACAGGAGCTCCTGCACGGCCCGGGCGCGCGCGCCTTCGCCCGCGATGGTGGTGCCCGAGATCACCAAGTCACCGGTGCTCAGCACGTCGGCGCGCACCCAGCGGGGCAGCGGATCCAACACCGGTGCCGCGCCCGACCAGGAGAACAGCCGCATGGTGCCGGCCGGCAACACGGCTATCGTTCCCGGCGCCACGGCCGGTTGGTTGATCGCCGCAGCGACGGCGGCCCAGCCGCGCGGATAGTGCACGGGCGCCACCTTGCCGAACGCTCCCCAGCCCAGGTCGGGCAGTGCCAGCAGCAGCGCCAGGCAGCAGATCAGCGCCGGGGCGCCGGCCCCAGGGAGTCGCAGCCGCCGGCGCAGCGTCACCACCGCACCGGCGCCCGCCAGGGCGTAGCCGGGCATCGCCAGCGCCACCCACTTCTGGCCGTCGCGTAGCACCCCGAAGCCGGGCACGGTGTCGACCACCGTGCCCAGCAGCTGCAGACCCGGGCCGGTGGCCAGGGTCGCCGGGATCAGCACCGACACGGCGGCCAGCACCAGCAGCGGCACCGCCAGGGGGCGCCGGACGACCGTCGGCAGGCCCGCCGCTACGACGCCCAACAGCACCACCGCCGAGAACACCGCGAAAAGCGTGGTGCGCGAGCCGGGTACGGCGTCGCCGTTCCAGATGCCGCCGAGGCTGGCCAGGCTGCCCAGGGTGCCCAGACCGGGCTCGGCGCGCGGGGCGAACGCCTCGACCCCCAGCCGGTTGGCCGCGGTGTGGGCGGTCAGTGACGAGCCCATCACCGACGCCGTCAGCCATGGCGCCGCCGCCACCAGGGCCGCGCCCAAGGCCACCGCGGCGCACCACCGGCGCGGCCGGCCGGTACCGGGCGCCACCACGCAGGCCAGCGCCACGGTCGCGGCGAGTAGCAGCCCGGTCGGGGTCAGCCCGGCGAGCGCGATCCAGAAGGCCAGCCCGAAGCACCCGAACCGGCTCGAGGTCGGTGCCGTGCGCAGCGTCAGCATCACCGCGGCCACCCAGGGCAGGCAGCCGTAACCGACCAGCAGGCTCCAATGCCCTTGCAGAAGCCGTTCCGCGACATAGGGATTCCAGATCGCGACGGTGGTAGCGACGAACTGGCCGGGCGCGCCCGCGCAAGGCAGCGCGACCGCGACCAGCCGGGCCGCGCCCCATCCCGCCAGCCACAGCCCGGCCACCAGCAGCGCCTTGACCACGACGCCGCCGTCGACCAGCTGGGAGGCCAGCGCCACCGCGAAGTCCTGGGGGGTGGCGCGCGGCGCCGACGTCAGCCCCAGCGCGGTATCGGACAGATAGGACCGCGGCGTCGACACCGCGTCGCGCAGCAGCAGGTATCCGGGCGTCAAGAGCGGCCCGACCACCAGCAGCGCCAAGACCAGTGCGTACCCGGGTCGGGTCCAGCGCACGGTTAACGCATCCGGGCCGGGCTATTCCCGGTCGTGCGTGCCGGGCGGGTGGGATTCAGTGGGCCCTGCCTCGGTGGGCTCCTCCGGGCCGGCCGGGTCGGAGCCGGGCGGACCGGCCTCCGGGCGCGCCTCGGGCCGCTGGGTGGGCAGCTTCTCGGTCTCGGCCTCGGCGCCGGGCACCGGTTCCTCGAGGCCGCTGCGGCCGAAGAAGTCCTGGTCGCCGCGGTCCAGGCCGGGGTCGGTCAGCGCGCTCTCGCTGCGCAGGCTGAACGACGCGAGCAGCCCCCCGCCGATCAGCGCGATCAGCCCGACCGCGGTGAAGGTGATCGGCAGCACCCGCGACCACAGCGCCAGCCGGTCGCGCTCGTCGCGGGCGGCGTTCACCTGGGATTCGACGGTGTCCTCGTTCGAGGTGACCTTGTAGTCGGCCAGCGTGAGCTCCGGCTTGAGCGGATCGCGGGCGAAGTAGTGATCGGCGTGCTCGGTCTCCTTGACGATGGTGCCCGACACCGGGTCCACCCAGAAGGTGCGCTGCGCCGCGTAGTAGCGGGTCATGGTGATCTGTTCGTTCGGGTCACCGCCCTGCACGCCCCACATCGCCGCCGACGTCGTCTGCTTGGCATCCTCGTTGCCCGCCAACAATGACGGGTAGGCCACCGGGGCCACCAGCTTGCCGTCGGAGTTGTAGCCGACGTTCTGGGTGAACTTGTAGGTGGTCAGCCCGTTGATGTCTTCCTGGGTGTCGTAGTTGACGTCGAACGCCTTCTGCGCGATCGGATCGAAGTAGGGGTAGGTCTTCTTCTCGGTGTGGAACGGGAACCGGTAGGACAGCCCGTCGTGGCGCAGCGGCATCGCGGTGGGCGGGTTCTCGTCATTGACGGCACGCGGCTTCTGGACCGAACCGCCGGCGTGGGTGTCGTCGGAGACGGCCAGCGCGGTCTTGCGGTTGAGCGTGACGGTGTCGACGATCGCCAGCAGCAGCCCGCTGTCCTTCTGCTTGTCCGTGCGCCGCAACGAACTTCCGACCTGCAGCGTGACCACGTCGGAGTTGGCGGGCGACTCGACGCTGATCTGCTGCTGGGAGACCAGCGGCACGTTCTGGTTGACGACGACGTGGTCGGTCGACAACGACGCGGAGTCCAGTGCCGTCCCGGTGCCGTCACCGATCAGCGTGGCGTCGATGTTCAGGGGCACCTTGGTGATCCTGCTGGTGGTATACGTCGTCAAAAGCAACGCGGCGATCAGCAGGGCGGCTCCGAGGCCGATGATCCCGCATGCGGCGAACCGCAACATGACTGCTCGGTTCACGTCGCTGTGCCCTCCTCATCTTCTTGCTTCATCAGCCGCGACCCGACCCGAGCAGGCAGCCCGGGGCAAACTCGTCTGACCCTAACAGCAGAAAGTAAGGCAGCGACTTACGAACCTGTTGCTCGCGCGGACAGGTCCTCCGGGTGCGCCCATACGCCGGGCCACGCGGCACAGGCAAACTGTGGTGGTGAGCGATGACCAGCGGGTGGGCGGCCTGCGCAGCTTCCTGCCGGCCGTGGAAGGCATGCGCGCCTGCGCGGCCATGGGCGTGGTGGTCACGCACGTCGCGTTCCAGACGGGACACTCCAGCGGCGCCACCGGCAGGCTGTTCGGCCGCTTCGACCTGGCCGTGGCGGTGTTCTTCGCGCTGTCGGGTTTTCTGTTGTGGCGCGGGCATGCCGCGGCGGCACGGGGTTTGGGGTCGCGCCCGGCCACCGGCCACTACCTGCGGTCGCGGGTGGTCCGCATCATGCCGGCCTATGTGGTCGCCGTGGTCGTGATCCTGACGCTGTTGCCCGACGCCGACCACGCCAGCCCGACGGTGTGGCTGGCCAACCTGACGCTCACCCAGATTTACGTGCCGCTGACGCTGACCGGCGGGCTGACCCAGATGTGGAGCCTGTCGGTCGAGGTCAGCTTTTATCTGGCGCTGCCGGTTCTCGCGCTGCTGGCCCGCCGCCTGCCGGTGCGGGGCCGGGTGCCGGCGATCGCCGCGCTGGGCGCGCTGAGCTGGGCGTGGGGGTGGCTTTTCGAGGCCGACTCGGCCTCGGGTATCAATCCGCTGAACTGGCCGCCGGCGTTCTTCTCCTGGTTCGCCGCCGGCATGCTGCTGGCCGAGTGGGTGCACAGCGGGATCGGGCTGCCACACCGGATTGCGCGCCGGCGGTTGGTGATGGCGGCCGTTGCGGTGGTCGCCTACCTGATCGCGGCGTCGCCGCTGGCGGGCCCCGAAGGTCTGGTGCCCGGCACCCCGGCCCAGTTCGCGGTGAAGACTGCGATGGGCTCCGTGGTGGCCTTTGCGCTGGTCGCACCGCTGGTGCTGGATCGGGTGGACACCGCGCACCGCATCTTGGGGACGACCGCCATGGTGACGTTGGGCCGCTGGTCCTACGGGTTGTTCGTGTGGCACCTGGCGGCGTTGGCGATGGTGTTTCCGGTGCTCGGGACGTTCCCGTTCACCGGCCGCATGCCCACGGTGCTGGTGTTGACGCTGATCTTCGGTTTCGCGATCGCCGCGGTCAGCTATGCGCTGGTCGAGTCGCCGTGCCGAGAAGCGTTGCGCCGCTGGGAGAAACGAGAGAGGCCGGCGGAGACGGCTCAGGATGTCGACGCCGAGGCCGACGCGATCGCGCCGTGAGCCCGCCCGGACGGCCACCTGAATTCCTTTCCGATGCGGTACTGAAGGTCTTGAAACCTCTTTTTTGGGTAACCCCGAGTGTGAGAAAGCGGCGGGTCACGGGTGCCGGAAGCGGCAGGGCAACGAAGTCGCTTCGGTCCCGGAGAGGCGTTCAACAATGGACAACGACACGATCGCGGCACGGCCGATGGCGGACACGCCACACGCAGAGTTGCGTCCTGGCGAGCGTCCGCTCTCGCCGGATGACGATCCCTTCTACCAACCGCCGCCGGGTTATGAACAGGCTGAATGTGGCACCGTGCTGCGCTCGCGCACGGTCGAGTTGGGCTTCCTGGGCCTGCTGCCGCAAAGCTGCACCGCCACCCAACTCCTCTACCGCAGCACGAACCTGCACGACGATCCCGAGGTCGCGGTGACCACCTTGTTGCTGCCGGAACAGCGCGATCCGCGGTGTCCGGTGTTGTCGTATCAGTGCGCTATCGATGCGGTGGCGTCGCAGTGTTTCCCGTCGTACGCCCTGCGGCGCGGCGCCGGGGCGATCGGCGCGTTCACGCAGGCGGAGTTCCTGCTGGTGGCGGCGGCACTGGCCGAAGGGTGGGCGGTCTCGGTGCCCGACCACGAGGGCTGTCACGGCATGTGGGGCGCACCCCGCGAGCCGGGATACCGCATTCTCGACGGTGTCCGTGCGGCACTGAATTGCGAACGGCTGGGCTTGTCCCCGTCCGCCCCGGTGGGATTGTGGGGTTATTCGGGCGGTGGTTTCGCCTCCGCGTGGGCAGCCGAGGCGGCCGCCCGCTACGCGCCGGAACTCAATATCGTCGGCGCGGTGCTCGGCTCACCGGTCGCCGACCCGGAAAGCGTCGCGCGCCGCCTCAACGGGTCGTTTTTCGCCGGACTCGCCGCGCTGATGGTCGCGGCGCTGACCGAGGTGTTCCCGGAAGCACAGCGGGTCGTCATCGAGCACGCCACCGAAGAGGGCAGGGCGGTGCTGAACGAATTGCGGAAGCTGACCACCGCGGGCGCGGTTCGGCGTCTGCGCAACGCAGACATCGGCTCCTACGTCGACATCTCCACCGACGAACTGTGGGACCTGCCGGAGGTGCGCCACATCTTCGACGAAACCAAGCTCGGCAAGACCCCACCCGAACTGCCCCTGCTGGTGATCCAGGCGGTGCACGACAGGATCATCAGTGTCGACGACATCGATGAGCTCGTCGAGACGTACGGCGCGGCTGGGGTGGCGGTCACCTATCACCGCGATCGATTCTGCGGTCACCTGCTGCTTCACCCGCTGTCCTCGCCGATGGCCCTCAGATGGCTACGCGACCGGTTCACCGGACGCCCGATTGACGAAAACAAGCTCCGTACGGTGTGGCCGACCCTGTTCAACCCGTCGACCTACCTCGGCATGCTGAAGCTCGGCGCGATCACGGCCAAGGTGATCTTGGGACGGCCGGTCCGGTCCCGTCCGCTCTCCAAATCCGACGCGGCGTAGCGGCTCGCCGGGGTATCCCGCGTGCGCAGGGCACTGTTTCAGCGTGTGCGCGGACGGGAGGCGACGTCATTGCCCTCCGGCATCGAGGCTCTGGGACTCGCCGTGTAACGGTCCACGGCAGCAGGTGTGAGCCGGAGGCGCGCCTCCTAACTGGGCACGGCTTCGATGACGCAGAGCGGCCCCGCCGTCTGCACCACGCGCTGCAGCCGGAAGCCGCCCCGCCGGAGTAGATCGGTCCACTGCTTGAGATCGCGTTCCAGGGCGCCCGCCATCACCAGCATCTCCATATCGGCGTAGTGGCCGAGGAATTCGCGGTCGTGATCGGGGACCACCATCTCCAGCAGCAGCAGCTTCGCACCCGGAGGGGCCGCGGCTTTGATGGTGCCGAGGATCGCGATGGCTTTGTCATCGGGCCAGTCGTGGATGACGTTCTTCATCACATAGGCGTCAGCAGTTGGGACGCTTTCGAAGAACGACCCGCCCGTCACAGTGACTCGGTCGGCGACGCCGTGCGCGGCCAACACGGGTGGTGCTCCCTCGACTGCCTCGGGGAGGTCGAACAGCACGCCGCGGGCATTGGGGGCGGCGGTGAGAAGGGACGACAGTAACCGGCCGTGGCCGCCACCGATATCGGCGATGACACCGAAGTTGCTGAAGTCGTACGCCGCGACCGCCGCTGCCTCCAACACTGACGACGTGGAGGTCATGGCGTTGTTGAAGATCTCCGCGAACTCAGGGTCGTCCCGGAGGTAGTCGAAGATGTCCTTGCCGAACACTTTCGGGGGATTCGGCTCTCCGGTGCGCACCGCATCGGCCAGCCGCGTCCAGTTCGCTCGATGTTGCGGGGAGCCGAAGAACAGGGCAGTCCCGTGCGTCGAGATCGGCGAGTCGGTGCGCAAGGTGTCGGCCAGCGCGTTCAGTGCGAAACGGCCGTCGCGACGCCTGCGAAACACGCCACGGCTGATCAGCAACCGCATCAACCGAGCCACGCTGTCCGGGTCGGCCCCGACACGGCGCGCCAACTCCTCTTTGGTCAGTGGGCCCGCAGCCAGCGCGTCAGCAATGCCCAATTGCGCGGATGCCGAGATGGCCTGCGACAGAAAGGCCCCGAAGAGGATGTCGATGACCGCGATCGGCGGGGGTGCCAGTCTCTGATATAGCCGCCCCACGTGATGACGGACTCGTTCGACCGCACGAGCCACCCGGGCGGGCGGCAGTCGCGGGGTTGATGTCGGTGACTTAGGCGGCATCGTTCTCCAGTACCTGGTCATTACAGACGATTACAGACTCGAAACAACAAGTATTCCTGCTGGTGCGGGTCAGCTGGCCTCCGCGGTCGACAAGCGCTCGATGATCTGGGCCCGCACCGCCGAGCGGCGGGCCTTGCCGGCGTCGTCGCGCAACGGAGTGTCGACGAACTCGACCGTGTGCGGCACCTTGTACCCCGCCACATGCTCGCGCAGAAACGCTTGCACGGCAACGGAATCCAGATTCGAACCGTCGATCGGGTGCACGAGCGCGTACGGCACCTGGCCGAGATCCTCGTGGGGGACGCCGACGACCAGACAGGACAGCACGTCCGGGTGCGCCGAGAGCGCGTTCTCTATCTCGGCGGGGTAGACGTTGCGGCCCCCGACGGTGAACATGTCGACCCGCCGGTCCGAGAGATACAGGAAACCGTCGGCGTCGAAATAACCGAGATCGCCCAGCGAGTCCCAGCCGTCGCGGCTTTTCGCCGTGGCGCCGACGTAGCGGTAGGTGGGTGCGCTGTCCGGGCCGGGCCGCATGTAGATCTCGCCGACCACGCCGGGCGGGCAGGGGTTGCCGTCGTCGTCGAGCACCTTCATCTCCCCGGCCACCACCACGCCGACCGAGCCGCGGTGCGCCAGCCACTGGTCCCCGGAGATGAACGTCAGCGCCTGTAATTCGGTGCCGCCGTAGAGCTCCCAGACTTTCTCCGCGCCCAGCAGGTCGATCCACGCCTGCTTGATGGCCGGGGGACAGGGCGCGCCTAGATGCCAGAACCGCCGAATCGAGGACAGGTCGTAGGCATCGGGGTCGGCTTGGTAGACCGGCAGCGTCCGCTGCATGATCGTCGGCACCGTCGTCAAAAAGCTGACGCGATGGTCGGCGATCAGCCGGAGGAACCGCTCGGGGTCGAACCGGCTCATCAGCACCAGGTGATGGCGCATCAGCAACGCGATCGTCGCGGTGGTGAAACCGGTGTTGTGCGACAGCGGTACCGGCACCAGGGTGGTGTCGCCTTCCTGGGCGCCCAGCGGATAGCCGATCGCCGCCGGTATGCGGCTGTCGCCGCCGGATTCGATCAGCTTGGGCCGCCCGGTGCTGCCCCCGGATCCCATCGCCTTCCACACCGGTGACACCGCCTCGGGCAATGCCCCGTCCGGCAACGCCGGATCGGGTTCGAAACCGGCTGGCACGCTTGCCATTCCAGGGTGCTCGCGGCCGACCAGCAGGGCGGGTGGGCGCAAGTCCAGCAGCCCCTGCAACTCCGCGTCGGGCAACCGGGCGGACAACGGCTGCGGCACCGCGCCCAGCTTCCAGCACGCCACCGCGGACTGGATCCACTCGACCGAATTCGGCAGCACCATCGTCACGTAATCGCCGACGCCCACCCCGAGCTTCGCATACGCGCGGGCCAACCGGTTCGTCGAACGGTCGAGCTCGCCCCGGGTCAGGGTGATGCCGTCACAGGTGACCGCCGGTTCGTCGGGCGCGAGTGCGGCCAGCGCCGAAATCTGGGTACCGATCGGCGGGATCGGCTCACTCATAAGCACCCTGCCGCTCGAAGATGCGGCGTGGATTGTCCACCAGCATGGTGTGCAGCTGCTCGTCGGTGACGCCGCGCTCCTTGAGCGCCGGGATGACGTCGTTGTGGATGTGCAGGTAGTGCCAGTTCGGGGTTATCTGCGGCACCAACTCTTCCGGGAGCGCGTCGAAGTAGCAGTTCGCGTCGTGCGAGAGCACCATCTTGTCGGCGTGCCCGCGCTCGCACATCTCCGCCACGATCCTGACCCGCTCCTCGAACGGCGAGATCACGTCGAGGCCGAAGCGGTCCATCCCGAGGTACGACCCCGCCGCGATGAGCTCTTCCAGATAACCGATGTCGGTGCTGTCGCCGGAATGCCCGATGACCACCCTGGTCAGGTCGACGCCCTCTTCTTCGAAGATGCGTTGCTGCTCGAGGCCGCGCCGCAACCCGGCGTGGGTGTGCGTGGAGATCGGCACGCCGGTGCGCTTGTGTGCCTGGGCGACCGCGCGCAGCACCCGCTCGACGCCGGGGGTGATGCCGGGCTCGTCGGTGGCGCACTTGAGGATCCCGGCCTTGATGCCGGTGTCGGCGATGCCCTGCTCGATGTCGCGGACGAACATGTCGGTCATGATCTCCGGCCCGCCGAGCATCCCCCCCGGCCCCTCGTAATGGAACCGGAACGGCACGTCGTTGTAGGTGTAAAGCCCAGTCGCCACAACGATATTCAGTTCAGTCGCCGCGGCGACCCGGGCGATGCGCGGGATGTAGCGGCCCAGGCCGATCACGGTGAGATCGACGATGGTGTCCACCCCGCGGGCCTTGAGCTCGTTGAGCCGTTTGATGGCGTCGGCCACCCGCCGTTCTTCGTCGCCCCACGCCTCGGGGTAGTTCTCCGCGATCTCGGTGGTCATGATGAACACGTGCTCATGCATGAGGGTCACGCCTAGCGCAGCGGTATCGACGGACCCGCGAGCGGTATTGAGTTCTGACACGCCACTGATGCTAGGTCGACTAACACCCGACCAACAGGGCCGTTTTGTTCCAGGCACCCCCGGGGGCCGCGCCATTGCAGTACCGTCACCCTCGTCTTCGTCGAGAACCCGCTGGGAGTCACGTCATGTTGCTCAATCCCAACCACTTGCAACGCCGGTACCCAGACCGCCGCTCGGGCGAGATCATGGCCGCGACGGTGGATTTCTTCGAATCGCGCGGCAAGGCCCGCCTGAAGTCCGACGACCACGAACGGGTCTGGTACTCCGAGTTTTTGGAGCACGTCGGCCGGGAGCGCATCTTCGCGTCGCTGCTGACACCGTCGGCCTATGGGGCCTCGGACGGGTCGGCTTGCCGCTGGGACACCTACCGGATCAGCGAATTCGCCGAGATCGTCGGCTTCTACGGGCTCAACTACTGGTACCCCTTCCAGGTCACCGCCCTGGGCCTGGGCCCGATCTGGATGAGCGCCAACTCCGACGCCAAGCGCAAGGCCGCCGCGATGCTCGAGGCCGGGGAGGTGTTCGCGTTCGGGCTTTCCGAGCAGACGCACGGCGCCGACGTCTACCAGACCGACATGATCCTGACCCCGTCGGACGGCGGCTGGTCCGCGAGCGGCGAGAAGTACTACATCGGCAACGGCAACGTGGCCCGGATGGTGTCGACGTTCGGCAAGCTCGCCGACACCGACGAGTACGTGTTCTTCGTCGCCGACTCTCAGCACGAGCGCTACCGGTTGATCAAGAACGTGGTGAACTCGCAGAACTTCGTCGCCAACTACGCGCTGCACGACTACCCGGTGGCCGAGGCGGACATCCTGCACCGCGGCCCCGAGGCCTTCCACGCCGCGCTCAACACCGTCAACGTCTGCAAGTACAACCTCGGCTGGGGTGCGGTCGGCATGTGTACCCACGCGATGTACGAGGCGGTCACCCACGCCTCCAACCGCATCCTGTACGGGACGGTCGTCACCGACTTCACCCATGTGCGGCGGCTGCTCACCGACGCCTACGCGCGGCTGGTCGCGATGCGGCTGGTCGCCACCCGCGCCTGCGACTACATGCGCAGCGCGTCGGCCTCCGACCGCCGCTACCTGCTGTACAGCCCGCTCACCAAGGCGAAGATCACCAGCGAGGGCGAACGCGTCATCACCGCGCTGTGGGACGTCATAGCCGCCAAGGGCGTGGAGAAGGACACCATCTTCGAGGCGATGACCCGCGAAATCGGCCTGCTCCCAAGGCTGGAGGGCACCGTCCACATAAACATCGGGCTGCTCGGCAAGTTCATGCCCAACTTCCTGTTCGCGCCGAACGCCGACTTGCCGTCGATCGGGCGTCGCGACGACGCCGCCGACGACACCTTCCTGTTCAACCAGGGACCCACCGGCGGGCTGGGCAAGGTGCGCTTCCACGACTGGCGCGCGCCGTTCGACGGCTTCGCGCACCTGCCCAACGTCGCGCTGCTGCGCTCGCAGATCGACGTGCTGGCCGACATGCTGGCCGGCGCGACGCCGGATGCCGCGCAGCAGAAGGACATCGACTTCGCCTTCGCCGTCGGGCAGTTGTTCGCCACCGTGCCGTATGCCCAGCTGATCCTCGAGGAGGCCGCGCTGTCCGACGTGGACGAGGCGCTGATCGACGCGATCTTCGCGGTGCTGGTCCGCGACTTCAACGGCTATGCCGTCGAGCTCAACGACAAGCCGTCGACCACCGATGCGCAATCGCGCTTCGCGACGCGGATGATTCGTCGCCCCGCCCACGACCCGTCGCGCTACGAGCAGGTCTGGAAGGAGCACATCGCGCCGCTGGCAGGCGCCTACCAGATGCGGCCGTAGGGGCCGGCCCGGCCAACGCCCGCCCAACCGGGCGTTCGCATTGGAGGGCCCGGCCGGCCGGGCGCTCGCCGCGAAGGCATGTGCTTAAGCCCTTGACTGTGAGCTGCCTCACAGTAATATGACCAGTGGTCATTCACTTGAGGAGGCGGCATTGCCAACGGTCACCTGGGCGCGCGTCGATCCCGCGCGTCGCGCCGCGATCATCGAAGCCGCGGAGGCGGAGTTCGGGGCGCACGGGTTCTCCCGCGGCAGCCTGAACGTCATCGCACGCCGGGCCGGGGTCGCCAAGGGCAGCCTGTTCCAGTACTTCGCGGACAAGCGCGACCTGTATGCGTTCATCGCTGACATCGCCAGCCAGCGCGTGCGGGCCTACATGGAGGACCGCATCCGCGAACTGGACCCGAGTCGGCCGTTTTTCGAGTTCCTCACGGACTGGCTCGACGCGTGGGTGGCCTACTTCGCCGACCATCCCCACGAACGCGCGCTGCACGCCGCGGCGACCCTGGAAGTCGACACCGAAGCCCGGGTCAGCGTGCAGAACGTCATCCACCGGCACTACCTGGAAGTGATGCGCCCGCTGGTGCGCGACGCGCAGCTGCGCGGCGACCTGCGGGCGGATTCCGACACCGACGCGCTGCTGTCGTTGCTGCTGTTGATCTTTCCGCACCTGGCGCTGGCGCCCTACATGCGCGGCCTGGATCCGATTCTCGGGCTCGACGAGCCCACACCGGAGCAGCCGGCGCTGGCCGTGCGCAGGCTCGTCGCGGTGCTGGCCGCCGCGTTCACGGCCGCGCCGAAATCCGCGGCAATCAGCCCAGCCCCCGAACGATCTGAGGAGGTCACATGAATCGCACCCGAATCGCCTCGATGGCCCAGGGCGGCCTCAACTGGGACAGCTTGCCGCTCAAGCTGTTCGCGGGCGGCAACGCGAAATTCTGGAATCCGGCCGACATCGACTTCTCCCGCGATCGCGAGGACTGGGAGCGGCTCACCGACGACGAACGCAGCTATGCCACGCGGCTGTGCGCCGAGTTCATCGCCGGCGAGGAGTCGGTGACCCAGGACATCCAGCCGTTCATGGCCGCGATGCGGGCCGAAGGCCGGCTCGGCGACGAGATGTATCTGACGCAGTTCGCCTTCGAGGAAGCCAAGCACGTCCAGGTGTTCCGCATGTGGCTCGACGCCGTCGGCATCACCGAGGACCTGCACTACTACCTCGACGACGTGCCCACCTACCGCACGATCTTCTATGAGGAGCTGCCGGGCTGTCTGAACGCGCTGACGGTCGATCCGTCGCCGGCCGCCCAGGTGCGCGCGTCGGTGACCTACAACCACATGGTCGAAGGCATGCTGGCGCTGACCGGCTACTTCGGCTGGCACAAGATCTGCGTGGAGCGCGGCATCCTGCCCGGCATGCAGGAGCTGGTGCGGCGCATCGGCGACGACGAGCGGCGCCACATGGCCTGGGGCACCTTCACCTGCCGGCGCCACGTGGCCGCCGACGACGCCAACTGGGGCGTCTTCGAGACCCGGATGAACGAGCTGATGCCGCTGGGTCTGCGCCTGATCGAGGAGGGCTTCGCCCTTTATGACCCGATGCCCTTCGGCCTGTCGGTGGACGAGTTCATGCAGTACGCCTCCGACAAGGGGATGCGGCGCTTCGGCACCATCTCCAGCGCGCGCGGGCGCCCGCTCAGCGAGATCGACCTCGACTACTCGCCGGTCCAGCTCGAGGACACCTTCGCCGAGGAGGACGAGAAGCTGCTGGCCGGGGTGTGAAGGCGGCGGCCCGAGCTCACTCGACCTTGTCGTCGCCCGACGAGGAGCCGCTCTCGGATTCCCCGACCCACACGGTCTTGGCGTTGACGAACGCGCGGATGCCCAGGCCCGCGAGCTCGCGGCCGTAGCCCGACCGCTTGACGCCGCCGAATCCCAGCTCCGGGTACGACACGGTCATCCCGTTGATGAAGACCTGCCCGGCCTCGATCTCGTCGATGAAGCGCTGCTGCTCGGCCTCGTCGTTGGTCCAGGCATTGGATCCCAGGCCGAAGGTGGTGGCGTTGGCGATCTCGATAGCTTCGTCGATGTCGGCTGCCCGGTACATCGACGCCACGGGACCGAACACCTCCTCGGTGTAAAGCGCCATGTCCTTGGTGATGTCAGTGACGACGGTCGGTGGGTAGAACCACCCCGGCCCGTCGATGGGCTTGCCGCCGAGGCGGATCTTGGCGCCCGCCGCGGCGGCGTCGTCGACCTGCTTGGCGATCTCGTCGCGGCCCGACTCGGTGGCCAGCGGGCCCACGTCCGTGTCCGGATCGGTCGGGTCACCGACGGTCAGCGCCTCCATCTGCTCGGTGAACTTGTCGACGAACGCGTCGTAGATGTCGGTGTGCACGATGAACCGCTTTGCGGCGATGCACGATTGGCCGTTGTTCTGCACCCGGGCGGTGACCGCGGTCTTGGCGGCCTCGTCCAGGTTCGCCGACGGCATCACGATGAACGGGTCGCTGCCGCCGAGCTCAAGCACGGTCGGCTTGATCTCGTCGCCGGCGATGGCCGCCACCGACTGCCCGGCCGGCTCGCTGCCGGTCAGGGTCGCCGCCGCCACCCGCGGATCGCGCAGGATGCGCTCGACCGCGCTCGAGGAGACGAGCAGGGTCTGGAAACACCCCTCGGGGAAGCCGCCGCGCGCGATGACGTCGGCGAGGTACAACGCGGACTGCGGCACGTTCGACGCGTGCTTGAGGATCCCGACGTTGCCGGCCATCAGCGCCGGTGCAGCGAACCGGACGGCCTGCCAGAGCGGGAAGTTCCACGGCATCACCGCCAGCACCACCCCGAGCGGTTGATAGCGGGTGTAGGCCTGCTTCGCGCCCACCGCCTCGGCGTCGGCCGGCTCGTCGGCCAGCAGCTTCTCGGCGTTCTCGGCGTAGTAGCGAAAACCCTTGGCGCACTTCAGTGCTTCCGCCTTCGCCGACTTCAGGGTCTTGCCCATCTCCAGCGTCATCATGGCGGCGACCTCGTCGGCCTCCGCTTCAAGCAGGTCCGCCGTGGCGTTTGCCCACTGGGCGCGCTGGGCAAACGTGGTGTTGTGGCGATAATCGAGGAAGCGTTCGTAGGCACGGGCAATCGCGGCGTCGACTTCCTGGTCGGTGGCCGGGGTGAAGGTCTTCACCGTCTCGCCGGTAGCCGGGTTAATGGTGGCGATGGGCACGTCGGCCCTCCTTCATCGGGTTGGTATTGCTTACGGCTGATGAGTCCAACACCCAGCCTGCCACTATCGTTCCCCTAAGGGAGGTGTCGGATGACCAAAGCCGCTGAGCTGATCGTCAAGTGCCTGGAAAACGAGGGTGTTTCCGTCGTGTTCGGGGTGCCGGGTGAGGAGAACATCCGGTTGGTGCAGGCGCTGGCCTCCTCGAGCATCCGCTACGTGCTGACCCGGCACGAGCAGGCCGCCTCGTTCATGGCCGAGATGTACGGCAGGGTCACCGGGCGCGCCGCGGTGGTGTCGGCCACGTTGGGACCCGGCGCGATCAACATGCAGCTCGGGGTGGCCGACGCCACCACCAACAGCACCCCACTGGTCGCCATCTCCGCGCAGGTGGGCCACGACCGGGAGTTCAAGGAGTCACACCAGTACGTCGACCTGGTCTCGATGTTCGCCCCCATCACGCGGTGGTCGGCCGGCGTCCCGACGGCGCGCGCCATCCCCGAGATGGTCCGCAAGGCGTTCAAAGTCTCCGAGGCCGAGCGCCCGGCCGCGGTCTACCTGGCCGTCCCCGAGCACATCGATGCCGACGACACCGACTACGACCTGCAACCGTTGCCCCGCAACGTCGTCCGCGCCGACGCCCCGGCGCCCCGCCAGGTGGCCCGCGCCGTCGACGTGCTGCGCAACGCCAAGCGCCCGGTGGTGCTGGCCGGGCACGGCGCCGCGCGCGCCGACGCCACCAAGGCCCTGGTGCGCTTCTCCGAGGAATTCGGCATCCAGGTGGCCAACACGTTCCACGGCAAGGGCGTCATGCCCGACGATCACCCGAACAGCATCGGGACGCTGGGCTTCATGCGGCACGACTACGTCAACTTCGGCTTCGACAACGCTGACGCCGTCATCGCCGTCGGTTACGAGTTGCAGGAATTCGACCCGGTCCGGATCAATCCGCAGGCCGACAAGAAAATCATCCACATCCACCGCTTCCCGGCCGAGGTGGACGCGCACTACTCCGTCGACGTGGGAATCGTCGGCGACATCAGCGACTCGCTGAACGCCTTGACCGACGCGCTGTCCGGTCACACCTTCGATCACGCCGCCGATGTGCCCGGCTCGGGCCTGCTGGCCGACGAATTCGAACGGGGACAACAGGATTCGCGCTACCCGCTGGCGCCCGCCCGGGTGGTAGCCGACACCCGCGCGGCGCTGGGCCGCAGCGACATCGTGCTGGTCGACACCGGCGCCACCAAGATGTGGATGGCCCGGCTCTACCCGACCTTCGAGCGCAACACCTGCCTGATCTCAAACGGCTTGTCGACCATGAGTTTCGCCCTCCCGGGGGCGCTGGGCGTCAAGCTGGCCCAGCCGGAGGCCAAGGTGCTGGCGGTCGTCGGCGACGGCGCGTTCCTGATGAACTCCCAAGAAATTGAGACCGCCGTGCGCGAGCGCATCCCGCTGGTGGTGCTGATCTGGGAGGACGGCGGTTACGGCCTCATCGAATGGAAGATGGACCTCGAACTCGGAGCGCACTACTACGTGAAGTTCAACAACCCCGACGTGGTCAAGTACGCGGAAAGCTTCGGCGCCAAGGGATACCGGATCTCTCATGCCGACGAACTGCTGCCCACGCTGCGGACCGCGCTCGACGACGACGGTGTGTCGCTGATCAGTTGCCCGGTCGACTACTCCGAGAATCTACGACTGACCGACCGCCTCGGGGAGCTGGACGAAACGCTGTAACGGCCCGGCTCACCGCGGGCCCACAGTCGTAGAGACCTGCGACCGGGTGTCGTGCCGGTGAGTGAATGAGGGCGCCACAGTGCGGTATTCGTCGAGGTTGTGCTCGGGACGGCGGGACGGGTGATGATGGATAGATGGCGGAGCGTGATCGCGACGAATCGGGTCGGCCGCGAAATGCCCGACCGCGCGACGCTCTGGGCCGACCACTTTCGCCCGGCAGCGCGGGCGTGCCACGCGTTCCTGATGACCTGGTGTTGGAACCGGCCGAAACCCTCGCGTATGCCCAGGATCTGCTGAATCGAGGTCTCGCTTTCAACGCTCATGAGGTTTTGGAGTCCGCGTGGAAGAACGGTCCAGTCAACGAGCAGGCGCTGTGGCAAGGCCTGACGCAGCTCGCGGTGGGGATCACCCACATCCAGCGGGGCAACCCCAAGGGCGCAACCACGTTGCTTCGCCGCGCCTCCGACCATCTTGCCCGCGCGGACTTACCCGCGCCGCACGGTGTCGACGTCGCCGGGTTGGTGGAGTACGTCAACTCGCTGATCGACGATCTTGCCGCCGGCGTTCATGTCACCGCGTCGCGGCTACTGCCCCGTCTCGTGGTCTGATGTGTCCTTGCCGGCGTCGGTCGCGCATGGTGGTGTCGTGCCCGTTCTAGTCGATCTTCTCTAAGGCGTCGCCTTTGTGCATCGCGATGTGGTCGGTTTTGTCGCTTCTGATCTCGTATTGCGGGTCGTCCTTGGTGCAATGCCGTTTGTGGCCTTTGTACTCGGTGTCGCGGGTGTGCTTTTTCACGATGGCGCCGCTGACCTGGCCGGCTTCTGAGTTCCATCTGACGTGATCTCCGACCTTGAATTGCTTCGTCACTGTGCGTCTCCTTCGCATCCTGCTTGGTGTGACCAACCATGGGCTGCCTCTCCGCGGCCACCAGGACGGGTACCCGGTCGGGGCCGGCGACATGATCGAATGGCACATGCTGTTCCGTCAGCTGGAGTACTTCGTCGCGCTCGCTCAGGAGCGCCACTTCGCGCGCGCCGCGAGCGCCTGTTACGTGTCGCAGCCCGCGCTGTCGGAAGCCATCCGAAAGCTCGAATCCGAACTCAACGTCCCGCTGGTGCGGCGCGGCCAGAAGTTCGAGGGTCTCACCCCCGAGGGCGAGCGGCTGGTGCCGTGGGCGCGGCGCATCCTGGCCGACCGCGACGCGCTCAAGCGGGAAGTCACCGCGCTGCGGGCCGGCCTGACCGGTGAATTGCGGCTCGGGGTGGTGCCGGCCGCGTCGACTACCGTTGCACTGCTGACGGATCCGTTCTGCGCGGCGCATCCGTTGGTGCGGGTTCAGCTCGAGGTCAACCTGCGCTCGGCCGGCATCGTGGAACGGGTCCGCAGGTTCGAACTGGACGCGGGCATCCTGTATCCGGACCAACAGGACACGGCCGACCTCCTGGTCACCCCGCTGTACCACGAGCAGCCGGTGCTCATCGCCGCCGCCGAACTCCTTGGCGGCGAAGCGAACACCGTGGCGTGGTCGGACGCCGTGCAGTTGCCGCTGTGCCTGCTGACGCAGGGCATGCGGGGACGCCGGCTCATCGACGACGCGCTGGCCACCCATGGCCTGCAGGTGACCCCGCAGCTGGAAACCGATTCAGTGGCGGCGCTGTTCGCGCACGTCCGCACCGGCCGGTGGGCGAGCATCGTGCCGCAACCGTGGATTCACACGCTGGGCGTGCCGGCCGGGGTCAGCGTGCTGGGGTTGCGGCGCCCGTCGGTCACCGCGTTGATAGCGCTGGTCACCAACCGGGCCGAGCCGGGTTCGTTGCTGACCCGCGCGCTGCGCCGCACCGCGCGCGAGGCGCGCATCGGTGCGACGCTGAGCGAGCTGTCCTAGCGGCGCTGATCGGCGCCGCCTATCAGCCAGTCGGAATCGCGTCTTGGACAACCGCGCGGCCGCCCTCAGAGACTGGGCCTGACTACCGGCTGAAGGAGAACTCGATGGCCAAGTGTGTGATGGTGCTCTACCCCGACCCCGTCGACGGGTACCCGCCGCGCTACGCGCGCGACAGCGTCCCGGCGATCCAGGATTATCCCGACGGCAGCACCGTGCCGACACCGTCGACGATCGACTTCACTCCCGGCGAGCTGCTCGGCTGTGTGTCGGGAGCTTTGGGGCTGCGCAAGTTCTTCCAAGACGCCGGGCACGAATTGGTGGTGACCTCGGACAAGGACGGCCCCGGTTCGGAATTCGAGCGCGAGCTGGCCGACGCGGAAATCGTGATCTCCCAGCCGTTTTGGCCGGCCTATCTGACCGCCGAACGCATCGCCCGAGCGCCCAGGCTCAAGCTGGCGCTGACCGCCGGCATCGGCTCGGACCACGTGGATCTGGACTCGGCGCAAGCGCGCGGGATCACCGTGGCCGAGGTGACATACAGCAACAGCATCAGCGTCGCCGAGCACACGGTGATGCAAATCCTGGCGCTGGTGCGCAATTTCGTGCCGTCACACCGGTGGGCGGCCGAAGGCGGCTGGAACATCGCCGATTGCGCCGCACGCGCCTACGACCTGGAAGGGATGGACGTCGGGCTGATCGCGGCCGGCCGGATCGGGCGTGCCGTGCTGCGCCGGCTGGCGCCGTTCGACGTCAACCTGCACTACACCGACACCCGCCGGCTGGCACCGGAAGCCGAGAAACAACTCAACGTGACGTTTCACCCCACGGTCGAATCGCTGGTGCGGGCAGTCGACGTGGTTTCCATCCACTCGCCGCTCTACGACGACACCCGCAGGATGTTCGACGAGAAGCTGATTTCGACGATGCGGCGGGGCTCCTACATCGTGAACACGGCCCGCGCCGAGGAGACCGTCCCAGGGGCCATCGCGGATGCGCTGCGGTCCGGTCAGCTGGCCGGCTACGCCGGGGACGTGTGGTATCCGCAGCCGCCGCCGCCCGACCACCCCTGGCGGACGATGCCGAATAACGCCATGACGCCGCATGTTTCGGGCACCACGTTGTCCGCGCAGGCACGCTACGCGGCCGGCACCAGGGAAATCCTGGAAAGCTGGTTCGCCGGCACGCCGATCCGCCCCGAGTACCTGATCGTCGAAGGCGGCAAGCTCGCGGGCACCGGGGCGTTGTCCTACCAGAAGTAGTCCACTGGCATGAGCCGAATCTCGTCGTCAAGTAATTCGATAGGGGTACTTCCGACCCTAGTCAGCTTGACCGGCGTGCCGGCTTCGCGGCTCCGGCAGCCCCTTTCGACGACACGTCACGAGATGGCACGGTCTGTTCGATGTGTTCGGCGACGCAGCCGACGAAGGCCTGGCATGCGGCGGAGCGCTTTTCGGGGTGGGGTGCTACGAGGTTTACCCGGCGGTGCAGGTCAGCACCGGCGACCGGTCGCAATGCCAGCCTCGGATCGGCGTTGGCGCGGGTGCGCGCAACGGATTCTGGCAGCAACGCGACGCCCAGGTTTTTGCGCACGAAGTGGGTGACCTCATCGACGCGCGTCACCTCGAAAGCCACGCGCCGAGTTACGTTGGCGAAGCCACGGTCGGTCTCGTGTCGAAGACCGTAGCCCGGGGGAAAGTCGATGAACGGTAGCGCGGCCAGCGCAGTTAGCGATACCGATGATTTTCTTGTGAGTGGATGATCGGCGGGCATGACCGCGATGAGCGGCTCGCTGAACAAATGGGTGAACGTCAAGATACCCCCGGTGCTGGATACGTTGGAGCCCACGATTGCCGCGTCCAATTTCCGGTCGCGGACCGCCTCGATCAGCACGTCGCTGCCACCGCTACGCAGCGTCACACTCACGTCGGGATAGTGCGAGTGAAACGTCGCCATCAGGGTGGCTACATCGAGGCTTTCCGATGGGACCTCCATCATCCCCACGGTGAGTCGACCGACAACCGTGCCGCCGAGAGCTTGCGCGTCAACGGCGATCTGGTCGATGCCGGCAACCACCTGGCGCACCAGCGGCATCAGCGCTTCGCCCGCCGGGGTCAACGAGACCGACCGGGTCGTCCGTTCGAACAAACGCAACCCGATTTCACTTTCGAACCGACCGACTTGCTGGCTCAGGGCTGATGGTACGACGAACATGGCGTCGGCCGCCTTGGTGAAACTATTCGCCTCGGCCAACGCCACCACGTAGCGCAATTGCTGCAGGTTCACAATTCTTCATCTTTCGTGACTAATCGCATCATATCTATTCACTGGACTCGTCGATGCCTTGCCGTCAGGATCAAGTACATGTCCGCGGATCCGTCGTCACCGGCTGCCCCGGCGACCGCCGGCATCGTGGTGCGTCCGCAGGCGGGGCTGGCCGGCAATGACTGCTCAGTGGCGGCGGTGCGCGACGAAGTCACCAAACAGTTTGACCGCCTTGCGTTTCTGGGGGAGTTGCGTTGTTCGCATGACCGGGTCGTCGCCGGTTCGCTCGAGGAGTTGGTGTTCCACTACACCGTTGGAGGATCCGGCATTGCAGACAGCGGTTGGCTGAAGCTCTGCTTCCGCTACTACTCCGACTGGGATCTGCAAACAACGTCGCCGCATGCCCGCGACTTCGCGTCCGCCCGCCTGGTGAGTCGATCGCTGATCGGCGGTGCATCGGAGGCCGGCGCCGCGACGGTGCAGCAGCTGGTCACGAAATACGACGTCAAAGGCGGGGAGCGGCCATTTCAGAAATCGCTGCTCATTCACGTCGTGGACGGCTACCTGCGGCCCGGAGATGTCATCGAGATCCGGTGCGGCGACCGCCGTTTCGGTGGGCCCGGCACGCGTGTCCAGACTTTCGTCGAAGACGAGTTCGAGGTCCACCTGTTCGTCGACCCGCTGGGCACCTCGCGCATGGCACACGCTGACGTCCATCGAATTGCCGTCGTCCCAGGCGGGCCCGAGCGGGTCGTCGTACACGGTCCTCGCATCGTACGCAGCGATGCATCGGCAGTGCACCTGCGCGCCCACCTGCAAGACCACTGGGGCAACACGTGTTCCGATATCGCCGCGACGATGCACGCGCGCATCGACGGCATCGTGGTGGACAGCGCCCGTACGCCCCAGACGGGGTGGGCCAGGACGACGCTCCAGATGCCGCCGGTCTCTGCCCGCATCGACGTTACCGCCGAGACGAGCACCGCGGTGTTTGGGGGCGGTGAGACAGTGATCGACGTCGTGGACGACTTCCCGTCGCCGCGTGCCTACTTCTGCGATCTGCACGTTCATTCCAATGACACGGTCGGCACTCAGGGCACCGACTGGAACCTGCGGTACGCGCGCGATATCGCCGCTCTCGATGTACTTGGCTACACCGCCAATGACTTTCAGATCACCGACGATACGTGGGATGACGTCGTCAGGGCCTGCAGGCAGATCACCAATGATGGCACCTTTGTGTGCTTTCCGGGAGTGGAGTGGTGCGGCACCGCCGGAGCCGGCGGTGATCACAACGTTGTCTTTCTCGGCGAGGACACCACGTTGGCCCGCTCGCTGGAATGGCATCAGCGCATTGCAACCACCGCTCCCACGCCGCAGACCTGGCCGGTCACCCAGTTATATGCCGCCTACGAGAAGGATCCAGAGTCCTACCTCTTGATTCCGCACGTGGGCGGTCGACGAGCGATCTTGGACTGGCATCATCCCGAGCTGGAGCGGCTGATCGAGGTGCACTCCGCGTGGGGGAGTAGCCCGTGGTTCTTTGAAGACGCCCTGGCGCGCGGATTGCGGCTGGGTGCGAGCGCCGCCAGTGATGAACATCGCGGCCGGCCGGGTGCCGGCGCACCTGGAGCCAACATCTTCGGCGGCTTCGGTGGGCTCACCGGCGTTGTCGCGCCGACCCTTTCCGCTGCAGACGTCGGTCGATCGCTGCGCGCTCGGCGCACCTGGGCCACCACTGGAGCGCGTGCGGTTGCGCTGCTGTGCAGCGGCGAGAATTGGATGGGTGACGAGTTCACGACCGACGCCGGCTCGCTCAGCGCCGACTACGCCTTGTATGGCACGACGGGGTGGGATGACGTCGCGGTCTACGACAGCGCCGGTCTGCTCTGGCGTCGAGACCTGCACGCCGAGACGGGACTTTCAAGCAACCTGGTCCGCATCAGCTGGGGCGGGGCTCGGCACCGCGACCGCTACCGCTGGGCCACCTGGTCAGGCCGGTTGCGTATCGATGGCACTGCTGTTGAAGAGGTAATCCCCTGGGCGATTACGCATCCCGAGCAGACCATCGATGTCGACGCATCAGCCGTCGCTTGGGAGACCAAGACTTATGGATCCGACATCGGCATCGTGGTACGGCTGGCCGACCTTAGCCGCGCGCGATTCGAACTCGATGCGACGGTGCAGGAAGACAACCTGCGGAACCGGGCAGTCCTGTCCGGGGCGGAGCTCATCGCCGACGGACATCGTGACATTGCCGTCGGCGGTCTCAATCTGCGGATCCGACTCGAGCGCATCGCCGACCCGAAGGCGCTGCCGACCACCGTCGCGGGCGAACTCAATCTGCAGCTGCCCGTGGGCGACAGCGCAATATACGTGCGCGGCAGGCAATTCGATGGCCATCAGGTATGGACGAGCCCGCTGTTCGTAGCCCGAACCATAGGTCCGTCGCAGTGAAGCGACTTCGACCCGGTCTTACCCGCCGCCTACACGTGGACCTGCGACGCATTACCTGCGCCGCTTGTCCGGCTTCCACAGCCGTCTGACCCCGCGCGCACCGCCGCGCCGTCAACCCTCACCACGTCCAGCGGTACGGCGTTGACTCGTGTGGTTCACACAGGCCAAATCCGCCAGGTTCTCATCTCCCCGATTCGAGGAAGCCATGTCACTGCACCCATCCAACAGGATGCTCATAGCGCTGATCGCCGCGTTAGCCGGCGTCGCCCTGCTGTCCGGGTGCTCAAGCCAGGGCGCGTCGCCGGCCTCCTCCGCCGTCTCGCTGCGGCTGGGCTATCTGCCGCGAATCACGCACGCCTCGGCACTGGTGGGTCTCAGCGACGGCTTTTTCACCAAGCAATTGGGACCCCGCGTCGACTTCACTGCAAAACCATTCAGTCGAGGCACCGAGGAAGTGACCGCGCTGCTGTCGGGTCAACTCGACGCCGCCTACGTCGGTCCCAACCCGGCCTTCAACGCCTGGCAGAAGTCGGAAGGTAAAGCGATCAAGATCATCTCCGGTGCGGCCAGCGGAGGTACCTCGATGGTCGTCAAACCCGAGATCAAGGCTGCCGCAGACCTCAAAGGAAAGACCGTGGCGGATCCCGCGCTCGGCGGGACTCAGGACGTCAGTCTCCGTGACTGGCTTGCCCACAACGGTTTGAAGACCGATATCCAAGGCGGGGGCGATGTTTCGGTGAAACCGACCAGTCCGGAATCGGCCATCGTGCAACAATTCCTTACCAACCAAATCGCGGGCGCGATCGACTCCGCGCCGTTTGATGTGCAGATGATCAAGGCCGGTGGAGTGCGACTGTGGTCGGACCCCAACACCATCACCGTCCTGGTGGTCCGCCAGGAGTTCCTCGCGGCCCACCCGGACGCGGTCGCCGGACTGCTGCGCGCCCAGGCCGAGGCGACCGAACGTATCGCCAGTGATCGCGACGGCGCCGCGCAATCGGCCAACGCCGCCCTGGCGAAAGACCTTGGCAAGGGCCTTGAACCCGACGTGCTCGCGGCCTCGTTTCAGGAGACCACCTACACCAACGATCCCGGGATCGCATCACTGCGCGACCAAGTCGCCAAGGCGGTGGCCATCGGGCTGCTGCAGCCGCTCGATATCAGCGGCCTGTACGAGCCGGGGCCGCTCAACAAAGTGCTCGCCGAGCCGGCAAGCCGCAGGTGACCCGTGATCCACTACGTTCCGTCGGATGACCTCACCGGGCAGCGGCCCGAGGCCGGCCCACAAACGTCACGGGCGGTGCGCCTCACGGATGTGACCAAGCAGTACGGCCGGGGCCGGTCGGCTGTCATGGCACTCGATCGAATTACGCTGACTGTGGCCGCCGGCGAATTCGTCTGCGTCGTAGGGGCTTCCGGATGCGGAAAGAGCTCACTGCTGTCGCTGATCGCAGGGATCGACCAACCGTCCGCCGGTGAACTCAGCACCGGTCGGCAACGGGTGGCGCTGATGTTCCAGGAATCTGCACTGTTCCCATGGCTGACGGCGGCCGGCAATGTCGAGTTGGCGCTGCGGGCGCGCTCGGTGCCACGATCGGAACGCCGCCGGCGGGCCACTCAATTGCTGCAGACGGTCGGCTTGGCTGACTTCGCCGATAAGCGACCCCATCAGCTGTCCGGCGGCATGCAGCAGCGCGTGGCACTGGCGCGTGCGCTCGCCCAAGACGCCGACGTCTTGCTGATGGACGAGCCGTTCGGGGCGCTGGATGCGCTGACCCGTGATCGCCTGCATGAAGAGCTCGAGCGCATCGTCGGCGAGCGGCGGCTGACCGTCGTGTTTGTTACGCACAACGTCCGCGAAGCAGTGCGACTCGCCGACCGTGTCGTTTTGCTCAGCCCGCGGCCCGGTCGCATCGTCGAAGAGTTCGCGGTCCCGCCGGGACGCCGCCACGGGGCCGACAACCCGGCCGTTGCCGAATTGGCCGACCACATCTCCACCCAGCTACGGAAAGGAGGGAAGTCGTAGTGGTGCTTGACAGTAGTACCTCCAACCAGACTCACCGCCGTGCCCTAGCGGCCCCAGCACCGGGTCCGGGCCGAGTTGGCGCCAGGCGGGTGTTCGCCGCCATGCGGGCGAAAGCCCTTGCCGTTGCGATGGTTCTGCTGATCTGGCAGCTGGTGTACCTCAGCGACTGGAAGCCGTCATTTGTGCTGCCCGGCCCTGCAACCGTCGCATCCAACCTCTGGCAGCGCCTGCACGAGGCGGTGCTTTGGGATGCTATCGGCATCACGCTGTGCCGAGCGCTGTCCGGTTTCGCGCTGGCCCTGGTCATTGGGTCGGTCGTCGGCGCGGTGATCGCGCAGAACCGACTGCTGCGCACGGCCTTTGGTCCGGTTATCACCGGTCTGCAGACCATGCCGGCCATTGCGTGGTTTCCCTTCGCCATCATCTTCTTCGGGCTGCACACGTCTGCGATCCTGTTCGTCGTCGTCATCGGCGCCGCGCCGTCGGTGGCCACGGGTGTGCTCGCAGGAGCCGGCCAAATCCCACCGCTGCAGTTGCGGGTGGCAAAAAACCTGGGATTGCACGGATTTGGGCTCTACCGGCATGTGATCCTTCCCGCGTCGCTACCGACGTTCGTCGGTGGATTGCGCCAGGGGTGGGCGTTCGCGTGGCGTAGCTTGATGGCCGGCGAATTGGTGGTCCTTATCAGCGGCGCGGCGTCGATCGGGGTGCTGCTGGAAAACGCGCAGAACCTCAGCGATATGCCCTCTGCGATCGCCATCATGATCGTGATCCTTCTGATCGGCATCGCCATCGACGCTGTCTTCAATGCTGCCGATCAGCGCATCCGTCGGTATTGGGGGCTGATCGGAACCGATTCGGAATGACTCGACCATCCACTCAGACAAGGAGCCTCATGCCGGACCGTCACCAAGCTGATCGCCCGCCGAGCGGCTCATTTCGCCTCTGGGCATTCGGTGACGCGCACGTCGGGACAGACAAGAGATTCGGCAGGGAGAGCCTCGCTGAGGCGATTACACAATCGGAGTCCGGCGGACCGGAGGGTGGGCCTCCCTTCGAGTGGGATATCGCGATCGACGTCGGCGATATGTCCGGAGCGCATCACCATCTTCCAGACGACGCCGAGGGTAGGGAACTTCGCCGCCAGTTCGCCAGCCTGCGTCGCCACCGACGCGAGGACATTTACAGTGTCTGCGGCAATCACGACCGCAGCGGCCTGCACGAGCCCGAGGCGTGGTGGTGGCAGAAGTGGGTTGATCCGCTTGGGGAGCACACCGAGTCCTCGGGGGTCGACGCGAACGCACGGCCCTACCCGGTCGAGGGCGCTTGGCAGCACTATTCCTTCCGGGTCGGGAACATCTTGTTCCTCATGCTCAGTGACCGCAACGAACCCACTCAGACGGTGGGGCGCGGAACGCTCGGCGGCAACCCAGGCGGCGTCGTCAGCGGCGAGACCTTTCGCTGGTGGAAGAACATGGTTCTGGCCAACCCCGACTCGATCATCGTCGTTGTCCACCACTACGTTTTGAAGGACACCACCGTGGCCTCCGGCGAGTGGGAAGGCGTTCGCAAAGGGCCGGACGGCCAGTTGCTCGAGCATTACCACCGCCCGTTCGAACTCGGTACCCCACAAGGTGCGTCATACTTGTATTGGGTTGACAGCCAACCTGATTCCGGCGCCTTCGAGAATTTCCTCATCGAGCACCCCGGCCGGGTTCACTTGTGGATCGCCGGGCATACTCACACCCATCCGGACGACAGCTACGGCGGCAAAACTAATATCGAACAGCGTTGGGGTACCTGGTTTCTCAACGTCGCGTCACTGAGTCGCCACCATATGCCGATCACCACGCTTCCGATCAGCAGGCTGCTCACCTTCACGCCCGGCAGCGCCGATGTGCGCGTGCAGTGCTACTTGCACACCAGCCAATACGCACGCCAAGGCTGGTACCGCAAGGCCGAAAGGACCATCACACTCAATAAGACATTCACCGCGCCGGCCGACTATTCGCCTGCGCGGCCAGGCGCATCGTTACCAACGCTCGGACACATGTAGGGGCGGAAATGGATGCTCGCCGACATTGCGTTGCAGCACAGCAAGAAGCGCGCTACGGCGTCGCCGCGGTGGCGTTTAAACGACGATCCACCCAGTCGCCGAAATGCGGCGCGGACTGGATCTGGCCCGCGGCCGCGAACAGATCGGTGAGGCGTTGCTCGGCGTCCACCACGGTGTCGTCCAGCGGGATGGGCTGCCGCAGCGTGCGTCCCTGCGCGACGGCGGCGACGGCGGGGTCGATGCCGGCGGACTTGGCATACTCGGCAGCCCACTCCTGGGGGTGCTCGCGCGCCCAGACCGCTGCCCTGGCGTATCGCGTCAGTAAATCCCCGAGGGCCGTGTTGGTCTTCGCGTCGGCCAGTGCTTTGTCGGAGGCGATGCCGAACGAGTACTTGTGCTTGCGGGTGACCAGCCCGCGCACCGGGAGCTGCTGTTCGGCCTGGGCGGTGTAGGGATCCCACACCGCCCAGGCGTCGACCTGACCGTTACGAAATCCGGACAGGGCGTCGGCGGGCTGCAGGAACACGAGGTGGACATCGGCCGGTTTGAGACCGGCCTTGTCGAGCTGGTCGAGCACATTGGCGTGCGCTGAACTGCCCTTGGCGAGCGCGATCGTCTTGCCGCGCAGGTCGGGGACCGACTGGATGGCCGAATCGGTGTGGACCAGGATCTGGTCGCCGGGACCGCCACCGTCATATGCGGACACCACCTTGATGCGGGCGTTGGCGACCGCGCCGAAGATCGGTGGGGTGTCACCGGTGATGGCGAAATCGATCTTGCCCGCGGCGGCGGCCTCGACCATCGGAGGCCCTGAGCTGAAGGTCGAAAAGTCGATCCGGTACACCAGGCCCTGCAGTTGGCCCGCGGCGCGCAGCATGGCTTCGGTGGCCACGCTCTTTTGATCGCCGACCTTCAGCGTGAGGTCGGCCAGCTGTGACAGCGGGACTTGCGTCGGCACCTGGCCGGGACCGGCGGCGTGTTGGCGGGAGACGCACGCCGGCAGCAGCAGCGCGAGGCCGGCCAGCAGGACCGCGGCATAGCGCCGTGCCGACATCGGACTCCGCCGACTCGGACACGGGGTTGGCCGAGCGGTTCGGTGCGGTACCGAAGGTCGCCCGGTGCGGGCCAAAAGCGAAGTGCTGGACAGACTCACAGGTTGCGTAATCCTCGTAGCGGTTCGACACGTGCGATTCGCGCCGGCAAGAACTGCGGCGCAGTGCCAGGCGAGGCTATTGCGGATCGGTTGGGCTGACCAGGGTTTGAATTGCGATGAACGGAACCGCGCCGGGACACCCGGTTCTCGGCCTCATGTGGCGGTGGTCACCCGCGGCAGACTCATCGGCGGCACGTATCCGCCGATCAGGCCGCGATGCCACCAGGCCCGATCACGACGCAGCTCGGCCGGCGTGGTGAAGCGGTACTGGTAGAGCTGTGCCCGCACGAACTTCGGCGGTGCATCCGGGAAGGGGTTGTGCCGCAACAACCGCAGCGTGGGTCGATCGTTTTCCAGCAGCCGTTGCAGGAGCGGCCTCAGCCATGGCTGTGCGTAGCCCGGCGAGATCGCGGCGAACCACATCAGCCAGTCCAGGCGCAGATGATAGGGGGCCCACTGTCGCGGCAGCCGGCGCAGCGCGCCCGGCTTGCCCTTGAATTCATATTCCTTCCAGACGGTGCGGGCGGTGATGACCGCGTCGTCGGTGCCCTCGATCACCACCTCGCGGCGGATCCGTCCGATGCTGCCGAAGGCGCCGTAGGTGTTCACCAAGTGGAACGAGTTGAAAGACATGTTCATTCGCTGCCGCGAGGACAGCATGTTCGCCACCGGCCAGTAGCTCATGAACAGCACGGCCGCGGCGACCGCGACGACCAGGCCGATGAACCACAGCGGTGTCGGACCCGCATGCGCCGGGGCCAGGCTCGTGGACAGCGCCGCCGCGACCGACGCGTCGTCGATGGCGCCGAACGCCAGCACGATCGTCACCCAGTTGAGCCACGCGAAATTGCCCGAGGCGACCAGCCACAGCTGGGTGACGACGATGATCGCGGCGGCCGCGCTGGCCACCGGCTGCGGCGCGAACAGTCCGAACGGCACGATCAGCTGCGCGAAATGGTTGCCCGCCACTTCAATCCGGTGCAGCGGCTTGGGCAGATGGTGGAAAAACCAGCTCAACGGGCCCGGCATCGGTTGCGTCTCATGGTGATAGTACAAACACGTCAGGTCGCGCCAGCACGGGTCGCCGCGCATCTTGATCAGTCCCGCACCGAATTCCACCCGGAACAACAACAGCCGAACCATCCACAACGTCAGGACAGGAGGTGCCACGTCGTGGTTGCCCAAAAAGATCATCAGAAAGCCGGTTTCGAGCAACAGCGATTCCCAGCCGAACGAGTACCAGGTCTGCCCCACATTCACGATCGATAGATAGAACACCCACAGCGTCAGCCACATCGCCATCGCGGCCCACAGCGGCACCACGTCGGCGGCCCCGGCGACGACGGCCGCCGACAACGCCGCTCCGAACCAGGCGACGGCCGCAAACAACCGATCGGAATAGCGCAAATGAAACAGGCTCGGCGTGCGCCAAAACGATTGGCGCGCCAGAAACTGCGGAATGGGCAGGATGCCGCGCTCGCCGATGAGCGCGCGGAACTGGACCGCGGCCGCAACGAACCCGAGCAGGTAGATCGCCGCGGCGCCGCGCTCGAGCACCAGTCTGCCCACCCAATATTGGGATGCGGAAAACCAGTCCATGGCGCTAGCTCCTCGGTCGGTGGCGGTTACGCCAACCCGCGTATCCAGTCAATCAGCCGGTAAACGGGTAGCCAATAGCCGGGCTGACTATTCGTCGTGCGGCCCGTGGGCCCGAGCGGCCCGCCGACGCGGTGCGGTCACGACCGAAGCGGCAAGCACCGCAAGCGAAATCAGCGCCAGCGCCTGGACAACCGCGGAATGGCCGGCGTAACCGTCGGCCGAGCGCCAGGGTTGCCGTGACAGCGCCGCGCCGGCCAGGATCAACCCGCCGGCTCCGCACACCACACTGAGGCGCTCCCAACGTCGCCGCTGCAGCGCGTACCGCAGCC
>NZ_QMEU01000002.1 GCF_003284975.1 Mycobacterium colombiense
GGATTGTCCGCGTCGTCCTCGCACCCGGCGGTGGCGGCGGCAGCGGCAACGCGTTGGGATCGATCCACGGCGGCCTCAGCGGGTTATGCAACGGATCGAGCGTGTAGTTCATGCGATACGGGTCCCCGGGCACCGGTGGAACGGGCATGTCCAGCTGCCCCCAGTGGGTTCCCAGGAACAATCCCTTCTTGAGCCGCGGGATCGTGAGGTCGAAATCGAAATGCAGGTTGAAGAAGTCACCTCGGACCGCACGGTCGACGAAGTTCTGGGTGAACGGGAACACGAACGACGCCGCGATGGCCGCGCCGAAGTCCGGTCCGACGTCGGCGAGCGCCTTGATGGTCGGCTCCAGGTTTTTGAGATTCGTGACCAGGTCGGCCTGGGAGTCGTTGATTAGCCGGGTGGCGGTGTTGCTGAACACGCGAAGATGATCCAGAGCGGCCGTCAGGCGCGGCCGCTCCTTGATCAACACCTCGAGCGCCGGCGGTATCTTGCGCAGCGCGTCGGTGATGACGTCGCGTTGGTCGGCGAATGTGCCGGCCAGCCGATTCAACGCCTGGATGGAGGCGACGAGGTTGTCGCGCTGGTCGTCCAGTGTGCCCACGAACGTGTCCAGGCGGGTGATCAGGTCACGCACCGCGCCCTCGCGCCCGGACAGGGCGGCCGAGAAATTGTGGATGACCTCCCCGATCTGTCCCAGTCCGCCGCCGTTGACGACCGCGCCCAACGACGACAGCGTCTGCTCCGTCGACGGGTAGGCCGATGACCGGCTGAGTGGGATGGTGGCGCCGGGCTGCAGCCGTCCGCTGCCCTGCTGACCGAGCGGTGTGTTGAGCTCGACATGCATTGAGCCCAGCAGGCTGGTCTGACCGACGGTGGCTACGACATTGGCCGGGACGACGACATCGCGCTTGACCGAGATGTCGACGTCGGCGTGCCAGCCTTGCACCCGCATCGTGCCGACGCTGCCGACGACGACGTCGTCGATCATCACCGGCGAATTCGATTCCATCGTCCCGACATTCGGGAGTTCGACGTGGTAGATGTTGGCTCCCGGCCCGCGTCCGACCGCACCGGGCAGCGGTAGGGAATTCAGGCCGTGGAATGCGCAACCCGTCGTCGTCAACGCCACGCAACAGCCGACGGTGAACACCCGCCGAGCGACCACCCGAGCGATCATTGTTGTGGCCCCTCGTCTGGCAGCAGCATGCCCGACACGGACGGCGCCGGTGGTGGCGGCACCGGTGTCGACGGCGGCGGCGGCAGCGGCATCGCCGCGCCCGGTATCCGCTCCGGCGGCACCGCCCCCGGCGGCCCCACCGGATCACCCGGCAGGCCGGTATAGGCCGACACTTCAGGCGGGATCTCGGGCGGTCCGGGTTTCGGCCCCTCGCCGCCGGGCGCTAGGCGCGGTTCGGTATAGAGAACCCTGGCCGGGTCGACCGACTTGGCTATGAACGGGTTAATGGGAATTGGCGAATTGTTCCAGCTGGTCTGCCGCAGCCCGGGCCCCAGGAACAGGGAGCACAGCTTGCCCGATTCGACCGCGGTGATGTTCTCGATGGCACCGATCTGCGTGCAACCGGGCACGCTCAGCAGAACTTGACCGCCCCACGTGGGATTGGACATGTTCATCAGCCCGAACCCGCCGACGATGGTTCCGGTGTCGGCGTTGTAGTCGTTGAAGAAGTTGCCGAACGCGTTCGGCGCGCCGTGCAGAATGTTTTCCAGGGCCATGTGGTGATCGACCAGGTTCTGCGTGACATCGGCCAACCTGGCGATCTGCTCGCTGGTCTGGTTGCGGGTCCCGGCGATGAACCGCCGCACCTCGCCGACCGCCGTCGACAGATCGGTCAGCGCCGCATCCAGGTCGGATTTGCTGTCGTTGACCACGCTGGTGAGCGTGGCGAGGCGACCGTTGAACTGCTCGATCTGCACGTTGCTGTCGCGCAGCGCGCCGACGAAGGTCTGCAGGTTCTTGATGATGTCGACGATGTTGCCGCTGCCGTTGGCGAGGATCCGGCCCACCCCGGACAGTTGCGCGAGCGTTTGCCGCAGCTTGTCGCCGTTGCCGTCGAGCGCGTTAGCGGCGCTGTCGATGAACCGGCCCACCGACGTGCCCGAAACCCCGCTCTTAGGTCCCAAATCCGTTGCCAGCCGCATCAACTGGGTTTTGACTTCGTCCCACTCGACTGGTACCGCGGTCCGTTCGACGGGGATGACCGCCCCGTCGCGCATCACCTGCCCACTGTCGCGATAGGCCGGCGAGAGCTGGACGTAGCGGGCGGCTACCAGATTCGGCGCGACGATCACCGCCTTGGCGTCCGCCGGAATGGGCACGTCGCGGTCGACCTTGAGGACCATCTTGGCCTGGGTGCCCTGCGGCTGAATGGATTTGATGTTGCCGACCTTGACACCGGAGACCCGCACCTCGTCATGGGGATAGATCGCGGTGGCGGTGGTGAAATAGGCGGTGATCGTGCGTGGCCCGAAGAACGTGTTCCGGACGACCATGGCGGCGCCGGCAATGATCAGGCCGACCAGCACGACCGCCGTCACGGCCGCCAGCCGCTTGCGCGGAATCCGGGACATCCGGGAGGTCACTGCGATCCTCCGATCCGTCCACCCAGCGTGCAGCCGGGGCACTGGGGAATGGAGTTATACGGCCAGGGGGTCAGCGCCCGAGGCACCGGCGACGGGAAGCCGGGGCCCTTGGAGGTATCGAAGGTGCGGAATCCCCAGAGGTAGTCGAACAACTCCTGGAAGAGTTGCGGGATAAGGAAGTTCGGGGCGAACGCCTGGTAGGCGTACATACCGGCGATAGCCTCACCGACCGTGATCTCGAATTTGGCGAGACCCGGCAGCGCTTTGCCGATGTTGTCTCGGTTCTTCTCCAACACTCCAAGGACCCTGTTCAGCCGCTCCAGCGTCGGTGCCAAAGTGGCTTCGTTGTCGTGCACCAACGCCGTGAGCTGCTTGGCCACCACCGAGGTGTTGGCCAGCAGGTCCACGATCTCTTGCCTGCGTGCGACCAGCACTTGGAGCAGAGAATCCGAGTTGAGGATGAGCTTGTTGACCTGCATGCTGCGTTCAGAAAGGATCCCGGTGACATCGCCGGCGCTCTTGAACAACTCGCCCAGGTTCTTGTTGCGGCTGTTCAGGGTTCGCGATAACCGGGTGAGCGCGTCGAAGGCCGGCCCCATCTGGGGTGCGATTTGGTCGAGCGTCGCCGCCAGCGTGTCCAGCGACTGGTTCAGCGCGGTGGTGTTGGTGCCGGCCGTGTCCGACGTCAGGTCACTGACCGCTTCGCTCAACGAATACGGCGACGACGTGCGCGAGACGGGGATCAGAGTCATCGGGTGCATCGTGCCGCTGCCGGCCGATTCCACTGTCAGCATCCGCTCGCCCAGCAGCGTGCCGGTGCGGATGTGCGCGGAAGTCTCCGAGCCGAGCAGGATGTTGCCCTTCATCGCGAAGGTCACCAGGGCATCGCCGTGGCTCAGCTTCACATCCGACACGGAGCCGACCTTCATGCCCGACACGATCACGGGATTGCCCGTCGCAAGACCGCCGGCTTCGGTGAACAGCGCCTGGTAACGGACCATCGTCGCCCATTGGATGAATCGGTCGGGCGACAGGCCGACCAGGATGACCATCACCGCCAGGACGACGCCGATGAGTCCGGGCTTGACGAGCCCAGCTCCGCGATACTTGAGCATTAGGGTTCCGTACACCTTCCTGCATCTGACCTGAAGATGTTGGCGCGCACTGTCTTGCCATTGAGGTCCGTGCCCCGGAGCCCGAATTGGCAGATGTAGTACGGGATGGTGGCGCCGTTCACGCCGAGCCGGACCAGCTTGCGGTAGTTCCTCGGTGCCCTTTGCAGGGCGGCGTCGAGGCGGTCCTTGTCGCCGTCGAGGATCGGCGCCAGCCGGTTCAACTGAGCGATGGTGCCCGACAGCGGCGGGCGGGCCTCCGCCAGCAGATCCGCCAACGAGGCCGTTCCCTTGTCCAGGGCGTCAATGGCGGATCCGATGGTGTCGCGGTCACCCGACAGGCCGCTGACAAGCTGCTCGAGGCGATCAATGGCGCCGGAGAACTGCTTGCCGTCCTTGGCCACCGTGCCGATCACGATGTTGAGATTGTCGATCAGTTGCTGCACGGTTTGGTCGTTGTCGGCCAAGGCATTTGAAAACGAGGTCGTCTTAGCGAACAGCGACTCGAGCGTCCCGCCCTGGCCCTGGAAGACCTGCAACAGTCCGGAGGTCAGCTCGTTGACATCGCGGGCATTCAGGCCCTGCGTAACGGGTTTCAGCCCGCCCAGCAGCAGATCGAGGTCGAGCGCCGGAGCGGTGCGGCTGACCGGAATCTGACCGCCGGCCGGCAGCCGCTTGGGCGAGCCGGGACCGTCGACGAGTTCGAGGTAGCGATCGCCCACCAGGTTGAGGTAGCGGACCGCCGCCCTGCTGCCCTCGGTGAGGACGACGTTGCGGTCGGCGTCGAACTTCACCACAACCTTCTTGTCCGGCTGCAGCGACACACTGTTGACCGTGCCCACCCGGATCCCGGCGACCCGCACCGATTGGCCCGGCTTGAGGCGCGACACGTCGGTGAACACCGCCGAATACTCGGTCACCGAACCCGTCCGGTACTGACCGAAGATGAAGAACAGGAAGGCGGTAAGCATCGCCATCACGACCGCAAAGATCGTGAACTTGATCAGCGTTGCGCGCGTCCTCATCCGGGCTGTCCGATCTGCGCGGAGTTGCGTGGCGGTCCGGCGATGGGCCCGTACAGCAGCTGCTTGAGAAGATCGGAGTTGATCAACAGCTGTGGGTTTCCGTAATTGACGGGATTCGCGCCGGTATCGGCAATCAGCTGCGGTGGGGCCGTGTTGAACGGCGGCTTCGGCAGGCCCACGCACTGCGGGCCGCCCGTCGCCGCGACCTTGGGCAGGTTCGTCGGATAGCGGTAGCGCTCGGCGCCCCACGTGAGGCTCGCCGAGATGTTGATGCTCGGTTCCGACAACGGCGCCCCATGCGAAAGCGTTCCGAGCCCCGCGAAAGCGCAGTTGAGCGCCGGGGCGTACTCGTTGGTCAGATCGGTCGTCGGCACCAGCAGATGCAAGACATTTGTCAGCGGTTGGCGGTTCGTCGACAACACGTCGTTGCCGATGTCGGCCAACCCGATCGCGCTGATCAGCAACGCATCCAGGTTGTGCTGCTCGTCGACAAGTGTCTTGCTGATTCGGGTCGCGTTGGCGGCGGTCTTCACCAGGTCGGGTGCCGCGTCGGCATAGGCGTTGGACACCGCCGGTAAGACAGCGAGGTCGTGCCGGAACGCGGGCAGGCTCGGCTCCAGCCTGGCCAGGAACGAATCCAGGTCGCTCAGCGACTGGCCAAGCTGTGGGCCCCGCCCACTGAACGCCTGTGCCAGCGCACCCAGCGACTCGTTGAGCTTGGGCGGGTCGATGTGGCTCAGGACCGACACCAATTGCTGGAATACCGTGTTGATTTCGACCATGACGTGCTGGCCCTGCAGCGTCTGGCCGCTGCGTAGCCGTTGGGCCGAGGGCTGGTCGGGTGGGACCAGCTCGACGGACTTCGCGCCGAAGACCGTCGACGAGGCGATATTGACGAGCACGTTGCCGGGGATGAAGTGCATCTGTGACGGGTCCATCGCCAAGTGAATGGCGGCCTCGCCGTTGGGCAGCGGCTCGATCGAGGACACCTTGCCCACCTGCACGCCGCGCATCTTGACCTTGGCGTCGGGGTTCATGACCAGGCCGGCTCGTTGCGAGATGACCGTCACCGGCACGGTTTCGGTGAAGGAGCCCTGAAACAGACCCACCGCGACGGCGAAGATCAGACCGATGATGAGGACGGTGGCCAGTCCCAGCAAGGGGGGCAGGTAATTCCGCCCGGCCGGCGGTCGCGCATGGCCGGCGCGCGCCGGTCGACCCGCGACCGCGCCGCGACCCGCCGGAACATTCTGCGTCATTGCTGTTTCACCTCCTCTGCTAACCGGACAGGTTGAAGTTGCCGTTCGTACCGTAGATAGAAAGCGAGACCAACAGGGTCACCGACACCACGACGATGAGCGAGGTGCGCACCGCGTTGCCGGTCGCGTTGCCGACGCCGGCCGGCCCCCCGGAGGCGAAATAGCCGTAGTAGGTGTGGATCAGCAGGATGGTGAGCGCCATCAGAATCGCCTGCAGGAACGACCACAACAAGTCGATCGGGTTCAGGAACGTGTTGAAGTAGTGCTGGTACAAACCCTGCGACTGTCCGAGTAGGAACGTGGTGGTGAACTGGCTGGCCACGAACGACAGGATGACGGCGATGCTGTACAGCGGCGTGATCGCCATCATTCCCGCCAGGATCCTGGTGCTCACCAGGTAGGCGACCGGCCGAATGGCCATGCTCTCCAAGGCATCCACTTCTTCGTTGATCCGCATGGCACCCAGCTGAGCGGTCACGCCGGCGCCGAAGGTGGCCGCCAGACCGATCCCGGCGACCACCGGTGCCGCGATGCGCACGTTGATGAACGCGGCCAAAAAGCCCGTCAGCGCCTCGATGCCGATGTTGCCCAGCGAGGTGTACCCCTGGATGGCCAGGGTGCCGCCCGCTGCCAGCGTCAAGAAGCCGACGATCACCACGGTTCCGCCGATCATCGCCAAAGTGCCCGCGCCCATGCTGATCTCGGCGACCAGTCGAATGACTTCGCGCGTGTAGTGGGTGGCAGCGAAAGGCACCCCGGCGAGCGCCTTGCCGTAGAACAGGGTGTGATCGCCGATCCGCCCCATCAGGGCGACCGGCCTCTCGAGTTGCCGGGTCAGACGCGGGTATGCGGCCCTCAGTGCCATGGCAGCCCTACTTCGCCGTCATCTTGATGCCGATCGCGGTGACGACCACGTTGACGACGAACAGCGACATGAAGGCGTAGACGACGGTTTCGTTTACCGCGTTGCCAACGGCCTTGGCGCCGCCGCCGGTGATCGACAGGCCGCGGTAGCAGGCGACCAGGCCGGCGATGAGGCCGAAAAGCGCTGCCTTGACGCACGAAATGATCACCTCGGGAACGCCGGTGAGTAACGTGATGCCCGCGGCGAACGCGCCGGGATTGACGTCTTGGACAAATACGGAAAAGACGTAACCGCCAAGGACGCCGATGATGACCACCAGGCTGTTGAGCAAGAAGGCGACCAATCCGGAGGCCAGCATGCGCGGTGTGACCAGACGTTGCACCGGGTTGATGCCCAGCACCTCCATCGCGTCGATTTCTTCGCGGATCGTCCGCGCTCCGAGGTCCGCGCACATCGCCGTAGCGCCGGCACCCGCAACGATCAAAACCGTGACCAGCGGGCCGAGCTGGGTGACCGCACCGAACGCGGCGCCCGCACCGGAGAGATCCGCCGCGCCCAGTTCACGCAAAAGGATGTTGAGCGTGAAGCTGACCAGGACGGTGAACGGGATGGCGACCAACAAGGTGGGAGCCAGCGACACCCGCGCGACAAACCAGGACTGCTCCAAGAACTCCCGCCACTGGAAGGGCCGGCGGAACAGGAACTTGACCGCGTCGGCGGACATCGCAAACAGGGCGCCGACGGCATGCATGGGCCCCGTGAAGTCCCATTTCAGTTTCAGCTGCGGCAATCCCGCTGACCAGTGGTCGGCGCCCTTAGTTGCCATCGGCGTCAGACCCTTTCCACGCTACGAGACCGGCAGTCTTGTTCTGGCGCAACGGCTGCGGTAAGTTCAGCAGAATTGACGGCCGTAAACGCCCGCTGACGAGGGCGAAATGCTCAGCGGGCAGCCAGTTTCCGGCATCGACCTTGGAAGTGACAGCCGCGACCTCGCTCACGCCAGACCTCCGTTCTGTTGCGTGAGTTGGCGCTGCAAAACGAGGGGCCCCACGTCTTGAAGCGTCCGGCGATTATGACTCATGCCGCGTCCGGGCGGAGCGAAAAATGCATAACCGTTATCGCGCATTCCGCGATCGGTGCACGGGCGCAAGGCGACTGCGTCCCAACGCAAGCGACGGTCGGCTCAAGCATGTCGCGGCTGACTCCAGTCCATATAGTGCTCACGTGACGGCGCCGGCCGTCTTGAGTTCGATGATGCGGTCCCAGTCGAGGCCGAGCTCCATCAGGATCTCGTCGGTCTGCTCTGCGAATCCGGGGGCTGGCCCGGTCTGTGGCGCTGCGACGTCGAACTGTACCGGGTTGGCCACCAGCTCGAGTTCGCCCGCCCGCACCAGGTACTCGTTCGAGCGGATCTGCGCATCCTCGGTCGCTTGCAGGGTGTCCTGCACGGGCGCCCACGGCCCGGAGAGCGTGGCGAAGCGCTCGCTCCACTCGGCCAGCGTGCGACCGGCGATGGCCTTGGTCAGCAGCTCGACCGCGTCCGCGGTGTTCGCGGCGATGTTTTCGACGCTGTCGAAGCGCGGGTCGTCGGCCAACTCCGGCAGGTCGACGTGGCGGCACACGTCGGCCCAGAACTTGGTGGGCTGCATCATCACGAAGGAGATGTAGCGGCCGTCGGATGTCGTGTACAAACCCACCAGCGGGTTGTTGGGCGCGCCGTGCACGCCCGGCGGGGGCGATTCCAGCCGCTGGTTCAGATGCTTCGTCAGCGCGACCGTGTGCCCCAGCGACCACAGCCCGCTGCCCAGCAGCGAGACGTCGACGACGGACGGTTCGCCGGTGCGCTCGCGCTTGAGCAGCGCCGCCGCGATGCCGCCGGCCAGGTTGGTACCCGAGATGGTGTCGCCGTACGCCGGTCCGGGCGGCGCGATCATGCCGGGCATGCCGGCGGGAGTGATGGTGGCGGCCGTGCCGGCCCGGCACCAGAAGGCGGTCATGTCGTAGCCGCCTCTGGTCGACTCTTCGCCGCGCGGGCCGAGCGCACTGCCGCGCGCGTAGACGACCTTCGGGTTCACCGCGCGGATGTCGTCGACGTCGATGCCGAACTTGCGCCGGTGGTCGGGCAGGAAGCTGGTGAGGAACACATCCGAGCGGCGGGCCAGCTCGTAGAGCACTTCCTTACCCTCGGGCACGGACATGTCCAGCCCGATGCTGCGCTTGCCGCGGTTGGCGTGCTCGATGTTGGGGTTGGGATCGCCCTCGACGCGCAGCATCCCGGTCTGTCGCAGTCCACGTTGCGGATCACCGGTTACCGCGTGCTCGACCTTGACCACGTCGGCACCCCATTCGGCGAGCACCGCACCCGCCGAGGGCACGAACCCGTACATGGCGACTTCGAGGACGCGGATGCCTTCGAGCGGCCTCATGCGCCGGCTCCTTTCGCTGAGACGGCGGGCACGGCGAAGGTCTTGCGCTCGAGGAACTCCTCGAGCCCCGCGACCCCCATCTCCCGGCCCACGCCCGACTGCTTGAAACCCCCGAACGGGCTGTCCGCGCCGAAGTAGTTGCCGCCGTTGATGGAGAAGGATCCGGTCCGGATCCTGCGCGCCACGGCCAGCGCGCGGTCCTGATCGCGGCTGAACACCGCGCCCGCCAGCCCGTAGATCGAGTTGTTGGCGATACGCACGGCGTCGTCGTCATCGTCGAACGCGATCACCACGAGCACCGGCCCGAAGATCTCGTCCTGGGCGATCTCGCTGTCGGGATCGACGTTGGTCAGCAGCGTCGGCGCATAGAAGTAGCCGGGGTCGAGCCGCTTGCCCCCGGTGACCAGGGTCGCCCCGGCGGCCACGGCGCGCTGCACCATGCCGTCGACCTTGTCCCGCTGCTGCTGGTTGATCAGCGGTCCCATATAGGTTTTGGGATCGGCCGGGTCGCCGTGGCGCACCTTGGCGAAGTTCTGGGCGATCAGTTCGACGATTTCGTCGTGGTGCGACCTGGGCACCAGCAACCGGGATGTGAGCGCACAGCCCTGGCCCGCGTGGGTGACCATACTAAAGGCCGCGAACACGGCCGCGTTGGCGAAGTCGGCGTCATCGAGCATGATCGCCGCCGACTTGCCGCCCAGCTCCAGAAAGACCCGCTTGACGGTGTCGCTCGCGGCGGCCATGATCTTGCGTCCGACCGCGGTCGACCCGGTGAAGGTGATGACGTCGACGGCCGGGCTGGTGGTCAGGGCTACCCCGGCAGCCGGATCCGACGAGCTCAGCACATTCACGACCCCGGCCGGAATGTCGGTGTGATTGGCGATCAGCTCGCCGAGCGCCAGCGTGACCAGCGGTGTGTCCGGGGCGCCCTTGAGCACCACCGTGCATCCGGCGGCCAGCGCCGGGGCGAGCTTCGCCAGCGCGAGCTGGTTGGGATAGTTGTAGGCGATGATGGCGCCGACCACCCCGGCGGCTTCCTTTTCCACCCAGCGGTGGTGGAGCATGCCTCGCGATTCTTTTTCGCCCAAGTCCTCGGTGAATTGATAGGTGCGCAGCAGGTCCGCGTAGAAGCGCACGATGCCGATCGGCTCGTCGAGCTGAGCGCCCTGGGTCAGCGCGCGGGTGGCGCCCACTTCGGCGATGGTGAGGTCGCGCAACTCCTCGGCGTGGTCGACGAGCGCCTGGTGCAACTGGTCGAGGCAGCGGATCCGCAACTCGACGTCGGTGGGCCAGCTGGTCTCGTCGAACGCTCGCCGGGCGGCCGCGATCGCCGCTTGAGCTTCCTCGCCACCGGCGTCCGGCGCATGCCCGATGACCGCACCCGTGGCGGGGTTGATCGAGGGGAATGTCCTGTCGGCGCTGACCAGCCGGCCATCGATCAACAGACGGCGGTCGACGTGGGACTCAGACGCGGCATCCGCGACGGTCACTGTGGTTCCAGTGGCGGGCTCTGCCGTGTCCTGGGCAGGCATTCCGTACCCCCTAGTGTGGTGGCGATCACGATAATTTCATTCTCTTCCCCGGCGAATCTTACATTCGAGTTTTGATAATTCAAGAAAGTCTCAGGAATGAGATTCGGGGTGCTGACCAGGGCCGCAACCGGCCGTACACTGCCGGCCAGGGCCTTTCCCGCAGGCTGGACGCGGTGTTAGGCGCATGTTGCACGGCGATCCGCGCGGAGAGTAAGGTTCTCATAATTGTAAGGGAGATTCTTTGTGACTGAAATGGCCCCCTCCGGAGCAGAGGCCTCTACATGAAGACTGCGGTAGTCACCGGCGGCGGATCCGGCATCGGTCTCGCCGTCGCGCAACGCCTGCGGGCCGACGGTTTGAACGTCGCCTCCATCGACCTGCGACCGTCGGAAGCCGATTTCGCCTTCACCGCCGACGTCACCGATCGGTCGCAAGTGGACGCCGCGCTGTCGGCCGTCCGCGCGCAACTCGGGCCGGTGACGGTTCTGGTCAACGCCGCCGGCCTCGACGGGTTCAAGAAGTTCAACAACATCACCTTCGAGGACTGGCAGCGGGTGATCGACGTCAACCTCAACGGCGTCTTTCACACCGTCCAGGCGGTGCTCCCCGACATGGTCGAGGCGGGATGGGGACGCATCGTCAACATCTCGTCGTCGAGCACGCATTCCGGTGCGCCCTACATGAGTCATTACGTCGCGGCCAAGTCGGCGGTCAACGGCCTGACGAAGTCGCTCGCACTCGAGTACGGGCCCAAGGGCATCACGGTCAACGCGGTGCCGCCGGGCTTCATCGACACCCCGATGCTGCGCGCCGCCGAGAAGAACGGATTCCTCGGCGACATCGACGAGACCATCGCGCGGACGCCGGTGCGTCGGATGGGCACGCCGCAGGACATCGCGGCGGCGTGCGCGTTCCTGGTGTCCGAGGAGGCCGGCTACATCACCGGTCAGATCTTGGGCGTCAACGGCGGCCGCAACACCTGAGCGGTGGCGATCCGTCGGCCGCGCCCGGTAACCAGTGTGAGAGGAGACAACCCGTGAAGGTCTGGGTGGATTCGCAGCGGTGTCAGGGCCACACCCTGTGCGCCATGATCGCTCCGGAATCGTTTCAGCTCAGCGACATCGACGGCAGTTCGTCGGCGGTCGACGAGGTGGTGCCCGCCGACCGCGAGGACCAGGTCCGTGAGGCCGCGCAGTCCTGTCCGGAGCAGGCCATCATGATCACCGACGACGCCTGAGCCGCTATCCGTTCCGTAGCTACGGCAAACACATAGGGAGACAGAGCATTGAGCGTCGACGACGTCGTCAATGACAGCGACCGCAAGAAGAACCGGTACCACTTCGACCGGCATTCCTCGGAATACCGGTCGAAGTTCAAGGCGATCACCGAAGAGATGCACGCCAAGTGCCCGATGGCGTGGACGGAAACCTATGGCGGCCACTGGGTTGCGGCCGGCAGCCACGAGGTGTTCGAGCTGGCCCGCTGCCCCGCCGTCTCCAACGATCACGACATCCACGGCGAACGCCGCGGCTACAAAGGCATTTCGATCCCCACGGCCAGCCGGGTCAGCGCGGTGCGCGGCGGGATACTGGAGATGGACGACCCCGAGCACCGCATCTACCGAACCGTGCTCAACCCGTACCTGTCGCCCGCGGCGATCAAGCGCTGGGAACCGTTCATCGACGACGTCACGCGCGCCTGCCTGGACGAGAAGATCGAAAGTGGCCGCATTGACTTCGTGGACGACCTGGCCAATATCGTGCCCGCCGTCTTCACGCTGGCGATGCTGGGCATCCCGCTGAAGAAGTGGAACCTGTACAGCGAGCCGGTGCATGCCGCGGTATACACGCCCGAACACTCCCCCGACATCGAGCGCGTCACCGCGATGCACCGCGAGATGGGCCTCGACATGGTCAACAACATGATCGAGATCCGCGCGAACCCGCGGCCCGGAATCGTCAACGGCCTACTCCAGATGCGCATCGACGGGGAGCCGGCCCCGGAGCTGGAAATCCTGGGGAACCTCGGCCTGGTCATCGGCGGGGGATTCGACACCACGACCGCGCTGACCGCCCACTCGCTGGAATGGCTTTCCGAACACCCGGAGCAACGACAACTGCTCAGCGACGAGCGCAAGACCCTGCTCGACCCCGCGACCGAGGAGTTCTTGCGCTACTTCACCCCGGCGCCCGGAGATGGCCGGACCTTCTCCGAGGACACCGAGCTCGACGGCACTCAGTTCAAAGAGGGTGAGCGGCTGTGGATTTCGTGGGCGATGGCCAACCGCGACCCCTCGGTGTTCCACGACCCGGACCAGATCATCCTCGACCGTAAAGGCAACCGGCACTTCAGCTTCGGGCTGGGCGTGCACCGTTGCATCGGCTCGAACGTGGCACGCACCGTGTTCAAATCCATGCTCACCGCGGTCCTCGACCGGATGCCCGACTATAAATGCGATCCGGAGGGCACCGTTCACTACGAGACCATCGGTGTCATCCAGGGCATGCGCAAGTTGCCGGCCACCTTCACGCCCGGCCGCAAGGTCGGGGCAGGCCTCGACGAAACACTGGAGAAGCTTCAGCGCATCTGCGACGAACAGGAACTCGCCCGGCCGATCACCGAACGCAAGGAAGCCGCGGTCATCGACTGAGCCGCTCAGAATTTCGCGAGTAGGCCTGTTCGGCGTGACCGCGTCTTATATTTGAGCCAAACGCGTGCGCACAGAGGGAGACGCATCGGTGAAGACTTTCGCAATGAGCCTTGCGCTTGCCATGGCCGCGCTGACTGTCACGCCGAGCGCCCACGCGGACATGCTGTATTCCAATTACCGAGTGGACACGAACCGGGATCCCGGCCACAGCTGGATCTGGTCGATCAACCCGTGCGTTCATCCGGCGCCGGGATGCTTGCAGGTGTACGCCACGCCGCAGCCCAACGGGCAGGCGGCGCCCTGGCGGGGAGAGGCCCACCTGACCGACGGCCGCTATGTCATGGCCGCTGACGACCCCTTCGGTGTGCGTTGCGTGGTCCAGTTCTTTCCCTCGCATGACGTCTACTCATGGGATCCGGTGACGCTGGCGGGTCAGGTCGACTCGACGTTCGACACCGGCTGCGGCGGCGGACCGGGGGGCGCCAACAGCTGGCCTTTCTCGCTCGTGCGATGGTAGCCGCGTGAGAGGTACAGGAGTCGGTCGATCATGACGGCGACGGGCAGTAGCCACGATGGCTGAGGATAAGAAAGCGCCGGTGGATTCGGCCACCTCGAAGGCCGACGTGCAGGCGTTGCTCGAGGAGGCCGAGGCCGAGGCCGCCGAAGCCGAGGCGCTGGCCGCCGCGGCCCGCGCCCGCGCTCGCGCCGCCCGCCTCCGGCGCGAAGCGCTGGCCCAGACCGAGACCGAGACAGCGACCGCGGCCACAACCGAGCCCGAGACCGCCCAAGAGTCGCCGGCCGCCGAGGAGGACGGAACCGACACCGCCGAGCCGGAGACCGACGACGACGTCACCGAAACCGTCGAGGCAACCGGCACCGAAGCAGCCGAGTCCGAGGATGAAGCGTCCTCGGACGAAACCGCCGAAGAGACAGAAGCGCAGGCGGAGCCGGCCCGCTCTCGGCGGCGTCTGCGGCTGCCCTCGTGGTCCGTGGTGTGGAAAGCGGCGGTCATCCTGCTCATCTGCGCCTTCCTCGGCGCCAGCGGATACATGGTGTGGAACCACAATGAAACGATCGAGCGCGACCACCGCGCCGCCAACATTCTCGCGGGAGCCCGACAAGGTGTCGTAAACCTGACTTCCATGGACTTCAATAAGGCCAAGGAGGACGTCCAACGGGTGATCGACAGCTCGACCGGCCAGTTCCGGGACGACTTCCAAGCTCGCGCAAAGGATTTTACGACCGTCGTCGAACAATCCAAAGTGGTCACCCAGGGAACCGTGAATGCGGCGGCCGTGCAATCCGTCAACGGGGACTTCGCGTTGGTTCTCGTCGCGGCGACATCGCACATCACCAACGCCGCGGGCGCCAAGGACGAGCCACGCAATTGGCGGCTCAAAGTGACCGTCAAAAACGACGGCGGGCAATACAAGATGTCCAACGTGGAGTTCATTCCGTGACCGAGGACCAGCCCGGCATCGACACTGCCGACGACTCCGTCGACCACTCTGTCGACCACGACTCCGTCGACCAAACGGACCGCGACGAAAGTAGCACTCCAGCTGCGCGGCGCAGGGTGAAAGTCGTTCCCGTGATTCTGATTGTGCTGCTGCTGCTTTCCGGCGGCACGGCGACGTGGCTGTACTTCAAGCAGTACCGGCCCGACAAACAGACCGACGCCAGCGTCGCGAGCGCGGTCGCCAACGCGGCGTCCGACGGCACCGTCGCGTTGCTGTCGTACTCACCGGAGTCGCTCGACAAGGACTTCGCCAACGCGAAGACCCACCTGTCCGGCGACTTCTTGTCGTACTACAACCAGTTCACCGAACAGATCGTCGCGCCGGCAGCCAAGCAGAAGTCACTGAAAACCAACGCCCGGGTGTTGGGGGCCGCGGTTCAGGAATTACACCCGAATTCGGCGGTCGTGCTGGTGCTCGTCGACCAGAGCACCACCAGCAAGGACAATCCCGACCCCGCGATGGCTTCCAGCAGCGTGCGGGTGAGTTTGACCCAAGTCAACGGCGCCTGGCTGATCACCAAGTTCGACCCGGTCTAGGCCGTTTCAGCTAGTCCGACCGTTGCGCGTGAATCCGCGGCTTTCACTGTGAGCTGAGGGCGCCGACACGCCGGGCGTGTCGCCGCCCAGGTTTCACACTCGACACCGTGGATTCACACTCGACGTAGCGAGCCTGCGCCGCCGGGCTCCGGCCGCCGGGACCATGCCCAAGGATTCACCAAGGATCCGCCGAGGCCGGCATTCGATCCTTTTCTCACGCCGCTGAATCGTCGGCAGCCGGGAGGAGGAATCGCCATGTCGCTACTGGGCAACCACATATCTCTAATGCACGGTTGGGTGCCGATCACGGCCCAGATCGTCACCCCGCTCACCCTGGCGGTTGCCGCCGGCTGGCGATCGCGTCGTTGGCACCTGCTCTGGCTGCCCGCCGCTGGCGTCGTCGGGGTCGGCACGGCGCTCGGGGCGCGCCACTGCATCAGCGCGGCGGCACCGGACGCGCTGTACGTCTGGATCGCGTTGGTCGGTATGGCCATGGCGGTGCTGATCCTGGGCTGGCGCGGTGCGCGGTGGTGGCGGCGCGGACTATCCATCCTGGCCGTGCCGCTGTGCCTGCTCTGCTCGCTGCTGGTGCTCAACCAATGGGTCGGCTACTTCCAGACCGTTCAGAGCGCGTGGAATCAGTTCACCTCGGTTCCGCTGCCCGACCAGGTCGACAAGGCCACGGTCACCACGCTGGCGGCGAAGGGCTCCAAGCCGCCGCACGGCAGCCTGGTGCCGGTCGTGATCCCCGAAGACGCTTCGCAATTCAAGCACCGTGAGGAACTCGTCTACCTGCCGCCGGCCTGGTTCGCCAGCTACCCGCCGCCGCAGTTGCCGACGGTGATGATGATCGGCGGCATGGTCAACACGCCCGCCGACTGGGTGCGCGCCGGCGGTGCCGTGGATGCCGTCGACGCCTTCGCGGCCGCGCACGGCGGCAACGCGCCGGTGCTGGTGTTCGTCGATCCGGGCGGCGCGTTCGACAACGACACCGAATGCGTCAACGGAAGCCACGGCAACGCGGCCGATCACCTGACCAAAGACGTTGTGCCGTACCTGATCTCGAACTTCGGTGTCAGCCCCGACCCGTCCCGCTGGGGCGTCGTCGGCTGGTCGATGGGCGGAACCTGCGCGGTGGACCTGACCGTCATGCACCCCAACATGTTCAGCTCGTTCGTCGACATCGAGGGCGACCTGACCCCCAACACCGGGACCAAGGAGCAAACCATCGCCAACCTGTTCGACGGCGATGCCGACGCGTGGGCGAGGTTCGACCCGACCACGGTGATCAACCGCCACGGTCGCTACACCGGGGTATCCGGTTGGTTCGCCATCTCGTCGGGTGATTCGCCGCGCCGCGACATCACCACCGTGGACACCGCCGCGATGGCCGTCGCCGGTCGCGCCGCCGCCGCCGACCCGGGCAACCAGGCCGCGGCCGCCTCGTCCCTGTGCGGGCTGGGCCGGGCCAACGGCATCGACTGCGCGGTCGTGGCCCAGACCGGAAAGCACGACTGGCCGACCGCCGGCATGGCGTTCTCCACCGCACTCCCGTGGCTGGCCGGCCAGCTGCACACCCCGGGTGTGAACCGAATCGCCCTGCCCAGCAACGGCTCTCAGCAAGCCCTGTGACCGCGCTAGCCGCGCGGCAGGCCGAGTACCCGCTGGGCGATGATGTTGCGCTGGATCTCCGACGTGCCGCCGGCGATGGTCCCGGAGAAGCTGCGGGCGTAGCGCTCGAACCAGCTGGCGAAGTAGTGGTCCAGATTCATGTGCGCGTACGGGCCCGTCAGGCCCGGATGCACCAGTCCATCGGATCCCGCGGACGTCAGCGCCAGTTCCATGCCACGCAACTCGGCCTCGGAGCCTAGGAGCTTGAGCACCGAGATTGCGGCCACATCATCTTCGCCACGCGCGGCGCGCGCCAGGGCCGCCGAACCCAACAGCCGCAGGGCCTGCTTGTCCATGATGGTGCTGGCGTATTGGTCACGCTCGACGTCGGTGCTCGGATGGAAGTCGTCGATCATGTTCTCCAGGCGATCGGCGAAACCCAGCCACATCATGGTGCGTTCATGCCCCAGCGAGCCGTTGGCCACCCGCCACCCCTGGTCGAGCTCGCCGACCAGGTTCTCGGCCGGCACCCGAACGTCGGTGAAGAACACCTCGTTGAAATCCAGATCGTCGGCACCGCAGATCGACGGGAACGGCCGACGGACTAGGCCCGGGGTAGCGGTGGGGATGATGAGCGCGCTGATTCCCTTGTGCTTCGGCACATCCGGGTTGGTCCGCACGAACGTCAGCAGGACGTCGGCGTCGTGGGCGCCCGAGGTCCACACCTTCTGCCCATTGACCACGAAGTGGTCTCCGTCGCGCACCGCGCGAGTGCGCAGCGACGCCAGGTCGGAGCCCGCGCTCGGTTCGCTCATGCCGAGCGACGCGGTGATCTCGGCCCGCAGAATCGGCACCGCCCAACGCCGCTTCTGCTCGTCGCTGCCGAACGACAACAGCGATGCCCCAACGATATTCACGCCCTGCGGGTTGAAGCTGTGGTAGATCCGCCGGCGGCTCAGTTCCTCGAGATAGACGAACTGCTGAATGACCGTGGCGTTGCGCCCGCCGAATTCCGGCGGCTGGCTGGGCAGCAGCCAGCCGTTGTCGAACAACAGCCGCTGCCAGTCGCGGGCCCACTGCGGCATGTGTGAGACCGACCGGGGACGTTCGAGCGTTTCGCTTGCGGGAGGCAGGTTTTCGTCGAGGAACGCCGAGAACTCCGTCCGGAACTCCTCGACGTCGGAATCAAAAGTCAGCTGCACGGTATTCCTCCGCGATCCGCGCCCGGTGCTCCGCCGCGCCGCCGAGCATCAACTCGCCCGCCTTGGCTCGTTTCAGCGCGAACTGCAGGTCGTTCTCCCACGTGAATCCCATTGCGCCGTGCAGCTGTAGGCCGTGCCGGAATACCAGCGACTGGCATTCGCCGGCCGACGCCTTGGCCATCGCGGCCGCCAGCCGGCGGCGCGGATCGTCGGCCGCGATCGTCAACGCGGCGAAGTAGGCCAGCGCGCGCGCCCGTTGCACGGCGACGTGCATGTCGGCGGCCTTGTGCTGCACGGCCTGGAACGAGCCGATCGCCACGCCGAACTGCTGGCGGCTACTCACGTGCTCGAGGACCAGGTCGAGGATGCGTTGGCAGGCGCCAACCATCGTGATCGCCATGCCGGTCAAAGCGAAATGGTGAGCGCGTTCCGCGTCGACGGTCAGCCGGTCACTGTCGGGCACCCGCACCTCGGCGAATGACAGGTCGGCGACGTGCAGTACCGGATCGAACACCGCCGCGCGCCGGGCCGACACCTGACCGGACGCGACCAGGAACACCCCGGCGTCGGTCACCACCGCCAACCGATCCGCCCGATCTCCGTCGAGCACGTGCCGCGCGGTGCCTTCCAGGACCCAACCCTCGGCGTCGCGGTGCGCGGCAACCCCGCTGTAGACCGCGGTGCCCGACTGGTGAGGGTCGAAGCGGTCTGCGGCCAGCGGCGCGAACTGGCTCATCGTCGCCAGGTACGGGGTGGGGTCGGTGGCGTGGCCGAGCTGCTCGAGCACGATGGCCAACTCGACGGCGCTGTCCGCATCGCTGAGCTCGGTCCAGCCCTGGTCTACATACGATTTCCACAACGGGCTCGGGTCGACGCCCTCTTCGGCCACGCTGCGCACCAACGACGGCGGGCACTGCTTCGCGACGGCGTCGCGCACCGTGTCCTGCCACAGTCGCTGGTCAGCATCGAACTCCAACAGCATCCGCGCCGCCTCTCGTCGTGACTGTCACGCGAGAATACCATTCTCGGTTGCGGAAGTAATAATCTCTGAATCCGGGCATGGGGTCACCGCAAGGCTGCTGACAAGCGGACTCCGTCGGGCGACCTAACCGCTGGTCACGAGGCCGTCGGCGGCTTGGTCCCAACGGTCGAGGTTGACGAATTCGGCCAGTGGGCGCCGCCGCAGCGGGCCATGTTTGCCCTTCGGCCACCCCACCACGATGTGGCCGGCGATCATCCAGCCCTCGGGTACCCCAACGGCTTCCCGCAGCAGCTGCTCACCGCCGTACGAGGCCCAGCTGGTCAGGCAGGCGCCGAGGCCCTGGGCGCGAGCGGCCAGCAGAAAGTTCTGCATGGCGGGAAAGATCGAACCGCCCAGCAGCAGTTCGGACGCCGTCGGATAATGCGCCTGGGCGAATAGGACCGAAGTGAATTCACCGGCGCGGTCGTGCAATTCGTATGTCGCACGGTAGGTGCGGGCGCGGCGGCTGTTGTCGTCGGCGGCGGGCCGGCTCATGCCGTAGACCGGCTCGATCACTTCCAGCGCGTGGGCCGCGGCCTTGGCCACCACCGCCCGCTGGTCGGGCGAGCGCAGCACCACGAATCGCCAGCCTTGCGCGTTGGCGCCCGAGGGGGCCCACCTGGCCGCCTCGAGGCAGCGCGCCAGAGTCGCATCGTCCACCGGTTCGTCGGTGAAGCGCCGGATGGTCCGGGCCGTCGACATCACTTCCCAGATGTCCGCGCTTGCTCCGGTCACTGCTTCTCCTCTACGTCCAGAGTCGCTCAGGTCCGCACCGTCAGTTCGTATTCCTTGCGGCGCAAGACTTTTGGTTACCGCGACGTTCCAGCACCCGTCCGGCGGCAATGAGAACAGAGAGCGGACAGCTGCATTAGAACCTCGACTGTAGACCCCGCCGAGCGACCGCGGTGCAAGACTGCGCTCAGGCAATCGGAACCTCGCCGGCGCACGCGCGACAACATCGAGGGCCGCTGCCCCGAACTGAAGGGAGAAGTGCATTGGATCGTGAAACCTACCAGCGGGGGCTTGACATCCGCTCCGAGGTGCTGGGTGAGGAATACGTCAACCGCGCGTTGGCCAACGCGGATGACTTCACCGGTCCCCTGCAAGACCTCGTGACCGAATACTGCTGGGGTGCCGTGTGGGGCCGGGAGGAACTGCCAAGGAAGATCCGTAGCATGCTCAACCTGGCGATGATCTCGGTTCTCAACCGGCCCAACGAATTGCGTACGCACGTCAAGGCGGCACTGACCAACGGCGTCACCCGCGAGGAGATCCGCGAGGTCTTCCTGCAGGTGGCCATCTACGCCGGCGTGCCGGCCGCAGTCGACAGCTTTCGCATCGCGGGTGAGGCGTTCGCCGAACTGGACCGGGACTAGGGACGCAGCATGGAGATCGGATTCATCGGGCTGGGAAACATGGGCCTTCCCATGGCATCCCGCCTCCTCCGGGAAAATCACGACGTCGTCGCCTTCGACACTCGCGGCGACGCGCTCGAGCGCATCGTCGCCCTCGGCGCCCGCCCGGCGTCGTCGGCCAAGGAGGTCGCCGACCGCGCCGAAACGGTGCTGGCCAGCCTGCCCACCCCGGGCGTGTCGCTAACGGTGGCGACCGGTCCGGCGGGCGTGATCGAGGGCGCACGGGTGCGGCGCTACGTCGACTTGTCCACTGTCGGTAGCCAAATGGCGGTGCGAATCCACGCAATGCTGGCCCGGCGCAACATCGTGGCGATGGACAGCCCGGTCAGCGGCGGCGTCGGCGGGGCGGATAAAGGGACCCTGGCGCTCATGGTGTCCGGCCCGCGCGACCAATTCGACCTCGTGCGAACCACGCTCGAAGCACTGGGCCGGCCGGTGTATGTCGGCGACAAGCCCGGCGCGGCGCAGACAATGAAACTGGCGAACAACATCTTGGCGGCAAACGTCTTGGCCGCCACCGCCGAAGTCGTCGTGATGGGCGTCAAAGCCGGCCTCGATGCCGGCGTGATGATCGAGGTGCTCAACGCGGGATCGGGTGCGACGAGCGCGAGCCGCGACAAGTTCCCCCGCGCGATCCTGCCGCGCACCTTCGACTACGGCTTCGCCACCGGGCTGATGCTCAAGGATGTGCGTCTCTATCTCGACGAAGCACGGGCGCTGGGCGTGCCCGCCGAGGTCGCCGAGACGGTCGGCCGGCTGTGGGAGGCGCTCGCCCGTGACGAGGGGCCCGACTCCGACTTCACGGCGGTGATCAAACCGTTGGAGCGGGCCGCGGGTGTGACGGTCGGCGGACGATCGGATTAGCCCGTGGCCGTGGCCATCGGGGCGACGAGCCCCGCAGTTCGCGTCCGTCGTAACGCGGAGAATGATATTATCCGGAATGAAGAACCATACTTGCTCCAACGACCGCGAAACGCCCGCCACCAGCGACGATGATTAAACGAAATGCTTACCGGAAACCCGTTGATGGATCACCGACGAAAATGTTAGATTGGCTATCATCTGACCTCGCGCGGACGGCGTTTGCCGCCGCAGCCGAAGGGTGGCTTTCGTGATCACACACGCCGACGGAACCAGCACCCCGTTGATCGACGCGAGCGTGCACATCTTCTTTCCGTCGAACAAGGCCCTGCGCAAGACCCTGCGCGAGCCGTTCAAGAGCCGCGGCTTTCCGGACTACGAGATGGACTGGTACGGCGCCCCCGGCGGTGAGTACGCGCCCAACACCGAGGGCCCGGACCGCCAGTACCCGGGTTCGGATCCGGATTTCGTTGCCAATGAACTGTTTTCGAAGCGCGGCGTCGATGTGGCGCTTCTGCATCCGATGGCGCGCGGCATCATGCCGGACCGGCACCTGGGCAGCGCCCTGCACGCCGCGCACAACGAGATGATGGTGTCGAACTGGCTAGAGTCCGGCCAGTTCGGCGAGCGGTTCCGCGGCACCATCCGGGTCAACCCCGACGACATCCCCGGCGCGCTGCGCGAGATCGAGCGGTGGCGTGCGCACCCGCGGGTGGTCCAGATCGGCGTCCCGCTGCAATCCCGCGAGTTGTACGGCAAACCGCAGTTCTGGCCGATCTGGGAGGCTGCCGTCGACGCCGGATTGCCCGTCGCCGCGCACATCGAGGTCGGGTCGGGCATCGCGTTCCCGCCGACGCCGAACGGCAACACCCGCACCTACGAGCAGTACGTCAGCTTCATGGCGCTGAACTACCTGTATCACCTGATGAACATGATCGCCGAGGGTGTGTTCGAGCGGTTCGATGGCCTCAAGTTCGTCTGGGGCGACGGCGCCGCCGACTTCATCACGCCGTTCATCTGGCGGATGGACACCTTCGGCCGTCCGCACCTGGAGCAGACGCCGTGGGCACCGCGGATTCCCAGCGACTACCTGCCCGGTCACGTGTTCTTCGTTCAGGGCAGCCTCGACGGACCCGGCGACGTCGAGTTCGCCGGCGAATGGTTCGGCTTCACCGGCAAAGACGACATGGTGATGTTCGGGTCGAGCTATCCACACTGGCAATGCGGCGATGTCAGCAAACTGCCCAGCGCGTTGTCCGCCGAGCAGCGCGAGAAGCTGTGCTGGCGCAACGCGGCGCGGCTCTACGGCATAGACATTCCCGCCGGGGTGGGCGCACAGTAGAAGTATCGCGAAAGACTGAGGAGAGCCAGATGACGTTGACCCATTCGCAGGAGCGGGTTCCCGCTACCGAGCGCATAGCCGTCCGCTGCGTCGACTCGGATGTCCACCCGGCCCCCAAGCGCGGAGAGCTGCTCCCGTACATCCCCGAGCCGTGGCGCAGCAAGTACTTCCTCACTCGCACGGTTGGTGAGCAGATCTACTACGACGCACCCGACTACGCGCACTCCTACGCGATGCGCGTGGACTCGTTTCCGGCCAACGGCGAGTTCCCCTGCAGCGACCCGGATTTGGCGTTTCGCCAGCTGATAATGGAGGCCGGGTCCGACATCGCGATCCTGGAGCCCGCGGCCTATCCGGCGCGCATTCCCGAAGCGCAGCATGCCATGTCGGCCGCGTTGAACGACTGGCAGGCCAATCACTGGCTGGACAGCCACAACAATTGGCACGAGCGGTGGCGGGGCTCGATTTGCATCGCGATCGAGGAGCCGGAGGAGTCGGTCCGCGAGATCGAGCGCTGGGCCGGGCACCCCTTCATGGCGCAGATCCTGATCAAGGCCGAGCCGCGGCCGTCCTGGGGCCACCCGAAGTACGACCCGATCTGGGCGGCCGCCACCAAGAATGACATCACCGTGAGCTGCCACCTGTCGCGCAGCCAGTTCGACGAGCTGCCGATTCCGCCGGTGGGATTCCCCAGCTACAACCACGACTTCATGGTGACCTACTCCCTGCTGGCGGCCAACCAGGTGATGAGCCTGATCTTCGACGGCGTCTTCGACCGGTTCCCGACGCTGCGGATCGTGTTCGTCGAGCACGCCTTCAGCTGGATCCTGCCGCTGATGTGGCGCATGGACGCGATCTACGACGCCCGCAAGTCGTGGCTCGACATCAAGCGCAAGCCGTCCGAGTACGTCAAGGACCACATCAAGTTCACCACCCAGCCGCTGGATTATCCCGAGGACAAGACCGAGCTGACCCGCGCGCTGGAATGGATGGAGTGCGAAAAGATCCTGCTGTTCTCCTCGGACTACCCGCACTGGACGTTCGACGACCCGCGCTGGTTGGTCAAGCACCTGCCCAAGCACGCCCGCGACGCGGTGATGTACAAGAACGGCATCGCGACCTATCACCTGCCCGAGACCGTGCCGGTCCTCGAGGGTCAGACCCGGGTGCTTTGAGTTGACGGAAGAAACCAAACGGCCCGAGCCCCGTCTCGCCCAGGGCCGCGAGCATGTTGTCGCCACCGTAGACGAAATCCCGCCGGGCACACACAAACTGGTGCCGATCGGGCGCCACGGCGTCGGCGTCTACAACGTCAACGGCACCTTCTACGCCATCGCTAACTACTGCCCCCACCAAGGCGGCCCGCTATGTTCGGGACGGGCCCGGGGGCGCACCATCGTCGACGAGACCGCGCCGGGCGACTCGGTCATGGTGCGCGACCTGGAATACATCTACTGCCCCTGGCACCAATGGGGTTTCGAGCTGGCGACCGGCACGACGGCGGTCAAGCCGGAATGGAGTATTCGCACCTATCCGGTGCGCGTCGTCGGCAACGACGTTTTGGTTCAGGCCTAACCACAGGAGAATCGGGTGCCTTCTATTGAGATCAACGGGGGAAATGTCGTCTACGAAATCCTCGGTGACTCTGGCGATCTCATTGCGCTGACGCCGGGCGGCCGGTTCAGCAAGGAGATCCCCGGCCTGCGCCCGCTCGCCGAAGCGCTGGCCGCGGGTGGCTACCGGGTGCTGCTGTGGGACCGGCCGAACTGTGGTGCCTCCGATGTGCAGTTCTACGGGCAGAGCGAGTCGCATATGCGCGCCGAGACGCTGCACAAGCTGGTGACCGGCCTGGGCTTCGAGCGCTGCATTCTGGCCGGGGGCTCCGGCGGCGCAAGGGATTCCATGCTGACCACCATGCTCTATCCCGAGATGGTCACCAAGCTCGTGGTGTGGAACATCGTCGGCGGCACCTACGGCACCTTCGTGCTCGGTTCGTTCTACATCATTCCCAGCATCCTCGCGGTGCGCGGCACCGGCATGGACGGCGTGATGAAGGTGGCCGAATGGCGTGAGCGCATCGAGGAGAACCCGAACAACAAGCAGCGATTCCTCGACTTCGACAAGGATGAATTCCTCAAGCTCATGCTGCGTTGGCTCAACGCCTTCGTCTCCAAGCCGGGACAGACGATTCCGGGGGTCGAGGACGAGATGTTCGATCGGATCAAGGTGCCTACGTTGATCATTCGTGGCGGCGAGAACGACATGGATCACCCGAAGCGGACGTCGCTGGAAGTCAGCTGCCTGATCAAGGGATCGAAGCTCATCGACCCGCCGTGGCCCGAGGATGCGTGGGAGCGCGCGTCCGAGGACCGTGCCGCGGGCCGGGTGCAGCACTTCAACATGTTCGACACCTGGGTGCAGGCGGCGCCCGCGATCCTGGAATTCCTGGGTTCGTAATGGCGCTAGACGGTGCGGATGTGGACCTCACAATTCAGCGACGCCTCCAGCGCCGTGTGCACGCGGCTTTCCGGAATCCGTTCGAGGTCGGACTCGCGCAGGGTCACTCGGACGATGTCGAAACCGTCCTCGCCCGGCGTGCGCTCGATGTCACCGGTGAGCCCGAATGCGGACAGGACGCCGTGCGCGTCGTCGTCGGTTCCCCGGCTGACGAAGGTGACCACTCCCGCAGCGGGATCAACGCCGAATGCTCTGGCGCACAATCCGATCGCGGTGGCCTTGGCCGTGTCGGCGTCTTCGGCCGCGATGAGCAGTTCCAGTTCGCGGCGGGTCGCGGGCCGCGATGCGAGGTCATTGTCGACCACGTCGGCGCCGGCCGCGGCTACCAGCTCGAGGAGGGCCGCCATGCCGTCGCGTAGTCGTGCGGGCGTGAGCACGCTTTCCGGGTCAACGTTGACACGCACCACCGCAGTTCGCATGTGCGCAAGCCTAACTAACACGATGGCAGGCCGGCCGTGAACACCACTCAGTCCACCACCATCGCCACCGCGACGTTGCCCGGATGCACGCCGCGGCTGTTGAGCGAGCACGCCCGCGAGGATCTGGCGTCCTATCGCAAGCTCGGTGGCTACCGCCCGCTTGGCGACGCCGATGAATTCTTGACCGAAGTCGAATCCAGCGGCCTGGTCGGCCGCGGCGGTGCGGCGTTCCCGCTGTCGGTGAAGCTGCGGTCGGTGCGCGACAACGGACGACTGCTGGGCGTCCCCGTCGTCGTGGCGAATGGCGAAGAGGGAGAACCGGCTTCGGTCAAGGACCGTTGGCTGTTGCGCAATCGCCCTCACCTCGTCCTGGACGGACTGCGGCTGGCCGCGACGATCGTTGCCGCCGACCGCGCCTACGTCTACGTGTCCGACCAGGAATCGGCACACAGCATCGAATCCGCGCTCGGCGAGCTGGATCCCGGCGCGCTCGGCGTCGCCGTCGACCTGCGCACCGTGGCGCCGGGGTACGTGGCCGGCGAGGAGACGGCCGCGGTGCGCGCGATCAACGGCGGCCCGGCCAAGCCGACGGACAAGCCGCCGCGCCCCTTCGAAGCCGGCGTCGATGACCGGCCCACGCTGGTGAGCAACGTCGAGACCCTGGCCAACCTGCCCTACCTGCAGTCCCACGGATCGGCCGATTTCCGGTCGCAGGGCACGACGCTGTCGTCGGGCACCTTCCTGGCCACCATCACCGGGGGCGGGCGACCTCCCGTCCTGTATGAACTGCCGCTTGGGCTGCCGTTCACGGAACTGCTTGCCCTGCACGGTGTTCCGGCCGACCGGGTGCGCGGAGCACTGATGGGTGGTTACTTCGCCGGTCTGCTCAACCGCTCGGTGTTGGAGACCACCCTGGACCACGAGACGATGCGACGGGTCGGCAGCGGGCTGGGCTGCGGCGCGATTTCGATCCTCATCGAGGACTGTCCCGTCGCGGTGGCCGCATCCGTGCTCGCGTACTTCGATCGCGAAAACGCCGGTCAATGCGGATCGTGCTTCAACGGGACGGCGGCGATGGCCGCGGTCGCCGGCGCACTGCGCGATGGCGCCGCGACGGCGGCAGACGTGGAACGGTTGCGCCGCTGGTCGGTGCTGCTGCGTGGACGCGGTGCGTGCGCAACGCTGGATGCCGCGACCAACGTCGCTGCCAGCCTGCTCGATCAGTTCCCGGACGACGTCGGTGCCCATCTCGACGGCACTTGCCCGGACTGCACCCGCGGTGCGCTCCGCGCGGACCGTCCCTACGAGGCGGAACCTGTGAGGCAAGCATGAAAATCCGGCTGGATCGCACCATCTGTGACGGCTTCGGCATCTGCGCCAAGCACGCGCCCGGATACTTCTCGCTGGACGACTGGGGATACGCATCGCTCATCGGGGACGGCACGGTGGCGGAGGCGGATCGCGACGCAGTCATGCGGGCGCTGCTCGACTGCCCGGTGCACGCCATCACCGAAATCGGCCAGCGCACCTCCCGCGCTTCCCAGCCGCCGTTGGCCGACACCGAGGACCCGGCCGAGCACCTCAAAACCGAAGAGAACGAGGCGGAGTGGGGATTCACGCGCTGAGCCGTCCGCGCTCCGGGGAGTAGTGCCGTGCAGCTCACCTTTGACGCCGACGTAGAAGCGTTTCGCGCGGAGTTCGTCGGCTTCCTCACCGAACACCTGCCGACGCAGGCCCAAGCCGCGCAGCGCCCGTCGTCGACCTCGCACGTGCCCGAATGGTCGCGCCGCTGGCAGCGACTCCAGTTCGACCACGGATGGCTACTGCCCGGCAACCCACCGGAATTCGGTGGTCGCAACGCAAACATCTTGCAGCAGTTCGTACATCGCGAGGAGCTGTCGCGACGCAGAATCTACCACTGCTTCAATCCCCAGGGCGTCGGCATCATCGCCGCGTCGCTGTTGTCCTTCGGCACCGAAGAGCAGAAGCGTCGCTGGGCCGTCCCCATCCTGCGAGCCGACATGACCGCGTCCCTGGGAATGAGCGAGCCGGGAGCCGGCTCCGACCTGGCCGGGCTGCGGACGAAGGCCGAATTGGTCGGCGATGAGTTCGTGGTCAATGGGCAGAAGGTGTGGACCTCCGGCGCCCATGATGCCGACGTGATCCTGACATTCGTTCGTACGGACCCGAACGCTCCGCGGCACAAGGGAATCAGCGCGCTGCTCATCCCGACCGATAGTCCCGGGCTGGTGCGTCGCCCCTTCCCCTCGGTCTATGACCGCGACGAGCTGGACTTCAACGAGGTGTTCTTCAACGACGTCCGGGTGCCCGTGGATAACCTGGTCGGGCCGCTTAATGGCGGGTGGCGGGTCGCCAACGGCTCGCTCGGCCACGAGCGCACCCTGATGTGGATGGCGTTCGCCAACCGGCTCGAGCAACTCCTCGAGGACTACCGGCCCAGCGACGAGGTGAATGCGGACTACTACGCCACGATCGTGATGGACTACTACGCGCTGCGCCTGCTCGGTTCGGCCGCGCTGGGCAAAGCGGCTCGCGGCGAGGTGGACGTGGCGGCGTTGTCCGCGCTGAAGGTGTTCGGCTCGGAGGCCGAACAGAGCGCGCTGCGACACGCTCTGGATGCCGCCGGGGCCGATGGGCTGCGCGACAAAATGCTCACGGCCCCGTACAACCCTTACGCCCCGGATCTTTTCACCGCCAGCTGGTTCGCGCGCTACATCAGCAGCTACGCGGGCACCATCGCGGGCGGCACGTCGGAGATCCAGCGCAACATCATCGCGCAGCGCGTCCTCGGTCTGCCCTCGCGGTGATCACAACGCCGGACACAGCGACGACAGAAACTGCTGAGTTCGGCGTCGCGAGTTGATTCGCTCGTCAATGTCCTTGCCCAACGGGACGATTCGCACCGCGAGGTCGGTGACACCGGCATCGCGGTAGCGGCGCAGCCGCTCCAGGACGGCCACCTCGTCGCCTGCCGCCATGGTGTCGCCGACGTCTTCGGCGTCGCCGTGCTGCAGCAGGCGCACGTAGTTCGGCGAGAAGTCTGCGTGTCCGAGCACCTCGCTGGCGTAGCCGCGAGCCTCGTCCGCCTCGCTATTGGAGCAGAGCGCGACGGGAATACCGGCGACGATCCGGGGCGCGGGGCGCCCGGCCCGGGCGGCCGCCGCGGTGAGGCGCGGAACGACGTGGTCGGCGATGGCGCGCTCGTCGGCCATCCACAGCACGGTGCCCCCGGCCCGCTCGCCGGCGAGTTGCAGCATCGTCGGCCCGAGCGCCGACAACAGCACCGGCACCTCGAAGGCGTCGGTGACGTCGACCGGCGAATGGACGCAATAGTTTTCGTTGTCGACATCCACGGTGCCGGGGCCGGCGAACGACGCGAGGAGCACGTCGAGATAGTCACCGATCAGGCGCGCCGGGCGGTCATAGGGCAGCCCCAGCTGGGAGTTGACGATCCAATGATGCGAGGGCCCGATGCCGAGCGTGAACCGACCGCCGCACGCGACCTGGGTGGTCAGGGCTTGTTGCGCCATGATCATCGGATGGCGAGTCTGAATCGGTACGACCGCCGTTCCGATCTCGATGGCCTCGGTGGCCTGCCCAATCAGCGCCACGGCGGTCAACGCGTCGAGATAGCCCGGGACCTGGGGCATCCAAAACGCGGTGAAACCGTCGCTTTCGGCGGTCACCCCGTCGTCGATCAGGCCGGCGAGCCGATCGGCGCGTGACCGCTCTTTGTCCGAGCCGACCATCAAGCCGATGCGCATGCGGCCCCTTCCCTACGGCACATAGCGATCCCACTCGTAGGGGACGACCGCGAAAAATGGTGCGGCGAACAATGCTTCAATGCCCGGTTCGGCCCAGCGGGCCTCGAGTACCGGTCGCAGCCGCTGCGCGGTGGCGATCGGGTCGTCGTCGAGAAAGCAATACGTGATCGTCTGGTTCTGTGGTGCGCTGGCCAAACTGGCATCGACCCGGCGAGATACTGCGGACCAGACCCCGGCGACGCCGTCGACGTCCACCAGTGGGTCCGGCGACGACGGTCCCCGCTCGACCAACAGGAACGCGCCCCGCACGGGCAGCCAGGGCAACACGTCTGACCCGATCCTGACGCGCGGCGCGGCGGCTTTGCGTTGCACGTCGTACACGCCGCGCTCCACCGGCGGCAGCAGCGGGAGTTTGCGGCCGGCATTCCCCAGCGCCGTGGACAGTTCGTTGAAATCGTGCAGTCCGGCAATGTCGGTGAAGAAGTACGTCATCACGTGGTCGACCGCGTTCAACGGCCCGTCGCTCACCGCGCGAGCCGAGCGGCAGGCCGGCGTGGACACCAGCCGCAGCGAGGCGCGCACCGCGCGCAGGCGGTGTTGCTCCGGACGGTGATCCAGGCTGTGCCAACGCAGGTACTCGGCGTCTTTACCGTCGGGATGGCGGACCGCCATGGAGACGAACAGGGTGGTGATCTCGCCGCTACCGGCGGCACGGATCTCGGGGACCTCGTCCGACGGCGTGCCGGGAAGATGCATGGCGTTGAACCTCAGGCTCTCGTCGAATCGTCTTGATACAATTGGATTTCTGGATGGCGAGCCGCGATCATGCGCCGAAATCCCACACGCCAGGGCACCTTCGTGCGGCCGAGCACGTCGTGCATGTGGGTGACGTCCGGCCACAGCGGGGTGTGCGCCTGAGGCGTGTACTCGAAGATCGGCTCGACACCGACCAACTCACCCATGAAGGCGCAGTACTCCTCCACGCTGACGGTTTCGCTGCCCGCCCAGTTCACCACGACGGGCGGTGTCGCGGCGACTTCCATCGCGCGGATGCCCAGCTGTACGTAGTCGTCTTCATAGATGGGGTTGTAATTGTTCGGCTTGTCGGGATGCAGCCGAATGGGCTTGCCCGCCAACATCGCGTCGAGACGGTCTGCGGGCGCGCCGCCCTGTGGGCCGTACGTCGAACAGATCCGGATGATGGTCAGCGGGATGTGAAAGCGCCTGGCGATCCAGGTGCACACCGCCTCCGCGGCCACCTTGGAGAAGCTGTAGTTGGCCCGCAGTGGTGCCCCCGGCGGATCGGTCTCGGTAAGCGGTCGTCGGCCCTGGTAGGCGTAGATCGAGCCGGTGGAGCAGAAGACGAAACCCTTTGCGGCGCGGCAATGGTAGAGCAGTTCGCCCGACGCCTGCGCGTTCGTTTCGACGCACTGGATCCAATCATCGGCGCCCGGGTCCACGGCGGCGTGGAAGACGTAGGTGAAATCGTCTGGCAGACCGGAGAAGTCGCCGGCGCCGACGTCCAGCGCGACCGGTCTGATCGCCGCGTCCACCAGTTTTTGCCGGGCCGCGGGTTCTTTCAGGCGGGCGGCGCCCCACACCTCGTTCCCTGCTGCGGCCAAGGCACGCGCGATCGGAAACGCGATCTTGCCCGTCGCACCGGTGATCAGGATCTTCTCTGCGTCGAGCAACCCGTCCTCCGAATATTAAGTACTTGATACCGCGTGGCGCGAGCATAACTCCCGGTCGACGGAAAACGCCACGAGACGCCGCGTTCGGTGTCGTGTCGTCCTCCAACGAACGTCACCTGGTCGTGGCGGTAGCAACGGAATAAGCTGGACCAGGCCAGGCTCGAATTGGCCCACCGGGAGGCCCACCATGAGGTGGTTATTTGGTCGCCTGACCGCGGTTGTCGCGGTCGCCTTCATGGCGATGGTGGTTGCGGTGATCGCGACGCCGGCGATCGGCTCGGCGCAGTGCGATCGCAACCTGTCGTTCAATGTGTCGACGTTCGAATGCAAACCGCGACCGGCCCCGCCGCCGTGGTACGCCGTGCCGCCGGCATATTCGCCGGCATTCGCGTCGGACGTGCCGCCGCCGCCGCCTCGGCCGGCGTGGTCGCCGAACGAACCGATGTGGAGCGTCGGCTTTCACCAATGGGGCGCCTATTTCGACGGCGTCTGGGTGCCGTACTGACCGGGGCCGCCCCACCTCACCGAACCCCGCAACGCGTCTGGATCGCACCTGCGCTAAGTGATAACGTAATTCTCCGATTTGCATAATGGCCCTACCAGGCCGGCCGTGCGGACCCCCGGAGGTGACGTGTCAGCAGCACCCGGACGGCCGCTGCCCCTGATCACGCAGGACAACGAATTCTTCTGGACGTCGGGCGCCGACGGCAAGCTGCGCCTGCAGGAATGCCAGAGCTGCGAATCGCTGATCCATCCACCCGCGCCGGTCTGCCGGTACTGCCGGTCCCGCGACATCGGCGTGCGGGCGGTCTCGGGCCGGGCGACGCTCGCCGGCTTCACGATCAACGAGCGGTTCAGCCTGCCCGGACTGGCGGCGCCCTACGTGATCGCGCAGGTGGCTATCGCCGAGGACCCGCGGGTCCGGTTGACCACCAACATCGTCGAAAGCGATGTCGATCGGCTGGAACTCGGACAGCAGGTCGAGGTCGTCTTCGAGCAGGTCGAGGACGTGTGGTTTCCGTTGTTTCGACCCTTGCGGGCGGGAGGGACCGATGCCGACGAACCCGGTGAGCTGCCGGTCGACGAGATCGCGCCGGAACGTTTCGGTGAGCACGTCCGGCCGATGCTGACCGCCGAGAAGTTCGAGGACAAGGTCGCGTTGACCGGAATCGGCGCGTCGCCGATCGGTCGCCGGTTGATGCAGCCGCCGCTGGCGTTGACGGTGCAGGCGTGTGAAGCGGCCATCGCCGATGCCGGCCTGACATTCGCCGATATCGACGGTCTGTCCACCTACCCCGGCGCTCTCAACGTGGCGGGCATGGGCGAGGGGGGCACCACCGCCCTGGAGGCCGCATTGGGCATCCGGCCGACTTGGCACAACGGCGCGATGGAAACGTTCGGGCCGGGTGGCTCGGTGATCGCCGCGATGCTGGCGATCGCCGTCGGGCTCGCGCGGCACGTGCTGTGTTTCCGGACGGTGTGGGAAGCCACCCACGGCGAGCTGATGAAGCAGGGCAAGATCACCCCGGCCCATGGTTCAGCGGGCCGAATGTCGGGCTGGCAGATGCCATTTGGTGCCACGTCGGCGGCGCACACACTGGCGATGAACGCGCAGCGGCACTTTCACCGGTACGGCACCCGCAAGGAGACGCTGGGCTGGATCGCGTTGAACCAGCGCGCCAATGCCGAACTCAACCCGACCGCCATCTACCGCTCCCCCATGACGATGGACGACTACCTGGGCGCGCGGCCCATCACCACGCCGTTCGGCCTATACGACTGCGACGTGCCGTGCGACGGCGCCATCGCCGTCATCGTCTCGGCCGTCGACGCAGCAAGCGACCTGGCCAAGCCGCCGGTATTGGTGGAAGCGGTGGGAACGCAGATCGTCGAGCGACTCGACTGGGACCAAAGCACCCTCACCCACGAGCCGCAGGTCCTGGGCCAGGCGGCGCACGTATGGACGCGTACCTCGCTGCGACCCGCCGACGTCGACGTGGCCGAGCTGTACGACGGGTTTTCCTTCAACTGTCTGTCCTGGATCGAGGCGCTGGGCTTCTGCGGAATCGGTGAAGCCAAAGACTTTCTGGACGGCGGGAAGAACATCGCGCGCGACGGGCAGTTGCCGCTCAATACGCACGGCGGCCAACTCTCGCACGGCCGCACCCACGGCATGGGTCTGCTGCACGAGGCCATCACTCAGCTGCGCGGCGAGGCCGGTGACCGCCAGGTCGCCGGTGCCCGCGTCGGTGTGGTCAGCAGCGGCGGCCTGACTCCTAGCGGCGTGCTCCTGCTGCGGGCGCCGGAATGAGGCGAGCATGAACCCCGCGGCACCGCGGCCACGGCTGGTAATCGTCGACGGGGTGCCGATGTCGGCGCTGGTCACCGAAGTCGAAGACCCCCAGGCCGTGATCGTGGCCATCCACGGCGGTGGCACCACCGCGATGTATTTCGACTGCCCGGGCCACCCCTCGTATTCGCTGTTGCGGACCGGCGCGGCGGCCGGGTTCACCGTGGTGGCCCTCGATCGGCCGGGCTATGGCAGCTCGGCGCCCTATCCCGAAGCGATGGTCTCCGGCGAGCAGCGCGTCAACCTGGCTTACGGCGCCGTCGACCGCATCCTCGGCGAACGACCGCGGGGCGCCGGCACATTCGTGTGGGGCCACTCGGGCGGCTGCGAGCTGACGCTGCGGTTGGCCGCCGACGCGCGAGGTGCCGACCTCCTCGGTATCGAGCTGGCCGGCACCGGCCGGCACTACCACCCCGCCGCCAAGGAAATACTGAAAACGGCCACCCGCGAACGCCGCCCGTCGGGCATGCGCGAACTGCTGTGGAGCCCAGAGCAGTCCTATCCGCCCGAGGTTCTCAACGGCGCCACGGTGTCGCCGTCCGCCCCGGCCTACGAAGACCAGATGGTGTCGAACTGGGCGCGACAGACTTTCCCGGAGCTCGCGCCCGACGTGCGCGTCCCGGTGCACTTCAGCATCGCCGAGCACGAAAAGGTCTGGCAGGCCGACGATGCGGCGGTGACCGAGGTCGGCGCCCTGTTCACCGGGGCGCCGCGATTCGTCGTGCACCGGCAACCCGACGCCGGGCACAACATCAGCCTCAGCCACGCCGCCCCCATCTATCACTCGAAAGTCCTTGAATTCGTGCGGGATTGTGTGGCCGAGCGTTCGGCGAAGACGCAATCCGATCTGGAGGCCGGCTGATGCGCGTCGGATTCATCGGGTTGGGCAGCCAGGGCGGCCCCATGGCGCGCCGGATCGTCGAGGGCGGCTACCCCACCACGTTGTGGGCGCGCAGGCCGGAGACCCTCGAGGCATTCGCCGACACCTCGGCCGGCATTGCCGGATCGCCGGCCGAACTCGCCGCGGCCAGTGACCTGGTCTGCCTCTGCGTGGTCGCAGACGCCGACATCGACGAACTGGCCTGCGGGACAAATGGATTGCTGTCGACGATGAAGCCCGGCAGCGTGATCGCCGTGCACAGCACGGTGCATCCGGACACCTGCCGAGACCTCGCGAACAAGGCCGCCGCCCAAAGTGTTTCCGTCATCGATGCGCCGGTGAGCGGCGGGGGCGGCGCGGCGGCCGAGGGCCGGCTGCTCGTGATGGTGGGCGGCGACACCGACGTCGTCGAACGTTGCCGCCCCGTCTTCGCGACCTATGCCGATCCCGTCGTTCACCTCGGCGAGCTGGGTTCCGGACAGACCACGAAGCTCCTCAACAACCTGTTGTTCACCGCCAACCTGGCCACCGCGGCCAGCGCGCTGTCACTGGCCAGCTTGCTCGGCGTCGAGCCGGACCGCCTCACCGAGGTGGTCTCCCGCAGCTCAGGCAACAGCTTTGCGCTCAACGCCCTGGGCGGCATCGGCGGACTTGATCGGCTGGCCGGGGTGGCGGGCGGGCTGCTACAGAAGGATGTTCGGCTGGTCGTCGACCTTGCCGAGAACGCCGGGGCCAACGGCGGCGCGGTGCTCGATGCGGCCGACGCGGCGCTGGCCCTGATGGACCACCCGCGGTGAGAATCGGATTCATCGGCGCGGGACGGATGGGCCGCCCCATGGTCGGCCGCCTGGTGGCCGCCGGTCACGACGTCCGGGCCGTGGGCCGGACGGCCGAAAAGCGCGGCGAGGTCGAGCAACTGGGCGCGCGGGCCGTCGGCGCGGCGGCCGAGGCCGGTGCCCAAGCCGACGTCGTGGTCCTCTGTGTGTTCAGCGACGAACAGGTTCGACAGCTCTGCCTGGCCGGCGAATTGCTGGCCGCCCTGCGGCCCGGCGCGGTGCTGGTGGTGCACACCACCGTCAACCCGCACACCATCGCGGCCATCGCCGAGCACGCCAACGGCGTTGACGTCGTCGACGCCGCGGTCAGTGGGGGCCCACACGACATCGCCGCCGGCCGGCTCACGCTGTTCGTCGGCGGTGCCGACCAAGCGGTTGACCGAGTGCGACCGCTGCTGGCTTGCTACGGCGACCCGGTCCTGCACGTCGGGCCCGCCGGCGCGGGTCAGAAGGTGAAACTCGTCAACAACGCACTGTTCGCCGCGCAGATCGGGCTCCTTGCCGAGTCGATACGACTGGCAGAAGTGCTCGGCGTCCCGGAAGCCACATTGCTGAGCGCCCTGGGGCACGGCAGCGCGACCAGCCGCGTGCTCAACCTCGTCGCGGCGGGCGGTTCCATCGCGTCGTTCATCGAAATGACCGGTGAGTTCGTGGCGAAGGATGTGGCCGCCGTCCGCGCTATCGCCGGGGAGTTGGGCAGCGGCCTGGGTGCGCTGGATGACGTCATCGCGGCCATCGGCGCCGCGAAGAGGGTATGAAATGCCAGCGTTTTGGTCTTTCCGGTTCGTCACGAAGGTATTACCGTTAGCGTTACAGTCAGTGACTCCGCTGTAAAGGTTCCAGCCCGACCTCGCCGCTGAGGAGGATGCAGTGACAAAACCGAAGGTCGTCTTCGATCCCTACTCCGAGGACTACTTCAACAATCCGTTCGACATCTATCGGCGGATGCGCGAGGAAACGCCACTGTATTACGACGAGAAGGAGGACTTCTACGCGCTGACCCGTCACGAAGACGTGGCGGCCGCGTTCAAGGACTTCGAGACGTACTCTTCGGCACGCGGCTGCGACCTGGCGATGGTGCGCCGGGGCATTGCCCCCGAGCAGAAGTCGATCATCTTCATGGATCCGCCGGAGCACCGCCACATGCGCAGCCTGCTCAATAAGGCGTTCACCCCGCGGGCGATCCAGTCGCAGCGCGAGACGATCATCGAGGTGATCGACAAATACCTGGGTGCGGTCGACTCGGACAACTTCGACGTGGTGCAGGATTTCTCCGGTCCGTTCCCGGTTGAGGTCATCACCCGGATGGCTGGAGTGCCGGAGGAATACCGCCAGCAGGTCCGCCACTGGATCGACACCAGCCTGCACCACGAGCCGGGGCAGATCGAGATCAGCGAGGCCGGCATGCAGGCCAACATCGACACGGCGATGTACTACTTCAGCCTGGTCCAGGAGCGTCGCCAGGAGCCGCAGGACGACATGATCAGCCGGCTGATCGCCGCCGAGATTCCCGGTGAAGACGGCCAGCTGCGCAAGCTCGACGACATCGAGATCTGCGGGTTCGCAACGCTTTTGGGTGGTGCGGGCGCCGAGACCGTCACCAAGTTGATGGGCAACGCCGCGGTCATCTTCGCCAATCACCCCGACCAGTGGCAGAAGCTCCAGGAGGACCGGGACAAGATCCCCGGGGCTGTCGAAGAGCTACTGCGCTACGAGGGACCGGTGCAATACAACGTCCGCTACACCCTCAAGGAGGCCCACGTCAGCGGTGGGGTCATCCCGCCGGGCAAACCGGTATTCCTGTGCGGCGCCGCGGCCAACCGCGACCCGGACGCCTTCACCGACCCCGACACGTTCGACATCGAACGCGACCACACCGAGGCGCAGCACCTCGGACTCGGGTACGGGATCCACAGCTGCCTGGGCGCAGCGCTGGCCCGCCTGGAAAGCCGGATCGCGCTGGAGCGGCTGCTCGATTTCATGCCGCGCTACGAGCTCGACCTGGCGGGATGCAAACGGGTGACCATGCAAAACGTGGCGGGCTGGAAGAACGTGCCCGTCAAGGTGCTTCGTTGAAGGGGGCCACGATGACGAAGAAGATCGAAGTCGACTGGGGACTCTGCGAGAGCAACGGTGTCTGCATGGGCATCAACCCAGACATCTTCGAACTCGGCGACGACGACATGTTGACCGTCCACCAAGAGGAAGTCACCCCCGAGAACGAGGCGGACGTGCGCGAGGCCGTCCGTCAGTGCCCTCGGCAGGCGATCTCGATCGTCGGCGAGTAAATCAGAATCCGGAGAGGATGACGGCGTTGCAGTCGGCAGCCTGCTGGCGCAGTTTCGCCGCCTTCTGGTAGCCCTCGGATTCGTACCACGCCCGAGCCGCATCCACCGATTCGAATTCCAGCACGACGGTCTGGTCGCCGTGCCAGTCCCCCTCGATGACTTTGGGCGCGGTGTCCACCGCGAGGATGGTGGCACCGCTCATCGCGGATCCGGCGGCTTGAGCGTATGCCTTCATGCCTTCCGGGTCTTTGATGGCCTCGGTCAGGATGACATACCCTTTGGCCACTCGAATCTCCTTACTCGCCCGTAATTTTGGTTATTTCTCGCTGATCGCCTGCTCGGGACAGCATTGGATCGCCTCCTGGGCGGCGGACTCCAATTCCGTTGGGACATCGGAATCTATCGCTACGGCGTAACCGTCGTCGGTCAGGCTGAACACGTCGGGGCACAGCGTGAGACACATGCCGTGACCGCGACATCGCTGGTCGTCTACCCAAACCTTCATGCCAGTGTGAACTCCAGGTGCAATTCGGTCAGGCCACGCAGAATGTAGGTCGGAACGTATTGGTAACGACGGCTATCCGCGGGCCCGTGGACGTCCTCGTTGATTTTAATATCCGTCGTGCGGTCGAGCAGCCGTTCGATCGCCACCCGGGTTTCGGCCCGCGCCAGCGGGGCGCCGGGGCAGCTGTGGATACCACGACCGAACGAGATGTGCTGGCGCGCGTTCTTGCGCGTCGGATCGAAGGTGGCGGGTTCTTCGAACCGGCGCGGATCACGGTTGGCCGCGGCCTGCACGATCATCACCGTGGTGCCGGCCGGCAGGTCGACGCCGCCGACGTTGACCGGCCGCCGGTTCATCCGGAAGTCGCCCTTGACCGGGCTCTCGTGGCGCAGCGACTCTTCGATGAAATTCGGGATCAGGCTGCGGTCCTTGCGCAGCTGCGCCTGGATGTCGGGGCGCTCGCCCAGCGTCTGCAGGGCCGCGCCGAGCAGCCGCACGGTGGTCTCCTGTCCCGCCGAAAACACGTTGCTGGCGACGCGGGCCACGTCCTCGACGTCCGGGATCGAACCGTCGGGAAAGGTGGCGGTGGCCAGCCCGGTCAGCACGTCGTCACGCGGCTCGCTCCGGCGGTCGCGGACGTAATCGGAGAACAGGCCGTAGAGGAATTCCAGCGGGCTGTGGGCCAACGATTCCTTGCCGGTGCCCCCGACGCCGCCGCCCGAGTGCTCGCGAATGCCCTTGACGAATTTGTCGCGGTCTTCCATCGGCACGCCCAGCAGGTCGGCGATCACCAGCAGGGTGAACGGGCCCGCGAAGCCCTTGATCCATTCGCCGCGGCCGGGGGCCAGGAAGTCATCGAGCGCCTGGTCGGCGAGCGCCCACATGGCGTCCTCGTTCTCCTTGAGGCGCTTCGGGGTGATCAGTCGCATCAGCAGCGAGCGATGGTTGGTGTGGGTCGGTGGGTCGAGCGTCGGCAGCTGGTCGCTGAACGGCAGTTCGTCACGGTGCTGCTCGATCAGCTCGGTGATGTCGTCGCCTTCGATCGGGACCGGGAAGCCGGGGAACGGACCCGTCACCGAGATGCAGGAAGACCAGGTCTCGGCGTCGTTGAGCACCGCACACGCCTCGTCCCACCCGGTGATCATCGTGACGTCGTGGTGGCTTTCCCGGGTGACGGGGCATCGCTGACGCAGCGCCTCGTAGTAGGGGTACGGGTTCTCGATGAGCTCGCTGCCGCGAAAGAAGTCCAACTCGGAGAATTCGTTCGCCATCTCCTGCTCCTTGAATCTCGGCTAGTGAGAATGTGCCTCTCGCGGATGAGTATTACATTTTCACACGGGGTGGTGGTCGTCAACGACGGGTCCCCGCCGGGTGTCACGAGATGCGCGAGTCCGCCGGCCGCCGGCCGTGGCGCGCCGGTCCGCATCGCGCCCGACTAGCTGGCGGGAACCAGGTCGGCGGCCACCGAGGGCCACGCCAGCAGCCCGCTGCGGAACGTCTCGACGTGGCCGACGGGGGCGTGCGGTACGGCCGCGGCCGCGAGGGCCTGGGCCTTGAACGTCTGCGCCGCCATGCTCAGCTGGTGTTGCACCAGGCCGACGCTGTCATCGAGTTCCGACGGCCAGTCCTCCCCCCACAGCGTGACCTCCATGGCGCCCTGATCGAGGGCCCGCAGCACGCCTTGGCGAACCCGCGCGTCGCAACCGAACAGGTCCGCCGCGGCCGCCAGGGCCTGGGGGCGGGGCCGCGATTGCACCGATGCCAGCGCCTCTTCGAGGTCGAGCACCTGAGCGCCGATGATCTGCAGCGGCCGATCATCGGGGTGGTCGGCCAGATCCATCAAGAGCACGGTGACGTCCCAACCCGCCATCGACCGGTCGAAGATCCAGCCACCGGCGAACCGCACCACATCGACCGCGGTGGTGGCAACGACGTCGAGCCGGTACCTCATGCCGTCTCGAGCTTCTTCGGGGGCGCGAAGTCCCGCGCCAGTGTCTCGGCGTACTGCTTGAATACCTCGGGCAGCGGTATCGAGGGATCGAGTAACCATGTGGTTTCCATTCCGTGGACGAAGGCGAGGATTTCCACTGCCTTGACGGCGGGGTCTATGTCTTCGCGATACCGGCCGTCGGCCTGACCGCGACGGATGAGCTCGGCGACGATGTCGGTGGCGGCCCGGTGCCTCGCTAGCATGCGGTCGTGCAGCGGAGCCTCCGGGAGGATGTTCTCGACGAGCAGCACCGTGAACGTCCCTACCAATTCGGGGGCCCGGTGGAACCGGTCCGCGACCGCGGCGATCTGGTCGAACAGGTCCCCGGTCCGGTCGGCGTGGGTGTCGTCGTCGAGGTCGCGGGCATCGAGCACCGCGTGCAGTAATTGCTCTTTCGATTCGAAGTGATGCAGTAGGCCCGCCGGTGTCACCCCGGCCTCACCGGCGATCTGGGCGAGCGTGGTGCTGCGCCAGCCGTTGCGGGTGAGCAGGCGTTGGGCGACGTCGAGGATCCGCATCTTGCGGTCCTCCCCCTTGGCGAGAAGTGTGTCGTATCGCCGTGCGACGGGCACCAGGGTCCTCTCTACCGACATAGCAAAACCAACTTAGTGAACACACAGTAGGTTAGTTTGGGCGCTGTGACAAGGGTCACGTGGTGCACACTTTCGGCGCGCGTGCGGCCGCTGCGGGCCGCGGCGGTCAGCTCACCAGCTCGACCAGCGTGGCGTTGGCGGTGCCGCCGCCTTCGCACATGGTCTGCAACCCGTAGCGAATCCCGTTGTCGCGCATGTGGTGGGCCATGCGCGTCATCAACACCGCCCCCGACGCGCCCAGCGGGTGTCCCAGCGCGATCGCCCCACCCAGCGGGTTCATCCGGGCCGGGTCCGCCCCGGTTTCTGCCAGCCACGCCAGCGGAACCGGCGCGAAGGCCTCGTTGACCTCGAAGACACCCACGTCGGACAGCGCGACGCCGGCCTTGCCCAGCACCTTCTCGGTCGCGGGGATGGGGCCGGTGAGCATCAGCACCGGATCGGCGCCGGTCACCGCACCCGCCAGGTAGCGCAAGATCGGCGTCAAACCGAGCTCGACGGCCAGTTCCGCGGTGGTCACCAGCAGGGCGGCGGCGCCGTCGGAGATCTGCGAGGAATTGCCCGCATGGATCACCCCGTCCTCGGCGAAGGCGGGTTTGAGGGTGCCGAGCTTCTCCACGGTGCTGCCGCGCCGCACGCCCTCGTCGGCGGTGACGACGTTGTTGTCGCCTCCCTCGACGAACACCGGCACCAGCTGCTCGGTGAATGCGCCGCTGTCCTGGGCCCCGGCCGCCCGCTCGTGGGACTCGACGGAGAATTCATCGAGGCGGGTGCGGGAGAATCCCCATTTCTTGGCGATCAGTTCCGCCGACAGGCCCTGGTTGAAGGAGAAGTCGTCATAGCGGGCAAGGACTTTCGGGCCGTAGGGCATACCGGTTGCGCGGGCGGAACCGAGTGGAACGCGGCTCATGACCTCGACCCCGCCGGCCACGACGACATCCTGCTGCCCGGACATCACCGCCTGCACGGCGAAGTCCAGCGCCTGCTGGCTGGACCCGCAGGCGCGGTTGACGGTGGTGCCGGGGATGGTCTCGGGCCAACCGGCGGCCAGAACCGCGTAGCGGCCGATGTTGCTGGACTGATCGCCCACCTGGGAGACGCAACCCCAGACCACGTCGTCGATGATCTCGGGACCGATGCCGGTGCGCTCGATGAGTTCGGTCAGGACGACCGCGGACAGGTCGGCGGCATGCATGCCGGACAGGGCGCCGTTGCGCTTCCCCACCGGCGTCCGAACGGCCTCGACGATGACTGTTTCTCGCATATCCCTACTCCGATTGCTTGTCGCCAGAATGTGGTTCCGCGCCAGATTTTGCTAGGGCCCACCGACCAGTAAACGATGGCTCCCGCCGTTGCGCGAAAGCGGCGTAGGCGGCCGCCGTGTCCGCGGTCGCGAAGTTGACGCCCTGGGCGCGGGCCTCGCTGGCCAGCGCGTCCCGCAGGGTGCGGTCGGCGCCCTCGTTCAGTAGCGCCTTGGTGTGGGCCAGCGCGATCGGCGGGCCGGCCGCCAGTCGGTTGGCGAGATCGTCGACGAACGCGTCGATCTCCGCGGCCGACACCACCCAGGTCACCAGGTTCAGGGCGCACGCTTCCTCGGCATCGATCGTGTCCGCCAGCAACGCGAGCCGCTTGGCCTGTTGCAGCCCAACGATTTTGGGCAACAGCCAGGAGCCGCCGAGGTCGATCGACAGACCACGCTTCGAAAAGATCTGGCAGAACGTCGATTCCGGTGTGGCCACCACCAGATCACAGCCCAGCGCGAGGTTCCAGCCGGCGCCGACGGCCACCCCGGTCACCTTGGCGATCGTCGGAACCGACAGCTCGTGCAGCGCCAGCGCCACGTCGGTCAACCGCTGCAACTTGTACTTCGGATGGATGTCCTCGGGAGCCGAGATGTCCGCGCCGGAACAGAAACTGCCGCCGGAGCCGGTGATCACCAGTGCGCGCACGCCGGGATCGTGGCCGGCGGCATCCAACGCGTACCGCAGGGCGGCCCACAGTTCCGGGTTGATCGCATTCTTGCGACGCGGGCGGTTGAGCGTGAGGGTGCGCACCCCGTCGCGGTCCTCCGACAGCAACACGGGGTCATCGGTCGTGGTCAATAGCTCCTCGGCAACTTCAGGACGTTGGCTCCCAAAAAGTTCAGAATCATCTCCTGGCTGACCGGCGCGATCTTCATCAACCGGGCCTCGCGGAAGTAACGGGTGATGTGGTATTCCTCGGCGTAACCCATGCCGCCGTGGGTTTGCAGCGCCCGGTCGGCGGCGGTGAAGCCGGCGTCGGCGCACAAATACTTTGCCGTATTGGCCTCTCGCCCACAGGGTTTGCCATTGTCGTAGAGCCAGGTGGCCTTGCGCAGCATGAGCTCGGCGGCGTCGAGCCGGGCCAGTGAATCGGCGAGTGGGAACTGCAATCCCTGGTTCATGCCGATGGGTCGGCCGAACACCTCGCGCTCATTGCCGTATTTCACCGCCTTCTCCAGCGCCACCCGGCCAATGCCGAGCGCCTCGGCCGCGATCAGCATCCGCTCCGGGTTGAGGCCGTCGAGGATGTACTGAAAGCCCTTGCCTTCCTCGCCCACTCGGTCCTCGACCGGCACCTCGAGATTGTCGATGAACAGTTCATTGGAGCTGACGGCGTTGCGGCCCATCTTGCGGATGGGGCGGATGTCGACGCGGCTGCGGTCGAGATCGGTGAGGAACAGGGTCATCCCGTCGGTCTTCTTGGTGACCTCGTCGTAGCTCTGCGTTCGGGTGAGCAGCAGGATCTTGTCGGATTCCATCGCTTTGGAGATCCAGACCTTGCGACCGTTGACGATGTAGCGATCACCGTCGCGCTTGGCGAACGTGGTGATCCGCGAAGTGTCAAGCCCGGCACCGGGTTCGGTGACCCCGAAGCAGACGTGCACCTCGCCGGTCGCGACCGCGGGCAACGTACGGGCCTTGAGCTCGTCGGAGCCGTGCACCACGACCGGCTGCATGCCGAAGATGGACAGGTGAATCGAGCTGGCGGCGTTCATGGCGCCGCCGGACTTGGCGACCTCCTCGAGCAGGATCGTCGCTTCGGTGATTCCCAGGCCATGACCGCCGTACTCGGTCGGGATCGTCATGCCCAGCCAGCCGCCATCGGCGATGGCCTGATAGAACTCGGTCGGAAATTCGTGCGCCTGGTCTTTCTCCATCCAGTACTGGTCGTCGAATCTCCGTGCCAGCTCCGCGACCGACCGACGGATCAGTTCCTGATCTTCGGTCAGTTCAAAGTTCATTCCAGCGCCGGGCACTGCTCAGTCTCCTCTTCTCAGCGCGAACAACTCAGAAGCACCCGGCACGCCGACGAATTAGGTGCTCTTGCCGGGGGCAGCTCCCGCTTGCGGGGGGCTGCTCGGCAACAGTACTGTGCTCAGTCCTTGTTGCCGGTAAGGGCTTTCGCGTTGGCCGCGAAGTCCGCGAAGGACGAGCCGCCCCGACTGTCCTTGTCGTGGCCCTTGGCCTTGATGGACACATCGTGCCCCTCGGCGGCCTTGCGCAGCGCACCGACGGTCGCCTGTTCGCGCGAAATGTGCGTGAACGGGTCGAACGAGTACCAGCGCATGGCGTTCTCGTGGGTCATCCTGTTGATCTCGTCATCGGGAACGTTATTGAGGGACAACACATCCCACAGCTCTTCGGGCGCACCCGGCCACATCGAGTCGCTGTGCGGGTAGTCGGCTTCCCAGCAAATGTTGTCGATGCCGATCATGTTGCGCAGCGCCACGCCGACCTTGTCGCTGATGAAGCAGGTCAAGAAGTGGTCGCGGAAAACCTCGCTGGGCAGCTTGCCCTTGAAATCCTGGTGCGTCCAGGCGGAGTGCATCTCGAAGGTGCGGTCCGCGCGCTCGAGGAAGTAGGGAATCCAGCCGGTTCCGCCCTCCGACAGCGCGATCTTGAGGTCGGGGTATTCCTTTATCGGCTTGGACCACAACAGATCGGCGGCGGCCTGCACGATGTTCATCGGCTGCAGCGTGATCATCACGTCCATGGGGGCGTCGGGCGCGGTGATGGCCAACCGCCCCGAGGAACCGATGTGCACGTTCATCACGGTGCCGGTGTCGCACAGCGCCTTCCACAGCGGGGCCCAGTAGTCGTCGTGGAAGCTGGGGTAGCCCATCGCGGCCGGGTTCTCGGTGAAGGTCAAGGCGTGCACGCCCTTTTTGGCGACCCGTCGCACTTCGGCCGCGCACGCCTCGGCATCCCAGATCACCGGGATCGCCATCGGGATGAATCGCGCCGGGTAGGCGCCGCACCACTCTTCGATGTGCCAGTCGTTGTAGGCCTGCACCAGTGCGATCGAGAAGTCGTTGTCGTCGGTGGCGAACAGCCGTCCGGCGAAACCGGGGAAGGACGGGAAGCAGATCGACGCCAGGATGCCGCCGGCGTTCATGTCCTTGACGCGCTCGTCGACGTTGTAACAACCGGGCCGGATCTCGTCGAGCCCCGTCGGCTCGATGCCGTACTCCTCCTTCGGCCGCCCGGCCACCGCGTTGAGCGCGACGTTGGGGATGACGGTGTCGCGGAACTTCCACATGTCCGATCCGTCGGCGTTGTGCACGAGCCGGGGCGCATCGTCCTGATACTTCTTCGGCAGGTGGTTCTTGAACATGTCCGGCGGCTCGACGGTGTGGTCGTCGACGCTGATCAAAATCATGTCTTCTTTGTTCATGGCCGTCCCTTTCATCGGATCCACCGGATCGATTAGAGCCTCGGCGAATCGCTGTCCCGTGCCAAGATCACTAAACTGAAAACTATCTTCTCGCCAGGCGAGAATCAACATCCAGCGGTTGCTAGGCGTTGCCGCAACCTTCTGACCAGCAGCCGAACGTGCAGGTCTAGCGCCCTTCCACGGCGCAGCCATGCCGTGAGGTAGAACCCGGGTTGGCGCGGCGGGACCGAGGCGCTTGCCACCCTGTCGGCCCGGGTCGACGGCCCAGCCGCGGCCTGCGCCGAGTCGATGGGCGGACCTGTCCCCGAGCGGCACGCCGGCATTGACCGGACGCGCGTTTCGTGCCAGTCTGTTAGTTGCAAATGAGAATATGATTCTCTTTCACCGAGAGGACACTGCCGATGCGCTTGCAGCCGCTGCCCGCCGACCAGTGGGACGAGGCGACCCGGCAGGCCCTCTCGGCGATGCGTGGGGCGGACAGCAACAACGCGCTGTCCACGCTGGCCCACCATCCGGCGCTGGCCAAGGCGTTTCTTCGGTTCAACGTTCACCTGCTGGTGTCATCCACACTGCCGGCCCGCATCCGCGAACTGGCCATCCTGCGGGTGGCCCATCGCCGGCAGTGCGCCTACGAGTGGTCACACCACGAGCGGATGGCCAAAGAAGAAGGGATCACCGACGACCAGATCGCGGCCTTGCAGCGCGGCGAGGCCGCCGACGCGTTCGACCAGGTCGTGATCACTGGGGTCGACGAGCTCGATGAGAAGTCGGAGCTGTCGGACCAGACCTGGGCGGCACTGGGCGAGCGCCTCAACGACCAGCAACGGATGGACTTCGTCTTCACGGTCGGCTGCTACGCCCTGCTGGCCATGGCCTTCAACACTTTTGGCATCCAACCCGAGCACGCCACCACAGCCGCTAACAACGTCGAATAAGAGGAGTAAGAACGTTGCCGCACTTCCCGAAGCCGGCCGCCGGCAGCTGGACAGAGAACTACCCCGAGTTGGGGACCTCGCCGGTCGACTACACCGACTCGATCGACCCCGCGTTCTTCGAGGCCGAGCGCGACGCCGTGTTCAGGAAGACCTGGCTCAACGTCGGCCGCGTCGAGCGCCTGCCCCGCACCGGCAGCTACTTCACCAGGGAACTGCCCTCGGCCGGCAAGGGCACGTCGGTGATCATCACCAAGACCAAGGACGGATCCGTCAAGGCCTACCACAACGTCTGCCGCCACCGCGGAAACAAGTTGGTGTGGAACGACTTTCCCAACGAGGAGACCTCCGGCACCTGCCGGCAGTTCACCTGCAAGTACCACGCCTGGCGCTACAGCCTCGACGGCGATCTGACCTTCGTTCAGCAGGAAGAAGAGTTCTTCGACCTCGACAAGAGCAACTTCGGGCTGGCGCCCGTTCGCTGCGAGGTGTGGGAAGGCTTCATCTTCATCAACTTCGACGACAACGCGGCGCCGCTCACCGACTACCTCGGGCCGCTGGCCAAGAGCATCGAGGGCTACCCGTTCGGCGAGATGACCGAGACCTACTCCTACCGGGCCGAGGTCGGCAGCAACTGGAAGCTGTTCATCGACGCGTTCGTCGAGTTCTACCACGCGCCGATCCTGCACCAGGGTCAGTACACCAAGGAAGAAGCCGCCAAGATCCAGAAGTTCGGCTACGAGGCGCTGCACTACGAGTTGGCCGGCCCGCACAACCTGCAGTCGACCTGGGGTGGCCAGGCGCCGCCCCCGGACATGTCGATGGTCAAGCCGATGGACCAGGTGTTGCGCAGCGGGCTGTTCGGTCCTTGGGACAAGCCGGAGATCATCCAGAACCTGGAGCTGCCGCCGGGCGTCAACGTGAAGCGGGTGCCGCAGTGGGGCATTGACTCGTGGCTGTTCTACCCCAACTTCATGCTGCTGATCTGGGAGCCGGGCTGGTATTTGACCTACCACTACTGGCCGACCGCGGTGGACAAGCACATCTTCGAGTCGTCGCTGTATTTCGTGCCGCCGCGCAATGCGCGGGAACGCCTGGCCCAGGAGTTGGCCGCGGTGACGTTCAAGGAGTATGCGCTGCAGGACGCCAACACCCTGGAAGCGACCCAGACCATGATCGGCACCCGAGCCGTCAAGGAGTTCCTGCTCTGCGACCAGGAAGTCTTGATCCGACACCTGCACCACACGACCGCCAACTACGTCAAGGAGTACCAGCGCAATGGCGCTACCGTCTGAATTCGCCGCCCTCGAGCCCTTTTTGGAGTGGGACCTGGCCACCGAGCCCGAGCGCTACGCCAAGCGGTTGGCCTCGACGATGGCGGAAATGCAGGCGTTCTATGACGTCGCATTTCCCAAGCTGAACGACGTCATCGCATACTGCGACAAGTTCCCCTTGGACGACCTGCCGGACGACGCAAGGACGTTGATGCACATGATGCAGTCGCTCGTCATGGTGTCGTTCCCCATCGAGGCGTGGAAGCAGCCGCGCGTGCCGGACAGCGGCGCGGCATGGGTTGCAGTGATCCGGGAACCGGTGATCTAGCCGGTGCTGACGCTCAAGGCCGCGGGGCTGCTCGACGTTGACGGCGGCGAGATCATCCGGCCCGGCATCCTGAAGATCCAGGACGACCGGATCGTCGGCGTGGGGGGCGACCCCGAAGGCGAAATCATCGCGCTTGGCGACCAAGTTCTGTTGCCGGGCCTGATGGACATGGAGGTCAACCTCCTGATGGGCGGGCGCGGCGAGACGCCCGGGCTGTCCCAGGTTCAGGACGACCCGCCCACACGGGTGCTGCGCGCGGTCGGCAACGCCCGGCGCACGCTGCGCGCCGGTTTCACCACCGTTCGCAACCTCGGATTGTTCGTCAAGACCGGCGGCTACCTGCTCGACGTCGCCCTGGCCAAGGCCATCGACGCGGGCTGGATCGACGGGCCCCGAATAGTCCCGGCCGGCCACGCGATCACGCCCACCGGCGGGCACCTTGACCCGACGATGTTCGCCGCATTCATGCCGGGCGCACTCGAGCTCACGATCGAAGAGGGCATCGCCAACGGCGTCGACGAGATCCGCAAGGCGGTGCGCTACCAGATCAAGCACGGCGCCGAATTGATCAAGGTGTGCGTTTCCGGCGGTGTCATGTCATTGACCGGTGAGGCCGGGGCGCAACACTATTCGGACGAGGAACTGCGCGCGATCGTCGACGAGGCGCACCGCCGTGGACTGCGTGTCGCCGCCCACACGCACGGAGCGGAGGCGGTCAAGCACGCGGTCGCGTGCGGTATCGACTGCATCGAGCACGGGTTCCTGATGGACGACGAGGCCATCCAGATGCTGGTCGACAACGACAGGTTCCTGGTGACCACCCGCAGGCTCGCCCAGGCCATGGACGTGTCGCGCGCCCCGAAAGCCTTGCAGGACAAGGCGGCCGAGATGTTCCCCAAGGCCGAGACCTCGATCAAGGCGGCCTACGAGGCCGGGGTGAAAATCGCGGTCGGCACCGACGCCCCGGCCATCCCGCACGGCAAGAACGCCGACGAGCTCGTCACGCTGGTGGAATGGGGCATGCCGCCGCTGGCGGTGCTGCGGGCCGCCACCATCACCGCGGCCGAGCTCATCAACAAAACCGACCGGGGGCGCCTCGCGACGGGCCAGCTCGCGGATATCATCGCGGTACCGGGAAACCCGTTGGAAGACATCACGGTTACCCAGCGCGTCAGCTTCGTCATGAAAGGCGGCAAGGTCTATGTCGACACCCGATCAGCCTAAAAGCGGCCCAACCCGAACTGATGACCTGGTCGAGATCCAGCAGCTGCTTGGCCGCTACGCGGTCACCATCACCCAGCAGGACATCGAGGGTCTGGTCGCCGTCTTCACTGCCGACGGCACCTACAGCGCCTTCGGCGAGACCTACAGCCTGAGCCGATTCCCGGAATTGGTGGCCGCAGCCCCAAAGGGCTTGTTCCTCACCGGAACCGCGGTGGTCGACCTCGATGGGGATGCGGCCACCGGCACCCAACCGCTGTGCTTCATCGACCATGCCACTCACGACATGCGGATCGGTTACTACCGCGACACCTATCTGCGTACCGCTGACGGGTGGCGACTGAAGACCCGCGCCATGACCTTCATCCGCCGCAGCGGGGTGCACGACTCCGGGCGCCCGCACGCCATCGGCCGTCCCGCCGGTGACTCCGCGGCCCAGGCAGCGACTTAAGGAGCCGACCCATTGAAGTGAATGTCGAGCAGTTCCGGGCCGACCTGCGCGCGTGGCTCGACGACAACGATCTGACCCCCGAGCGCGACCACTCGCTGCAGGGGCACATGCGGCAGTTCGCCCGGGTCAGCCGCGCACTCTACGACGCCGATTGGATGCGGTTCGGCTGGCCGGTCGAGGTCGGCGGGCTCGGCGGCCCGGCAGTGCTGCGCGCGATCGTCGGCGAAGAGGTGGTGGGCCGGCGCCTGGCCGAGCCCGGCCCCTATTCGATGCTCGAGGTCCTCGCACCCACGATGATCGATTACGCGCCCGTGGAGCTCGCCAAGGAAATGGTGCCGCGGCTGCTCAGCGGGGAAGAGCAATGGTGCCAAGGCTTTTCCGAGCCGGGGTCGGGCAGTGACCTGGCGTCGCTGACCACCCGCGCGACGCAGCAAGGTGATAACTGGATCGTCAACGGACAAAAGGTCTGGACCAGCTTCGCGCAGTTCTCCACCCGGTGCGTCCTGCTCACCCGCACCGCGCCCGGCCACGACGGGATCACCGCGTTCTTCGTCGACCTCGACACCCCGGGCATCACCATCCGCCCGCTGCGCACGATGCACGGCGTCGACGAATTCTGCGAGGTGTACTACGACGACGTGGTGATCCCGGCCAGCAGGATGCTGGGCAAGCCCGGGGACGGCTGGCGACTGGCAATGGACCTGCTGCCCTACGAACGCTCCGCTTGCTTCTGGCAGCGAATCGCCTACCTCTATTCACGTTTCGACGATCTGATCACCGCGGCGTCAGAAAACGGGGAACCCGACGAATCCGCGCTCGGCGGAGCCTATCTGGCTCTTCATACGTTGCGCTGCCGATCGCGTGCCACCCAGCATCGTATGCGGGACGGGGCAAGGCTGGGGCCGGACACCTCCATCGACAAGGTGCTGCTGGCCTCCGCGGAGCAGCGACTCTACGACACCGTCCGCGACGTGTTGCCGGGAACGCTCGAGCTCGAAGACACCCCGTGGCGTTCGGAATATCTGTATTCACGCGCTGCGACGATCTACGGCGGCACCGCCGAGATCCAGCGCAATATCATCGCCCGCCGGCTACTCGACCTCGGGAAGGAGTGACCGTGACCCCTCCGACGGACATCGAGTCCGATCCCGAATCTCTGCGCCTGCTTGCGGAGTCGTTGCGGACGACGATGACGGCCGCCTCGGGAGCCAAGCTCGACGCGGCGCTGACCGAGCTCGGCTGGCGCGACATGCTCGATGAAATGCCCGACATCGCAATACCTCTGGTGTTCAAGCTGCTCGGTGAGACCGGCGCGCACGCACCCGTGCTCAACGACGTGGTGCTGCGCGCGGCGGGTGACGCGCCCGGGGGGACCCTGCCGCTGCCGTTTGCCGGTGGCTCCTGGGTGTTGTGGGAGCGCCGTGACCATGCCGAGTCGGCGATCGATGAGCTGTTGCCGATACACCGCGTGCCCCAAGATGATTCGTTGCCACCCGCCGTGCTGCACGCGGGTTGGCGGGCTCTGGGGTGGTGGCTGGTCGGCACCAGCCGCGCCATGCTGTCTTTGGCTCGTCAGCACGCCGTCGACCGGGTCCAGTTCGGTCGGCACATCAGTTCGTTCCAGGCGATCCGGCATCGACTGGCCGAGGCGCTGGTCGCGATCGAGGGTGCCGAAGCGACACTGCAGGCCGCCACGGACTGCGACGACCCGCAGGGGCTCGCTTCGCTGCTGGCCAAGGCCGCGGCCGGCCAGGCGGCGCTGACCACCGCGCGCCACTGTCAGCAGGTGCTCGGCGGCATCGGCTTCACCGCCGAACACCCCCTGCACCACCACATCAAGCGGTCGTTGATCCTCGACGGGCTGCTGGGTAGTTCGAAAGAACTGATACGTCAGGCCGGAAAGGCGGTCCTGGCTGCCGGCTCGGCGCCCCGGCTCGCGCAGCTGTAACGCGGCGCGCCCACATCCAGGCACCGTGCGCGGAGCATGAGATGCTTCGCGGGGGCACTTGGTGGTTGGGTCGGCGCGCGGACGTCGGCCCCGCCATGAGCCCTGGGAGGTGGGACGCAATGAGTCGGCCGCAAGGACCACAAAACCAGTTCGGGGTCGCCTCGGTGCTCCTGGGCGTGGTCGGACTCATCACCTGCTGGCTGCTGCTCGGGGTGCCCTTCGGCATCGCGGCTGTGGTGACCGGCGACATCGCCCGGCGAAGGGTGGCCCGCGGCCAGGCGAACAACCGGCGAACCGCTCTGGCCGGGATGGTTCTAGGGGCGGTCGCGATAGTTGCGGGTCTTGTCGCCATTGGCTACTACGCCCACCTGGACGCCCGAAACCATTGACGCACAGATCAATTGCGCGGTAACCCGAGCACGCGTTCGGCGATGATGTTGCGCTGAATCTCCGACGTGCCACCGGCGATGGTCGCGGCGAAGGTGCGCGCGTACCGGTCGAACCAGCTGCCGTAGTGGCTGTCCAGGTTGAGCGGGGCGAACGGGGCGGTGACTCCGCGCAAGGCCAGTCCCTCGCCGTCCTTGGCGGCCAGCGCGTCCTCGCAGGCGCGTTGCATCGCCTCCGAGCCGAGCAACTTGAGCACCGACTGGGCGGGCACGTCCTCTTCGCCGCGCGCGGCTTTGGCCAGGGTCGCCGACCCCAGTAGCCGCATCGCGTAGAAATCCATTACCAGCGTCGCGTAGCGGTCCCGCTGCACCGGCCCCGAGGGGCTCGACTCGACGGTCATCGCGTGCAGCATGTCCGCGTAATCCAGCCACAGCATGGCGCGTTCGTGGCCGAGCGAACCGGTCGCGACGCGCCAGCCGCCGTTGAGCTCCCCCACCAGGTTCTCGGCCGGCACCCGGGCGTCGGTGAAGAAGACCTCGTTGAAGTCGACGTCTTCGATGTCACCCATCGAGGCGAACGGGCGCCGAACCACACCGGGAGTGTCGGTGGGGATCAGTAAAGCGCTGATCCCCTTGTGCTTTGGCGCGTCCGGATCGGTGCGCACGAATGTCAGCAACACATCGGCGTGGTGGGCGCCCGACGTCCACACCTTCTGCCCGTTGACGATGAAGCAGTCGCCTTGCGAATCGGAGTGGCGCACTGCGCGCGTCTTCAGCGACGCGAGATCCGATCCCGCGCCGGGCTCGCTCATCCCCAGCGACGCGGTGATCTCCGCGCGCAGGATCGGCACCGCCCACCGTTGCTTCTGTTCGGGCGTGCCGAACGACAACAACGACGCCGCGATGATCCCGACACCTTGCGGATTGAAACTCTGATAGATCCGCCGGCGCGACAACTCTTCGGAGTACACGTATTGCTGCAGCAGCGTCGCGTTACGTCCGCCGAACTCCGGCGGGTTGCCGGGTTGTAGCCAGCCGCTGTCGAACAGCAGGCGTTGCCAGCGGCGGGCCCAGTCCGGGATGTCCGAGCTCGACTGCGGCCGCACCAACGCCTCGGCCTCGGAAGGCAGATGCGCGTCGAGGAAAGCCACGAACTCGGCTCGGAACGCCTCCACGTCGGCGTCAAAGGTCAGCTGCACGGCACTTCCCGGGATGGTCCTTCAGTGTTCCCACGCGTCGGTAGATCAAGGTTTCCGTCGACGACGCGGTTCACTCTTGCGATTACGCTTCCATACACACGTCTAAGAGAATAGTATTCTCATGGTAAGAAAGTTACAATCTCCGACACGTGATCCGTGAGGGGGTCGAGCGCAGCGATGTCACGGCGTTCTCCGGTAGAGTCCAACCATGTTCTCCCCGCGCGGCAATCACCTGAGTCGGCCGTGACCAATCCAAGCGAGGAGCCGGCCTGGAAGCAGCGAGCGGTCGAGCGGTCGATCAAGACGGCGAAATTGCGTGCGGCGCAGCGTGTTCAGCGCTTCCTCGACGCCGCCCAGGCCATCATCATCGAAAAGGGCAGCACGGACTTTACGGTGCAGGAGGTCGTGGACCGCTCCCGGCAGTCGTTGCGCAGCTTCTACCTGCAATTCGACGGCAAACACGAGCTGCTGCTGGCGCTCTTCGAGGATGCACTGAGCCGGTCGGCCGACCAGATCCGCGCGGCCACCGAGAACCAGGCCGATCCGCTGGAGCGGCTGCAGGTCGCCGTGCAGCTCCTGTACGAAGCGTCCCGCCCGGACCCGACGGCCAAGCGCCCGCTGTTCACGGACTTTGCTCCTCGACTGCTTGTCACCCACCCGGCCGAGGTCAAGATCGCCCATGCACCGCTGCTCGCGTTGCTGACCGAACTGATGGACGCGGCGCATGATGCCGGCAAGCTGCGCACCACCATCAACCCCAAACGAGTCGCCGCGATGACCATGCAGACGGTGATGTTCATCGCACAATCCAGCGGCGGGCCCGACGACGCGACGACGCATCCCATCACCGCCGAAGAGGTATGGGATTTCTGCTCACGCGGTTTCGTCGCGTAGCACCCGAACGCCCCGCCTTCCCGCACCTCGCCAGTGAGCAAATAGCGCACGCCGTTTGCCGGTGAGAATGAGATTCTCTAATATCTAGAACCACAAATAGCCGAAACGGATTCGTCATTGACACCCGCGGCGGGCGAATGACAGAGTTCAAGGGCGGCAAGACCCGCGGTCGGAGGCCGCATCGTTGTCCGGCGCAGGCGTGCCGATCTATCAAGTCAGGAGTTGAGGTAGCCATGACCGGACGTGTTGAGGGCAAAGTCGCTTTCGTCACCGGAGCGGCGCGCGGTCAGGGCCGCAGCCACGCGGTGCGGTTGGCCCAGGAGGGCGCCGACATCATCGCCATCGACATCTGCAAGCCCATCCGGGAAGGCGTGCTGGACACGGCGATCCCGGCATCGACACCCGAAGACCTCGCCGAGACCGCCGACTTGGTCAAGGGACACAACCGCAGGATCTTCACGGCCGAAGTCGACGTGCGCGACTATGCCGCACTCAAGGCGGCGGTGGACACCGGCGTCGAGCAACTCGGCCGGCTCGACATCATCGTGGCCAACGCCGGAATCGGCAACGGCGGCGAAACGTTGGACAAAACCAGCGAAGAAGACTGGACCGAGATGATCGACATCAACCTGGCCGGCGTGTGGAAGACCGTGAAAGCCGGTGTGCCGCATCTGATCGCGGGCGGCAACGGCGGTTCGATCATCCTGACCAGCTCAGTCGGCGGACTCAAGGCCTACCCCCACACCGGCCACTATGTCGCGGCCAAGCACGGTGTCGTCGGGCTGATGCGCGCGTTCGGAGTTGAGCTGGGACAGCACATGATTCGCGTCAACTCCGTGCACCCGACCCACGTCAAGACACCCATGCTGCACAACGACGGCACCTTCAAGATGTTCCGTCCCGACCTGGAAAACCCGGGCCCCGACGACATGGCGCCGATCTGTCAGCTGTTCCACACGCTGCCGATCCCCTGGGTCGAGCCGATCGACATCAGCAACGCGGTGCTGTTCTTCGCCTCGGACGAGGCCCGCTACATCACCGGCGTGACCCTGCCCATCGATGCGGGTAGCTGCCTCAAGTAGCCGCTAGAAGGGGCTGCTGTTGGACTGCCATTCGGCCGATTCGGGTCGCGGCCCGTAGCGGCGGATGTAGTCCTCATGCATCCGCGCCTGTTTTTGTCGATTGATCACGTCGACCAGGTTCGGATCCAGTCCATGAACGGCCAACCGGTGGCGGCGCCAGACCTTGTTCAGGGCAAGGGTTATCAGCAACGCCCAGATGTAGAGCGGCGCCGTCATCTCCGTGTGCACGTAGAGCGAGGCGGGCAGCAACCAAAACGGGGCAAGCACCAACAGGGGCGGTATGGCCCACCTGATCATGTGCCGGCGGATGGCTCCCTCCCCGGCCAGATCGCGCGCCACCCAGTCACGCATCGAGTCGGGCAGGCGCCGCCCGTAGGCATAGCCGATGCGCTGCCAGAGATTGGGTTTCCCGGCGGTCATGGTGCTCCTCGGGGTCATGTCAGGAATGCAGTGCGCCGGCTGCCACTGCGGCGGCGTTGATTCGGGTAAGGACCTGATGCAGGTTCCCGAGTTCGGCCTGTTCCACGCCCAGGCGCGCCACAACGGCGGGCGGAATCTCGAGTGCCTTCTCCCGCAACGCTATTCCGCGCTGCGTGAGCGTCACATCGGTGGTGCGTTCGTCGGCCGGATTCTTGGCACGAGTGATCAGCCCCTGGCCCTCCAAGCGCTTGAGCATCGGCGACAGCGTCGCGGAATCCATCTGCAATGCCGCGGCGATCTGCTTGACCGACAACGGAAACCGGTCGGCCCCGGGCGTCTTGCGGTGATCCCACAGCGCCAGCATCACCAAATATTGCGGATGGGTCAGCCCGAGGGGCTCCAGCAGGGGCCGGTACACCGCCAACACCGCCCGGTTGGTCGTCGCGAGCGCGAAGCACACCTGGTGTTCCAGGGCGAGCGGATCGATTTCGCGAGCGGTCGCGGCGGGCATGATTATATGGTGCCCTAATAGTTAGGGACCTATCTACATGACGTCTCTCACACCGGCTGCCGCGCGGGTAATACGCTCGGAATCTATGGACGATTTCCAGGGACGCGGGGCGGTCATCACCGGCGGTGCGAGCGGCATCGGGTTGGCCACCGCCACCGAATTCGCCCGGCGGGGCGCCCGCGTCGTGCTATCCGATGTCGATCAGCCCGCGCTGGAACAGGCGGTGAACCGGCTGCGCGGCGAGGGGTTCGACGCAAACGGGGTGGTCTGCGACGTCCGGCACCTCGAGGAGATGGTGCACCTCGCGGAGGAGTCCTTCCGGTTGCTCGGCCAGGTCGATGTTCTGTTCAGCAACGCCGGCATCGTCGTCGCGGGGCCGATGGCCCAGACGAACCACGACGACTGGCGCTGGGTGATCGACATCGACCTGTGGGGTTCGATCCATGCCGTCGAGGCGTTCGTGCCGAGGCTGCTCGATCAAGGCAAGGGTGGGCACATCGCATTCACCGCGTCCTTCGCCGGGCTGGTGCCCAACAACGGCCTGGGGACCTACGGCGTTGCCAAGTACGGCGTCGTCGGGCTCGCAGAAACGCTCGCCCGCGAGCTCAAGCCCAACGGCATAGGGGTGTCGGTGCTGTGCCCGATGGTGGTGGAGACCAAGCTGGTCTCCAATTCCGAACGGATTCGCGGCGCGGACTACGGGCTGTCCGCGTCACCCGAGGGGGCGTTCGGGACACTGCCGACGCAGGACGAGGCGGTCACCGCGGACGACGTCGCGCGGTTGACGGCCAATGCGATCCTCGCCAACCGCCTCTACGTGCTGCCGCACGGGGCCGCCCGGGATTCGATCCGCCGCCGGTTCGAGCGCATCGACCGGACCTTCGACGAACAGGCCGCCGAGGGCTGGACGCACTAGCTCGATGGTGGCGGCCCGCCGCGCCCGGCTTCGCCGCACTCGCGACCGCCACTAGCTCGATGGTGGCGGACCCAATCGATAGTCCCCCGTCCGCGGGTCGTGGTACCAGCCGCTGGCAGCGTGGGTGCCGCCGTCGACGTGCAGCGTCTGCCCGGTGAGATAGATCGACATGTCGGAAGCCAGAAACACTGTGGCGGCGGCGATTTCGTCGACATGACCGGGGCGGCCCAGCGGCACGATGTCCGCCATGGCCGCCGCCGCGCCGTCGCTGTTGAGCGCGGCCAGGCCCTCGGTGAGCGTGATGTCGGGCGCTATCGCGTTGACCCGGATGCCGTGCGGCGCCAACTCCAGGGCCGCGGTCTTGGTGTAGTTGATCACGCCGGCTTTGGCCGCGGCGTAGGCGGCATAGCCCGGTGCGGCTCGGACGCCTTCGATCGACGTCACCGAGATGACGCTGCCGCCAACGCCCGAGGCAACCAGCTGCCGGGCAACTCGCTGGGTGCAGAGCAGCACGTGGCGCAGGTTCGCCTTATACAGTGCATCCCAGCCATTTTCACTGGTGTCCAGCAGGGGTGAGGAGAACACCCCGCCGGCGTTGTTCACCAGGATCGTCGGCGTGCCCAGCTCGGCACTGGTGCGTTTCAGGGCGGCGTCCACCTGGTTGCCGTCTCGAACGTCGGTGACGATTCCCAGGGCCCCGGTGGCTTCGGACGCTTGCGCACAGGTCTGCGGGTCACGCTCCCAGATCGCCACCCGCGCACCGAACGCGGCCATGCCGGCGGCGATCCCGCGACCGATGCCGGCTCCCCCACCGGTCACCACGGCGACGCGGTCGGTGAGCAGGATGTTCGAGGGGTCGATCGTCATCGTCGATCAGCTCCGCCCGTGCATCGCCGGTGCACTGCCGATCACCCCATCGGCTTCCAGCTCGGCGATCTGCGAATCGGACAGGCCCAGTCGGGATAGCAGTTCGTGATTGTGTTGCCCCAGCAACGGCGCATGCGCGGTGTGGAACTTGTGGGGCCCGGTCGAGAACCTCATCGGCACGGTGCTGAGCCTAGCCGGGCCGTTGACGGGATGGTCGACAACTTCGAAGAAATCCCGAAAGGCCAACTGTTCCAACTCGGGTTGCCGGTGCGGTTGCATGACCTTGGCCACCGGCACTCCGGCGTCCCACAGGGTTGCGACGATTTCGTCGCGGCTGCGGCGCTCGCACCAGGCGGCGAGCTGGCCGTCTATTCGGTCGTGGTGCAGGCGCCGGCCCGCCTGGGTCGATAGCGTGGAATCGGTTGCCCAACAAGGTGATCCGATCGCCCGGACCAGACTGGCCCACTGCTCGTCGGTGGTCACGGCGATGGCGACCCAGCTGTCGAGGCGACCGAATTCGTCGATGTCGGCGCTGCGATAGAGGTTCTGCGGCGCGGCGGTCGGTCCCCGGTTGCCCGCGCGCGCCAGCAGCGCCCCGTACGCCGAGTACTCGATGACCTGCTCGGCGGCAATGCTGAGCGCGGCATCGACCATCGCCGCTTCGATGAACACGCCCTCGCCCGTGCGGCGCCGGTGCTCGAGCGCCAGCAGTATCGCGTTGAGCGCGTGCACGCCCGCGCATGCGTCTCCGATCGAATACGGGTCATACGGCGTGCGATCGGGATAGCCAGTGAGCCAACTCACCCCGGAGGCCGATTCGATGACGTAGGCGAATGCCGGGTTGTCACGCCAGGGTCCCTCCAGGCCGAAGCCCGGCATCCGCACCATCACGATGTCCGGTCGAATCGACTGGGCGGTCGGAAAATCCAGGCCGATCTGGTCCAGCACCCGCGGCGTGAAGTTTTCCACGAGCACGTCGGCCGTTGCGACGAGCTCGCGCAGCAGTTCCCGGCCTCGCGGACTCTGCAGGTCCAGGGTGAGGCCCTTCTTGTTGGTGTTGAGGGCCTCGAAGATCGGCGACTTCTCCCACCACCGATCCTCGGTGATCGGTATGCCGGCGATCATCCGCGTGCCGTCGGGCCGGCGGGTCGACTCGACGTGAATGACCTCGGCGCCGAGCAGGGCCAGCGCATGCGTGCAGCAGGGACCCGCCCAGAACGTCGTCATGTCCAGCACCCGAATACCGCTGAGCGGCAGCGGTTTCGCGACCCCGCTCGGCGCGGGCCGCGCCGGGAGATGCGCGGTCCGATAGCGCTCGGTGTGCTCGCCCAGCCGCGGCGCCGGCTGCGGTTGGCGTAGCTGCGCGGGCCGCATGCGGTATGGATGGCTGGGCTGCTGGAAGCCGTCGCGCGGATTGCGCACGAACGAATCGCGTGCCACGAACTGGTCGAACGACGTCACGTTGGCGCCGTTGGCGACGGGCGCGTTGGGGATGCGGAATGCCGAAGCCAGTTCCCGAATTTCGTTGACCGGCGTGTCGGCCAGCCAGGCGAAGATCTCCTCGGCGTGGATGTTCGCCTGCTCGGTGATCGACAGTGGCGATTCCTCATCGATCCACTCCGGGCGGCCCACCATCGCGCACAGGTCGAACCACTGCTGCGCGGTCCCACACCCGAGGTCGACCAGGCCATCCTTGGCCTGAGCCACTCCAGGAATGGTCGGACGCCGCATGTCTCGCCACGGCCGGCCGAGCACTTCGAAGTAGGAGACCGGGTAATAGGTGAGGCACAGGATCTGCGTCTCGAGCATCGACAGGTCCAGCAGTTCTCCTGCCCCGCCGTCGATTCGGCGCCACCGGGACGCCAGGGTGGCCACGCTCGCGTAGACGCCGGCCAGGTATTCGCCGACCTGACCGCCGACGAAGACGGGCGGACGCTCCTGCTCGCCGCGGCCCAGCCCGACGATTCCTCCCGACCACGCCTGCAGCGTGAACTCGGTCGCCGCGCGGTCGTGCCACGGTCCCTCCAGGCCGAACGGCGTGATCGCGGTGACCGTAAGATGTGGGTGCCGGGCGTGGATGGCGCGCGGCGAAAAGTTCGGGCGTGCGACCACTTCGGAGCCGGCGGACCACACCACCGCATCCGCGGCTGCCAGCAGCCGGTTCACCAGTTCGACGTCGTCGTCGGCGGCGGGATCAGCGACGACACTGTGTTTTGCCCCAGCCAGGAAACTGAACAGCGCGCCGTCACCGCCGGCCGGGATGGTGGCGCCCGAGGCCGACCATGCGCGCAGCGAGTCACCCTGCGGGGATTCCACTTTCACGACGTGGGCACCGCCGTCGGCAAGCAACTTGGTGCAGTAGGCGCCGGCTATACCGGTGGACAGGTCGATCACGGTATAGCCGTCAAGCGGCGGTTCGACGCGACGTTGCGTCACTGTTTCTTTCTCTTCGCGTTGCTGTTCTTGTCGGCTCCCGCCTTCTTGCGGGCCTTCTTGCTCAGCCGCCATTCAGCGGGGAACTTGTCGTCGTTGTCCTTGACCGCGTCACCCAGGCCCCGCTGCATCGCGTCGTCGAGCATCAGCTCATCGCCGGCGTCCGGGCGGACGCTGCCTCCCATCGACTCGAACACGCCGCTGAGCATGCTGCCCAGGTATTCGCCCTGGAACTGCTTCATGATCTCGAAGAAGACCTTCTGCATGAAGACCGTGTCCGTGGGGCGGTTACGGGCGCAGGCGAGCGCGTACTTGTCCACCTCGGCCTCGAGTTCAGCCCGCGGCACCACGCTGTTGAGGAAGTTGCAGTCATACATCTCCGCGGCGGTGAAAGCCCTTCCGGTGAACACCATCTCCTGAAACTTGCGGATGCCCATGGTCTGCGCCCACCACCACATGCGGGGCCCCCAACCGTAATACCGGAACGACCGGTGCCCGAACAGCGCGTCGTCGCTGGAGATCACCAGGTCGGCATCGGCGGCCTGGTAGAAATGCCAGCCGTAGCAGTAACCCTTGGCCTCGAGGATGCTGATCTTCTTGAAGTCCTGCAGGCCGCGAATGCCCGAGTTCGGGTTGGCATACCACTGGCCGAGCGTGGCACCGTTACGAAACGACCCCTGCGGCGGGTATCGGACTTCGTCGGCGCCGATTCGGTATTCGGCGAGCCGCGGACCCTGGTCCGCCGCGTCGCGCATCCGCATAGCCTCGGTGAGATCCGCACCCGAGCCCAGGTCGTCGCCGGCACCGCGGACCACCAGAACCTTGACGTCGTCGTCGATGTTGGCCCGGTGCAACAAGTCTGCGTAACGCACCCGCGCGGCGATTGTCGGCGCGTTGAGATAGTCCGGGCGGTCGAACGTGATCGTGGCGATCCGCGTCGTGGCGTCCTTGTCATATCGGATGATCTCTTCGGCCGCGGGCTCGGAGGGCTCGTTCATGGCTAGGGTTGCCAGAACGGGCTACCGGTGAGCACTTCGGGGGCGTCGGCGGTGATCAGGACCGCCTCTCGCCCGAAGACAGCGCCGATTCCCTCTTCCCATACATAACCGGTGACGGCCAGCACCATCCCGGGCTCGAGGCGTTCGCCGGCCGCGGTCGCGGGCAGATGCTTGGAGACGACGGGCGGGTCAAACCCCATGCCCAGGCCGCGGGCCACCGGCATCGGCGGCTCGGGCTCGCCGGCGGCGTGGTAGGCGGCGAGCAGTTGGCCCGCGCCCGCTCCGGGCCGGCAGGCACCGATCAGCTTGCCCCACAGGCTCTCCCAGCGCCGCTGCAGGGCGGCGGCCCCGTTGGGCGCGTGCCTGGTGTCGGCAGGCCAGGTCCGGCCGACCTCACCGACGTAGCCCCCGGCCAGGACGCCGGCGGAGAAGGCCACCAGATCACCGTCCTGGATACGGCCTTCGTTCCGATCACCGTCGTCGGCCCGCCGCCATGGATGCTTGCGCGAAGTCACCCATGCGACATCCTGATTCGACGGGGTGCTGACCCCACCGGCCGCGGATGCCTCCAGCAAGACGCCGGCCAGCGCTTGCTCGGTCACCCCCGGCCGCAACTCGGATACCGCGGCCGCCAGGGCCGACTCGGCCACCGCGACGGATTCCCGGATGGCGGCGGTCTCCTCGTCCGTCTTGATGCGGCGTGCCGCCCGCATGGCCAGCTCGCCGTCGACCAGCTGGGCGTTGGGAAACGCGGTTGGCAGCAACTGGGCGAAAACCGGCGAGAGGGCATCCGTTCCGACGCGCCGCGCGCTCGCCGCCCCGTCGATGCGCTGCAGCGCCGACATGGTGTTCATCGGGTTCCACGAGATGCCGTAGAGGTTTTCGTGAGGGATGTCTTCCGGAACGCCCTCGTCCCAGGTGCTCAGGAGGTGGACGGCGCCGGTTTCGCGCACGAGCACGCAGGTCGGGCCGAAGGGCCGGGTGCCGGCGACCCACAGTTGCGGCGCCCCGGTGACATACCGGACATTGGCTTGCCGGCCGAGGACCAGGACGTCGAGATCGTGTGCCGCCATCTGCGCCAGCGCCCGTCGGCGGCGGCCCAGGCGCAGCGTGCGCTCGTCGGGCAGGACTTCAGTTGCCATAAGGGTGATAGGGGTAGTCGGTCAAACGGATCCAACCTTCCTCGGTAATCACCAGGACCTCTTCGCTGCGATAGCCGCCGGTGCCGTCCTCCCAGACGACGGGCTCCAGCACCAGCACCATCCCGGATTGCAGAACGAAATTCTCGTCGAACTCCTGACCGAGATCGGTTCCTATCATTGGCATTTCGGCGGCATTGACGCCGATTCCGTGGCCCAGATAGAAGTGCGGCAGCCACGGCTTGGTGCCACCGTTGGCCTTGACGGCGGCGCGCCCCAGATCCGCCGCGGTGGCACCGGCCTTGGCGACACTCAGAACCGCGCTCATGATCTCGAACCACTTGTCGAACTGCGCCCGTTGACGAGGTGACGGATCGCGGCCGACGATCCAGGTGCGCCCGAAGTCCGAACAGTAGCCCTGATAGGTGATGCTGACGTCGGTCCACAGCACGTCGCCCTCGGCCAGCTCGCGTTCCGTGGTGAGCAGCGGCAGCGCCAGGTCGCCGTGTGTGGTCCACACACCCTCGGCCTTGCTGGGGGGCATCACCTGCCAGATCGGCTCGAGCATGCTGGCCGTGGCCCCCAACTCGAAGGCGCGGCGCAAAAAGCTTGCGGACAAATCGATTTGACGGATGCCGGGAGCCAGGCGCTTCTGCACCTCGACCATAGCCTCATCGGTGATCCGAATCGCGGTGCGCATGCACGACAATTCGTCCGGAGTCTTCACCGCCTTGGCGGCGCTCACGATGGCCGCGGCGTCCACGGGCGCCCCGCCCGGGAACAGAGCCTTGGCGGCGCGCGACATGGCGCCGGTGAACTCGTCGACCGCGACTACCGCCGTGGCCGGGATCAGATCGGCCAGCTGATGCGCGAAATGCTGGACGCCCTCGTCGAATTCGAGATATACGGGCCCGTGCAGGTGATCGGCGGGCAGGTCCGACTCCTGTGCGGCCCCCTCGCGGAACGGCAGGAACAGGTGTGGCCACTCGTCGTCGGCGAGCACCACGGCCACCGGCCGCTCGACGTAGGACAACCCGGCGTCGCCGAGCGGCCAGCTGGCACCGGTGGCGTAGACCACCGCGTTGTTGCCCAGCAGGATCATCGCATCGACACCGCGCTCCGCCATCGCCGAGCGCAGCCGGGTCCCCGTCGCACGGCGCAGGCGGCTCAAGTCGGCGATTTCCGGGATCACCAGTCCGTTGCCGGTGTCGGTGTTCAGTTGCGCGAACGTCGTCACTACAGACCCAGGAACTTCGTGACGTTGTCGCTGACGATCTTCACCGCGTTCTCCGGGCCCACCGCATCCACAACGGATTTCAGCGATTTCTCGGAATAGCCGTAGGTACTCTCGTTGTGCGGGTAGTCGCTGGACCACATCACCTTGTCCACCCCGATCTGATCGATCAGCTGCAACCCCAGCGGGTCGACCATGAACGAGGCGCTCATGTGGGTGTCCCAGTAGTAGCGCGGTTCGTGCTCGAGTGTCCGGTTGAACATGTGCTGGTACGAGCCCATCAGGTGATCGGCGTCTTGCAGCGCCCACGGCACCCAGGAGATGCCGCCCTCGAACCAGCCGATGCGCAGCCCGGGATGATCATCGAGAATCCCGGTGAAGAGGTATTTGGCGAATTGCTCACGGAATCCGTCGATGTTGATCATCATGCCCACCACCACGCTGTTGAACTGGCACGGCGTTTTCGGTGGGGTCTCCCCGATGTGGTGGGTCACCGGAAGACCGGAGGCCTCGATCTCGTCCCAAACCGGTTTCATCGCGGTGCTGCCGTAATCGATGATGTTGCCGTCGTCGTCCTTGCCCGGATTGAGCGGCAGCAGGAACGTCTTGAGCCCCAACGACTTCAGCTCTTCGAGCGTCTTGCGGGTGCCCTGCGGGTCCCACCAGTTGATCAGCCCGGCGCCGTAGAAGTGGCCCTTCGAGCGCTCCTGCAGCTCGGCGATGTATTCGTTGTAGATGCGGAAGGCGAGCTCACGAAGCTGTTTGTCCGGGTAGTGAAACAGCGCCAGCACCGCGTTGGGGAACGCCAACTCCTTCTCGACGCCGTCGTCGTGCAACTCCTGGATGCGCGCCTCGATGTTGGTGCTCGCGGCGCCGGGCAGGTCGTCGTATTGCATCAGCACGGCGCTGAAGTCGCCCGGCAGGAACGACTGCCCTTTGCGGCCGACCTGGTAGGCGCCGTCCTCGTACCAGATCCGCGGCGCCTTATCCTTCAGGTCGTCCGGGAAGCGCTGGTAGAAAATGTCATCCGCGAGCGAGATGTGGTTGTCCGCGGAGAAGACCACGGTCCCCTGCGGCAGGCCGACGTCGCTGCCCGCGGCGTGACCACGGCGGTCCTTCGGAGCGCCATAACCGCCGGGCGGGTAAAGCGTGCTTGCTTGAGTCGTCATCGTTGACCCTCCATTCGGATCCGAATTTTGATGAGTAGCGAGCTGGCTACCAGGTCACCGGCAGTTCGTAGACGCCGTAGGCGAGTCGGTCGTCCTTGAACGGAACCTCCTCGATCGGAATGGCAAGTTGCAGTGTGGGAATGCGCCGCACCAGCGTGTGGAACACGATCTGCAGCTCGGCGCGGGCCAGCTGCTGCCCGACGCACTGATGCCGGCCATAGCCGAATGCGACGTTGCGGTCGGCGCCGGAGCGATGCAGGTAGAGCCGGTCCGGTTCGGCGAACGCGTCCGGATCCCAGTTGGCCGGGGCGAGATCGATGATGATGCCCTCGCCGGCGCGGATGGTCTCCCCGGCGATGTGGATGTCTTCGAGCGCGACGCGGCGCTGGCCGTTCTGAATGATGCTCAGGTAGCGCAGCAGTTCCTCGACCGCGCTGGCGATGACCTTCGGATCTTCGGCGTCGCGGATGACGGCCAACTGGTCGGGGTTTTCCAGCAGGGCGAGCACGCCGAGACCGATCATGTTGGCGGTGGTCTCGTGCCCGGCGATCAGCAGGCCGGTGCCCAACTGGGCGGCCTCCTTGACGCTGAGTTCGCCGGCCTTGACCCGCTCGGCGAGGTCGGAGACCGCGTCCTCGGCCGGATTCTCCATCTTGGCCTCGACCAGCTGAGCGAGGTATTTGTTCAGGCTCAAGGCGCCTTTGACGGTGTCTTCACCGGTGGCGTAACGCGCGAGGCCGACGTTGGCGTGATGCTGGAACATGTCGGCATCTTCGTAGGGAACGCCCAGCAGCTGGCTGATCACCAGCGAGGGCACCGGGAGCGCCAGTGCGGTGACGATGTCGGCGGGCTGCGGTCCGGCGAGTATCGCGTCGATGTGCTCGTCGGTGATGCGCTGGATGGTCGGGCGCAGACCTTCGACCCGCTTGAAGGTGAACGGCTTGGACAGCATCCGCCGGAATCGGGTGTGCTCCTCGCCGTCGGCGGTGAAGACCGACCGCGGCCGCTTGTGCACCGTGGACAGCATGCCTTCGTTCCAGTGCGGGAAGCCGGGCTGCCGGTCGTCGACGCTGACCCGCGAATCGGAAAACAGCTCGCGCACTTGCTCGTAGCCCGTGATGAGCCACGGTGTGCTGCCGTCCCAGATCCGGACCCGGGACAGCGGTCTTGCTTCGGCCAGCGCCATGACATCCGGCGGTGGCGCGAAGGGGCAGCGCGGCTCCCTGGCCATCGGGTAGTCCGGAATATCGGAGGTCTGCTCCGCCGCGGTGCTCGTCAGGGTGTCGGACATCGTTTTCATTCCTCGATGTGGATGGCAAGCGCGGGGCAGGCCGCCGCCGCCCGGCGCGCGCCCTCGACCTGCTCGGGCTTGGGACTCGGATTGAGCAGCACCACGACGCCGTCGTCGTCGCGCTGGTCGAACACTTCGGGCGCATTCATCACACAGTTACCCGATGAAGCACAAACGTCTTGGTCGACAGTCACTTTCATTCGCACGCCCTTCATTCGTACGCCGTCACGGGCGCCAGCCACAGGCCCACGATCGCGTCGATGAGCCCGGACGCCGCGGCCCGCCATGAACGATGGGACGTCACCGCTCCTGCGGCGAGCGCGCGTTCGCGATCGGCGCAAGTGTGCATCAACAGGTTTCGGGCCATGATGTTGCGTTCGAAGTGCACCTCGGCCGGCAGTTCGGGCAGGCAGCGGTTGATGCCCTCGACGACCTGGACCAGCGACGGGGAGCTGAGCGCGCCCCTGACGATGATGTTGTAGTAGGCGGGGTCGGTCATCGCCTGGGCCGCAAAACGCGCATACCAGGTCGGATTTCCGAGCTCCTCCAGATGATCGGTGAGCGGGCGCACCAAACAGGCCACCCAATTGCGCATTTCGGTCGAACCGCCCGTGTCGAGCAACTCGGTCACCATCTGTTCGCGCAGTTGCTCGACGGGCCCGCGGTGCTTGTGCTCGATGGCCCGCACCAGGTCGGCCTTGGTGCCGAAGTGATAGCCGACGGCGGCGTTGTTGCCCTGCCCGGCGGCCTCGCTGACCTGCCGGTTGGACACGGCGAACATGCCGTGCTCGGCGTACAGGCGCTCGGCCGCGACCAGGATCGCCTCTTGGGTGGAACTGGCCCGATCGGTGCGAACGGCCCGGCCGGCGGTGGTCATTGGATCAGTCAACCTCGTCCGGTACTTTAAGTCAAGCGATTGATTTAAAGCGTCGAGTCTCCCCGACATCAGCCCCTTCGCTGACGGGGCGTCGCGTTAACCGGGCACCCCCACAGCCAGCGCGCCTGATCCCACGTTTGGGTCCGAATCCGGCGGGTATTGCCCGTTCGCACCGTTCTTCAGCCGGCAGGAACGGTTCCGCTGCTGGGTGGCGGACAGTGCCGCTGGCGACACGCCGTCCTCCCACATGCCTGAAAAGGGGCTCGGTTGATACGCATCGCCTCGGTGCCCGCATCACATGTGTATGTGCGTCACATAGCCGATCCAGGCATGGATTCCGTTGTGCGCTTGGATGATCCGATTCCATCCGATGGACGCACCGTCCCGGGAGGATGGTGGCCGCCGCTGATGCTGGAGCCCGGGTGGATTAGCGACAATCGCACCCGGTTCGACGTGTTCCACGTCCACTTCGGGTTTGATGCCATAGGTCCCGAGGTGCTGGCCGGGGTAGTCCAAGAGCTCAAGGTGCACGACAAGCCACTGGTGTATACGGTGCACGATCTGCGGAATCCCCATCATCCGGAACCCGAAGCCCATGCCGCGCAGCAGGAAGTTCTGATCGCCGCTGCGGACGAGCTGATCACGCTGACACCCGGTGCCGCACAACGTCTCTGGCAGGCCTGGGGGCGACGGGCTCACGTGCTGCCGCATCCTCACGTGCTCGAAAAGGAGTGGATTGAGCGGCCCCGCGGCCGGGGTGATCGGTTCGTAATCGGTCTGCACGCCAAGAGCTTGCGCGCCAACATGGACCCGCTGCCCCTTGTGCACGCACTCGCGGTCATCGTGTCGTCGCTGCCGGACGCGACCTTGCAAATCGACGTCCACGACGAGATCTTTGACCCCGACAACCACTGGTTCGCACCCGAGACCGGCGCGGCATTGCTGGGCTACGACTGCCACGAGCGTGTGAATGTCCGTGTGCACCCTTACTTCTCGGACGACGAACTGTGGGAGTACCTCGCCTCGCTTGCCGTGACCGTACTGCCCTACCGGTTCGGCACCCATTCCGGCTGGCTTGAGGCCAGCTACGACCTTGGTACCGCCGTCGTGGCCCCCGACTGCGGGTTCTACCACCAGCAACGGCCGTGCGGCGTTTTCGGCTTCAGCGACGAGGGGTTCGACCAAGCCTCCCTCTGCCGTGCCATTCACCGGGCACACGCGCGCTGGACCACCGGTCACCACGCTCCCAGGGCCGATTGGCCGGCGCGGCTTGCCGAACGACGCGCGCTCGCTTCGGCACACCGCGCGATCTACCGGAGCGTCCTGCGATGACGGCGCCCCTGCGCGTAGCACTGATCGCGTCCACCCGTCATCCCATTCGTGAACCATTTGCCGGGGGGCTGGAAGCGCACGTCTGCCAGCTGACCCGTGCTCTCGCTTCCCGCGGCCACCAAGTGTCGCTGTTCGCGGCTGCCGGTTCGGACCCAGGCTTGGAATGTCAGACGCTCGCCGTCCGTACGCTGGACTTGTCAGAGACAGCGCGGAACGACGTATCCATGACCCCGGCCGCGTTCATGGCCGATCACCACGCATACCTGTCGTTGATGGTCTGGCTCGCGGATCCGGGTAGCCAGGAGTTCGACGTCATTCACAACCACAGCCTGCATTACCTGCCGGTGGCGATGGCTCCGGCACTGTCCACGCCGATGCTCACCACGGTGCACACACCACCAACGCCCTGGCTCGAGTCGGCGATCGGCGCCTCCATGGGGCGGGGCAGCCGATTTGCAGCGGTATCCCGGCACACCGCCGCGGCGTGGGAAAAGGTGACCGGCGATATCACGGCGATCCCCAACGGCATCGACACTCGCGAGTGGCCGCTTGGTCCGGGCGGACCAGATCTGGTGTGGTTCGGGCGCATCACTCCGGAGAAAGCGCCGCACCTCGCCATCGCCGTGGCCCAACGAGCTTGTAGGCCTTTGGTTCTTGCTGGACCGATCTCCGATCGCAGGTATTTTGCCGAACAGGTGCATCCACAGCTACGAGGCGATATCCGCTACGCGGGTCATCTCGAACACAGCCGCCTGGCCCGTCTGGTCGGTCATGCCGCAGCAGCGCTCGTCACTCCGACGTGGGACGAGCCCTACGGTCTTGTCGTCGCCGAAGCGATGTCGTGCGGTACCCCGGTGGTGGCTTTTGCCCGGGGTGGCATCCCCGAGTTCCTGAGTTCCTCATCGGGTCGGCTCGTCGTTGCCGGTGATGTCGCCGCGATGGCCGATGCCATTTCCACCGCGATACGGCTACCGCGAAAGCAGGTGCGCGAACACGCCATTCGCCACTGCTCGGCGGAGGCTATGGTGACCGCATACACCGATTTTTACCGGCAAATGATCGACGAGTCCGCGGGCAGGTCACATGATCGGGTATTACATCCACCACCACGGTTTCGGGCATCTGGCCCGGGCCATGAGTATCTGCGCCCGGATGCGGCGCCCGGTGGTGGCCATCACCTCATTGAACATTCCCGAGCCGCATCCGTTTTCGACGATCATGAAGTTACCGCGTGACGACGCGGATCCGCGGCCGCACGGCGTCACGGCGCACGGCGCGCTGCATTGGGCGCCGCACCACGACGCCGGCTTCAGCGCGCGCATGGCCGACATCGCGAGGTGGGTATCCGACGCCCGGCCCGAAGCCGTCGTGGTCGACATCTCGGTCGAGGTGGCCGTGTTCGTTCGACTCCTCGGTGTACCGGTCATCGTGATGGCGCTGCCCGGCAATCGGATGGATGCGCCACACCAGCTGGTGCACCGACTCGCCGATCACATCGTGGCGGCGTGGCCACGGACGTTCAGTGTGCCGCCATGGCTGCGGCACTGGGATGAGAAAACGAGCTACGTCGGAGGTATCAGCCGTTTCGAAGGTCGCGGTAACTCCGACGACGGTTCGGCATCCTCATCGCGTGTCGCGCCATTGGAAGAGATGAGGGTAGTCGTTTTGGGAGGCGCCGGCGACACGTTCGGCGTGGCGCTGCAGGACTGCGCCGCAGCGGCTTCGGTCCTCTCATGGACGACACTCGGCGGCGGGAGTGGTTCGTGGCGAGACGATCCATGGCCAGAACTCCAGCGAGCCGATGTCGTCGTCACCCACGCGGGCCAGAGCTGCATTGCGGATGTCGCTGCGGCTCAACGCCCCGCGGTGGTCATCCCGCAACCGCGCCCGTTTGATGAGCAGCGCGCCACTGCCGAGATGCTCAAGGGTCACCGGCTTGCAGTGGTCACGGGTGAACTGCCCGACGCTACAGGCTGGCCCGCGCTTCTGACCCAGGCGACGGCGACTGATCCGCAACGGTGGCGGCGCTGGGAAGTGGATGGGGCCGCGCGCCGCGCCGCCGACGCGATCGAGTCAGCCGCCCGCCGGTGTCGGGGAGGCGCGTGATGCGCACCGCCATCGTCACCACGGCCCATGGCCGGGGCGCCCACCTGCGTAGGCAGCTCGAAGGCCTCAACACCAGCACGCTGCGGCCGGACATGCACATCGTGGTCGCGCTCGGTGACCCCGGAATCGCCGCCGTCGTGGATGAGCTCCGTGCGCCGGCACAGGTGCTCGAATGCGACGCCTCCCCGCCGTTGCCGGTGGCCATGGGACGCAATATCGGTGCCGCGGCCGCGGCGCGAAATGCCGCAGAACTCATCATTTTTCTCGACGTCGACTGCATTCCGGGCGCGGACCTGCTCGCTCGCTACCACGCCGTGGCGGGCCAACAGGAACACCAGGATGCGATCCTGTGCGGGCCCGTCACGTATTTACCACCCCCGGGACCCGGCGGCTACGTGATCCCAGAAATTCAGGCGACACCTGATCCACATCCCGCTCGGCCGGTTCCGGCAGACGACGTCGTCGTCGCCACGACGGACTACGCGTTGTTCTGGTCGCTGTCGTTTGCGGTGAGAATCCCTACCTGGCAAAGGATCGGCGGATTCTGCGAGATCTACCGTGGCTACGGTGGTGAGGACACCGACTTCGCGCAATGCGCCGCGGTTCAACAGGTTCCGATGCGGTGGGTTGGCGGGGCACACGCATTCCACCAATACCACCCGGTCGCCGACCCGCCGGTGGACCATCTGGACGACATACTGCGCAATGCCGCAATTTTTCATCGCCGCTGGGGGTGGTGGCCCATGGAGGGCTGGTTGTCCGCCTTTTCCGACCAAGGTCTCATCCATCGTCAGGCCACCGGACGCCCCGTCCGGGCCTCGGGACCGTAACCGCCCTGGCGCGAGCCGGCGGCCTATCCCTCGCGTTTCCTGGGCCGGATCACCTTGCCCGCCACCGTGCCACCATCTACGGGCAGCACGGTCCCGGTGACGTAGCGGGACCGGTCGGTGGCGAGATACACCGCCGCCTCGGCGACGTCCTCGGGCGTGCCCTCGCGCTTCAGGGGCCGGTCATCACGCATCCCCTGGCGAATCCGCGCCTCGAATCGCTGTAGTTGTTCTGGGTCCATGCCTGCCGCCGACTTGCCCAAAATCGGCGTGGGTATGCCACCCGGAGCGATGGCGTTGACCCGAATCTCGTGTGCTCCCAACTCGATCGCCGCGGCCTTCGTGAACTGAATGACGGCCGCCTTGGAGGCGCGGTAGATCATCACGCCGCCGCCGGCCTGGATACCGCCGATCGAGGTGATGTTGATGATCGATCCGCCGCCGTGTTCGGCCATGTGCCGCGCGGCATCTCGGGTACCCGCCATCACGCCGAGCACGTTGACCCCCATCACCCGATGAAAATCGGCGAGGTCGTCGTCGAGCAACTTCCGCAGCGGGCTGGAGATCCCGGCGTTGTTCACCATGACGTGCAGGCCGCCGAACTTCTCGACGGCATCGGATACCAGCGCCCTCACCTGTCCGGGATCGGCGACGTCGGTCTTCCGGAAGGCGGCCGCGCCGCCGAGCGAGGCGGCCAACGCCTCGCCGCGGTCGGTCTCGACGTCGGCGATGACGACTCGCGCGCCCTCGGCCACGAACCGCTCCACGAGTCCGCGACCGATGCCCGAAGCGCCGCCGGTGACGATGGCGACCTTGCCGTCCAATTCGTTGACCACACGACGAGTTAATCGGCGGCTGCCGCATTAAGTCAAGCAATTGATTTAAGATTTGCGCCGGGTCGGTGCTCGACGCCATCGGTAGGCGCGCTCGGTAAAGTCGAACGGCAAATCACTTTCCAGCGGCGGTGTGGGTGAAAGTTCAACAGGCACAACCTTTGCGTGGTCGGCGCGCGGAATGTGCTGCCCTCGACCGGCTGGTGTCGGGCGCCCGCTCGGGCAAAAGTCAGGTTCTGGTGCTGCGGGGCGAGGCAGGCATCGGCAAGACGGCGCTGCTGGAGTTCGTTTCCGAGCGCGCCCCTGGCTTCCGCGTGGCAAGGGTTTCTGGGGTGGAGTCCGAGATGGAACTTCCGTTTGCCGCTTTACAGCAACTGTGCGTGCCTGTGCTGGATCGCATCGATGAACTGCCGCCTCCGCAGCGCGGTGCACTGGAGATCGCATTCGGCCGGAGCGCCGGACCTGCGCCGGATCGCTTCCTCGTCGGGCTGGCGGTGCTCAGTCTGATCGATGCAGCGACCCGGGCCCAGCCCTTGCTGTGCCTCATCGATGACGCGCAGTGGATCGACCGAATCTCGGCCCAGACGTTGACGTTTGTCGCCCGACGACTGATCGCCGAGCCCGTGGCGATGGTGTTCGCGGTGCGAGATGCCTCGGCCGCCATCGATGCCGATGATTGGGACGGCTTGCCCGGCCTGGCGGTCCGCGGCCTCAACCCCGCCGACGCCCGCGCATTGCTGGATTCGGTGATCCCGGGCCGACTGGACGACCAGGTGCGCGAGCGCTTCGTGGCGGAGACCCAGGGAAATCCGTTGGCGCTGTTGGAGTTGCCCAGGGGTTTATCCGCCGCGGAGCTGGCGGGCGGCTTCCAGCGCCCGGACGTGCAACCACTGGCTGGACAGATCGAGCAGACATTCGTCCGGCGGATCCGGTCACTGCCGGACGAGACCCAGCAGCTGTTGATCATTGCGGCCGCAGAGCCGGTGGGCGACGCGGCGCTATTGTCACGCGCCACAGAGCATTTGGGGCTTCCACGTGACGCGGCGGCCAGCGCGGAAGCGGCCGGATTGATCGACGTGGGCACCAGGGTGCGATTCCGTCATCCCCTGGTGAGGTCAGCGGCGTACCGTACGGCGGATCTGATGGATCGCCGACGCGTACATCGGGCGCTGGCTGAGGTGACCGACACACGAAGCGACCCGGACCGGCGCGCGTGGCATTTGGCCGCTGCGGCTCCGGGTCCGGACGAATCCATCGCCGCCGCACTCGAGCGCTCCGCCGACCGTGCCCAGGCCCGAGGCGGAGTGGCCGCGGCTGCCGCGTTCCTGGAACGGGCCACCCAACTGACCTCCGATTCGGCGCGCAGAGGGGCACGGGCACTCGCGGCCGCCCAGGCCAAGCGTGACGTGGCGGCTTTCGACGCCGCGGACGAGCTGCTCACCATCGCCGAGGCCGCGCCACTGGACAAGCTGCGGCAGGCCCGCGTCACCCGACTGCGCGCGCAGATCGTGTTTTCCCGCAGCCGTAGCGGTGATGCCGATGCACCGACGGTCTCCGATGCGGCCGTGGGTCTGCTCGATGCCGCACGCCGGCTGGAAACACTGGACGACGCACAATCCCGCGAAACGTACCTAGACGCCTTGGGGGCTGCGATGTTCGGCGGCCGGCTGTGCCCGCATGGCGGTATTGCGTCGACCGCCGAAGCGGCCCGCGCGGCGCCGCCCGGGCCGAAGCCGTCGCGGCCGGTCGATCTCCTTCTTGATGGCGTCGCGCTACGGGCGACGGCTGGACTCGCCCCGAGTCTGGCAGCGATGCGCGAGGCGCTGCGGCTCATCGAAGCTGCCGCCGAGCGCGCCGATGACGTCATGCATTGGTTCTGGCGAGCCTTTCCCATCGTCCAGGAATCTGTCGCCCACGAACTCTGGGACGACGACGTATGGCATCGGCTGGCCACCCACGCGGTACGCCTGGCGCGTGAGGCGGGCGCACTCGCCGTGTTACCGAACGCCCTGGTCTATCGCGCCGGTGTACACGTCCAGGCCGGCGAATTCGCAACGGCATCCCAACTTGTCGAGGAGGCCGACGCCATCTCGGCTGCGACGGGTTATGCCCCGGTCAAATACCACTCGGTGCTGCTGGCCGCCTGGCGGGGCAATGAGGACGTCGCCACGAATCTGATCGACCGAGCGGCAACAGACGGGATCGCCAGGGGCGAAGGCCGAATAGTGGCGTTGACCGGGTATTCCAGCGCTGTCCTCTACAACGGTCTGAGCCGCTACGACGACGCCTTCGCCGCCGCGCGCCAGGCATGCGAACACGAGGATTTAGGTCTGTTCGGCCAGTGCCTCGTGGAACTCATCGAGGCTGCCGCGAGAAGTGGCGCCAAAGACGCCGCCCATGACGCGCTGCGCCAACTCGAAGCCCGGGCGCTGGGCGCCCAAACAGATTGGGCAGCCGGAGTTTACGCTCGATCACGGGCGCTGCTGACTGCCGACCGTGAAGCGGAGGTCTTCTACCGGGATGCAATCGAGCGGCTTGCGCGAACCCGCATCGTGGTTCAGCTGGCGCGGGCGCACCTGTCCTATGGGGAATGGCTCCGCCGCTGCAACCGCCGGATCGATGCGCGCGCCCAGTTGGGTACCGCCCACGAAATGTTCACCCGGATGGGAGCCGAGGCATTCGCCGAACGCACGCGCCGCGAGCTGCTGGCCACCGGCGAGAAGGTGAGCAAGCGGTCGATCAAAGCGGGCGCAGCATCCGGCGGTGAACTCACGGCGCAGGAGGCGCAGATCGCCCGGCTGGCCGGAGAGGGGCTGACCAACCCCGAGATCGCCGCGCAGTTGTTCATCAGCTCGCACACCGTCGAATGGCACCTGCGGAAAGTGTTCGCCAAGCTTGGCCTCACCTCGCGCCGGCAACTGCGCGGTTTGGCCAAGGACTTGGCCCCCTGAGTTCGGCGTAACTACGGACTTTCCAGGGTTCCGACCCGCCCTCGCCTGAATCATGCTGAAAGGGCCAATGCATCGGGAGACTTGAAAGGCATGATTATGAAGATTTTGGTAATCGGTGGCAGCGGGCTGATCGGATCACAGGTCGTCGCCATGCTGACCGACCAGGGACACCAAGCAGTCCCGGCATCACCCAGCACCGGCGTCAACGCCGTAACCGGGGAGGGTGTGGCCGATGCCGTCACCGGTGTCGACACGGTGGTGGACGTCTCCAACTCGCCGTCCTGGGCCGACGATGATGTTCTGGACTTCTTCACCACCTCCACCCGCAATCTGCTGGCGGCGGAGCGGGCCGCCGGGGTGCGTAATCACGTCGCCTTATCGATCGTGGGCGCCGACCGGGCAGCCGAAAGCGGCTACATGCGGGCCAAAATAGCCCAGGAAAAGGTGATCACGGAATCAAGATCTCCGTATTCAATCGTGCGGGCGACTCAGTTCTTCGAATTCGTTGGCGGCATTGCGGATTCATTGGCCGACGGTGACACGGTCCGCGCGCCGCGCGGGGCGTTTCAGCCCATTGCCTCGGCGGATGTCGCGACGGCCGTTACCCGTGCGGCGACCGCCGATCCGACCAACGGGGTGATCAACATCGCCGGCCCCGAAAAGCAAGGCATGGACGACTTCATCCGGGCACGGTTTGCGGTAACGGGTGATGCGCGCCGGGTGGTTACCGATGCCGGTGCCCGCTACTACGGTGCGGTGCTCGACGAACGCAGCATCGTTCCCATCGATGGTGAAGATGTGGTCGTCTATCCCACCACCTTCAGCGCCTGGATGGCTTCCCAGACACCCAGCGGCGCCAAGTAAGAGGTTTCTACAGGTGAGTCCGATGGAGCTGATGGACCACACCGCCGTCATCACCGGCGGGACGGCGGGCATCGGAATGGAATCCGCGCGACTGCTCGCAAGCGAGGGCGCCACCGTTATTGTCACTGGCCGCAATCCGGTCAGAGGTGCGCAAGCGGTGGAGCTGATTGGCGCGAACGCGCGGTTTATCCAGACCGACATGGCCGATCTCGAGTCGGTGAATTCGCTTGTGCGACAGTGCGGTGAGGTCGACATCATCGTCAACAACGCCGGCGCTTTCCCGTCGGCGTTGACGGTCGAGCAGGATACGGCATCTTTCGAGACGTTGTTCGACACCAACGTTCGCGGTGCGTACTTCCTAGTAGCCGGCCTGATCCCGGGGATGCTGAAGCGCGGCCGTGGCAGCATCGTCAACATCACCACCATGGCCGCATTCAAGGGAATTCCCGGCGCCTCGGGCTACAGCGCTTCCAAAGCCGCGCTGGAATCGCTCACCCGCACCTGGGCCGCCGAATTCGGAGCGGCCGGGGTGCGGGTGAACAGCGTTGCGCCCGGGCCCACCCGCACGCCCGGCGTGGCCGCGGAATGGGGGGAAGTCAACGAGGACCTGGGGCGGGCGCTGCCGTTAAGCCGCACCGCCTTCCCGTCCGAGATCGCCGAGGCGGTGCTGTTCCTGAGTTCTCCGCGGTCCAGCTTTATCACCGGTTCAACCCTGCATGTCGATGGGGGCGGTGTGGCTGTGTGAGCTCCTTTTCGGCCCAGAAGCGTTCGCGCGGGGCGACTCTCACATGGGCGCCACCCGCTGCGGCGCTGTTCGGGCATGCCCGAACACACGCCCGATAAGCGAAAGGTCTAGCGCCGGCCGTTGCGCTCCGCCTAGCATCCATGCACGAGAACGTTGGGGCGAGCCAAAGACGAGGAGCACCCATTGCCCGTGCAACCGACCAGCGGCGTGCCCTTCGACAGAACTCGGCTCTCCAGGCGCGGTTTCATGGCCGCCGGCATCGCCGGCGGGATGGCGCTGACGGCGTGCAGTCAAACCAAGCCCGAGCCGTCGGGCAGTGCCCGGATGTCAGCGGCCATCGCCGAAACCGAGGCCGCCCGACCGCATAGCGGCCGCACCGTCACCGCCAAGCTGACGGCCCAGCAGGTCCAGGTCGACCTGGGTGGACCGATCGTCCGCACGCTGGCCTTCGGCAACGGCATCCCCGGCCCGGTGATCCGCGCCAGCATCGGCGACGAGGTCGAGGTGACGGTGTCCAACCGACTCGACCATCCGACGTCGGTGCATTGGCACGGCATCGCCCTACGCAACGACATGGACGGCGCCGAGCCGGCCACCCCCAACATCGCGGCCGGCCAAGATTTCACCTACCGGTTCTCGGTGCCGAATTCCGGGACCTACTGGGCACATCCGCACACCGGCCTCGACGAGGACACCGGTCTGTATCTGCCGGTCATCGTCGACGACCCGACCGAGGGCAACTACGACGCCGAGTGGATCGTCGTCCTCGATGATTGGACCGACGGCGCCGGAAAGAGTCCCCAGCAGCTCTACAGCGAACTGAGCAACCCGAACAAGCCTCCGCAGAACGCGCCCGAGACGACGCCGACGACCACGACGACGGAGACAAGTTCGTCGGCGTCGGAGACGACGTCGACCAGCCCGACAACCTCGACGAGCGCCGCGCCCCCGCCTCCGGCGGCGGGCGTCGGCACCAGCGACCTCCTTGGCGGTGACGCCGGAGACATCGCCTACCCGTACTATCTGGCCAACGGGCGAATTCCCGCGTCGCCCATGACCCTTAATGCCAAACCCGGCCAGCGCATCCGCATTCGCTTCATCAACACCGCCTCCGACACCACCTTCCGGGTGGCATTGGCCGGTCACACGATGACGGTGACTCACACCGACGGCTACCCCGTGGTGCCCGCCCAGGTCGACGCCCTGCTGATCGGCATGGCCGAACGGTACGACGTCACCGTGACCGCCGCAGACGGCGTCTTCCCGTTGGTCGCGGTCGCCGAAGGCAAGAACGGCCTGGCCCGCGCAGTGCTTTCCACCGGGGCCGGCAGCGCACCCGACCCGCAGTTTCAACCCGCCGAACTCACCAAGCGGGTGGGCACCGTTGAGATGTTCACCGCGACAACGCCGGTCAACCTTGGCCGCCCGGACCCCCGGCTCAATCTTCCGGTGGTCCTGGGCGGCAACATGACGCAATACAACTGGACGATCAACGGACAGCCCTACGGCAAGACGAATCCGCTGCACGTGCAACAGGGGCAACGGCCGACCATCACGTTCGACAACGCGACGATGATGTATCACCCGATCCACCTGCATGGGCACACATTCCAGGTGATCAAGGCCGACGGGAGCCCGGGCGCCCGCAAAGACACCGTCATGGTGCTGCCCAAACAGAAGCTCGTCGCCGTGCTCGTCGCCGACAATCCCGGCACCTGGATGATGCACTGCCACAACACCTATCACCAAGTAGCGGGTATGATGACCCGCCTGGACTACGTCTTCTGACGTTCAGACCGCGCCCAGGAAATCCAGCAGCAACTGGTTTACCACCGAGGCCTGCTCGATCTGAGGGCAGTGTCCGGCCTTGTCGACCACCACCGAGCGGGCGCCGTCGACATGCTTTGCGATCTCGGCGGCCCAACCGGCCGGAAGGAGTTTGTCGCCTCCCCCTTCGACGACCAGCGTGGGCACGCCGATGCGCTCGTAGGCTCGTGCGCTCGATGGCGTCGCCGACGGCGTGGCTCCGGGGCGGCGAAACCTGGCCGCGGCGATGGCTTCCCACGCCCCCGGCGCGGTGCTCGACTCGTAACGACGCCGCACGTAGTCGTCGTCATCGGGATAGCCGGGGTCGAAGAACAACGCCTCGACGATGCGGCGCATCGCCGGCAGCGTGGCGTCATAGTTCTGCAGCGCCTCGAAATGCCGGTTCTGCTGGATTTCTCCGCCGCCGCAGATGATCGCCAAGCTGCGAATCGGCAGTAGCGGGGTGTCCGACGTGGCATCGGTGAGCAGATTGATGGCGCCCATCGAATTGCCGACGAAGTGCGCCGAGTCGACACCGAGCAATTCGCAAAACCGTGCCACATGCCGGATCCGCATGCCGCGGCCGTCGACGAAATCGATGACCTTCGCGGATTGCCCGAATCCCAGCTGGTCGGGCGCCAAGACCCGATATCGTGCCGACAGCGCGGCGAAGTTGCGTTCCCACCCCAGTTCGGCGCCGGCGCCGAACTCACCACCGTGCAGCAGTACCACCGGGTCGCCGTCGCCGGCTTCCAGATAGCTGGTGGTCAGCCCGTCGACCGACAGCGTTTTTCGCTGCATCACTTGATCGCGATCGGGTTCACCGGTGAGCCCACTGCCCCAACGAATCTCAGGGGCGGTGCGATGAGTTGAAACTCGTACACACCGTCGGCGGCGCAGTCGGCGGCCAGTGCCGTGAGGTCCCAATACTCGCCGAGCATCAGGCCCATGTCGCGCAGCGTCAACAGGTGGAAGGGCAAGAACACGCCGTCGACCCCGGACACCGGGTCTTCGACCTGGAGGTTGTCGGACGCGACCGCGGCGATCTCGTGATCGTGCAGCCACTGGGCGCACTGCCAGTCCAGGCCGGAATACGGTTCGGTCTTGTTACCCGACTGCAGGAACCTAGTCCACCAGCCAGTGCGAATGAGCAGGATGTCGCCGCGCCCGATCGTCACGCCCTGGGAGCGGACGACGTCGTCCAATTCCGCCGGAGTGATGGGTTTTCCATGCTCCAGGAAGACCTCCGCGCCGCGATGGCGCACCACATCAAGCAGGACACCGCGCGAGGTGATGCCCTTGCCGTCAACCTTCTCGATGCCGAGGTGGCGGGCCCCGAGGCTGGTCACCGACCCCGCCGGGATCCCGTTGTAGAGCTTGTCGTCGTAGTAGACGTGCGACAGCGCATCCCACTGGGTGGCCGCCTGCAGCGGCATGATGATCATGTCGTCGTTGAACCTGAACAAGTTGTCGACGAAGTACGGACCCATCTGCGCCGCCGTGGGATTGCGGTCCCAATCCGGGCCGTAGTGAGCAAGCGTGCTGGCATCACCGCCATCCACCGTCATCACGTGAATGGGATTGTGCCGAAAACCGAAGGCGCCCTGCGGCCCCGACGACCCGAAGTCCACCCCGAGCGGAAACACGTTGCCGTGTCGGACCAAACTCGCTGCCTGGGCGATCTTTTCGGAGGTGATGAAGTTCAGCGTGCCGAGCTCGTCGTCATCGCCCCAGCGGCCCCAGTTACTGACATCGCGAGCGGCCCGGCGAAAGTCGGTCACACTGGCCACGGAGCACGCCCTTCCTCGAGTTCGCCCGCGATCGCGGCGCCCACGTTTCCGCCGTCCACCCACAACACCTGGCCCGAAATATAGCTGGCGGCATCGCTATTCAGGAAGATCAGGACCGAGGCCTGCTCGGCGGGTTCGGAAACGCGACCCAGCGGCTTGGGGATGTCGTCGAGAAAGCCCTGCCCGTAGGCGGTGCGCAGCTGGTCCAGGATCGGCGTCTCGGTCACGCCGGGACCCGTGCAGTTGATGCGGATTCCCCGCGCGCCCAGTGGCGCGGCGCTGCGCATGGTGTACAGGATGATCGCTTCCTTGGACAACTGATAGCCGGTACCCAGCACGTCGGGATGCTCACGGCACCAGTCGATGCCCTCCTGCATCGTCGCCGTATGCAGCAGCGGCGCCACCTCCCGCAGGTGCTCCCGGTAGGCCGCCGCCGCGAGCGATGACACGCTCACGATGGACGACCCCGCGGACATCTTCGGTATCAGCGCCTCGGTGAGATGGCGCGTCCCCAGGAAGTTGACGGTCACCACGAGCAGCGGGTCGCCGATCCCGGACGACACGCCGGCAACGTTGAACAACGCGTCGACCGGACCGGTCACGTCGGCTACCGCCGACTCGATCGATGTCCGATCGGCCAGGTCGACCTCGTGGAACCCGTCGATCGCGAAGTCCGGCCGTCGCTTGTCCAGGCCGATGACTTCGGCCCCGAGCTCGCTGAGCTGCCGCACCACGTGTTCGCCGATGCCGGAGGCATATCCGGTGACCACCGCACGGCGACCGTCGTAGCGCCACAGCTCGTCGATTGCTCCCAAGGCTCGCCTCGAAATTCTCCGGTTTACTTCTGCTGTTCCTTCGCGCGCTGCGCCGCCTGCACGCGGCCTTCGTTGATCTCCGCCATGGCTTCGGGGATCTCACTGGCGGTGAACTTACCGCCGCGGCCAGTCGGGAGGCCACCAAACGAGTAATCCTCGTCGAATTGCGGTGCGGTCGATTTCGGGCGGCGCGACTCCACTTTCTCGATTACGGGCTCCAGCCGCTTCGCCTTTTCCGCCACGGCCTTCGCGTCGCGCTCGATGAACTCGGGAAGCACCTCGGAGCCCATCAGCTCGATGGATTCCATGGTGCCCTCGTGGCTGCGCGGGTTGAGCAGCAGGATGATCTCGTCGACGCCGCTTTCTTCGTAGCCGCGCAGGAACTCGCGCACCGTGGCCGGAGATCCGATCGCACCCCGGCCGGGGCCGTACGCCAGCGTCGGATCTTTTTCCACCTCTTCGAGATAGCGCTGCCACACCCCGGTGCGCCCCGGCGTGTGCACCCCCGTCATGTAGTAGTGCATGATTCCGAACGAGAAGAATCCGCCGCCCTGTCCGAGCCGCTGCAGGGCTTGCTCATCGGTCTTGGCGACCATCATCGACAGGTCGCCGCCGATGGCCAGGATGTTCGGGTTGATGCGGGGGGTGACCGGAACGCCGTTCTCCTCGAACTCCTTGTAGTAGCCATTCACCCGCTCGGTCAGCGGACCGGGACCGGTGTAGGCGAAACTCAAAGCGCCGATGGCCTTTTGCGCTGCCATCTGCACGCTGGCCGGCCGCGTGCAGGCGACCCACACCGGCGGGTGCGGCTTTTGCAGCGGCTTGGGGACGACGTTGCGCGCTGGCATCTGGACGTGCTCGCCGTTGAACCCGGTGAACGGCTCTTCGATCATGCAGCGGATCGAGACCTCGAGGGCCTCTTCCCACTGCGCCCGCTTGTCCGCGGGGTCGATGTTGAATCCGCCGAGCTCACCGACCGACGACGATTCCCCGGTGCCGAATTCGACGCGGCCGTTGGACAGCAGGTCGAGCGTGGCGATGCGCTCGGCCACCCGCGCGGGGTGATTGACCACCGGCGGCAGGTGCATGATGCCGAACCCCAGCCGGATGTTCTTGGTCCGCTGGCTGGCCGCGGCCAGGAAGATCTCCGGGGCCGTCGAGTGGCAGTACTCCTCGAGGAAGTGATGCTCGGTCAGCCACACGGTGGAAAAGCCCGCCTTATCGGCGGCCTCGACCTCGTTCAGACAGTCCTGCAGCAGGACGTGTTCGTCATCGGGCGCCCAGGGCCGCGGCAGGGCGAATTCGTAGAACAGCGAAATTTTCATCGTTACCTCCTATGAGTATTAGCGGCTCGATTGGCTGCCTGTGCCGCAACGTGTTTCGCCGCGACGTAGCCGAAGGTCATGGCTGGGCCGATGGTCGCCCCGGCACCGGCGTAACTGCGGCCCATCACCGGTGCGGAGGTGTTACCCACCGCGTAGAGGCCGGGCACCACCGTGCCATCGGTCCGCAGCACGCGGGCGTGCTCGTCGGTCAGGAGGCCGCCCGAGGTGCCCAGGTCGCCGAGCACGATCCGGAACGCGTAGTACGGCGGATCGCCGAGGGGGTAGAGGTTCGGGTTGGGCAGGGTGTGGTCGCCGTAATAGTTGTCGTACACGCTGTCGCCGCGGTTGAAATCGTCGTCGTGTCCCTTGCGGGCGAGTTCGTTGAAGCGGCGGGCGGTTTCGGTCAGCTGGTCTGCGGGCACGCCGATCTTGGCCGCCATCTCGTCCCATGACATGGCCGCCTTGACCACACCGGATTCCAGCCAAGCCGGTGGGATCTTGCGGCCGGTGGGCACCGGTGCCCCGGGAATTTTCGGTATGGGCAGGTGTCCACCGACGACGTAGCGATTGAACGATCTGTGGTCGGTGATCAGCCAGCATGGGATGTGGGTGACGCCGGACCTCTGACCCTCGATCATGGCGTGGCCGAAGTCCATGTAGGGAGCCGCCTCGTTGATGAAGCGCTTGCCCGCACCGTTGACGATGAATTGGGCCGGCATCATCCGCTCGTTGAGCATGAACTGCATCCGGCCGTCCGGCCACTGGATCGCCGGGAACCACCAGGCTTCGTCCAGCAAATCCGTTGCGGCGCCGATCTGTTGGCCGGCGCGGATACCGTCGCCCATCGCCGCGGGATTGCCGAAGCTCCAGTCCTGGTCCACCTCGGGCAGAAGTTCTTTGCGCCACGCCAGGTCGTGGTCGAATCCCCCCGACGCCAGGATGACGCCCATGCGTGCGCCGACGCGCTGTGTGTCGCCCTCGCGCTCCACCACCGCTCCGGTGACCGCCCCGTCGGAGTCGGTGAGCAGTCGCACCATCGGCGAGTCCAGCCACAGCGGGATGCCGCGTTCCCGCAGCGCCAGCCGGAGCCGCGCCGCCAGCGACTGACCGATGGCGGCCATCCGCTCGCCGACCACCCGGGCCCGGACCATCCGCGAAATCAATTTGAGCAGCACACCCTTGCCCGCCCATGACTGCCTGATGCGGTAGAACGTGCGCAGTTCCTTGGGGCCCAGCCAGATTCCCCTCGGGGCCAGCGCCAGCGGCTGCAGCAGCTTCCGCTCGTCGGCGCCCAACATCCGCAAGTCGATGGGCGGCACGTTGATGGTGCTGCCCAGTTCGGAGCCCCCGGGCAACTCGGGATAGTAGTCGGCATAGCCGGGCTTCCAGACGAATTCGAACCATCCGGACAGTTGCTCCAAGAACTGCAGCATCTGTGGCGCCGTCTCGACGTACTGCCGTAATCGTGCCTCGCTGACCAGGCCGTCGGTGATCTGTTTGAGGTATTCCACGACGCCCTCGGGCGAGGGCGCATAGCCCGCCCGCCGCTGCGCTGGGGCACCGGGGACCCAGATGCCACCGCCGGACAGAGCGGTGGAACCGCCGAAGTGCGATGACTTTTCGACCACCAACGCGTCGAGTCCGGCCGCCTGGGCCGTCAGTGCGGCCGTCATGCCGCCACCGCCGGATCCGACGATGAGTACGTCGACGACGTGATCGAAACCGTCCGAGGCCGCCGTCATTGCGGAAGTGCCGTTCTGATGGCGAAACCAGCGATCAGTTCGGGCGCGGGTTTGTAGTAACGCCCGATGGTTTCGTAGGGCCCCGCCGCTTCCAGCGCCGCGAATGCCGCTACCCACGTGCGGATCTCCTGCGCGGAGCTGCCGCCCTCGTGAGCGACGAACGAGTTCGACCATCCATCCAATTCGCTCAGCCATCCCCCGTCGATGATCTCCAGGAAGCGGTGGTCCCACGCCGGGTTGAGCGCCTGCAGCTCACTGTCGCCGGCGGCGAAGCTCTTGGCCGCGTCGATGACGGCGGCTTGCCGGGCCTGGCGCTGCTCGGACGTCATCGGCTGGCCGTGCACGATCCGCTCCAGCACCGGTGCGGGCGCGGTCGCCAAGCTCGGCACCGGCGGGCTGTGCGACAGCCCGCCAGATCCCAGGATTAGGACCCGCTTGTCCAGGGTGGCAAGGTAATTGCCGACGGCGGCGCCCAGGGCGCGGCAACGGTGCATCGGGCCCAGCGGTACCCCGATGGCGTTGACGAAGATCGGTATCACCGGACGTGAGGTGGCGTCGCCGAACAGCTTCTCCAGCGGCTGGACCGTTCCGTGGTCGACGTCCATGCTGGCCGATACCGCGACGTCGACGCCTGCGTCGAGGACCGCCTTCGCGCAGTCGGTCGCGAGGTTTTCCGGCACGTTGAGCGGGCCGGCGTGGGTGCCGTAGTCCCCCACTCCGCGGGCGCTGGTGCCGATACAGAATGGCGGCATCACCTTGTAGAAGAAGCCGTTGTAGTGGTCCGGGGAAAAACTGACGACCAGTTCGGGGTCGTAGTCTTCGACGAATCGCCGGGCTTGCGCGATTGCGCCCTCTATGCCATCAAGCAGGTCCCGCGATGGCCCCGGAAGATTCAGGAGAGGGCTGTGCGACATACAGCACAGAGCCAGTGCCACTTTGCAAATCACCCCCTCGCGGCGTGAGTGTGAGCGCATCGATAAGCGCGGCGCTCAGGTCCGGCGCGCGCTGAGCGATGCAGGCGCCCGCGACGCACCGGTCGGGGCGCAGGAACAGCACCGACTCGGAGTGCGCGTCGAACCAGGACTTGAGACCGCCATGCCGATCACCCACCACGACGACGTCGGGGTCGTCGTGCCCCGCCCAGTGCAGCTGGGTCGCCGGTCGGAGCGCGAAGAAGCGCGCGCCCAACGCTTTCCAGTTCGCGAACGCAACATCGCCGAGGATTTTGCGGGGGTTGTTGTTCCAGCACAACACCGCGAACCACGAACCGAGCACGTCGTCGAGCAACACGTCCTGCCGATCTCGGGTGTCGACGCGCGGTTGGATGAACAGCGTTCCCACCGGCGAATCGGCACGACCCTGCGCGGCGTGCACGACGGCTCCGTGCTCATAACGCGGCATCGGCTTGAACCGCATCTCCAGCACATACCGCTTGAGCGACGGCACGATTGACGCCGACCGGATCAGGAGATCTCGCGCGTTCGCCACCCGGCGGTTGGTGGGGGAGATCACCCGGCCCACCATGGTCGACAGGTCGATCATGGCGCGGGCGTGCTTGCGGCGTTCCACGTCGTAGCTGTCCAACAGCTTGTCGTCGGCCCGCCCGCTCACCACCGCGGCGAGCTTCCAACCGAGGTTCGCCGCGTCCCGGATCCCGCTGTTGTAACCCTGCCCCTGCCACACCGGCATCAGGTGGGCGGCGTCGCCGGCCAGCAGCAGCCGGCCCCGCCGGAACGCACCGGCGATCCGCGAGTGGTGGGTATACACGCGACGCCGGATGACGTCGACCCGGTCGGGGTGAGGCACCATTCGGGCCAGCATCTGGGTCAGGAACGCCGGATCTTCGGCCTGTTCGTCGGTCTCGTCGGCGTGAATCATGAACTCGAAGCGGCGAATTCCGTGGGCGATCGAGATCGAGGCGTACGGGCGTTCGGGGTCGGCACCGACCTCGCTGTTCGGGTGGCCAAGCGGGTCGTTGGCGATGTCGACCACCAGCCAGCGCGTCGATGACGTCGTCCCGTCGAACGACACCCCCATCACCCGGCGGGTCATGCTGCGGCCGCCGTCGCACCCGACCACATAGCGGGCGCGCAGGCGTGCGGTGTCGCCGTCGTAGTCGCCGCCACCGAGATCGACGGTCACCCCGTCGGCGCTTTCCTGGCATGCGGTCATCGGGCGTCCCCAACGCACCTGGACGTGCTCGAATCTGTCCAAGCCCGCCAACAATTCGGCGTCGACGAGGGGTTGCACGAAGCCGTTTCGTTTCGGCCAGCCGAAACGTGCGTCCGGCGGGGCCATTTCGGCGAGCACCCGGCGCTTGGCGTCGACGAAGCGCAGGATCTGATTGGGCACCGTGTGCGGCAGTACCCGGTCGGCGAGCCCGATCGACTGGAAGGTTCGCAACGCCTCGTCGTCCAGTCCGACGCCGCGGGGATAGTCGATGAGGGTGTCCCGCTCGTCGACCACTATCGTGCGGATGCCTTGCAGGCCAAGGATGTTGGCCAGGGTCAATCCGACCGGGCCCGCGCCGACGACGAGGACATCGGTTTCGATGTCACCCACCTCCCGCTTTGGTGCGACCATCACCGGCCCAGCAGGAAATCGAGATGCAGGCGATTGAAGGTCTTGGCGTCCTCGTACTGCGGCCAGTGGCCACAACCGGGCATCACCTCGAAACGGGCGCCCGGGATCATCGACGCCATGCGACGCCCCTCCGCGACGTCGGCGGTCGGATCGTCACTGGTCCACAGCACCAGCGTCGGGGCGACGATCGAGCCGTATTCGTCCGGGCCGAGGATGTTGCGCGCCCGGATCTCGGGATCCTGCAGCGCCATGATGTCGCTCATCGCCGAGACGAACCCCGGCTGGCGATACACGCGCTGGCGGCTGGCGACCAGGTCGTCGTAGCCCCTGGACTTGTCGGCCATCAGCCATTTGATGCGCGCCTGCACCGTTTCCCAGGTCGGGTCCTCGGCGGCCGCCATGGACAGCGTGATGATCCGTTGCATCACCACGGGATCGGCCTGGGAGCCGCCGGCGGTGTTAAGCACAAGCCGCGCAACCACATCCGGGTGATCGATGGCGGCGCGCGCGGCCACCCAGCCGCCGAGCGATTCCCCGCTGAGGTAGGCGCGGTCGACACCGATGGTGCGCAGCACGGTCATCAGGTGCTCGACGTAGTGGGCGACTTCGAGTGGGTGGCCCGGCTTGTCGGTGTATCCGTGGCCGAGCATGTCGATCGACCAGGTCCAGAAATGCTCGGCGTGCGCAGCCAGGTTGCGCACATAGGCCTCGGCATGTCCGCCGGATCCGTGCAACAAGATCAGGACCGGCTTCCCGGGATCGCCGGCTCGCAGGTAGCGCGTCCGCACTCCTCCGGCGTCGAGGTAGCCCTGCTCAAACGCGACGCCCTGCAGATCGCTCCAGATGCTCTCGAACTCCGCCACGGTGCTGTCCGGCCTCCAGATCGGGGAAATCTCGTTCTCGTTTTCGGCTTACCATGTGTGCTAATATCGCACAATAATGTGCGTTATATATAGAGCTTCGCTCTCACGGGAAGGTCTGTCAAGGCTGTGACGGGCTCCGGTACCGGTTCGCAGACCCTGGCCAGGGGCCTGACCGCGCTGCAGATGGTGGCGGACTCGCCCAGCGGGTTGACGGTGCAGCAGCTCGCGGACCAGGTCGGGGTGCACCGCACCATCGCCTACCGGCTGCTCACGACGTTGGCCGAATTCCGGCTGGTGGCCAAGGGAGAGGACGGCCGCTACCGTCCAGCGGCGGGCCTGGCCGTACTCGGGGCTTCCTTCGACCGCAATGTGCGCCAGGTGAGTCTGCCGACGCTGCGCGCGCTGGCCGACGAGCTCGGCACGACCGTGTCGCTGCTCATCGCCGAAGGCGACCAGCAGGTGGCGATCGCGGTGATCGTGCCCAGCCACGTCGCCTACCAGCTCTCGTTTCACGAAGGCAGCCGATATCCGCTGGACCGCGGCGCGGCCGGGATCGCCTTGCTCGCGTGCATGCCTCCGCGCCCGGGCGAACGGGAGCTGGTTTCCCGTGCGCGCGAACGTGGTTGGGTGACGACCTACGGCGAGATCGAACCGAACACCTACGGCCTGGCCGTCGGGGTGCGCCGCCCGGCGCCCTCGCCACCGACCTGCATCAACCTCATCTCACACCGAGAAGACGTGGTGATGCGCGGGAAGGACGCGGTCGTGAAAGCCGCCAAGCAGTTGGCCGAGCTCCTGAGCTAGCCACTGAGCTGAAGGGATAGCAGTCCATGTCATGGGACCACGAAGCCGATGTCGTCGTGCTCGGCAGTGGTGGCGCCGGCCTTACGGCCGCGCTGACCGCAGCCGTGGCGGGTGCCTCGGTGGAGGTTTACGAAAAGGCCTTGACCGTCGGCGGGACCACGGCCGTGTCGGGTGGCATCGTGTGGATCCCCGCCCACAACCGTTCTCCGGACGGCGAATTGACCCCGGCCGACGCGTTGCGATATCTGCGCGCGCAGTCGCTCGGTTCGATGGACGACGAGCTGGTGGAAACGTTCGTGCGCACCGGCCCGGCGATGCTCGACTTCATCGAGGCGCACAGCGGTCTTCAGTTCGAGATCGCCACCGGCTTTCCCGACTATCGTCCCGAGCTACCGGGCGGACAACCGGCCGGTGGCAGGTCGCTGAGCGCCGCCCCCTTCGACCTGGCTCAGTTGGGCGAATGGGCAACTCGCATCACGTCTTTCCCGGCCGACTGGTCCAACGTCGGGTTCGACGCCGAGACCAGGGCGCGCCTGCACGCGGCGATCGACGAACGAACCAGCCATCTGTGCGTGGCCGGCACCGCGCTGATCGCGGGACTGCTCACGGGCCTGCTGGACGCGGGGGTGACCCCACACACCAATGCCCGCGCCGAAGGCCTCATCGCCGACGGCGCAGAAGTCACCGGGGTGCGCGTGGCCCTGGCGGATCGGACGATCAGTGTTCGCGCCCGGCACGGCGTCATCCTGGGCACCGGCGGCTTCGAGTGGGATCCGGCTCTGACACAAGCCTTTCTACGTGGCCCCATGCACGGGGCGGTCTCTCCGCCCAACAACACCGGTGACGGCTTGCGCATGGCGATGGAGCGGGGCGCCGACCTGGCCAACATGGGCGAAGCGTGGTGGGTGCCGATCGTGCAGATCCCGGGCGACACCATCGAGGGCAAGCCCCGCAGCCGCAGCGTGCGATTGGAGAGGACGCGGCCGCGCAGCATCATCGTCAACTCGGCCGGCCGCCGCTTCGTCAACGAGGCGTGTGATTACAACTCGATGGCCGGCGCCTTTCATTACCTGGACCCTCGCGGCGGCTACGTCAACGACCGCGGGTGGATGGTGTTCGATTCGATTCACCTGCAGCGCTATGGGTTTCTCGGTATCGAACCGGGACAGCCCGTCCCGGACTGGTTCTGCGAGTCGGCAGACCTCGCCGAGTTGGCCGCCAAGACCAGTATCGACGCCGACGGGCTGGCCCACACCGTCGAGAGCTGGAACCGTCATGTAGCCGCCGGCGCAGACCCCGACTTCGGTCGCGGCTCGAGCGCCTACGACGGCTACTGGGGCGACGACAGCGCGACCACCCCGGCCGGTAAGACCCTGGGCCCCATCGACACCGCGCCCTTCTACGCGGTGCCGGTGAGCATCGGCGCAATGGGCACCAAGGGCGGCCCGCGCACCGATCACGACGCCCGCGTCCTGCACGTCGGTGGCGAGCCGATACCGGGTCTTTTCGCCGCGGGCAACGCGATGGGCGGCGTGACCGGGCGGGCCTACGGTGGTGCCGGCGGAACACTTGGCCCGGCAATGGTTTTCGGCTACCGTGCCGGCCACGCGGCCGCCACCGGAAAGTCGGTCGACCTGAAATAGGGGTTTCTCTCGATGGTCGCCTACGACCGGATCGGTGCCAGCTATCGCAGCACTCGCCGACCCGACCCGCGAATCGGTTCGCAGGTGCAGGCCGCGCTCGCCGCGATGGGCACCGTCGTCAACGTCGGGGCCGGCACGGGATCGTATGAACCGGCGCAAACGGTCGTCGCGGTGGAGCCCAGCATGGTGATGATCGCTCAACGTCCACCGGGCTCTGCGCCGTGCGTGCAGGCATTGGCGGAGGCTATGCCCCTGCGGGACAAATGCGTTGACGCGGCAATGGCGATGCTGACCGTGCATCACTGGGGTGATCTCGCCGCCGGGATCAGCGAATTGCGCCGAGTCACCCGCCACCGGATCGTGGTGCTGACATGGGATCAGTCGGTGATTGAAAACTACTGGTTACTGACTGAATACTTGCCCGATGCCGCTCGGATCAACCAGGCGCTGTATGTACCGATCGAGCGCCTCGTGGAGCTGCTGGGAGGTGCGCAGGTGCAGACCGTGCCCATCCCGCACGACTGCACCGACGGATTCGGTGCGGCCTTTTGGCGCCGACCCCACGCCTATCTTGATCCCACGGTCCGCGCCGGCATTTCGATGCTGGCGTACGCGGATGGGGACTCCCTGGCCACGGGGCTGGCCCGGCTGGCGGCCGACCTGGAATCCGGACGATGGCAGCAGGCACACGCGGAATTGCTTGAACGCCAACACTTCGATGCCGGCTACCGCCTCCTCATCACCGACGACGGCTGAGACAGGCGAGTCTCATCTGTGCTAGCGCCGGTGATAGCGCAGATGAAGGCTCACCGCATACCGGGTGATGATCGATAGCCGACGGTCAACTGCACGACAGCAACGCTTTTCGCGCTAGGCGCCAGTGCCGCTCGAGCGTGTGGACGTCCGGGAAGGTGGTCGGTGCGCTGAATCGGTTGTTCGGCCCGCACAGGTGCGCGACTGCTGCTGCGCTCGCGCGGCCGGGAGTGTACGAAATCTCCATATATTCACGAACGACATTGATGTTGCGCTGTTCGTCGGGCGTGGGTTGGTCTGTGGTCGCGTGGTGCGCTGACTATTCTTGCTGCATGGCTACCTCCCGGCGAGGTGCATACCCGCGAGTGTGTCGTTAATTCCTCAACGGCACTTCGACGCAGACATGGGTTCCCACCGGGGCATCGAGAAACATCAGGGCTCCCCCGGCGGCTTCCACCCGAGCCCGATGCGATGCCAGCCCGATGTGCCCTTCGCCCAGCCGCCGCGCCACCGTCTCCTGGCGCAACCCCACACCGTCGTCGACCACATGCAAAACACAGGTCCGGTCGGTGACCCCGAGCATGACCGTCGCGTGCCGGGCCCGAGCGTGCTGGACCACGTTGGACAGTAACTCGCGCACCGCCCCGAACACGACGGCGTCGATGTCGCGGCGCCCCGAGTAGTCGATGTCGGTGGTGATGTCGATGCCAGAACGCTGCGCGGTGAACTCGGCGAGCTGCTGCACGGCGGCGCCCAGCCCGACCTGCTCGAGCACCGCCGGATGCAGCTCGAAAGTGGCCTGCCGCAGCCGTTCCGAGGCCAGCTGCAAGCCCCCCAGCGCCCGGCCCACACGATCGTCGCCCTCGAACGCCGCGTCCAATTCGACGAGCTCCTGGCGCACCGCCAGGATGTCTTGCAGCGGCCCGTCGTGAATGAATTCCGAGATCCGGCGCGCTGCCTCGTCGGAGGCGTTCATCGTCTGGGCCAGCAACTCCTCCCGCAGCGCGCTCAATCCGGCCACCGAGCGAGTGTGGCGCTCCTCGATGCGCACCACCAGAAAGGCTGCGCAACAAAGGAATGCATAGAGCAGGAACCGAAACCCCGCCTCGGCCAACCTAACCGCGCTCGACATCACCGGATCCTGCAGCACGGCAATGGCGAACCCGAGCATGGAGAAGATCAGCACCGCCGCCGCTCGGCGCGAGGAGACGTCCAGCCCCAAAAGGACGGGCAGCATGGCCATGATCAGCAGCGGGTAGATCCCGTTGGTGGACAACAGCTGAAAGACCGTCAGCGCGACGATGTCGATGACGGTGAACGCAAACGGCTCCAGCCGGCCGATCGCGACCAGTCGGCCCATCCCGATCCATCGTCGGAAAGGTGCGAAAGCCAGCCCTAATGCACAAAGCGCGACGAGTGCGTACAGGACGATCAGGACGCTTTCCTGCGGCCACTCCGATCGGCTGGTGCCGATGATCATGGCCGCGACCATGAGGCCGACCACTCCGATGCGCAGTACCGAGCCGATGCGGTACGAGCGCAACTGGTGAACCGTGCGCACCCGCTCCAGCTCTGCGTCACCGGCTACCGCCACCCGATCACCGTACTCATCCGCGTCCGTCCCCCCGAAGCAAACGGGAAAATGACTCATCGTGCCGTCCGGAGAACGCGAACGTCGCTGCTCGGCAAACCGCTAGACTCGTCACCATGGTCGGCGCGGCTACCCCGGAAAAGGTGCGCGTGGTCGTCGGCGATGACCACCCACTTTTTCGCGAGGGCGTGGTGCGGGCCCTGTCGTCGAGTGGTTCGGTGAACGTCGTCGGTGAGGCGGAAGACGGCTCTGCCGCATTGGAATTGATCAGATCGCACGTGCCCGACGTCGCGTTGCTCGACTACCGGATGCCCGGCTTGGACGGCGCCCAGGTGGCGGCGGCGGTACGAACGCAGGGGTTGTGCACCCGGGTGCTGCTGATCTCCGCGCACGACGAGTCGGCGATCGTGTACCAGGCGTTGCAACAGGGCGCCGCCGGGTTCGTGCTCAAGGACTCGACGCGCAGCGAGATCGTCAAGGCCGTGCTCGACTGCGCGCAGGGCCGCGACGTGCTCGCACCGGCGCTCGTCGGTGGCCTTGCCGCAGAGATCCGGCAGCGTGCGGAGCCGTCGGCACCCGTGCTCAGTGCGCGCGAGCGTGAGGTGCTCAACCGGATCGCCCGCGGTCAAAGCATCCCCGCGATCGCCGGTGAGCTCTTCGTGGCCCCGTCGACGGTCAAAACGCACGTGCAACGCCTCTACGAGAAGCTCGGCGTCGGCGATCGCGCGGCCGCCGTCGCCGAGGCAATGCGGCAAGGTCTGCTCAGCTAGCGGCCGACCAGGGATTCGGCTTGGGCGTGGACGTGATCTGCCGCGCCCGCACCACTGCTTTGGCGGAGGCGATGGCCTCGGCGATCAGGTGGCGTGCCCCCCGTTCCACCTCGCACAGGTGATCGCCGCTGCCGCCGGCCGCGATCAGCTGGCGGCGTGCGAAGACCAACGGGTCCACGGCAATGGGGTGGTTCGTCTGATAGGTGATCGCCTCGACCAGGGCGGGGCCGTCACCGGCGCTCGCGCGGTGCACCGCTTCGGCGACCGAGTCGGCCACCGCCACAACGTCCCTGCCATCGACCGACAGCATGGGCATCGCGTCGAATTCGTAGGCGCGCCGGCGCGCGTTCGTTCCACCGCGGATATTTTCCACGACGAACACCACCGGCAGCCGCCATTGCACGGCAATCTTTGCGGCCGTGGTGAACTCGACGGAGTGGGTGTCGCGGCCTCTAACGACGCACAAACTGACGTTGCCCTCGCCGGTCAGGCGCTGCGTGTTGGCGTCACCCAGCGCGAACATAGTCGATTGACCAAGAGCGCTTTCGTTGGCCAGCGACCGTTTCCAGTCAGCGACCCCGGCGCCGACACGGCGCCGCGGGCCGATGATGTCGGCGATGGCCGGGCCTAGGGGAAGGGTCAGGCCGACCTGCTGGGCGTGCCGGAATTGCTGGGTGGTGGCGTTGACGAGATCGCCGGGCCGCAGAGCCGCAACCGCGCCGATCGCCACCGCCTCTTGGCCGAATTCGGTTCGCGTGGCGTCGTCGATCAGGCCGTCGACCTCAAGCTCCTCCAACGCCATGTCGAGCAGTCGCAGTACCCACATTCGCCGATACAGCTCCAGGTGGTCATGACGGTCGAGCGCTGCCGAGGCCTGGGGGGTGTGCGTCATGCCGGATCTCCTAACTCGATGGCCGAGGTGGCCGCCGCGTCGAACACGACCTCAACGTAGGGCGATTGCGCGCGTGCCACCTCCGCCGATCGGCCCGCAAACGTGATGAATGCCCGTTCCCCCGATTGGGGGACAACCGGGCTCAGTCGGTCCGGCGTGGGGGAGGTGTGATCAGCTGATCGGCGGCCGTGTAGGGGTCCTGGTTGCCGTCGACGACCGCCTCGGCGAGCCGGTCGAGATCCGGCTGGGTCCGCAGCCTGGTCTGCGCGAGGGACAAAATCTGCGCCCGCGCCCGCGCCAGCCGGCGGGCGCGGCTGTCGGTGCGGCGATGGTCCTCGATGGCAGCCATCAGGTCGTCGATGCCCTCGCCCCGGGCGGCGATCAGGGAGACGATCGGGGCACTGGTTTCGGCCCGCAGGTCCCGAACCGTCTGTTCGGCACCGTCGCGGTCCGCCTTATTGACCGCCACGATGTCGGCGACTTCCAGCACGCCCGCCTTGGCGGCCTGAACCGCGTCTCCCGCACCGGGATTGAGGATGACGACCGTCGGGTCGGCGACGGCGGCGATCTCGATCTCGGACTGGCCCACCCCCACCGTCTCCAGCAGGACGACGTCATAGCCGATCGCCCCCAACAGCCGGATGGCCGCCGGAACCGCGGCGGCCAGGCCGCCAAGGTGCCCACGGGTGGCCACCGAACGGATCAGGACGTCGGAGTCGTTGATATGGGCGGCCATCCGAATTCGATCACCCAGCAGCGCACCCCCACTGAACGGGGACGAGGGGTCCACCGCCAACACCGCCACCCGGGAACCGCGTTTGCGGTAGGCACCGACCAGCGCGGCGACCGTCGTCGACTTTCCCGCCCCCGGGGGGCCGGTGATGCCGACGACCGGGCCCATGCCGCCCGGCGACGACCCGATACTCGCCAAGACCTCGTCGCGCTGATCGCCCTCGACCAGGCTGAGCAGCCGACCGGCCGCGCGGGGAGATCCATTGCGCGCGCGGGCAATCAGGTCAGCGATGATCATGTACGCATTATGGAGCCGCGACCTCAATCACCGTCGCCGAGCCCATCCCGCCGCCCGCACACATCGCCGCGACGCCGATGCCACCGCCGCGGCGGCGCAATTCGTGCACCAGGGTGACCAGCATCCGGGCGCCGGTGGCCGCGACGGGGTGGCCCAGCGAGCAACCGCTGCCGCTGACGTTGACCTTGTCGGGGTCGAGCTCGAGCAGCTTGATGGTGGCCACGCACATCGCGGCGAACGCTTCGTTGATCTCGAACAGGTCCACGTCCGCGATCGAAAGTCCGCCTCGCTTAAGGGCTTTCGGTATCGCTTCCACCGGCGCCAGGCCGGTGATCGCGGGGTCGACGCCGACGGATGCCCAGGATCGGATGGTGGCCAGCGCGGGCAGCCCGAGCCGGTCGCTGGCGATCGTCAGCACCGCGGCGCCGTCGTTGGCGCCGCAGGCATTGCCGGCGGTGATCGAGAAGCCCTTGATTTCTGGGTGCAGCGGCTTGAGCGCGGCCAGCTTCTCCATGCTGGTGTCCCGGCGCGGGTGCTCGTCGACCGCGAACAACCCGTGCGGCGTTTCGATCGGCACGATCTCCTCTTTGAAGCGGCCTTCGTCAATGGCGGCGATGGCGTTGCGGTGTGAGCGCAGCGCCCAGGCGTCCATCTCCTCGCGACTCACCTCGGCCTTGACCGCGGCATTCCAGCCCACGGTGATCGACATGTCCATGTTGGGGGCGTCGGGCCGGTCCGGGTGGGTCGGCGGAAACCAGTCGACCCACTCGCCGTCCACCTGCATCCGCGACCTGGGTGACGTCGACGCCGAGTTCACGCCCCCGGCGATGACGAGCTGGTCCATGCCCGCGCGCACGCCGGCGGCCGCGGTCTGCACGGCCGCCTGCCCCGCCGCGCAGTGCCGGTTGTTGGCCAATCCAGGCACCTGCGTCAGCCCTGCGGTGACGGCGGCGTGGCGGGCGAGCACGCCCCCGCCGTAGAGACCCTCGCCCAGGATCACGTCGTCGACCTGCGTCGGGTCCAAATCCTTGGCGGCCTCGCAGACGACGTGGTGGGCCAGGTCGAATGCACTGGTGTCGCGCAGCGTGCCCTTGCGAGCGGTGCCGATGGGGGTGCGCAGGGCGGACACGATGACGGCTTCAGACACGGGTCGTTCTCCAGTTCAGCCAGCGGGTACGGGCCCGCAGAGGCGCCCGCATTTAGTGAGAATCGTATTCTCTCATTGCGAGAGTGTGAGTCGCAACAAGCGCCCGCCGATCAGTTGGTGCGGTCGGACCATCCCGCCGGCAGATGTTCGGGACCGGTGTCGATGACGCTCTCGTCGTCGGCACCGACGTATTCGAACAGGGTGATGTAGGCGAATTCCGGGACCTCGTAGATCGGGTAGGTCGGGCCTTGATCCCGGTAGGCCCGCATCTCATCCAGGTGTTCGTTCTGGAAGCAGACCGTGCGCTCACCGTGCTGCCGGATCCACTGGGGAAAGAAGATGACCCCGTGAACGCGGCGTTTGGCGGGCAGGACGTTGACGGCCACGCAGGTGCCGGTGGGTTCGGACCACGACAGTTTGAAGTTGTCATCGTCGAGTTGGACGAGGTCGACGTGCTGGCCTTTGACCCAGCGGCCGCCGACGTGCCCGGAGTGGATCCGGTAGTCGATGGTGTGGGCATTCTTGACGTACATCTCGTATTGCCAACCGTTGGCGTAGGTGTAGATGAAGCGGTGCCCGACGATTCCCGAAAGGTCTTGCGCGGGAATGGGATTGTCAACATTCGTCATTGCCGTACCTCCCCGTTTGGGCTGCAGCTTCTGCACTGGGAAATCCTGCCGGGAACGCGGGCTGCTGCGGCAACCACGCCCGTCAACGTCGAGGTTCCTGCACTGTCCTTCGACAGTATCGGCCATAGCGGTATGCCGGTAGTGAATATGTGAGACTGACTCCGATGAGCCACCTGGACGAGGCCGCCCGCCGGTCTCTGCTGCGGCGCGGATTTGCCCTCGAATACGCCACCCTGGCCTGGAACGTGGCCGGCATCGTTGTCCTCGCGTCGGCCGCCATCGCGGCCAGATCGGTGGCGCTGGCCGGGTTCGGTCTGGACTCGCTGATCGAGATCGGCGCCTCATCGGTGGTGATCTGGGAGTTATCCGGAACAGGAGCGGCCCGTCGACGAAAAGCGTTGCGGCTCATCGGCGCCGGCTTTGCGGCGCTGAGTATCTACCTGGTGGTGCAGTCAACGATGGTCCTCGTTACCGGCTTTCACCCCGAGCCATCGCGCCTGGGTATCGCATGGACGGCGATCACCGCGGTGACGATGTTCGCGCTTGCGGCCGGCAAGGCCCGAACCGGTGCCGCCCTGAGCAACCCCGTGCTCGCCACTGAAGGCCGCGTCACGCTCGTCGACGGCCTGTTGGCGGCCGCGGTGCTCCTCGGCCTGCTGCTGAACGGCATCGCCGGCTGGTGGTGGGCGGACCCTCTCGCCGGTTACGTGCTCGTGTTCTACGCGCTGCGCGAGGTCAAAGAAATCTTCTTCGCCCCGTCACCGTTGCCCTGACTCAAATCAGCACTCGAAACACCCCGGTGTCAACGACGACCGGCGTCACAGTGCGGGAACCCCCTCGATTTGCGATGGTGGATGAATGACTCAGGGCATGGTCGCGGTCCCGGGCGGCCACGTGTGGTTCCAGCGGACCGGAGGCGGCGCGGGTCTTCCGTTGCTCGTCGTTCACGGCGGGCCCGGCTTACCGCACGACTACCTGCGGTCGCTGGAGCGGTTGGCCACAGAGCGCGAGGTCATCTTCTGGGATCAGCTCGGTTGCGGGCGCTCCGAATGCCCGCCCGATCGCGAGCTTTGGACGATGCGGCGCTCGGTGGCCGAGGTGGACGCGGTGGTGCGGGCCCTGGACCTGAACCGCTTCCATCTGTTCGGTAACTCCTGGGGCGGAATGTTGGCCCAGCAGTATGCGCTCGACGCAGCCCCCGCCGGGACGGCGAGCCTGATCATTTCCAACAGCATCGCGTCCATCCCGGAGTTCGCAAAGATGGTGGGGCGCTTGAAATCCGAGCTGGATCCGACCACCCAAGCCGCCATCGACCGCCATGAAGCCGCCGGCACCACGTACTCCCCCGACTACCAGGCCGCCATCCGGACCTGGAACGAAACCTACCTCTGCCGAATGCGCCCCTGGCCGCCAGAGCTCGAGGATGCGTTCCGGAATATGGGCGCAGAGATCTTCGAGACCATGTTCGGCCCCAGCGACTTTCACATCGTCGGGACCATCCGGGACTGGGATGTGGTCGACCGGCTCCACGAAATCAGCCTGCCGACACTGGTCCTCGCGGGCAAGTACGACGAATGCGTTCCCGAACACATGTGGGAGATGCACCGGCGCATAGCGGGTTCACGGTTCGAGTTGTTCGAGTCCAGTGCTCACATGCCGTTCATCGAGGAACCGGACAAGTTCGACGCGGTGATGCGTGACTTCCTGCGCCGGCATGACTCCTGAGGCCGTCGCGCTGCTACACCTCAATTCTTCTTGGCCGCGTTGAACTTTGCGACGTTGGCCCGGAAGTCCTCGGTCAGGAAAGACTGGCTCTCGGCCGACAGCGCATAGTCCAGACTGGCGAGCACGGCCCGCTCCAGGTGAATGTTGAGCACCCGTTTGGTGCTCTCGACCGCCTGCTGCGGCAGTTCCAAAATCTTTCTGGCGGTGGCGATCGCCTCCGCAACCGGGTCGTCGGCAATGTGATTGGCCAAGCCGAGCTCGACGGCCCGCTGTGCGCCGATACGGGTTCCGGTGAGGGCGAATTCCTTGGCCAGCAGCAGACTGATGTGCAGCGGCCAGGTGAGCGGCCCACCGTCGGCAGCCACCAGGCCTACCTGCACATGCGGGTCGGCCAGATAGGCGTCTTCGGCGATGTAGACGATGTCGCTGAGCGCCACCAGACTGCAGCCCAGTCCGACGGCGGGGCCGTTGACCGCTGCCACCACCGGGATCCGGCACCGCGCCATGCCCAGCACGATCTCGCGTCCGTCGCGAATTGTCTTGGCGCGCAGGTCGGCATCGTTCGCCAGCTCCTCCAGATAGGTGAAGTCGCCGCCGGCCGAAAACGCCCGGCCGGCACCGGTGATCACCGCGGCACGGGCGGTGGGGTCATCGGTGAGTCGCTGCCAGAGCCGTGCGAGCCCGACGTGCAGGTTGTCGTTGACCGAGTTGAGCGAATCCGGCCGGTTGAGCGTGATGATGCGCAGGGCACCGTCGGCCTGAACGTCGATTTCGGTAGGCATGTCGTACACGTCAGACTCCTTCGATGGTCGTGACCCGCTTCACCCGGGCTTCGCCCGCGTTCGCGATCACTCCTGCTATGGTCGTGACCCGCTTCACCCGGGCTTCGCCCGCGTTCGCGATCACTCCTTCGATGGTCGTGACCCGCTTCACCCGGGCTTCGCCCGCGTTCGCGATCACTCCTTCGATGGTCGTGACCCGCTTCACCCGGGCTTCGCCCGCGTTCGCGATCACTCCTGCTATGGTCGTGACCCGCTTCACCCGGGCTTCGCCCGCGTTCGCGATCACTCCTGCTATGGTCGTGACCCGCTTCACCCGGGCTTCGCCCGCGTTCGCGATCACTCCTACAATCCCAAGATTCGTGAAGCGATGATGTTTTTTTGTATCTGCGACGTCCCGCCCATGACGCTCTGCGCGCGGCTGTAGAGGTATGCGCTGAGCAGATCGGGATCCCGGGTGCCCGCCACGGCCAGGGCGGCGTGCCCGACGGACTGTTCCACCCAGGTCATCAACAGCTTGTCCAGCGATCCTTCCGAACCGTGCGAGACCCCGTCGAGCTGTTCGGACAGCCGCCGGCGCACGTGGTGGGTCAGCATATCCGACTGGACGGCGGCCCAGGCCAGTTCTTCGGGCACCTCGCCGTCATTGCGGGACAACAAGTCTCGGACAAGCTTGCCGTAGCGCGCCGCGTAGCCGAGAGTGGAGGGCTCGCGTTCGTGCCCGACGACGGTCATGGCCACCGCCCAGCCATCACCGGGAGCCCCGACCATCCGGTCCGCCGGCACCTTGGCACCGTCGAAGAACACCTGACCGAATTCGTTGGTCACCCCGTTGATCATCTGCAGCGGACGCTGTTGCACGCCGGGCTGTTTCATCTCCAGGACGAACGCCGACAGGCCGCGGTGGCGCTTGGCCTCGGGGTCGGTGCGGGCCAGCAATAGGCACCAATCGGCCACGTCGGAGTAACTGGTCCAGATCTTGTGCCCGTTCACCACATACGTGTCGCCCTCGAGGCGAGCGGTGGTGGTCAGCGACGCCAGATCCGAACCGGCGCCCGGCTCGCTGAAGCCCTGGCACCAGCGCTCGGTGCCGTTGATGATGCCGGGCAGGAATCGCTTTCGCAGGTCGTCGCTGGCGTGTTCACCGATGCCGTACACCAGATAGCCGACGCTGGGGCGCGGCGGCGCGCCGGCCCGCACCAGCTCCTCGTCGACGATGACGTCGTAGACGGGCGCCAGATCCTGACCGCCCCAGTCGCGTGGCCAGGACAGGCCGAAGAAGCCGTTGTCGTAGAGGGCGCGGTGCCAGTCGGCCATGCGCGCCCAATACTCGTCGCCGGAGCCGGAGAACTCCTTGGCGTGTGCGGCAAGCCAGGTGCGCAGCCGTTCCCGGAAGGCGGCTTCATCGGGTGAGTCACGAAAGTCCAAAATTGATCTCCTTCAACGCAACCGGCCACAGCTCGGTCGAAGTGAGGCCGCGGCGCAGATAGACATGCGCCACGCATTCCCAGGTGTTGCCGATACCGCCGTGCACCTGGATGGCTGTCTCGCAGACGGTGCGGGTGGCGCGCGCGCAGTAGACCTTGGCGATCTGGGCGGCCCGAATGGCTTCGGCGGGAGCCAATTCGTCGACCGCCCACGCCGCATGCCGCAGCACGCTCACCGAACCTTCGATCAGCGCAAGGCTTTCGGCCAGCAGGTGGGCGATGGCTTGGTAGGAGCCGATCTGCTTGCCGTACTGTTCACGAATTTTGGCGTAGTCACACGCGACGGCGTGGGCGCCCCTCGCGATGCCGACCAGGTCCGCCGTGGTGGCGACCAAGGCGAGGGCCCGCCACTGCTCGGCGACGGCGGAGGACACTTCCGCCAGCGTCTCCGGCGATCCCGTGATCGTCGCGTCGGCCCGCGTCAGATCGACGCTCTCCGGTGCGGTTTGCACATCACCGGCGAGAACGGTGCCCTCCGAGAGCCATAGGGCGCGCCGCGCGCCGCGGGCGTCGATCACGCGATCGCCGAAGGCGACGGTGGCCGCGGACACGTCCGCACCGGCGTGGCGGCCCAGATCGTCGGCCAGCACCGGGCCGAGGAAGGGGGTGTCAACCAGCCGCCGGCCGAATTCCTCGGCCACGATGGCGACCTCCACGCCGGAGGCCCCGTCGGAACGCAACGACCGCCAGCCGGTGTTCTCGATCTGCTTGTCCAGACGAGTGATTCGCGTTTGGTCGTCGAGATCCTGCACCACGGCAGGCCCGAGGTCGTCGGCCAGTTTGGCTGCCGCGTCGCGTAATTGCTGTTGTTCAGCTGTCAGACGTACATCCATAACGCTCCTTCAGAACTCGGCGCAGCACCTTGCCCGAAGGCAGGCGGGGAATGTCGGGAACGAACACCACTCGGCTCAGATGTTTATAGGACGCCAGTTTCTCGTCCACCATGGCGGTCAGGTCTGTCGCATCGACCGGCGCGGACGTCGCGACCGCGGCGACGACGGCTTCGCCGTTGAGGCCGTCCGGAATCCCGAACACCGCACAGTCTTTGACGGCCGGATGACTGTGCAACACCGTCTCGATTTCAGCGGGGGCGACCTGAAAGCCGCGCACTTTGATCATCTCTTTGAGGCGGTCGGTGATCCGCAGCCACCCGCCGGCGTCGAGCCAGCCGACATCTCCGGTGCGGTACCACCCGTCACGGATCGCCTCTCGGGTGGCGTCCGCCGGCAGGTAGCCGGCCATGAGCGACGCCGCCCGGGCCTGGATCTCCCCGACCTCACCGGGGCCGACCGGCTCGCCGGTTTCCAGTGAGACGATTCGTAGGTCCACACCGGGCACCGCCCGTCCGACGGTGTCCAGGCGCGGATCCTCGATCGGATTGCACGCCACGACCGGCAATTCGGTGGTCCCGTAGGCCGGAAGCCAACCCACACCGGTGCGCCGGGTCACCGTCTCCGCGACGTGGGTATTGACCGGCGTGGCCCCCCACATGATGTAGCGCAGCGAGGACAGGTCATAGGACTCGAGGGCGGGATGTGAAGCGAAGGCCAGCGCGATGGGAGCGACGGCCATTTCCACTGTGATGCGGTCACTTTCGATGTGCTGCAACACCCGCTCGATGTCGAACCGGGGATGCAGGCGCACACCGGCGCCGGCCTTCAGCGCGGTCAGCAGGTTCAGCAGCCCGAGGATGTGCGAGGGCGGCGTCGCGACCTGGATCCGGTCGCGGTGGGTCAGTTGCAGCGCTTGGCGCCAGTGCCGCACCGCTTCGTCCAGCGAGGCGTGGGTGTGCCGGACGGCCTTGGGCAGGCCGGTGGTGCCGGAGCTGAACACCAGCGCCGCGTCGGCCCCGGGTGGCGGTGAGCAGGCCATCGGCTCCGCGGGCGCGGCCGGCTCGTCGAGGTGCAGCATCGGCATCAGGCCGGCCAGCACCGGGTGGTCCCCGACGGCATGCGCGGGCTCGGTCAGCGCGAGCGCATGGTCGACCTCGTCGCGCTTCCACGCGGGGCTGATGAGTACCGCCGCGGCGGCCAGCCGCCAGATCGCGAGCACCACGGCGAGAAATTCCGGCCGGTTGGAGGCCATCACGGCGACGCGTTGGCCCGCGGCGACACCGCCCTTTGCCAGGGTCGCGGCCCATCCGTCGGCCAACGCGTCGAGTTCGGGCGCGCTGAATCGCCGTTCCTCGAACACGAGCGCCGCCGGCTCGGTCACGTCCCGTCCTCCCTGACAGACCGGGCTGACCCGACATCCATACAGTCTTGAGAAGATGCTATCGCTTCGTGAGAATAGTATTCTCTATACTGAAGAATGCAAATACGGGAGAGGGGGCGGTCTCAGTGACGGTCACCCGGATCATCAAGGAGACCCCAGGGGTGACAGATCCGGCAACAAACGGCTCCGGTGCCGGGACGGTGACGATTCACCTCGACCGCAAAAAGGTCTCGGTGCCCATCGTCCCGGGCGAGACGCTGCTCGAGACGGCGCGTCGGGCCGGGCTGGAGCCGCCGTTCAGCTGCGAGGCCGGCAACTGCGGTACCTGCATGGCCAAGCTCGAAGAGGGCCACGCCACCATGCGGGTCAACGACGCTCTCGAGGAGGACGAGGTCGCCGAGGGCTACATTCTGACGTGCCAGGGCGTTCCGGACACGGACTCGGTCACGGTGCGCTACGAGTAGCAGCCAGAGAGGTGGCGACGATGGCCAAGGGCATCATCCTCGTGGAGAGCCAACCCAGCTCGCCCGAACGCGAACAGGAATACAACACCTGGTACGACGAGGTGCACCTCGGTGAGCTGATGGCCCTGGACGGCTTCGTCTCCGCGCGCCGGCTGCGGCCCGTCGACGGCGACGGACCCTACGTCGCGATCTACGAGATCGAGGGCGACGATCTGCAGGCGATTCTGGACAACATGATCGTCAACGCCGGGCAGCTGCACATGTCGGACGCCCTGCAGCTCGACCCGGCGCCGATTCCCCGACTACTCGAGACCACCACAGAGCACAGCGGCTAGCCGACTTCGGCTCGAATCGCTGTGCCAGAGAGGACTGCTTGATGAAGGTCGACGACCTGATCTTGGTGAGCATCGACGACCACGTGGTCGAACCGCCCGACATGTTCCTGCGGCACGTGCCCACCAAGTACAAGGAAGAGGCACCCGTCGTCGTCACCGACGACAAGGGCGTCGACCAGTGGATGTACCAGGGCAGGCCGCAGGGCGTCAGCGGTCTGAACGCCGTGGTGTCGTGGCCGGCCGAGGAGTGGGGCCGCGATCCCGCCGGCTTCGCCGAGATGCGCCCCGGCGTCTATGACGTCCACGAACGCGTCCGCGACATGAACCGCAACGGCATCCTCGCGTCGATGTGCTTCCCGACGTTCACCGGCTTTTCGGCCCGCCACCTCAACATGACCCGCGAGGACGTCACGCTGGTGATGGTGTCGGCGTACAACGACTGGCACATCGACGAATGGGCCGGCTCCTATCCGGACCGCTTCATCCCGATCGCGATCCTGCCGACCTGGACTCCCGAGGGCATGTGCGCCGAGATCCGCCGCGTCGCCGCGAAGGGTTGCCGCGCGGTCACGATGCCGGAATTGCCGCACCTGGAAGGACTTCCGAGCTACCACGACGAGGACTACTGGGGTCCGGTGTTCCGCACGCTGTCCGAGGAGAACGTGGTGATGTGCCTGCACATCGGCACCGGTTTCGGGGCGATCAGCATGGCACCGAATGCGCCGATCGACAACCTGATCATTCTCGCCACCCAGGTCTCGGCGATGTGCGCCCAAGACCTGCTGTGGGGCCCGGCCATGCGTAACTATCCCGACCTGAAATTCGCCTTCTCCGAAGGCGGTATCGGCTGGATCCCGTTCTATCTGGACCGCAGCGACCGTCACTACACCAACCAGAAATGGCTGCGCCGTGACTTCGGCGACAAGCTGCCCAGCGACGTCTTCCGTGAACACTCGCTGGCCTGCTATGTCACCGACAAGACGTCACTGAAGCTGCGCCACGAGATCGGCATCGACATCATCGCCTGGGAGTGCGACTACCCGCACTCGGACTGCTTCTGGCCGGACGCGCCCGAGCAGGTGCTGGCCGAGCTCAACGCCGCCGGCGCCGACGACGCCGACATCAACAAGATCACCTGGGGCAACGCCTGCCGGTTCTTCGGCTGGGATCCGTTCGCCCGGACCCCCCGTGAGCAGGCCACCGTGCAGGCCCTGCGCGCCAAGGGAAGTGACGTGGACGTGTCGATCCGGTCGCGTGCCGAGTGGGCGCGCCTGTACGCGGAGAAGCAGCTCGCCTAGCTGACGTGGCGCGGGGGGTCAGCCCGGCGGCGGGTCGCCTTTCGGACACCAGGGCGCATCAGGTGACGCACCCGAGCGCGTGCAGCACCGGAGCCAACTCGTCGAATTGGTCAATGCCTGCGCCGATTTCACCGCCAATGGGCGCAAGCAGCACCACGTGATCCGCGCCCGCGGCCAGATGCTCGCCCGCCTTGGCCGCGACACCCGCCGGATCGCCGTGCGCGACAAGCGCATTGACCAGCCGATCGCTCACCTCGTCGATGTCTCTGACCGAGTAGCCCAGCTCCACCAGTCTCGCCGCATAGGGCGGCACTGCCAGTCTGGCCCCCACCGCGTCGCGCGCGGCCTGGATGCCGCGCGCCACGGATAGGCCAACAACCAGGAGTTTGTCGGGTCCGAGCGACTGTCGAGCCTGGGCGGTGAACTCGGCAGGCAACCCGGCGGGAAATGCCCCGTCGGCGATCTCACCGGCCAGCGCAAGCATTTTCGGGCCGTTGGCGGCGACGATCCGCGCATAAGCCGCCTCCGGCGCCGGCGGCCACGTGGGATCGTCCATCGCCTGCAGATAGTCACGCATGGTGGTCACCGGGCTGCCGTAGTCGCGGCCGACGCTGGCCGCCTGCTCCGGGTAGCCGACGCCTAACCCGAGCACGATTCGGCCCGGATAAGCCTGGGCGAGTTGGGCCGTCGCGGCGTGCATGGTCTGGGCCGGCCGGGCCCAGACATTGGCGATACACGTGCCGAAGGCCACTCGCTCGGTGCCGGCCAATAGTATGGCGAGTTGCACCAGGGCGTCCTTGCCGATGACCTCGTTGGTCCAGACCGCGCCGTAGCCGGCGTCCTCCATGCGGCGCGCGGCTTCCCGCAACAGGTCGATCGAAGGTGTGCTGGTGAACGAGACGGGCAGGCAGACACCCACGGGCCCCAACATCTTTCGGGCCGCAGCGACCACTGTCTCAGCCACGGTTCCCCCTCATTCACCGAAGTAGTGGCCGGCATCGAGGTCCTCCAGCAACCCCGGTCCTTCCGGGTGCCAGTCGAGGATCTTTTGCGTCAAGGCATTCGACGTCGGATTGTCCAGCGATGCGAAGAGCGCGAGAAAGCCGAAGTGACCGGCATTTTCGGCGGCGATGCTGGACGTCGGCACGTTCAGGTGACGGCCGATGACGGCGGCGATGTCCCGAAACGGCACTCCCTCATCGGCGACGCCGTGCAGACGCGTTCCGGCCGGCGCCTTTTCGAGTGCCAGCCGGTACAGGCGCGCGGCGTCGAGCGTGTGCACACCGGGCCACCGGTTGGCGCCATCACCGATGTATCCGGACACTCCGGTATCGCGGGCGACGTTGATGAGGTGGTGGGCGAAGCCATGGTGATCCAGGTCGCTGTGCACCAGGGGCGCAAGGCGGACCACCGACGACCGGACCCCGCGCTCGGCGAGCGCGATCACGGCGTTTTCGGAGTCAACCCGCGGGCCGCCGGCCACCGTGTCCTGTTCGGTGGCGGTTCCGCCCTGGCCCAGCAGCGAGAGCAGCAGTGTCCCCGACGTGCTGACGAACGGTCGATCGGAACCCACGAGCGCTCCCCCGATCGCGCGGACGGCCCGCAGGTCCGTCTCGGCCGCTGCCGCGAAGTCGTCGAAGTCGTGCTTGAAAGCGAGGTGGATGACGCCGTCGGAGGCTGCAGCGGCGGCACGCAGGCCGTCGAGGTCGTCGAGATCGCCGCGGCGGGGTGTCGCCCCCGCGGCCCGCAGGGTGGCGGCGCCGGCATCCGACCGTGCCAGACCGGTGACCTGATGCCCGGCTGCGAGGAGTTCGGCGACAACGGCCGAGCCGATGTGACCGGTCGCGCCCGTGACGAAAACGTGCATGAATATTCCCTTCTGGTTCCCTGGGATGTGTGCCATCAAGTCAATGGCCTCGCGGGGCGCGGTGTCCAAGTCCTGTTTCACATGCCGCGATGCAATTCAGGCATCACCGCACGTTATGGCGCTCTGCTGGGCAGGCCGGGCCACGGGAGCCGATTACACTGAGCGCATGACGGACTCGGCATCGCCGGTAGTGGATCTCGACCTGCGGCTGGTGGGTTACTTCGTCGTCGTCGCCGAGCACAAGCACTTTGGCCGGGCCGCGTCGGCGCTGCGCGTCGCGCAGCCGTCGTTGAGCCGCCAGATTCGCCGGCTCGAGCAACAACTCGGCGTCCGCCTGTTCGACCGCACCCCGCAGGGCACCCGCCTCACGGAGGCGGGCGACGTGTTCCTGCCCCGGGCCAAGGCGCTACTGCGATCAGCCGCCCAAGCCACCGCGCAGGCGCGAGCGGCCGCGCAGCCGAGCCGGATCACCATCGGGTACACGATGGGCATGATCGTCACCCCCGCGGTTCGAGAGATGCGCCGCGAGCATCCCGAGGCCGATGTTCAGGTCACACATCTGGATTGGGACCAGGCGCTCGACGCGTTGCTCGGCCATCGGGTGGATGCGGTGGTCACCCGGCTGCCGTTTCCGACCGAAGGGCTGCACGTGACGATCCTGTACGACGAACCGCGGGTGCTGGCGATACCCATCGACCATCGCCTGGCGGGGCGGAAATCAGTCACCCTCGATGACATCGCCGACGAACCGATGCCGCAGGTGCGGCATTCGGACCCGGCGTGGAGTGCCTTCTGGCGCATCGATCCCCGGCCCGATGGGCGCCGAGCACCCGGCGGCCCGTTCATCGATGCGCTCGAGGACAAGTTCGAGCTCATCGCCTCCGGGCAGGCCGTCGCGATCACGGCCGGCATCCACGTCAACAGCCTGCGGCCCGACATCACCACGGTCCCTTTGGAAAACGTGGAGCCCAGTCATGTCGTGTTGGCGACCCGGGCCGGGGATCGCGGGCGGTTGGTGACGGCATTCCGGAAGCTGGCCGAGGCTCACCTGACCGGGCCGGGCGTCTGACGCCGAACGTGAAGTTGAGTTCACGCTCGGGCCCGACCGGAAATCTGGTTTCACATTCGACGCCCGGCAGAGGTGCCTACTGGCCCAACTCCGGCGGCGGACGGTACTCGGGTTCATATCCCGAGACGTGGATCGGGCTGCCCACCAAGCGGAATTCGCCTGCTGTGACAATCACTTCCGGCGTGGCCTCGAGCGCTTCGGGCAGGTTCCGGACCGCGGCGGCGGGAACCCCCAGCGGGCGCAGTCGCCCCTCCCAGCCGATCGCGCTGTCGGTGGCGAGCATCGCCGTGACGACGGCCAGCACTTCGTCGCGGCGCGCGACTCGCTCGGCCATGGTTTCGAAGCCGCCGATGCCCGCTTCCGCGGCGAACGACTTCCAGAAGCCGTCGTGGGTGATGAATAGCGCCAGATACCCGTCGGCGGTCGGAAAGAGCTGAGCCGGAACATAATACGAATGCGCGCCGTAGGGGCGGCGCTGCGGTTCGACGCCGCCGTTGAGATAGGCCGACGCGTGGTAGTTCAGCTGGGACAGCATGACGTCGCGCAGCGACACATCCACCTGGCCGCCGGTGCCCGAGATGATCTTGGCCAACAGCCCCAGGGCCGCGGTCATTCCGGTGGAGTTGTCCGCCGACGAGTAGCCGGGCAGCGTCGGCGGGCCGTCCGGGTCGCCGGTCAGGGCGGCGGTGCCGACGCCCGCCTGCACCACGTAGTCGAACGCCGGGTCGTCGCCGCCGTACAGCCCGAAGCCGGTGATCGCCACGCAGACGATCTTCTCGTTGTGTCGGCGCAGCGAGTCGTAGGTCAGGCCCAGCCGGCGGATGGCCGAGGGTTTCAGGTTCACCAGCAGCGCGTGCGAATCCGCGACCAGTTCACCCAACCGCTGCTGCCCCGCGTCGGAATTGAGGTCCAGCGTGATGCTGGATTTGTTGCGGTTGAGGCTGGCGAAGTAGGTGGCGCCGACGCTGCGGGAGATCTCGCCGCCGGCGGGTTCGATCTTGGTGACGTCGGCGCCGAGGTCGGCGAGCAGCATGGTGGCGTACGGCCCCGCCAGCATGGTGCCGACCTCGAGGATGCGGACCCCCGCCAGTGGTCCGGAGTTGTTTGCGGTCAACGCAATTCCGCGGCGAGTGAGGCGATCATCTCGCGGGTGCGCCGCTTGGAGGCAACCAGCTCGTCACGGTTGTCGCCGATCGGCAGCAGCCGCACCGACAGATCGGTCACGCCGGCGTCGGCGAACCGGCGCATCCGGCCCAGGATCAGTTCCTCATCACCGGCCGCGCACAGGTCGCCGACGTCGCGGGCGTCGCCGCGGTCCAGCAGGCGCTGATAGTTGGGCGACACCTCCGCCTCGCCCAGGATGCGGTTGGCCCGCTCCTTGGCCTCATCGACTCGCGAAGGCTCGCAAAGGCATACCGGGATGCCCGCGATGATGCGCGGCGCGGGACGCCCGGCATCGGCGGCGGCCTTGGTGATCTTCGGCGCGATGTGGTCACCGATGGCGCGCTCGTCGGCCATCCACAGCACGGTGCCGTCGGCGAGCTCACCGGCGATCTGGAGCATCACCGGCCCCAGCGCGGCGACGAGCACCGGCATCGGGGTGTCGGCCCCGATCGCCAGCGGGTTGTGCACGGTGAACGAATCGTTCTCGACGTCAACGTCTCCCGGTCCGGTGATGGCGGCGTTGAGCACCTGCAGGTAGTCGCGGGTGTAGGCGGCCGGCTTCTCGTACGGTAGGCCGAGCATGTCGCGGACGATCCAGTGGTGCGACGGCCCGACACCCAGGGCGAGCCGGCCGTCGGCCACTGCGTGTGTCGAGAGCGCTTGGCGGGCAAGGGCGATGGGGTGCTGGGCCTGCAGCGGCACCACGGCGGTGCCCAGCTCGATGCGTGAGCTGTGGGCGGCCATCAGCGACACCATGGTCAGGCAGTCGAAGTCGGTGGGTACCTGCGGCATCCACGCCGTGTCCAGGCCCGCGGATTCGGCCCATTCGATGTCGGAGGCCAGCCTGTCCACCTTGCGGGCCATATCGCCACGCTCGGCGCCGATCATTACTCCGACGCGCACGGTTCCTCCAGGGCTGGTTCGTTTGAGTCGATGTCCGCCGTGCCGGTCAGTTTGCGGATCTCGCGCACCAGGTTCTCCAGCGGTGTCCCGGTGGGGAATACCGCTGCCGCACCGGCCGATAGCAGCTTGGGTACGTCCGCATGCGGGATCGTCCCGCCGACGACGACTGCGATGTCGGCCGCATCGGCGGCGCGCAGCGCTTCGATGGTGCGGGCGGTCAGCGCCAGGTGCGCGCCCGACAGGATGCTCAGGCCGACGACGGCGACGTCCTCCTGGACGGCGATGGACGCGATGTCTTCGATGCGCTGCCGGATGCCGGTGTAGATGACCTCGAAACCGGCGTCACGCAGGGTGCGGGCGACGATCTTGGCGCCGCGGTCGTGCCCGTCCAGGCCGGGTTTGGCGACGAGAATGCGGGCCGTCATCTAAAACACCACCGGTTGCTGGAATTCGCCCCAGACCGCCTTGAGCGCGGACACCATTTCCCCGACCGTGCAGTAGGCGTTGGCGCAATCGATCAGCTTGTGCATCAGGTTGTCGTCTCCCTCGGCCGACCACGACAGCGCGGCCAACGTGGATTCCACTGCGGCCGAATCCCTTTCGGTCTTGACTTTGGACAGCCGCTTGAGTTGCAGGTCGCGGCCCTCCGCGTCGAGTTCGTAGGTGACCACGTCGTGCTCGGGCTCCTCGGTCGCGAACCGGTTGACCCCGACGACCGGCCGGGTGCCGGCTTCGACGTCCTGGTGGAGCTTGAACGCCTCGTCGGCGATCAGGCCCTGCAGGTAACCGTCCTCGATGGCCTGGACCATCCCGCCGTGCCGCTCGAGGTCGGACATGATCTCGATGATGCGCTCCTCGGTGGCATCGGTCAGCGCCTCGACGAAGTAGGAGCCGCCGAGCGGGTCGGCGACGCTGGCCACCCCGGTCTCGTGCGCCAGGATCTGCTGGGTGCGCAGCGCCAGGGTCGTGGTTTCCTCGGTGGGCAGGGCGAACGGCTCGTCCCAGGCCGCGGTGAACATCGACTGGACACCGCCCAGCACCGCGGCCATCGCCTCGTAGGCGACCCGGACGATGTTGTTGTGGGCCTGCGGCGCGTACAGCGAGGCGCCACCACAGACGCAACCGAAGCGGAACATCGCCGCCTTGGCCGTTTTCGCCCCGTAGCGCTCCTGCACGATCGTCGCCCAACGTCGCCGCCCCGCACGGTATTTGGCGATCTCCTCGAAGAAGTCGCCGTGGGTGTAGAAGAAGAACGAGATCTGCGGCGCGAACTGGTCGATCGTCATGCGGCCGCGCTCGACCACGGTGTCGCAATAGGTCACCCCGTCGGCCAGGGTGAACGCCATTTCCTGCACCGCGTTGGCCCCGGCATCGCGGAAATGCGCCCCCGCCACCGAAATCGCGTTGAACCGCGGAACTTCGGCCGCGCAGAACTCGATGGTGTCGGCGATCAACCGCAGGGACGGCTCCGGCGGCCAGATCCAGGTACCGCGCGAGGCGTACTCCTTGAGGATGTCGTTCTGGATGGTGCCGGTGAGCTTGGCCCGCGGGATTCCTTTCTTCTCGGCGGCGGCGACGTAGAACGCCAGCAGGATCGCCGCGGTTCCGTTGATCGTCATGCTCGTGCTGAGCTTGTCCAGCGGGATGCCGTCGAACAGGATCTCGAAGTCGGCCAGGGTGTCCACCGCGACGCCGACGCGGCCGACCTCCTCGCCGAACTCCGGGTCGTCCGAGTCGTACCCACACTGGGTGGGCAGGTCGAGCGCCACCGATAACCCGGTTCCGCCCTGCTCCAGCAGGTAGCGGTAGCGACGGTTGGATTCCTCGGCGGTGCCGAAGCCGGAGTACTGCCGGAAGGTCCAGAGCTTGCCGCGGTAGCCGGACGCGAAGTTACCCCGGGTGAAGGGGAACTCCCCCGGCTGCGGAGGCTCCGCGTGTACGTCCCCCGGCCCATAGACGGGCTGCAGCGGGATGCCAGACGGAGTGTGGGCCGTATTATCCATCGGTGAATAACGTACTTGCAAAAAAAGAGAATGCCAATACCATACGGTTGACCAGGTAAAAGGAGGCTCCATGCCCAACGGTTCGCTCGTCGATCGCACCGTCGTCATCTCCGGCGGCAGCCGCGGAATCGGGCTGGCGATCGGGATCGGTGCGGCCCGGCAGGGCGCCAACGTGGTGCTGCTGGCCAAGACCGATACACCGCATCCCCGCCTGCCCGGCACCGTCCACACGGCCGCCGCCGAGGTCGAGGCCGCCGGCGGCAAGGCGCTGGCCGTCGTCGGCGACGTCCGCCGCGAAGAGGACGTGCAACGGGTGGTCGATGCGGCGGTGCAGCGATTCGGCGGCGTCGACGTCTGTGTCAACAACGCCAGCGCCATCGCGGTGGAACCGACCGCCGTTTTGTCGGCCAAGAAGTACGACCTGATGCAGGAGATCAACCTGCGGGGCACCTTCCTGCTGACCAAGGCGTGCGTGCCGCACCTGGAGAAATCGGCCAACCCGCACGTGCTGACCATCTCGCCGCGGTGAACATGAACCCGCGCTGGCTGGGGGCCCACCCCGCTTACACGCTGTCCAAGTATGGGATGACGCTGCTGTCGCTGGGCTGGGCTGCGGAATTCGCCTTCCAACCTGGGAAAGCTGGGATCAGCGTGAATTGCCTTTGGCCGCAAACCTATATCGCGACCGCCGCGGTGGCGAACATGGCCGACGGAGACAAGCTGGCCGAGTCGTCGCGCAGCCCGGAGATCATGGCCGACGCGGCCGTCGAGATCGTCTCGCGCCCCAGCCGGGAAGCCACCGGCAACTGCTACATCGACGCCGATGTTCTGCACTCCGCCGGAGTCGCGGACCTCTCCCGCTACGGCGGTGGCGACCAACCGATTCCGGACCTGTTCCTCGACTGAGTCCTACGCGCGGCAAAGGATTTCGCCGTGCGGTATGGCGATCCAACCGTCCTGGGCGGCGGCCCATTCGCGCCACGCGGCGGAGATCTCTTCGAGCTGCGCAGGGGTGGCCAGCTCGAGGCGTACCAGGTCGCGGGCCACGGTGGAGTGCAGGATTCGGTCGGCCCACATTGCGCCCCACCAGTCGCGCGTCGCGGGCGTGGCATAGCACCACAGGCTGCCGGTGGGCGTGATGTCGGTGAATCCCGCCTGCTGCGCCCACGACAGCAGGCGCCGCCCCGCGTCCGGTTCGCCACGGTTGGCGCGCGCGACGCGCTGGTAGAGGTCGCGCCACAGGTCGAGCGCTGGCAGCTCGGGATACCAGACGAAGCCCGAGTAGTCGGCATCCCGGGCCGCCACGATGCCGCCCGGCGCGCACACCCGTCGCATCTCTCGCAGCGCCACCACCGGATCGGCGACGTGCTGGAGCACCTGATGCGCGTGGACGACCTCGAAAGTGCCGTCGGGAAAGTCGAGCTTGTGCACGTCGGCGGTCGCAAAGGAGACGTTGGACAGCTTCCGTTGCTCGACCTCGGCGCGGGCAACGCCGAGCACATCGGGGGCCTGATCGACGGCGGTGACCGGACCGGGCGCGACGCGCGCGGCCAGGTCGGCGGTGATGGTGCCGGGTCCGCAACCGACGTCGAGCACGGACAGCCCCGGTTTCAGGTGCGCCAGCAGGTAGGCCGCGGAGTCCTCGGCGGTGCGCCGCTGGTGGGAGCGCAGCACCGACTCGTGGTGCCCGTGCGTGTAGGTCGCTCGGTGTTGGTCGTCCATGGTGGTCTTCCTTGCCTGCGTGGCTCACCCGGAAGGCTACGCGCCCACTCCATAATATGAAATTTATGTCTCAGATAGCGAGACATATCAGTCGACGGGCACGTCGAGAATCGGTTGGTCGACACCGGCGCCCGCGCCGTCGAAATGCCACCACTCCCCCGAATACACCTTCAACCCGCCGAAGTTCATGGCGTTCCGTAGCGCGGCCCGGTTCGCCACTGCGTCGGCACTGATGCCTTGGGTATTGAAAGCGGTTGCCCGAGAGGTGAAGTCGTCGAAGTCGGTGCCCATGTCGGCCAGGCAGAGGCCGCCGGCATGCAGTCCGGACGAGCATGGCTGCTGAGTCGTCGTGAACGTCACGTCGACCGAGCGCCCCGACTCGTGACTGTGCGCGTACGCACCCGGGCGTGCCACCCACGCGGGGTTGGGAACCAGGTGGAACATCTTGACCTGAACCTCGTGCGGGCGATAGCAGTCCCAGAACACCAGCAGGTGGCCCTGCGGGCGCAGGGCGCCGGCCGCGGCGGCAAGGCCGGGGGCCATCGATTGGTGCACAAGGCATCTGGCGTCGGAGGGATACAGCTGGGTGTGGGTGAAATTGTTCGTCGTCGTGTAGCGCAGATCGAGCACCGCGTCGGGAACGACGCTGCGGATGTCCACGAAGCCGGCCGCTCGCGCGGCGTCGCTGACCGGCGGGATATCGGGATCGCCCGAGGCCTGGGGCGTTACTGCCGCGCCCACCCAGACCAGCGACACCGCAATGGTCGATCGCAGCACCCAGGCGAGACGCATGCGGTCATTATCCCGGTTGGCCGGCCCGGATCGGGTGAGGCGCCAGGTGTCGTTGCTACCTGCGTCCAGGCGTCAAGAAAACCAGTGGGCTGGTACGAAGTATTCGCACCAGCCCACCGTGACGTATGTGAATTTCAGACGCTACTGACTCCTACCGCCTGGGGTCCTTTGGCTCCTTGCTCCACCTCGAACTGAACACGCTGGTTTTCGTCGAGCGAGCGATAGCCGTTGCCCTGGATCTCGGAGTAGTGGACGAAGAGGTCCTTCGTGCCGTCGTCAGGGGTGATGAAGCCGAAGCCCTTTTCACCGTTGAACCATTTCACAGTTCCCTGTGCCATTACTTACTTCCCTCATCAAATGCGGATGTACCAAACACATCCATGCGTCTCCAGGGTAGCACGAACCTGCACTATTTTTAAACCAGTTGTGGCGCTTGCTAATTCATCTGCCAATCGACCCCGAAGATGGCGCCCCGTGACCGGCGGAAGCGGCGCACCCAGGCCGCATTTCACCTGGACACGGCAGGTACCGCGCCGGTTGCCTGTACAGTGGAGAGGAACCGCGTTCTTGCGGTCAGCGCGAATCGCGAACGAACCACGAATGAGGTCGCCGTGCGATTCGATCGTCGTCCGACGCCAAGTAACAGCGCGTATCGGCCGAACTTTTCGTTTGGAAGGACAGCCCATGGACCAGTCGAACCTGTTTTCCCACCCCGAGGCACCGAAGTATGTCGCTTCGGGCGAAAGCTCCGCGAAACCGGTGGAGCACCCGACGTTTTCCGATCGGCCCGACACCGACGGCTCTACAACTCAATGTCGCTGATCGGCGGTGGGGTGCGTGGACGTCAGGATGCTTTGGCGTACCTGCGGACCAATTCGCCTTCTCCGAACGTACTGGTCCGCTGTTGACCGTTGTCGTCTCGGCTGAAAAATGTCCACTGCCCCGGACCACTCTGCGGAGCACTGATCATCTTGACCGTCAGCCGCAATTCGGTGGGGCGCCGCGTGCCGATGACGTCACCGACCCGGATCTGCGATGGGTGGATCTCGACCGCGTCGCACCAGTTCTCTATAGCCATGTAATCCATCCTCGCAGTTGCTAACAGCCTACCCGTCATCCCGCCCTACCGGGGCGGATGGCACACACTGTTTTCTCATACCTTGCACCGCAAGGGATTTCCTTCCGGCGGAAATGACAAAGTCCATTTGCCGGGCGAATTCCCCAGAGTTGGCCGGCCAAGCCATGTCGTGTTTGCGTGCTGTCGCCGGTCACCCGATTGTCTGGGTGAGCCATGGATGGCGTAGCGTCGAAAGTGAGCCGTTCGTTGTCAGCGGTGGTCTTCTACGCAATCGCGCGGGTGACACCCACGGGCAATGTGATTCCTCCGTCGGTCCCGCGTCCGTAGGCCCGACGACGCCGAGCGCGAAGGAACCGCCCATGGGTCATACCACCCCGGCCATTACCCGACACAAGAACCCGATTACCTTTGCGGACGGCGGCGCCGCCGCGACCAGGTGTGCGCCCCGCCGCCCGTGGTACCTCCGATGAGCTTCGCGGTCAGGACCCGGCGCCAATCCACTCCCATCCGGCTCTCGGTGGCTCGCGAACTCGGCCGGGATATCGACGGCGCGTGGTGGCCGCGTGCGGATCGCATCACCAATGAATTGCCCGAGCTCGTTGCGGTCCTGACGCCTCTGCTCGGCGATGTCACCTCCATCAACGTGAACTGGTCATCGCTGCAACGACCGCCTGATTTCAACTGGCCGGGATGGGAGGGCAAACGCCAGCACGTGATGACGGTGCAGGGGGCGCATGCTTGCGCCAACCTGCTTATCGTCTCCTACGCCACGCACAGCGACTTGGCCCTCATGGTGCTGCGGCGCGCCGCAGACCTGCCCGTCGAGGGTGCTGACCGCGGCAAGCCCGCCTTCATACTCGCGGAGGCCATCCTGCGCGCCGCGCAACAGCAATGCGGACGTTCCTCCGGCTACTAGGCGATACCCGGCGTCAGTCAGCCCTGGTGAACTCGATGTGCAACTCCTTGAGCCCGCGCAGCAAGAACGTCGACTCGTAGTGGTACTGCCGGTTGGCGCGCGGGCCGTGCTTGGCCTCGCTGATCCTGAAGTCGCTTGTGCGGTCCAGAAACCGGTTGATGGTGATCTGGCCTTCCACCCGCGCAAGCGGTGCGCCCGCGCAGGTGTGGATCCCGCGACCGAAGGCGATGTGCTCGCGGACATTCTTCCGGTCGACCTGAAACTCATTGGGACTGTCGAACTTTCGTGGATCGCGGTTGGCCGCGCCGAGGCACAGCATGAGGACCGTGCCGGCCGGGATGTGCACTCCTCCCAGGGTGGTGGTCTTGCGGGCCAGCCGGAAGTCGACCTTGGTCGGGCTCTGCATACGCAGCGCCTCTTCGATGAACGAGCCGATCAGGCTCCGATCCGCACGCAGCCGCGCCTGAAGCTCCGGCTGATCACCGAGCACCTGTACCGCCGCGCTCAGCAGCTTGGTCACGGTCTCCTGGCCGGCCGCGAACAGGAAGGTGGCCGGCCGCACGACCTCTAACAGCGGCGGGATCGAACCGTCGGGATACGTGGCGGTCGCCAGGCCGGTCAGCACGTCTTCGCGGGGGCGCTCCCGCCGGTCGGCGATGTAGGCACTGAACAAGTCGTCGAGGTACTGCAACGGGTTACTGCCCACGGGTTCGTGATCGAGCGCGCCCACCCTGGCGCCCGGCGCGTTACCGGCCCCGAGATTGCGGCGAATCTCGGCACGGTCCTCGTCGGGAACCCCAAGCAGATCGGCGATCGCCAGCGTCGCGAACGGCTTCGCGTACTCGCCGAGGAACTCGCACTGACCGTTGGCGATGAACTCGTCGAACTGCCGGTCGGCCAATTGCCAGATGTAGTCCTTGTTTTCCTGCAGCCGGCGCGGGGTGAGCAGCCGGCCGAGCAGGGAGCGCGCCTTCTCGTGCTCGGGCGGGTCCATGACCACCATGTGCTCGAAGATCGGGAATTCGTGGCGATGCGCTTCGATCTGTTCGCTGATGTCGTCCCCTTCCGGGGTGAACGGCAACGGCGGGAACGGTCCGCCGATCGCGTTGACCGCGGAGAACGATGCGACGTCTTTGAAGGCGGCCTGCACCTCCTGGTACCCCGTGACGGCCACGACGCCGTAGTGGGGCTCGCGGAACACCGGCCCCTGGCCACGCAGGTAGTCCCAGTAGGCATACGGGTCTTGCGCGATGTCGGCGTCGGTGAAGTAATCGACGTCGGCGAGTTCAGTCATGAGTTCAATTCCTTCTCCGGGCTAAATGCCGCGCGTCACGCGTCCTCGGCGACCACGCTGATGGCCTGGCGCGGGCAGGCGGCCACGGCGGCTTCGACGCTGTGGCGCAACGCTTCACCGGGTTCCTCGTCGCAGGTTGCGACATCGTCGCCGAGGTCGAAAACCTCGGGGGCGATCTCCACGCACAGGGCGTGGGCCTCACAGAGCCGGGAATCCACCCGGACACGCAGGTGTGCGGTCGTCATCGGCCGCTGCCTCCCGATTCGTGCTTGCGGATCATTCGAAACTGATCGATCGACCAAATTGTTAGGATGCGGTATGCCTACCACGGATCGCCCGGGCCGGTCAAGCAAATCGGCCGCGCCCAACGCGGCGGCGAGTCGCCAAAACAGGAGGGGCGCCGACGCGGGGGCGCGCGGCAAGCTGATCGAGGCCACGGCCCGAATCATGCGCGAGGAGGGCTATGCCGCGGCGACGTCGCGGCGCGTGGCGGCGGAGGCCGGCGTCAAGCAGGCGCTGGTCTACTACTACTTCCCGACGATGGACGATCTATTCGTCGAGGTGCTGCGCGCCGGTGCCGACACCGCACTGACGCGCATGCGGGCCCTGCTGACCGAGGACGACCCACTGCAAGCGTTGTGGGTGATGAACAGCGACTCCGCGGTCACCACGCTGAACGCCGAGTTCATGGCATTAGCCAACCACCGCAAGGCAATTGGTGCCGAACTCAAGGCCTACGCCGAGCGGGTCCGCGACATCGAGACGGCCGCTGTGACGATGGTGCTGCGCGCCAACCAGATCGACCTCGACGAATATCCCCCGGTGGCGATTTCGATGCTGATCGCGCAGGTGGCGCGCAGCCTGTGCAATGAGAACGCCGTCGGCGTCACCCAAGGCCACGACGAGTTACGCGCCTTCGTCGAACGCCAGATGCGCTTGCTCAAAGCTCCGGCGGCGCCGACTCCCTAGGATTGCCCGACGCTTCCGCCACACGGCATCGACCGCTTCCGTGGTGTGACCTCCAATCGCCCGGTCGCATCCGCGAGTGTTGACCCTGCGGCCAAATGGTGCCACCCTTCCTGATCGATCGACAAAATCCAAAAGGCGACGAACAGGTACGCGCCGGGCCACGTCGTCCCGGGCTCCCGGATCAGTGAGGTGCAGTCATGGGCGGAAGAGTTGAGGGCAAGGTCGCGTTGATCACCGGCGCTGCTCGGGGCCAGGGCCGCAGCCACGCGGTGCGGCTGGCGCAGGAGGGCGCCGACATCATCGCCGTCGACATCTGCACACCGATCAGCAGCAGCAGCGAGATCCCACCCTCGACGCCCGACGACCTGGCCGAGACCGCCGACCTGATCAAGGCCCTCGACCGGCGCATCGTGACCGCCGAAGTCGACGTGCGCGACTACGACGCCCTGAAGGCGGTGGTGGACAGCGGCGTCGAACAGCTCGGCCGGCTGGACATCATCTGCGCGAACGCCGGAATCGGCAACGGCGGACAGACTCTGGACAAGACCAGTGAAGACGACTGGCGAGACATGATCGACGTCAACCTCTCCGGCGTCTGGAAGACCGTTAAAACTGGTGTGCCGTACCTGATTTCGCAGGGCCAGGGCGGATCAATCATCCTGACCAGCTCGGTCGGCGGCCTGAAGGCCTACCCGCACACCGGCCACTACATCGCAGCCAAACACGGTGTCGTCGGCTTGATGCGAGCCTTCGCCGTGGAACTCGGCCAGCACTTCATCCGGGTGAACTCCGTTCACCCGACCAACGTGAACACGCCGATGTTCATGAACGAGGGGACGATGAAGCTGTTCCGGCCGGATCTGGAGAACCCCGGCCCGGACGACCTCAAGGTCGCCGCGCAGTTCATGCACGTACTGCCGGTCGGGTGGGTCGAGCCGGTGGACATCAGCAACGCCGTGCTGTTCCTGGCATCCGACGAATCGCGTTACATCACAGGGCTTCCCGTCACCGTCGACGCCGGCAGCATGCTCAAGTAGCTGCAGGGCCGGCGGCCGTCGGCCTGGGCACGCCGTCACCCCGGATCGCAACGTGGTGGCCACGGACAGTTCATAGCCACGACATCTGCCGTAAGGTTCAGACCTCATCGGTTCCGCCATTACGATCAGCCAATGCGCGCGGTCGAACGCGAGCTGGCCAGAGAACGCGAGGGCAGGCCGATGACGACGAGCGAGGAACCCAGGGCCGCAACCGAGGTGCCCGAGGCCGAACGGCCAACCGCGTCAAAAGAAGAACCCAGACCCGGACGACGCGGCGTCATCCAGGCTTTTACCGCGCTCTGTGTCCGATACGTCGAGCGGCTGATGCCCGACCCCTACCTGTTCGCGGTCATCCTCACCGTCATCGTCGCCGCGCTGGTGGCGCTCTTGGTCACGGGCGCCTCGGCGGGCGGCATGCTCAGGGCGTGGTACGGCGGCGTGTGGGGGTCGCAGAACATCTTCACCTTCGCCTTCCAGATGGTCCTCATCCTGGTGACCGGCTACACGCTCGCCGAGGCGCCGGTGCTGAAACGGGCAATCGTCCACATCGCGAGCAAGCCGCGCAACCAGGTGCAGGGCGCCCTGCTCTGTTTCGGCGTGAGCGCCGCGCTGTCGCTGCTGAACTGGGGGCTCGGGCTGGTCGCGGGCGCGCTGATCGCCCGCCAGGTCGCGAAGCGCTTCACCGACACACATTTTGGCTACCTCATCGCGGCGGCGTTCATGGGCTTCATCGTCTGGACGCAGGGACTGTCGTCGTCGATCGCGCTGGCGAACACGGACGACGGCAGCCCAATCAACGTGATTCACAAGATGACTGGGGCCACGGTGCCGCTCAGGCTGACGATCTTCGAGCCCTACAGCTGGCTGTCGGTGGTCGCCGTGCTGGCGCTGCTCGCGCTTGCGATCTGGCGCATGCAGCCAACGCAGCGCCTGGCGCCCGATCCCGCGGTGTTCGAGGAGGAGGGTGGCCCGGAGGCCGAGGACGAGGGCAAGGCCGAGGGCACGCGATCGTTCGCCGAATGGCTGGAAAACCAGTGGATTCTCAACGTCCTCGTGTTCGCCGCGGGCGTTGCCTACTTCTGCCTCAGCGGTTTTGCGCTGAACATCTCGTCGATGATCATGTTGTTCACGATCACCAGTGCGTTGCTGCACCGCACGCCGATCCGGTTCATCCGGGCCTTCACGGGCGCAGCCAAGGTGTCCGGTCCGCTGTTGCTGCAGTACCCGCTCTACGGCGGTCTGGTTGCTCTGCTCGGCTATGCGCCCGCGCACGCCGGCGGCAAGGCCGTGCCCCTGCAGACGCTGGTCGCCCACGGGCTGGTGAGTGGCACGACGCAGTACACGCTGCCGTTCCTGACCTTCATCGGCTCGTTGATCATCAGCCTGTTCGTGCCGTCCGGTGGCGGGCACTGGGCCGTGCAGGGCCCGATCGCGGTGGATTCGGCGCGGGCACTCGGTCAGACCTCGCCGGCCTACCTCGGGTTGATGTCCATGGCGGTCGCCGTCGGCGAGGGGGTAGCCAACATGATCCAGCCGTTCTGGTTGCTGCCGCTGCTCGCGATCGCGAAACTCAATGTCCGTCAGGTGATGGGGTTCACGATCGTGGCGTTCCTGATCGGGCTGGTGGTGTTGGGTGCCACCACTCTGATTGCGCCCTACGTGGTTTGACGCCGCGCAACATCGACAAGTCGCATATCTGTGGTGGCCAGGGGCGGGATCGAACCGCCGACCTTCCGCTTTTCAGGCGGACGCTCGTACCGACTGAGCTACCTGGCCGGAAGGCAGCGAGTGCCTCGCCGCGCTTGGCGACCCTGACGGGACTCGAACCCGCGACCTCCGCCGTGACAGGGCGGCGCGCTAACCAACTGCGCCACAGGGCCTTGCTGCTGCTCCGCGTCACCGCGTCGCGTACCCCCAACGGGATTCGAACCCGTGCTACCGCCGTGAAAGGGCGGCGTCCTAGGCCACTAGACGATGGGGGCCAGAACCGAATCACTCCGGGGTACTCGCAACGTGGTTTCGTTGGGAGCCACGTCAGCTTAGGTCACGGTGTGCCCAATCCTCAAACGAGCCTCGTTTTCGGTCCAAGTATCCTGAATCTTCGCGGCCCCTATAGCTCAGTTGGTAGAGCTACGGACTTTTAATCCGCAGGTCCCAGGTTCGAGCCCTGGTGGGGGCACCACAGCGCGCGGCACCGCTGCGCGCACCGCGTTCATCGCCCGAGCACCGCGCTGCTGTAGGTGACATCGGCGAAGGCCGCGGCGACGTCGTCGTCGGCGTAGACAAATCCGTTGGCCGCATGCAACTCCGCGACGGTCTGTGACGTGGTCTGCCAGCCGCGCTGGCCCAGGTGGTCGACGATGTGGCTGCGCTGCCCGTGGTACACGAGATCGTTGAAGTCGATTTCGAACCCGAGTTCGCTCATCCGGTCGTGGTGCGCGCGCCACCGCGGGTCGGCGAAAACCGCAGTGTCAGGCACGAATTCGAAGGCGAGGCGGCTGCCGGGGGCACTCAGGTGGGTGATGTTGTCGAACAGCGCGTCCTGGGCGTCGTCGGGCAGGTAGACCACCAGGCCCTCGGCGCTCCATGCCGAGGGCGCCTGCGGATCGAATCCGGCCGCCTGCAGGGCCGAGGCCCAATCGTCGCGCAGATCGATGCCCACGGTGCGACGCTCGGCCGTCGGCTCGGCCCCCAGGTCACTCAGCGTCAGGGTCTTGAACTCGATCACCTCCGGCATGTCGACCTCGTAGACGACGGTGCCCGCTGGCCAGGGCAGCCGGTAGGCCCGGGAATCGAGGCCCGACGCGAGGATCACCACCTGCCCGATGCCGCCGCGGGTGGCGTCCAGAAAAAATTGGTCGTAGAACCGGGTCCGGCAGGCCATCCCCCGCGCCATTCGCTGCGGATCGAACTCCGTGTTACCGCCGGCCGCGATTTCGCCGTTCACCAACCGGACATAGACGTCGATGCCGACCGCCCGCACCAGCGGCGCGGCGTACGGGTCGTCGATCAACTTCGCGTCCGAGGACAGGGCCCGCTGCGCGGCCACCATGGTCGCAGTCGCCCCGACACTGGTCGCCAGGTCCCATCGATCACGTTCGGCGCGCGCCATGGTGCCCCCTTCAATACCGGGTCCGGAAAAAGATAGACAATCTAGTTAGTATCACAGGCTCGGATTCCGCCGTGCGGGACTACTCTGCGAGCTATCTGCTCCCGTTTCAGGAGGGCCCGTGACCGATTTCGCACAACGGACGATCGACCTGGCCCGCCGAAACGTGGCAGACGGGGGCCGCCCCTTCGCGACGGTGATCGTCCAGGACGGCGACGTGCTCGCCGAGAGCGCCAACAAGGTGGCCCAGACCAACGATCCCACCGCGCATGCGGAAATCCTCGCCATCCGCGAGGCCTGCATGAAGATGGGCACCGAGCACCTCGTCGATGCCACCATCTACGTGCTCGCACACCCGTGCCCGATGTGCCTGGGCTCGCTGTACTACTGCTCGCCCAGAGAAGTGGTTTTCCTGACCACCCGTGAGACCTACGAGCAGTACTACCTGGACGACCGAAAGTATTTCGAATTGTCCACGTTCTACGACGAATTCGCGAAGCCATGGGACCGGCGCCGCTTGCCGATGCGCTACGAGCCCAACGACGACGCCGTCGAGGTCTACCGGTTCTGGAACGAGCGCAACGGCGGACGGCGGTGGGCGACGGTCGTCCCGTCCTGTTGAACCGCGCCTTGGCAGCCCGACCGAGCTTCGCTAATATTTGCGTATGCATGCAGATAATGGCAAAGGGCGGCTGCCGGACGACCAGGCCAGCCTGGTCGTCGAGGTTTTCCGGATGCTCGCCGATGCCACGCGCGTGCAGGTGCTCTGGTCGTTGACCGACCACGAGATGTCGGTCAACGAACTAGCCGAGCACGTGGGCAAGCCGGCGCCGTCGGTTTCCCAGCACCTCGCAAAGCTGCGGATGGCCCGGCTGGTCCGCACCCGCCGGGAGGGCACGACGATTTTCTACAGCCTAGAAAACGACCACGTCCGTCAACTCGTCATCGATGCGGTGTTCAACGCCGAGCACGCCGGCCCCGGGGTTCCCGGTCACCACCGCGGCGACGGCGGGCTGACGGCCGTTGCCGAGTCGTCCCCAAAGCGGCGGCACAGCGCCGCGCGCTGACCGGGCGGCAGCCACAAGGCATTTCACCCAAGGAGGGAACAGTAATGAGCGAACAGCACACCCACGACGCGCCGCACGCGCACGAACACCAGCACGGCGACGTCACGCACGCCCACGCGCACACCACGCACGAGCACGAGCACGTCGAGCACGAACACCCACACGCTCACGCCGACGGGACCGAACACACCCACGCGCATGTGCATCAGGCGGGCCTGGAAGAGGTCCACGGTCACGCCCACGCGTAGCGCGTCCGTCGCCCAAGCGGCTCAGGAGACCATCGGGCAGTAGTGCTTGGGATTGCCGCGCTCGTCCTCGGGCGGCAGATTGCGCGCCGGGGTCTGCACCAGCGGCGTGTCGAGGGGGATCCGCCCGCTGGCGCGGTCCAGACCGGCGCGCGCCCGCGGGTGCTTGCGGTACCTGCTCGGCACCAGGGCGAACACCCCGCGAACGAGGTCACCGAAGCGCCGGTGCAGCCATTCGTCGCGGGCCGACCACCGGTAACCCATCAGCTCGCGCACCGGCGGGTCGTACAGGCCGACCGTCACCCAGACGAAAAACGGCGCCAGCAGTTTGCGCTGGGCCGCCCATAGCGCGTCCGGAATCCATTGCGCGAAGGGGGGTTTCGGTAACTCGGTCAGATCGAGCACGGCCCGCGCCGCCCAGTTGCTCTCCAGCACGTTGCGGCACATGTGGTCCCAATAGACCTGGAACTCCTCCCACGACTTCGGCACCGGCCGCATGCTCATGCCGTACATGCGGTACCACTCGACGTGTTCGTCGAACAGCTGGCGCTTCTGCTCCTCGGTGATTCCGCCGCAGAATCGCTCGGCGACGTGAATGGTGCCCATGAAGAACGTGGAGTGCGCCCAATAGAAGACGTCGGGGTTCAACGCGTGGTAGCGCCGGCCCTGTTCGTCGACCCCCTTGATATCGGTGTGATAGTCGCGGACCTCGGCGCCGGTGACCGGAGCGCGGTCCCCGTCGAAGACGACGCCCCCAATGGGATACAGCGAGCGCAGCAGGCGCGGCCAGCGCTCGCGGAAGAACGTGGAGTGATCGATGACCGCCGCGCCCAGTTGCGGGTGCATGTTCTGCATCGATCCCGCCCAGGGACCCTGCAGCATGCCCCGCCAGTCGCCGAAGTACCGCCAGGTCAGCGAATCGGGTCCCAGCGGTGCGGGTGGCGCGTCGTATCCCGCCGGCGATACCGGGCAGCCCCCCGCGACCCCGTCGGGCGCGTCGCCCGAAACCGACTGCTCAGCGGTACCGGTCCCGTCGCTGCGCGCTACGTCGCTGGTCAGAGGGCGCGATGCGGACGTATCTTGAGTCACTATTGGATCCCTGTAGGTATCGTGAAAATCTGACTACAACCGTTGTCAATTTAGAGCTTAGGAGCGATGTGCAGACGGGTCAACGACGGGGGCGCTGGACCGGCGTCCCCTTGGAGAGCCGTCTCGCGCTTCGCCGGGACAACCTGATCAGCGCCGGGGTGCAGTTGCTGGGCAGCCCCGGTGGGCCGGCGCTGACCGTGCGCGCGGTGTGCCGCGCGGCCGCGCTGACCGAGCGCTACTTCTACGAAAGCTTCGCCGACCGTGACGAATTCGTGCGCGCGGTCTACGACGATGTGTGCACGCGCGCGATGGACACGTTGACCTCGGCGACGACCCCGCGCGAGGCCGTCGAGCGATTCGTCGAGCTGATGGTCGACGACCCCGTCCGCGGACGCGTGCTGTTGCTGGCGCCGGCGGTCGAGCCGGTGCTGACCCGCTCCGGGGCGGAGTGGATGCCCAATTTCATCGACCTGTTGCAGCGCAAGCTGTCCCGCATCGGCGACGCCGTGCTGCAGAAGATGATCGCGACCAGCCTGGTAGGCGGGCTGTCGAGCCTGTTCACCGCCTACTTGCATGGGCAGCTGGGTGCCAGCCGCAAGCAATTCATCGATTACTGCATCAACATGCTCTACACCAGCGCCGCGCCGTACGTCCCGTCCGGCGAGCTCGGCAAGTCGCAGTGACGCGTTTTCATTTCCGCCGCATCGGCAAGCCGTACAACTAGACCTACCGACCGGACGCTCGAAACCGGCATCAAACCGTCACCTGGCGCGCCGGAGGAGGAACTTGATGCTACTGAAGTACACAGATATATTGACTGCTACCCATCGACACAGATAACTGGAGGACCTATGTCAGCGGAGCTGACAAACCTACAGCTGCTGCACGAGCTCGAGCCGTTCGTCGAAAAATACCTGAACCGGCACGAGAGCATGCACAAGAACTGGAACCCGCACGACTACATCCCGTGGTCGGACGGCAAGAACTACTACGCGCTCGGTGGGCAGGATTGGGAGCCCGGTCAGTCGAAGTTGTCAGACGTTGCCCAGATCGCGATGGTGCAGAACCTGATGACGGAGGACAACCTGCCGTCCTATCACCGCGAGATCGCGATGAACTTCGGCCTGGACAACGCATGGGGCCAGTGGGTCAACCGCTGGACCGCCGAGGAGAACCGGCACGGTATCGCGCTGCGCGACTACCTGGTGGTGACCCGCGCGGTCGACCCCGTCGAACTGGAGAAGCTGCGCATCGAGGTCGTGAACCGCGGCTTCAGCCCCGGCCAGAACCACCAGGTTCGCGCCGATCTGTTTGCCGAGAGCCTCTTCGACTCGGTCATCTACGTGACGTTCCAGGAACTGGCCACCCGGATCTCGCACCGCAACACCGGCAGGGCCTGCAACGAGACCATCGCCGATCAGTTGCTGGCCAAGATCTCGGCCGACGAGAACCTGCACATGATCTTCTACCGGGACGTCAGCGACGCCGGGTTCGCCGCCGCACCCAACCAGGCGATGAGGTCGCTGCACAAGGTGCTGCGCAACTTCCAGATGCCCGGCTACCAGGTGCCCGAGTTCCGCCGCAAGGCCGTCGCCATCGCCGTCGGCGGCGTGTACGACCCGCGCATCCACCTCGACGACGTGGTCATGCCGGTGCTGAAGAAATGGCGCATCTTCGAGCGTGAGGACTTCACCGGCGAGGCGGCCGCCATGCGCGACGATCTGGCGCTGCTGATCAAGGAACTCGAGGCGACCTGCGAGAAGTTCGAGATTTCCAAGCAACGTCAGCTCGAGCGGGAAGCCCGCACCGGCAAGCGGACCACCGCGTTCGAGCTGCACAAGACCGCGGGCACGCTGACCATGAGCCGGCGGTAACCAAGCGGTGCGCATCGGATCCATCGCGCTCGCCAGCCCGGTGGTCCTGGCTCCGATGGCGGGCGTGACAAACGTCGCTTTCCGAACGCTGTGTCGCGAACTAGAGCTTGCCAAGGTCGGCACCGTCAGCGGGCTGTATGTCTGCGAAATGGTTACGGCGCGTGCGCTTGTCGAGCGTCATCCCGCCACGCTGCACATGACCACGTTCGCCCCCGACGAGTCGCCGCGGTCGCTGCAGCTCTACACCGTCGACCCCGCCACCACCTACGCCGCCGCCAAGATGATCGCCGATGAGGGCTTGGCAGATCACATCGACATGAATTTCGGCTGCCCGGTGCCCAAGGTGACCAAGCGCGGCGGCGGATCGGCGCTGCCGTACAAGCGGCGACTGTTCGGGCAGATCGTCGCCGCGGCGGTGCGCGGCACCGAGGGCACCGCCATACCGGTGACCGTCAAGTTCCGCATCGGCATCGACGACGAGCACCACACGCACCTCGACGCCGGCCGCATCGCCGAAGCCGAAGGGGCGGCCGCCGTCGCGCTGCACGCCCGCACGGCGGCGCAGCGTTACTCCGGGACCGCCGACTGGGACGAGATCGCCCGGCTCAAACAGCATGTGCAGACGATCCCGGTGCTCGGCAACGGCGACATCTATGACGCCAGCGACGCGCTGACGATGATGGCCAGCACCGGCTGCGACGGCGTCGTCATCGGCCGCGGCTGCCTGGGCCGGCCGTGGCTTTTCGCCGAGCTGTCGGCCGCCTTCACCGGCAGCGCGCCGCCCACGCCGCCCACGCTGGGCGAGGTCGCCGACATCGTGCGACGGCACGGCCAGCTGCTGGCCGCGCACTTCGGCGAGGACAAGGGCATGCGCGACATCCGCAAGCACATCGGTTGGTACCTGCACGGCTTCCCGGCCGGCTCCGAGCTGCGCCGGGCGCTGGCGATGGTCAAGACGCTCGACGAGCTGGACCGTCTGCTCGACCGGCTGGACGGCACGGTGCCGTTCCCGAACGAGGCGACGGGCCCGCGCGGCCGGCAGGGCTCACCAGCGCGGGTGGTGCTGCCGGAAGGGTGGCTGACCGACCCGGACGACTGCACGGTCCCGGCGGGCGCCGACGTCATGCACTCCGGGGGCTGAGCCGACCGACTCGAGATCGCGTCCGGACCGATAACTCAGTACCATGTGGGCTTTGTTGCATGCGCTCGGGTAGCGGATGGGTTCGTGCCACTGCACGAGAGCAGCAAAAAATGGTTGGCACCAGCGGCAGCGCTCACAATGCGGCGCTGCGCTGACACTACGCACGCACACGCTGACGTCTGCATCAGAGCTTCGGAGGCCGGTAGGACATGAGTGACGCCGAGAACGACGCCACTCGTAATGGTCGGCATGGCCCGGGCGGGGCGCACGCCCGCCCGATAGCGCCGGACCCGGCGCCGTTGGGCGCCGCCCCCTGGGAGCGATTCTTCCAACCACCGGCCGACGACAGCCTGCACCGGTGGCAGCCCGACACCGGCATCGAGCCCGTCGAGGCGCCCGTGGACGACACCGACCGGGGTGGATCTCACGCCAGGGGCGGCGTCAGCGTCGCGGACCTGATCGCCAAGATCGGCGCCCCCGACCGGCCCGTTCACCACCGCGCCGCTCCCGAGGATCCCGAGCCCGAGCCGGCCGGGGACGAGCCGGGCCTGCCGATCGAGCTGCAGACAACGCAGGTGATCGACGACCTGGCCTACTCCCTGGACGCGGTCGCCGAACTTCGAGCCCTCGAGGCCGCCGACTACCCCAACGACGACGGCGCGGACGACGACGAGACCCCCGACTCCGTCGAGACCGCGGAGCCCAGGCGGCGCCGTCCGCTGTTGCTGGCGGCGCGGTCGACGGCGGCCCTGGCCGCCGTGCTGGCGCTGGCCATGACCGGTGGGGCGTGGCAATGGAGCGCGTCGAAGAACGCCCGGCTCAACAACGTCGCCGCGCTCGACCGGAACTCCAGCGACATCCGCGACCCGGGTGGACAGTACGGCGACGAGGACTTCTTGATCGTCGGCCTCGACTCACGCACGGGTGACAACGGCAACATGGGCGCCGGCACCACCGACGACGCCGACGGAGAGCGGTCGGACTCGGTGATGCTGGTCAACATCCCGGCCAACCGGAAACGCGTGGTGGCCGTGTCGTTCCCCCGCGACCTGGCCATCACCCCGATGCCGTGCGAGGCGTGGAATCCCGACACCGGCAAGTACGGGCCCCTCTACGACCCGAAGACCAAGACCTACGGGCCAAAGACGATCTACACCGAGACCAAACTGAACTCCGCCTTCGCCTTCGGCGGCCCGAAGTGCCTGGTCAAGGAGATCCAGAAACTGTCCGGCTTGAGCATCAACCACTTCATCGCCGTCGATTTCGCCGGTTTCGCGAAAATGGTCGATGCCCTGGGCGGCGTCGAGGTCTGTTCGAGCACCCCACTGCACGACTACGAGCTCGGCACCGTCCTCGAACACGGTGGCCGGCAGGTTCTCGACGGTTCGACCGCGTTGAACTACGTGCGCGCCCGCCAGGTCACCACCGAAGTCAACGGCGATTACGGCCGCATCAAACGCCAGCAGCTGTTCGTGTCGTCGCTGCTGCGGTCGCTGATCTCCGCGGAGACTCTGCTCGACCTCAACAAGCTCAACAACGTGGTCAACATGATCATCGGCAACACCGTCGTCGACAACGTCCAGTCCAAGGACCTGGTCCAACTCGGGCAGTCGCTGCAGGGCATGGCGGCCGGGCACGTCACCTTCGTCACCGTCCCGACCGGTGTCACCGACCAGAACGGCGACGAGCCACCGCGGATGGCCGACATGCGGGCACTGTTCGATGCCATCATCAACGACGATCCGCTGCCCGAAGAAAACGACCAGAACGCACAGAATCTGAGCGCGTCCCCGACGAAGGGGCCGTCGAAGGCGCCCACCACCAAGAAGTCGCCGGCGCCGGCGCCCGAGGCCCAACACGAGCTGATCACCACGACCTCGCCCAGCGGTGTGACGGTGCGGGTGTCCAACGCAACCACGCAGAGCGGTCTGGCCGCCACCGCGACCACCCAGCTCAAGCGGGACGGCTTCAACGTGATGTCACCCGACGATTACCCGAGTTCGGTGAGCGCGACGACGGTGCTGTTCTCGCCCGGCAACGAGGAGGCCGCCGCCACCGTCGCGTCCTCGTTGACCAACGCGAAGGTGCAGCGGGTCTCCGGCTACGGACAGGTGGTGCAGGTGGTGCTTGGCCCCGACTTCAAGTCGGTCAGCACTCCGTCGCCCAGCGGCTCGTCGATGAATCTGCAAATCGAACGCGGCTCGAGCAATGCTCCGGCCAAGCTGCCCGAGGACCTGACCGTCACCAACGCGGCCGACACCACCTGCGAGTAACCGCTTTTGACGGCGCTGCGCTGTCCGTTTGGGGCGGGGAGACCGTACCCTTGTTGATATGCGGACCGCCTACCACGAGCAACTCTCGGAGTTGTCCGAGCGCCTCGGCGAGATGTGCGGCTTGGCAGGAATCGCCATGGAGCGGGCCACCCAAGCTCTGCTGCAGGCCGACTTGGTGCTAGCCGAACAAGTCATCTCCGATCACGAAGCCATCGCCGCGCTCAGCGCGCGCGCCGAGGAAAGCGCCTTCGTACTACTGGCATTGCAGGCACCGGTCGCCGGTGACCTGAGGGCCATCGTGAGTGCCATTCAGATGGTGGCGGACATCGACCGGATGGGCGCGCTGGCGCTGCACGTCGCCAAGATCGCCCGTCGTCGCCATCCCCAGCACGCCCTACCGGAGGAGGTCAACGGCTACTTCGCCGAAATGGGCAGCATCGCAGTCGAATTGGGCAACAGCGCCCAAGAGGTGGTGCTGTCCCGCGACCCGGAGAAGGCCGCCCGGATCCGCGAAGAAGACGACGCCATGGACGATCTGCACCGGCACCTGTTCTCGGTGCTGATGGACCGTGAATGGAAACACGGCGTCGCCGCGGCCGTCGACGTGACGTTGCTGGGCAGGTTCTACGAGCGCTTCGCCGACCACGCCGTCGAGGTGGCCCGGCGGGTCATCTTCCAGGCGACGGGCAGGCTGCCCGAGGAAGAAGCGAAATCCGCGTCGCAGTAACGATCGGGCTAGCCGAAGCGGCCCGAGATGTAGTCCTCGGTGGCCTTCTGGCTCGGGTTGGAGAAGATCTTCTCGGTGTCGTCGACTTCGATCAGCCGCCCCGGTTTTCCGACCGCTTCCAGGTTGAAGAACGCAGTGTAGTCACTGACCCGCGCCGCCTGCTGCATGTTGTGGGTGACGATGACGATGGTGTAATCCTGCTTCAGCTCGCTGATCAGCTCTTCGATGGCCATCGTCGAGATGGGGTCCAGCGCCGAACACGGCTCGTCCATCAGCAGCACGTCGGGTTGCACGGCGATGGCCCGTGCGATGCACAGGCGCTGCTGCTGGCCGCCGGACAGTCCGCCGCCTGGCCTGTCCAACCGGTTCTTGACCTCGTCCCACAGGTTCGCCCCGCGTAGCGAATACTCGGCCGTCTCATCGAGCACCTTGCGATTGCGGACCCCCTGCAGCCTCAGGCCGGCGACAACGTTGTCACGAATCGACATGGCGGGGAACGGGTTTGGCCGCTGGAACACCATCCCGATGGCACGGCGCACGCCGACCGGATCGACGCCGGCGCCGTAGATGTCTTCGTCGTCGAGCAGCACGCTGCCCTCGACCCGTCCACCGGGCACCACCTCGTGCATGCGGTTGAGCGTGCGCAACACCGTCGTCTTGCCGCACCCGGAGGGGCCGATGAACGCGGTCACGCTGCGGGGCAGAACCGACAGCGTCACATCCGAGACCGCGTGAAACGATCCGTAATAGATGTTGACGCCCTTGAGGTCCAACCGTTTGGCCACTTAGTGCTCCTGCCTATGACTTCCTGGCGCCCAGGAATTTCGCTATCACTCGGGCCGCGATATTGATGATGGCGATCACCAGGATGAGGGTTAATGCGGCGCCCCACAACCGATCCGTGGGGATGGGGTTCAGGCCCGCACCGGCCGACGTCTGGTTGAACATCATCCCGGGCAGTGTCCCCATGAACCCGCTGAAGATGTCGAAGTTCATCGACTGCGCGTACCCCACGAGGATCAGCAGCGGCGCCGTCTCCCCCATCACCCTGGCCATCGCCAGCAGTATCCCGGTGACAATGCCCGACAGCCCGGTGGGGATGACCACCCGGGCAATGGTTTTCCACTTGGTGATGCCCAGCGCGTAACTGGCCTCGCGGAGATCCACCGGCACGATCCGCAGCATCTCCTCGGTGGCGCGCACGATCACCGGAAGCATCAACAAGACCAGCGCCAGCGACACCGCGAACTCCGACCGCGACAGCCCCAGTGTCGCCACGCACAACGCGTAGATGAACAGCGCGGCAACGATTGACGGCACACCGCTCAGGATGTCCACCATGAACGAGGCCAATCTGCCCAGCGGGGTTCCGCCGCCGTACTCCACGAGATAGATCGCGACCATCAGCCCGAGCGGGACTGAGATGGCGGCGCATACCAATCCCTGCAGCACGGTGCCGACCAGCGCGTGGTAGGCGCCGCCACCGGACACGAATGCCGTCATCCCCGCTTGCGAGTGCGACCACCACGTGGTCGACGCGATGGTCTTGAGGCCCTTGGCGACCACCGACCACAACACCATCACCAGCGGGGTCACGGCCACCAGCAGCGACAGTGACACCAGAAGCGTCGCAATGGTATTCGCGATACGGCGGCGCCGGCTGACCGGCGAGAAGGTCCGCGGTTTGAGCGGGCGGTCCAACATCGAGGTCATTGCGCCCCCTTTCGCGCCGCCCCGGCGACGGCGCCCCGGGCCAGGGCGTCGACCACGAAGGTGAGCACGAATAGGGTCAGGCCCGCGGCGATGTACGCGCCGGCCTTGTATCGGTCGTCGAATTCGGCCGCCGCGCCTGCGATCTTGGTCGCGAAGGTGGAGCCGCCGTCGAACAGCGACCAGCCGAACGCCGACTGGGTGCCGCGCAGGATGATCAGCAGCGCCACCGTCTCACCCAGGGCGCGGCCCAGCCCCAGCATCGAGCCGCTGACGTAGCCCGACCGGCCGAACGGCAGCGTGACGGTCTTGACCACCTCCCAACGGGTGGCACCGAGCGCCAGCGCGGCCTCGATCTGGTCTTGCGGCGTCTGGACGAACACCTCCCGCGTGACCGCGGTGATGATCGGCAGGATCATCACCGCCAGGACGATGCCGCCGGTGAAGATGGTGCCGCCACCGGCCGGCGAAGCGTTGCCGTTGGCGAACAGAAAACACCAACCCAGCGAGCGATTGAGCCAGGTGGCGACGGGACGCAGCTGCGGCGCCAACACGTACAGACCCCACGCCCCGTAGATGATCGACGGGACCGCGGCCAGCAGGTCGACCGAGTAGGCCAGCGGGGTGGCGACCCGCCGCGGCGCGTACTGCGTGATGAAGATGGCCACGCCCAGCGCGACCGGCATGGCCAGGATCAACGCGAACAGCGACACGAACACTGTGACCGGCACCAGGCTGGCGATGCCGAAGTGCATCGCCGAGGTGTCCGTGGTGGACCAGGTGCCGCCGTAGCTGAAGAAGTTCTCCCGATTGCGATGCAGCGCCGGTATCGCGCGCCCGAGCAAAAAGGCCGCGATCGCGGCGATGACCACGATGATGAGCACGCCCGACGACTGCGCCAGCCACCGGAAAATCCGGTCCCCCACGTGGGGCCGGCCCTCGCCCCAGGGGCTGATCGGCGTAGCCTGCGACTCCGGAAATGGCGCGGCGACGACCGCACCCGAACCCGCGTCATTGGGATTCGCCCCGGAAAACCCCGTCACTGTGATCCCGTCACAGTCCTGCTGTCGCTCCTCGAAACCCGATTCACTTGGCTACTGCAGCGCATCGATCGCCGTAACCAGTCGTTCCCTGACCTTATCGGGCAGCGGCACGTACCCGGCCCTCGCCAATTCGCCCTGCCCGCTACTGGCGGCGATGGCAAGGAACGATTTGATGGCCGCGGAGGTCTGGGGGTCGTAGCCCTTCGAGCAAACGATCTCGTAGGTGACCAGCAGCAACGGATAGACACCCGGCTCCTCGGAGCCGTACATGGCGTTGAGGTCAAGGACCAGGTCATGGCCCTCGGCGAGGAATTTGGCCGCCTTGACGGCGTTTCCCGCCGTGTCGTTGGTCAGCGGAATGACGCCGCCGCGCGTGGCGATTTTGGCGTAGGGCATGCGGGCCTGGTCGGCGAAGCCCTTCTCGACGTATCCGATGGCGCCCGGGGTGGCCCGCACCGCCTGGATGACGCCGGCCGACTTCGCGGCGCCCTCCCCGACCCCGCCCTGGAATTCGGTGCCGACCCCTTTGGACCAGCTCTGCGGCGCGGCCGCGGTCAGATACTTCTGAACGTTGTCCGTGGTTCCCGACGAGTCGGTCCGGTAGATCGGCGTGATCTTGGTGTCGGGCAGCGCCGTGCCCGGGTTGAGGGCCACCAGGATCGGGTCGTTCCAGCTGGTGATCCTGCCGGTGAAGATCTTGGCCAGCGCGTCACTGTTGATCACCAGCCCCGGATTCCCGGGCAGGTTGTAGACGATCCCGATCGGACCGAAGACCAGCGGCAGATCCCACGCCGGATTCCCGTCGCAGCGTTTGGCGGCCGGGCCGATCTGGTCGGCGACCAAGGGTGAATCCGCGCCCGCGAAGTCGACGTGCCCGGCGATGAATTGCTCACGGCCCGCGCCGGATCCGGTCGGGTTGTAGGCCAGGGCCTTGCCCGGACAGTACTGGCCCCACACCTGGTTGAACACCGTGATCGCGTTCTCTTGGGCGGTCGAGCCCTCCGCCGTCAGCTTGTTCTTTCCGTCGCACGCCGGCGTTCCGGTGACGCCGGAGACGCTGGGCGCGGTGGCCCCGCGGCGGTTCTCATCGCTACCGCAGGCGGTCAGCGCTCCGGCACCGAGCGCCGTCGCCAGCGCCGCGGCGGCCAGCGCCCTGCCCTGCCTGTCGAGCCTCACCGATCTCGCTTTCTTGATGCGTTGCGGGCGCACGTGGGTGTCGCTGGCCATTCTTGTGTGAGGTTGCCAGGCGACGGCCAAACTATGCGCCGCCGCCGGCCACAGCAACGTCTGGGTAACCCAGGACCAGATTAACGATCCGGGTCGCCGGCGCTCGTACCCGCGGTCAGTGGGCCGCCGGGACGACCGCGTATGCGGTGTCGACGCTATAGGTGGTGAAGCCCAAGCGCTCATAGGTGCGCACCGCTGCGACGTTGTCCGACTCCACGTACAGCATCACGGTGGGGTCGGCTGAACTTTCCGTGTCGGCCAGGCGCCGCCCCAGCCATTCGATGCCGACGGCGGTCAGCGCCTGCCCCAGTCCGCGGCCTTGCGCCGACGGATCGACGCCCACGACGTACACCTCGCCCAGGCCGGGCCGATCGAGGTGCACCTTCGTCCAGTGGAAGCCCAGCAGCGTGCCGGGCTGATCACTTCTGGCGTCGCCGAACGCGAGAAATAGGCCCGCCGGGTCGAACCACGGTTCGTCGCGCCGCTCCGCCAGCTCGACGTCGGTCCAGCCGCCCTGCTCGGGGTGATAGGCGAACGCGGCGTTGTTGACCCGCAACAGCTCGGCGTCGTCCGAGGGGCCCGCGTAGGTGCGGATTTCCACCCCGGGCACCGCCGGCACGGTGTCGGGCAGATCGCGCAACGAGCGCCGCATCTGCATCAGTTCCCGCACCGGGGTCAGGCCCAGCGCGGAAGCGGTCGCGCGGGCCGGTTCCAGCGTGCCGTGCGCCCAGAACCGGTTGCCCGCACCGGTTTTGGCCAACGCCGCGCGCGCCAGCGTGGACCCGATACCGCGCCGGCGCGCCTGCGGGTGCACCACGAGTTCGGCCATGCCGGTTTCGCCGTCGCGCGGCGGGCTCAGGTTGAGATAGCCGACGATCGCGTCGGCGGATCCACTGATCAGCAGATGCTCGGTGCGGTCGTGCCCGAGCTCGCGTAGCACCTGTTCGCCCACGGGCGCGACTCCGTCGTATTCCGTTGCCGCGCCGACGAGTTCCCGTACGGCCTGCTGCTCTTCGACGGTCAGCGTGCGACGCCAGTCGGGCGAGCTCACTGCGTATGCAACGGATCGACCAGCGGATCTTCGAGGTCCTGCGATTCGGCTTCGGATTCGGCACCGTCGGCGTCCTCGGGCTCGGCGACCGGCGTGCGGCCGCGCGCCGGACGGACGGCCTTGTAACCCACGTTGCGCACGGTGCCGATCAGTGCCTCGTACTCGGGACCGAGTTTGGCCCGCAGGCGACGCACGTGCACATCGACGGTGCGGGTGCCGCCGAAGAAGTCGTAGCCCCACACCTCGTGCAGCAGCTGAGCGCGGGTGAACACCCGCCCGGCATGCTGCGCCAGGTATTTGAGCAGTTCGAATTCTTTGTAGGTCAGATCCAGCGGTCGGCCCCGCAGGCGGGCGGTGTAGGTGCCTTCGTCGATCACCAGTTCGCCGAGGCTGACCTTGCCGGCGCTCTCCTGGTCCGCGAGCCCGCCGCGACGGCCGACCACCAGCCGCAGCCGCGCGTCTACCTCGGCCGGCCCGGTGGTGGGCAGCAGGATCTCGTCCAGACCCCAATCGGAGCTGACAGCCACCAGCCCGCCCTCGGTGACCACGGCCAGCACTGGAACCGACCGGCCGGCCGTGCTCAGCAGGCGGCACAGCCCGCGCGCCGACGACAGGTCCGTGCGCGCGTCGACGATCACCGCATCCGCGGTCCCGGCCTCGAGCAACGAAGAGGGCTCTGGCGGCGCCGTCCGGACGGTGTGCGGAAGCAGGGACAACGACGGCAGGACCGGGTCGGGATGCAGCTCCGCGGTCAGCAGTAGTAGCTCCAACTAGCCCCTCCAGCTCGGGGGAACGGCATCTCCCAAATTCACAACGCCATTAAGCGTTAGTTACCAGGTCATCTAACGATAACGTGTCACCTGCCTTTTTCGCGTGGTAGATGGGCCAGTGTGAGCCCCGCCACGACCGGTCCGGCGGCCACCCGCTCGGGGGCGTTGCGCCACAATATGCGGGTGCGCAAGGTGCTGATTGGTTTGACCGCGACGGCGATCCTGGTCGCGGTGGTCGCCCTCAGCGCGATCGGCGTCGATTACGGGACCAGTATCTACGCCGAATACCGGCTGTCGTCCAGCGTCCGCAAGGCGGCCAGGCTGGGCACCGACCCGTTCGTGGCCATCGTGGCGTTTCCCTTCCTTCCCCAGGCGATGCGCGGCAACTACAGCCAGGTGGAGATCAAGGCCAACGCCATCGACCACACGATGACCGGCCGGGCCACGCTGGAAGCCACGATGTACTCGGTGGACCTGTCGCAGGCGTCGTGGCTGATCGGCCCGGACGCGAAGCTAGCCGTGGGCAAGCTGGAGAGCCGCATCATCGTCGACTCGACGCACCTGGGCCGGTTCATGGGCATCAGCGACCTGATGGTGGAGGCGCCGCCCAAGGAGACCAACACCTCCACCGGCGGCGTCACCGCGTCGGGCATCTCGGACAGCCACGGTCTGGTGTTCACCGGGACACCCAAATCGGCGGGCTTCGATCGGCGCGTCAGCGTCTCGGTCGACCTCTCCATCGCCCCGGACGACCCGGCGACGCTGGTCTTCACCCCGACCGGCGTGCTGACCGGATCCGACACCGCCAACCAGACGGTCCCGGCGGACAAGAGGGACGCGGTGCTGCATGCGTTCAGCGGACGGCTGCCCAATCAGCGGCTGCCTTTCGGCGTCGCGCCGACCACCGAGGGAGCCCGCGGATCCGACGTCATCATCGAGGGCATCACCCGCGGAGTAACCGTGACCCTCGCGGGGTTTAAACAGTCATGACCTGTGCCGACGACGATTCAGAGCGCAGCGATGAGGCGGGGGCACCTCCCGCTTGCGGGGGAGAGTGGCGCAAATGACCATAGTCGTCGTGATCGTCGCGGTGCTCGCGGCGGCAAGCCTCGCCGGGTGGTTGCTGACCCGTCGTTCCGGAACCATCAGGGAAATCGACGCCAAGCCGGACGCCGACGCCGACTCCGACATCGCGGCGCTGGGACTATCCCGCGACGGCCCGACCGTGGTGCATTTCAGCGCGCCGTGGTGCGGGCCGTGCGATCGGGTCCGCCGAGTCGTGGAGCAGGTCTGCGGCGACCTGGACGACGTGGCCCACGTCGAGATCGACCTGGATGCAAACCCCGAGACCGCACGCCGCTATTCGGTGCTGTCTTTGCCCACGACGTTGATCTTCGACGTCGAGGGCCGGCAGCGCTACCGCACCTCCGGAGTGCCCAACGCCGCCGACCTGCGGTCCGCGCTGAAACCGCTGTTGGCTTGACCGCGGTGTCATTGGGTAAGCTGACCGACGTGTCAGCCCGCCTCGAGCCCATGCTCATCCAGCGTCGCGCAGTTGAACTGTGCCGCACCGCGGGCTGTTGTTGTTGCTGTTGCTGCTGAGTAGCCGCGTTCTGCGTAGCACTCGGAGCGGCCCCGGATCCAGACCGTGGCACGTCTCCATTCGTTTCCGTCAGCAATAGGGGTATCGAGGAGTTCCTACCTTGCCGAGCAGCAATACCACCGCGCAGCCCGACCTGGTCGACGTGCGCGGGCCGCGATTCGCCGCTTGGGTCACCACTGCAGTCCTGGTACTGGCGCTCGCCGTCTCGGCGGCCAGTGCTCCGGCTGCGGCGGTGATCCTGGCCGTTCAGGCCGTCATCTTCGCGATCGGCGCGGTCGGGGGGCCCCGCAAGCATCCATACGGCCGGATCTTCGCCGCCGTCGTCGCGCCCCGGCTGGGGCCGGTGCAGGACCGCGAACCGACCCCACCGCTGAAGTTCGCCCAACTCGTCGGCCTGATCTTCGCCGTGCTGGGAGCCGCCGGATTCGCCGCCGGCGCCGTCCCGGTCGGCGTCATCGCCACCGCGGCCGCTCTGGCCGCCGCGTTCCTCAACGCGGCCTTCGGCATCTGCCTGGGCTGCCAGCTCTACCCGCTGGTCGCCCGCTTCCGACGCCCCGCGCGTCCCACCTGACCTGCTGTAACACAAGCGATTGAAAGGATCCACTCCATGGCACGCTCCGACGTCCTGGTCTCCACCGACTGGGCTGAGAGCAATCTCGACGCCTCAGGCGTCGTCTTCGTCGAAGTCGACGAAGACACCAGCGCTTACGACGCCGGCCACATCCCCGGCGCGATCAAGCTGGACTGGCGCTCCGATTTGCAGGACCCGGTCAAACGCGACTTCGTCGACGCCCAGCAGTTCTCCAAACTGCTCAGCGAGCGGGGGATCTCCAATGACGACACGGTGATCCTCTACGGCGGCAACAACAACTGGTTCGCCGCCTACGCCTACTGGTATTTCAAGCTGTACGGGCACGACAAGGTCAAGCTGCTCGACGGCGGCCGCAAGAAGTGGGAGCTCGACGGTCGCGCGCTGACCAACGAGCCCGTCAGCAGGCCGGCGACGTCGTACACGGCCGCCGCGCCGGACAACAGCATCCGGGCGTTCCGCGACGACGTCATCGCGGCCATCAACGTCAAGAACCTGGTCGACGTGCGCTCCCCCGACGAGTTCTCCGGCAAGATCCTGGCGCCCGCGCACCTACCGCAGGAGCAAAGCCAGCGGCCCGGTCACATTCCCGGCGCCATCAACGTGCCGTGGAGCAAGGCCGCGAACGAGGACGGCACCTTCAAGTCCGATGAGGAGCTGGCCAAGCTCTACGCCGACGCCGGCCTGGACGGGGAGAAGGAAACGATTGCCTACTGCCGCATCGGCGAGCGGTCCTCGCACACCTGGTTCGTTCTTTATGAATTGCTCGGGCATCGGAATGTGAAGAACTACGACGGCAGTTGGACGGAATACGGCTCCCTGGTGGGCGCCCCGATCGAGTTGGGAAGCTGATATGTGCTCTGCACCGAAACAAGGACTGACGTTGCCCGCCAGCGTCGACCTGGAGAAGGAAACGGTGATCACCGGTCGCGTCGTGGACGGCGACGGCCAGGCAGTGGGTGGCGCGTTCGTCCGCTTGCTGGACTCCTCCGACGAGTTCACGGCCGAGGTGGTGGCGTCGGCCACCGGTGACTTCCGGTTCTTCGCCGCACCGGGATCCTGGACTCTGCGCGCCCTGTCGAAGGCCGGCAACGGCGACGCCGTGGTGGCCCCGTCGGGCGCGGGCATCCACGAGGTCGACGTCAAGATCGCCTGACTCGCCAACCGCCCCAGACGCGGACGCCGCGGGACGAATAGACTTGTCCCCGTGGTGCTGTTCTACGAGATCATGCTGGTCGTGGCGGTCGTGGTGATTTCATGGTTCGCCCTGTACACCCTCTACCGGCTCATCACCGACGAGTCGTGACCCGCGCCGGCGACGCTCTGGCACGCGGCGACGGGATGGAGTGGCGCGCGTGACCCCCGACCAACCGTTCAGTTCCGCCGGCTCCGGCGATCGGGCGGTGGCCGCGGCCGCTGAGCGCGCCAAGCTGACCGCCGGCCGCAACATCCCCTCCTACGATGACCTGCCCCTGCCCGCCGACACCGCGAACCTGCGCGAGGGCGCCAATCTGAGTGATGACTTGCTGGCGCTGCTGCCGCTGGTCGGCGTGTGGCGCGGCGAGGGCGAGGGCCGCGGACAGGACGGGGACTACCGGTTCGGCCAGCAGATCGTGGTCTCGCACGACGGCGGCGACTATTTGAATTGGGAAGCCCGCTCCTGGCGGCTCAGCGAAACCGGCGACTATGAAGAACGCGGCTTGCGCGAGACCGGTTTCTGGCGCTTCGTCAGCGATCCCGACGATCCCGGCGAATCCCACGCGATCGAGCTGCTGTTGGCCCATTCGGCGGGCTACGTCGAACTCTTCTACGGCCGCCCCCTGACCCAGTCGTCCTGGGAGCTCGTCACCGACGCGCTGGCCCGCAGCCGGTCGGGCGTGCTGGTCGGAGGCGCCAAACGCCTCTACGGCATCGTCGAGGGCGGCGACCTGGCCTATGTCGAGGAGCGGGTGGACGCCGACGGCGGTCTGGTGCCGCATCTTTCGGCGCGGCTGTCCCGGTTCGCCGGCTAGCAACGGCCGCGGCCGCTTTTTTTCTGCGTGTACTGTTCGACCTCCGAGCATCCGATGGGCGACGATATGCCCCGGAAGGGAGGTCGGTCGGATGCGTCCCAAGCGGTCACCCTCGCCTGTGCTGCGCCGAGCGGTCAGCGCGACCGGCCTGCTTCTGATCCTGTATCTGGCCGTCCTGGATCTGCAGCCCTCGGTCCTTGATGCGCTGCCGGCGTCGCTGGGATGGTTCGGCCGGCCCGGATCGATGCCGACGCTGGCGATCGTGGTCACGGTGCTCATCGCGGCGTGTGTGTTGACCTTCCGATCGGACAGCAGCCACCGGGTGGTGGGGGTTTCGTTCACCGTGATCGCTGCGTTGGTCAGCATGGGCGCGGTGCTGGGCCTCACCTCCTATTGGGGATGTCACGACGCCAATCACCCGGCCTTCTTCACCCCGCTGATGGCGACGGCCAGCCTGGTCAAGGGCGGCACCGGTGACTTCTCGGTGAGCGGGCGAACCTGCCCGAACCCCACGCCCGTCGGGCTGGAGCTGGCCCGGATCGCGGCGCTGGCAGCGATTTTCACCGGATTGGGCGGCGTCGTGGTCGGCGTGTTCCGGTCGCAGGTGGACCGGCTGCGGGCCAACCTGGCCGACTCGGTCACGGTCATCGTCGGGGTCGACGCCGACACCCAGTCGATGATCAGCGCGGTGGCGCGCACGCTGGACCGGCGCAGCACCCTGGTGGTCATCACCGGCGCCAGCGACGACCGCGTGGGGCGCGCCCGCCGACAGGGCGCCCGGGTGGTCCTGGTGGACTTCGACAACCCGTCCACGCTGGTATCACTTCGGCTGTGGCGCAATCTTTCTCGGCTCTACCTGATGGCACCGGATCCGGCGATCAACCTGCTGTGGCTCGACTTGATCAGCCGCCGGCTCGCCGAGGTCGCCCACAAGCGGCGGCTGCCGCTCATCGTGCGCATGGACGACCCGTGGCTGGCCCAGGCGTGGCGTGCCCAGCAGTTCGGTGGCTCCGACACGCGGTGGGCGGCCGACGTTGTCGGCAAATACGAGGTGACGGCGGGCAGGCTCCTGGACGCCATCAGCGCGACCCACCGGACGCGACGCGTGTTCGTGTGCGGCACTTCGCAATTGACCCTTGCCCTATGCGCCGATCTGACCCAGCGCGCCTTGGAACGAGACTTCTACACTCCACCCGACGCGATGCCGCTGCCCGCGCTGACGCTGGTCGAACGCGACGCTGAGGATTACCTGGCCGATCACGAGTTCTACCGTCAGCAGGCGGGATTCGTGTCGGAGGGGCCGAAGATCGACGCCGTGGCAGAGGCGCCGACCGTGCCGACCATGCTGAAGCTGATCGGCGAGGCCGACCCGGCCGGCTGCGCGGTGATCTTCGTGGACGCCCACGCCGCGACGACCGCGGCCCGACTCGCCGCCCGGTTCCCCGAAATGCCCATCCACGCCTCGGATCTCAACACCAGCATCAGCGACGACTCGATCCAGGTCGTCGGCCGGCTGCAGTCCTACTCGCTGGTGCTCGACACCCAGGAGGGCCTGGTTCAGGACGCGTGGGAGCGCGCGGCGCGGCTGATCCACGAGCGCTACGTCTCGACGATCGACCCGGGAGCCCCGCGGTCGGCCGCCGCGATGCCGTGGGCCGAACTCGACGAGTTCTACCGCGGTTCCAACCGCCGTCAGGTGCGCAACGCCTTGTGGATGGTGGAACAGATTGCCGGACATACCTGGAACACCTGGGGCAGCCCCCCGGCGAGGTTGTCCGGCCGCGACATGGCGGGTTTGGCGCCGACCGAGCAGCTGGCGTTGATGGGATTCGACCACCACGCAGCGATGAGCATGGCCCGGGCAGAACATGAGGACTGGTGCCGTTACTACCGCCGCAACGGCTGGAAATACGGTGTGCCACGCGATGATTCACGTAAGATTCACGACAAGTTGGTGGACTGGCGGAACGTCGAAGCCAACCCGGATCTGCTCAATCCCGCGGTGCGCAGTCTGGCCGGAACCTTATGGAGCCTGCGGCAGCTGGGCTTTCGCTCACGCCCGCTGTGGCAGTCCTTTTCCCGCGTGGGCACGGTCGCCGCGGAGCAACGCGCGGCCGGGTGGACATGGACATCGGATTCGGGCCACATCATGCGGGCCGACGCCGGGGACTGGGCGGTTTCCGAAGACGGCAAGGCCTGGTCGGTGCGCGACGACATCTTCCGCGACACCTACGAACCCGCCGGCGCCGGGCGGTGGCGTCGCAAGGGACGGGTCCAGGCGCGCCCGGCGCAGCCCGGCGAGGTCGTCAACACCCTGGAGGGACCCGTGGCGGCGGCCGACGGCGACTGGGTCGTCCGCGGGCAGGGCGGCGAGCAATGGCCGGTTCCAGGTGAGGAATTCGCGCGACGCTACGCCGAGATCCGGTCGTCCGACGACGCCCAGGTTCTCGATCGGGGCAACGGCTGAGTTCAGCCCCGCCTCCGTGCCGAATGGCCCTGAATTTGCGCCTTCTGACCGGACCCAACACTGATACGGTATCGGCGCACGTGCAATAGCCGACGAGGCTTCGCCCGAGTTAGCTCGCTCCGCCTCACCCAAGGAGACTTCGATGGCGCTGTTCATCAGCTACTCGAGCCAAGACAGGTCGACGGTCGACGCCCTGACCACCGCGCTGCGGCGCGCACAGCAGCAGGTGTGGTTCGACCAGGAGCTCGGCGGCGGGGATTCCTGGTGGAACAAGATCTTGGAGCAGATTCGCTCGTGCGACGTGTTCATCGTCGCGCTGTCGAACAACTGGCTGCAGTCCAAGCCCAGTCAGGCCGAGTTGCGCTACGCGAGGGCCCTGAACCGGCCGATCCTTCCCGTGCGCATCGGCGACGTCGACAGCATGCGCGTGAATCCCCTTGCGGCGTTGCAGATCATCGACTATCGCGAGCCGACCGTCGACGCCGGGATCCAACTGGTCACCGCGGTGCACGCCCTGCAGAGCAAGCCGGTGCCGTTGCCCGACCCGCTGCCCGAAGAGCCACCGGTGCCGTTCGGGTACATCACGCGGCTGGGCAACATCCTCGCCGAAAAAGAGCTCAGCCCGCAACAACAGACGCAACTGCTGATCGAACTGCGGTCCGGGCTCGACGAGGACGGTGACGACCCCAGCGCCCGAGGTGACATCGGCCAGCTGCTGCGCATGCTGCGCCTGCGCCACGATGTCACCTACCGCACCCGCACCGAAATCGACAACGTACTGGCCGAAATCGAGGCCAAGAACAACGCGGCGGACGCACCGGCAACCGGCGCCACGGAGCAGGCGGCGACGACCGCAGCGAAAGTGCCGGCCGGGCCCGCGCCCGTCGCCGGACCGTCGGCCAAGGCCCCCGTCCCGCCCGCGGCGGGCACCGGGTCGAACAAGCGGCTGCTGATCATCGGCGGTGCCTCCGTCGCGGTGATCGCCGCGATCGCGATCGTCGTCGTATTGGCAACGCAGGGTGGCAAAACCAAGGCGCCCAAGCCCGGCCCGAACTCGGCCACAGAGGCCGGTTCGGCGGCGGCGGCCGGTTCGGGGCCGACGGCCGCTAACGGCGCGAAGCTGGACTCGTATCTGCTGGGCCCTGCCGAGGTCGGTGCCATCATCGGCGACCAGAACCTGGTGGTCTCGGAGAAGGCCGGACAGCTTCGCAACCTGAGGGCCACGCTGTCCAACCCGAACTGCAAAAACGCCTGGGAGCCCATCGAGAGCTCGGTCTATCAGGGAGCCGACGGCTACACCGCGGTCAGTGGGCAGGCCGTACACACCGCCGGCGAGAACCCGCCGCATCGGGTGTACGAAGCGGTTGCGGCGTTCTCGTCGCCCGAGAAGGCCGCGGCGTTCGTGGCGGCGACGGCCGAGAAGTGGAGGGCCTGCGCGGGCCAGTCGATCACCATGAGCTTCAACGGCAAGTCGTCGGGCTGGACGTTCGGTGAGGTCACCGGCGCCCCGCCGAAGATCTACCAGCAGAGGACGCAAGCGGACGGAACCCGGGTCTGCCACCACGCGCTGCACGCGGCGTCCAGTGTGGTCGTCGACCTGCTGGTGTGCGGCCCGGATGCCGGCACAGGTCAGGCCGGCAAGCTCGCCGGGGAGATCGCCGCAAAGGTGAACCAGTAGCCGTCCCGGACATGGATCGGCCCCCGAGCCGTATTCCAGGTTGGACAAAACCGGAAGCTCGGGGGCCGGGTGACTGCGGGGAATTCGCTAGCGCACGTGTGACGCCAGCTCTTCCGAGCAGGTGCTGCTAGCGCGCAGCCACCTCACATGTCCATGAAGCTATCAATTTCGCGGACCACCTCCTTCCTTGTGTACGGCCGACCGTACCCGCGGATCGGCCAGCCGACAACAGAATTCAGCGCTCAGCGATCGCTGACGATGGCGGCGTCGATCAGTTCGGCGAATTCCGCGGCCATCGGCGCCTGCGGCAGCGCGCGGCCGTCGAGCGTGTGCACCCGGGCGGCCAAGGTCATGCTGGAGATCAGCCAAACACCTTGGGCGGCAACCAAATCCGCGACGCGCAGCGCCCGGTAATCGCAGTCGTAGCCCTTGTCCCGGGCCACCTCGAACAGCGCCTGCTGGGTGGTGCCGCGCAGGATCGGATACCACGGCGGCGGGGTAAGCAGGCACGGATGGTCCTCCGGCGTCTCGGGGGCCGTGGCGATCACCACAGTCGAGCGAGGGCCTTCCAGGATGTAACCGTCGGTGCTGACGAAGATCACGTCACCGGCGCCCTGGCGGGCGGCATGGCGCAGGGCCGCCATATTCACCGCGTAGGACAGGGTCTTGGCGCCGGCCAGGAGCCACGGCATCGCGTCGACGCCGGTGGCGGGCAGCCCGCGATCGAGTGTGACCGCCGCCAGCCCGCCCCGCCGGACCGCCGTCACGCGTTCGGGTACGGCGTTGACCATGACGTAGGCCGTCGGCGCCGAACCGCCCTCCCGGCCGCGGCTGTAGATCAACCGCATCGCGCCCTCGTCGGCGGTGCCCGCGCACCACTGCCGGGTGGCCGCGTCGATCGCGCTTCGCCACCGCGGCAGATCGGGCGCGGGCAGATCGGTCAACGCGGCGGACTGGGTCAGCCGCTGCAGATGCGGCTCGATCAGGCAGGCCCTGCCGTCGCGGACCAACAGCGTCTCGAAGACACCGTCACCGCGGACCGCCGCCAGGTCGTCGGCGTGCAGCAGCGGCGCGTCGGGCGAACGCATTTCGCCGTCCAGCGTGACGATCACACCCGTCTGGCCCGCCATGATCGAAAAGCCTATCCAATGCGGCCGACGGGACCCGCGCCGCGACCGCGTCGACGCCGCCGGCCTCCCGAACGCGAAGCTAGCCGCACATTCGGCTCCGAGTGTGAAGACAGTTTCACACTCGTTGTGGACGTGCGGCGGTCCGTAGAGTTGACTCGTGACCCACCCCGTCCCCGCACCCGAGACCGGACCCGACGCCGGTGCCGTCTGGCATTACGGCGACCCGCTGGGCGAGCAGCGTGCGAGCGACACCGACGCGATAGCGGTCGACCGCTCGCACCGCGGCGTGCTCACCTTGACCGGCAAGGACCGGCAGACCTGGCTGCACAGCATTTCAACGCAGTTCGTCAGCGACCTCCCCGACGGCGCCAGCACGCAGAACCTCAGCCTCGACGGCCAGGGCCGCGTCGAGGACCACTGGATCCAGACCGAGCTCGGCGGCACCACCTACCTGGACACCGAGCCGTGGCGGGCCGAGCCGTTGCTGGGATACCTGCGCAAGATGGTGTTCTGGTCCGAGGTCAACCCGGCCGGTGCCGAGCTGGCCGTGTTGTCGCTGCTCGGCCCCAAACTGGCCGACCAGACAATTCTCGATGCGCTCGGGGTGGATGCGCTGCCCGCTGAGCTGACCGCGGTTCCCATCGGCGAGGGCTTCCTGCGCCGGATGCCGGGCACCCCGGCCGGCCGGCTCGAGCTGGACCTGCTGGTGCCGCGCGCCGCGGCGGACGACTGGCGACAGCGCCTGACGCAGGCGGGAGTGCGACCCGGCGGGGTGTGGGCCTACGAAGCCCACCGGGTCGCGGCCCTGCGGCCCCGCCTCGGAGTCGACACCGATGAGCGCACGATTCCGCACGAAGTGGGCTGGATCGGTGGCCCCGGTGCGGGGGCCGTCCACCTGGACAAGGGCTGCTACCGCGGGCAGGAGACCGTCGCGCGAGTGCACAACCTGGGCAGACCGCCGCGGATGCTGGTGTTGCTGCACCTCGACGGGTCGGTCGACCGGCCGTCGACGGGTGACCCTGTGGTGGCCGGCGGCCGCACGGTCGGCCGTCTCGGCACGGTGGTCGACCACGTGGATCTGGGGCCGATAGCGCTGGCGCTGCTCAAGCGCGGGCTGCCCGCCGAGACGGAATTGGCGACCGGACCGGACGCCTCGGTCGCCGCGGTGATCGAGGCCGATTCGCTGCCCGGAACCGAACAGATCGGCGCGGGGCGCCTAGCTGTTGAACGGTTGCGGGGCGGTGCGGGATAATGAACGGTAACGTCCGCCACAGCAAGCAGGGGGCGCCAACGCCCGGTGGCGGGGCACGGTAAACTGTCGGCAGGACAATACGACACCAGGAGATCGGAGCCGCCTACTCGTAGGCCGCTCCGTTATTGCGCGAGGGGGTTCCCCCATGGGCCGCGGCCGGGCTAAGGCAAAGCAGACCAAGGTTGCTCGAGAACTCAAATACAGTTCTCCACAGACCGACTTCCAGCGGCTTCAGCAAGAGCTGTCCGGATCGGGTTCGGACGAGTCCAGTGACCTGGACAGCGACGGATCCGACGAATCCTGGGACGACCAGGACAGCTGGCGTCGCTAAAGCCAACCACCCGGCGCCGATGCGTAGTGCACCGGCGCCGCGTTAGTTCTACCGGAGCCCACGCGTCCTAGAACCTCGGGTGCTGACCGACCATCTTGGCCCGCGGGCCCGCTTTGCCGCCTTTGCCGACGGTGCCCAGCACCCAGCAGTCCAGGTGTCGGGCGGTCAGGATGGCCAGGGCCCGGTCGGTGTCCTCGGGGGCCACGATGGCGATCATGCCGACGCCCATGTTGAACGTCTTCTCCATCTCCTCGCGGGTCACCCGGCCGCGCTGGGCGATCATGGCGAACACCGGCGCGGGCGTCCAGGTGCCGCGATCCATCTCGGCGACCAGGCCCTGCGGGATGACGCGTTGCAGGTTGCCGGCCAGGCCACCGCCGGTGACGTGGCAGAAGGTACGCACGTGGGTTTCGGCGGCGAGCGCCAGGCAGTCCTTCGCGTAGATGCGGGTGGGTTCGAGCAGCTCTTCACCCAGCGTCCGGCCGAACTCCTCCACATATCCCTCGAGGTTCATCCGGTCGATCTCGAGCAACACGGTGCGCGCCAACGAATATCCGTTGGAATGCAGACCCGACGAACCCATCGCGATGATGACGTCGCCGGGTTTGACCCGGTCGGGCCCCAGCACGTCGTCGGCCTCGACGACACCGATGCCGGTGGCCGAGATGTCGTAGTGGTCCGGTTCCATCAGGCCGGGGTGTTCGGCCGTCTCGCCGCCCAGCAGCGCACAGCCGGCCCGCACACATCCCTCGGCGATGCCGCTGACGATGGCGCTCAACCGTTCCGGCACCGTCCGGCCCACCGCGATGTAATCCTGCAGGAACAGCGGCTCGGCGCCGCACACCACAAGGTCGTCGACCACCATGGCCACCAGGTCCAGCCCGACGGTGTCGTGCTTGTCCATCGCCTGGGCCACCGCCAGCTTGGTGCCCACGCCGTCGGTGGAGGCCGCCAGCAGCGGCTCGCGATAATCGCCACGTAGCGCGAACAGGCCGGCGAATCCGCCCAAGCCGCCCCGGACCTCGGGTCGCGTGGCTTTCGTCGCCAGCGGCTTGAACAATTCGACGGCGCGGTCGCCGGCTTCAATGTCCACCCCGGCCGACGCGTAGGTGATGCCCTGACTGCCTTGGTGGCGTCCTGGACTCTTTCCGGGATCCGTCATCGCGATAAAGGCTACCGGGCGGCGCTGACGGCCGGTATCAAACGTCGGTGAAGGAGCGCAACCGGGTTCCTCAGTGCACGACCGGCACTTCGCCGGGCGCAAGTTCGTCGAGTCCGGCGCCGCGAGCGGCGTTGGCGAGCATGTGCTCGATGACGTTCTTGCCCAACGCCGTTTCCCCGGGCAGTTCGATCGGGTACTGGCCGTCGAAGCAGGCGGTGCACAGCCGCGAGGCCGGCTGCTCGGAGGCCGCCACCAGGCCGCGCAGCGAGATGTAGCCCAGCGAGTCGGCGCCGATGGCATGCCGCACCGCCTCGAGCATCTCCTTCTTGTCCTCGACCGCGTTGGCGATCAGCTCCGCCGGTGAGGGGAAGTCGATGCCGTAGAAGCAGGGCCATTTGACCGGCGGTGAGGCGATCCGCACGTGCACTTCGACGGCGCCGGCCTCGCGCAGCATCCGCAACAGGGCGCGCTGGGTGTTGCCGCGCACGATCGAGTCGTCGACGACGATGAGTCGCTTACCCCGGATCACCTCGCGAAGCGGGTTGAGCTTCAGCCGGATGCCGAGCTGGCGGATGGTCTGGGACGGCTGGATGAAGGTGCGCCCCACGTAGGCGTTCTTCATCAGGCCCTGGCCGTACGGGATGCCCGACTCCTGGGCGTATCCGACCGCGGCGGGCGTGCCCGACTCGGGGACGCCGATCACCAGGTCGGCCTCCACCGGCCGTTCGCGGGCCAGCCGCCGGCCGATCTCCACCCGGGTCGCGTGGACGGACCGTCCGGCGATCGTGCTGTCCGGTCGCGCCAGGTAGACGTATTCGAAGACGCAGCCCTTGGGGGTGGGGTTGGCGAAACGGGTGGAGCGGACGCCGTCGGCGTCGATCGCCAGCAGTTCGCCCGGTTCGATGTCGCGGACGAACGAGGCGCCGACGATGTCGAGCGCCGCCGTTTCGGAAGCCACCACCCAGCCGCGGTCCAGCCGTCCCAGCGAAAGTGGCCGCACCCCATGGGGATCGCGACAGGCGTACAGCGTGTTCTCGTCCATGAAGGTCAGGCAGAACGCGCCGCGCACGGTCGGCAGCAGGTCCAGCGCCGCTTGCTCCAGGGTGGCGTCCGCCGCGCCGTGGGCCAGCAGCGCGCCCAGAATGTCGGAATCAGTCGTCGCCGGCGCCGGGGCGCGTTTGGCGATCAGCCCCTCGTCGCGGGCGCGGGCGGCGAGCTCGGCGGTGTTGACCAGGTTTCCGTTGTGTCCCAGCGCCACCCCGGTGCCGGCCGCGGTGTTGCGGAACACGGGCTGGGCGTTCTCCCAGGTCGTGTCGCCGGTGGTCGAGTAGCGGCAGTGCCCGATGGCGACGTGGCCCTGCATGGCACCCAGCGTCTGCTCGTCGAACACTTGGCTGACCAGGCCGAGATCTTTGAAGACCAGCACCTGGGAACCGTCGGCGACGGCGATGCCGGCGGCCTCCTGGCCGCGGTGCTGCAACGCGTACAAGCCGTAATAGGTGAGTTTGGCGACGTCCTCGCCGGGGGCCCAGACCCCGAATACACCGCATTCTTCACGGGGTGCGTTGAAGTCCTCTTCGGGTTCTTGGACGGTCACGATTAGGCAGCTCCCCGGGGAACGGTTGGTGACGTAACGGAGTCTACGGGCAGCGCCGCCGCGCCGACGAATCCGCCGGGCGTGTTGCGCGACAAAATGCCAGCGCAAATACCTAAACCTGCAGTTCAGGGTTATGTTCAGCTCAGATCGAACAGCGGCAGCCAGTGTTCAATCTCACCCGCGCGCGAGCCGGACAGGCGCAGCGCACCGGTGCACTTGGCCTCGCCGAACGGCAACGCCCCGATGGCCAGCAGCAGCCAGGTCCGCGGGTCGGTTTCCGCCACGTTGGGCGGCGTTCCGCGGGTGTGTGTGAGCCCGGTGATGCACTGCACCGCGACGAACGGCGGGACGCGCAACTCCACACTGCGCCCGGGGGCCACCGCGGCCAGGGTGCGAGCGGTGAGCCGGACGGCGGTCGCCAATTCCTGCCGGTCGGGTTGCGGACCGGAGTCGTGGCGCAGCCAGTCCGCGACCGCCAACACGGCCTGCCGGGCCTTGGCCGGATCGGCTTTGTCGCGGGGGGCCATACCCTAGGGTCTCAAAACCATGGAGCCCCGTCGCCCAAGGGCGCGGCCGCCGTACAGGACCGCCGGCCTGGTGACGGTCGCGATCATGGGATTGCTCGGGTCGCTTCTGTACCTGCAATTTCGCGGCGCCCTGACGCCGACCACGAAGTTGACCATGGTGGCCGCCCGGGCTGGTCTGGTGATGGATCCCGGTTCCAAAGTCACTTACAACGGGGTGCAGATCGGCCGGGTGTCCAGCATTTCGGAGACCACGCATCGCGGCAGGCCGGCCGCCAAGATAGTCCTGGACGTCGCCCCGAAATACGTCAAGCGCATCCCGGCCAACGTGGTCGCCGACGTCAAGGCGACCACGGTGTTCGGCAATAAGTATGTTGCCTTAAGCGCACCGAAACAGCCTGCAGCACAAACGATCACACCGTCGATGCTGATCGATGCGACATCGGTGACCACCGAGTTCAACACCCTTTTCGAGACACTCACCTCGATCGCGGAGAAGGTCGATCCGGTCAAACTGAACCTCACGCTCAGCGCCGCCGCCCAGGCGCTGACCGGGATGGGCGAGCGGTTCGGTGCCTCGCTCGCCGACGGCAATGCCGTTCTCGACGACCTGCACCCCCGGATGCCGGCCCTGCGCAACGATATTCGGCGGCTGGCGGCCCTGGGCGATGCCTATGCGAACGCCTCTCCCGATCTGTGGGACGCGCTGGACCACGCCGTGACGACCGCGCGCACACTCGACTCGCGGCACCGCGACCTCGACGCCGCGCTGCTGGCGGCCGCCGGGCTGGGCAACGCCGGCGCCGACGTCTTGGGCCGCAGCGGGCCATTCTTCGTCCGCGGCGCCGTCGACCTGGTTCCCAGCAGCCAGCTGCTCGACGAATACAGTCCCGAAATCTACTGCACCATACATAATTTCGACGAAGTCGCACCGCGAATCCACAACGCCCTGGGCGATAACGGCTACTCGCTGGGCGCCCATGCCTCGGGTGCCATCGCGGGCGCGCCGAATCCCTACATCTGGCCGGAGAACCTGCCCCGCACCAACGCCAGGGGCGGCCCGGGCGGACGGCCGGGCTGTTGGCAGAAGATCACCCGGGAACTGTGGCCCGCGCCGTTTTTGGTGATGGACACCGGCGCAAGCATGGCTCCCTACAACCACTTCGAGGTCGGCTCGCCGCTCGCGGTCGAATTCGTGTGGGGCCGTCAACTCGGTGACTACACCATCAATCCCTGACCATCAGCGGTGCGGCGACTGCACCGCCAGCACCGCGATCGCCCCGGCTTCGTTGATGGCCAGGTGCGCCAGCATGGGTGCGGCCAGGCTGCCGGAACGATCGGCCAGCCAACCGAACAGCCAGCCCGCGATCCCGGTCACCAGCACGGTGCCGGCCACCGGCTCACCCGTCGCGCGCGCGTCGGCGATGTGCGACAGACCAAAGGCGCCGGCCTGCAACAATCGCCCAGCGCGTGCGCCGAAAGCGACGGCGCCGGCGGTGGCCAGCGCGCCGCGAAAGGCGGACTCCTCCGACCACACCGTGCCCACGGGTATCCGCAGCAACAGCCAGTCCGGCGCCGCAGCCGGCGGCTCGCGGCCGGCCATCGA
>NZ_QMEU01000030.1 GCF_003284975.1 Mycobacterium colombiense
GCGCCGCGCTGGCCGCCTCGGCGAAGAACCGGCACGAGCACCAACTGGTCATCGAGACCATCAGGGCCGCCCTGGAACCGCTGTGCGACGAGCTGTCGATCGCGGCCGAACCGCAGCTGAGCAGCACCGCCGCGGTCTGGCATCTGTGCACGCCGATCGGTGGCCGGTTGCGTGAAACATCAACGACCGCAATCGATCTGGCGCTGGCTCTGCATCCCACCCCGGCGGTCGGCGGGGTGCCGACCAAGGCCGCGATGCGGCTGATCGCCGAACTTGAGGGCGACCGCGGGTTCTACGCTGGTGCGGTGGGCTGGTGTGATTCCCGCGGCGACGGCCGCTGGGTGGTGTCGCTGCGTTGCGCGCAGCTGTCGGCCGACCGGCGCGTCGCGCTGGCCCGGGCCGGTGGCGGTATCGTCGCCGAGTCCGACCCCGACGACGAAGTCGCCGAGACGACAACGAAATTCGGCACGATCCTGCACGCCCTGGGAGTCGAGCGATGAGCCCAGACATCCGGCGCGCGTCGCAGCAGGACGCGGCCGCCATCACCGAAATGATCTACGCGCTGGCCGAATTCGAGCACGCCGTCGATCAGTGCACGGTGACCGAATCACAAATTGCGGCAGCGCTTTTCGGTGACCGCCCAACGGTGTACGGGCACGTGGCCGAGGTGGAAGGCCAGATCGCGGCGATGGCGCTGTGGTTCGTCAACTTCTCCACGTGGGACGGGGTGGCGGGCATCTACCTGGAAGACCTGTTCGTGCGGCCACAGTTCCGCAGGCGCGGGCTGGCCCGCGCCCTGCTGGCCGCGCTGGCCGCCGAATGCGTGCAGCGGGGCTACACGCGGCTGTCCTGGGCGGTGCTGAACTGGAACGCCGACGCCATCACGCTCTACGACGGGATCGGCGGGCAGCCGCAGAACGAATGGACGACCTACCGGCTGTCCGGGGCGTCGTTGGCGCGACTGGCGGAATCGCCCTGAGCGCCGGCGGCCCAGCGCACGGCCGCGGGGCTGAACAGCAATCCCAGCACGATCAGCGCCGCGCTCCCCGCCGGAATCCCGAAGCCCGGCCGGTGTGATCCGACGGCGAGGTACCAGGCCACCGGCAACAGCAGCAGCTGGGTGATCACGGCCAGCCCGCGACCCCAGCGCCTGCCGCGGACAAGCGCGCGCCCCGCGGCGATCACGGCGGCACCGACCAGGACGAACCAGCCCGCCGTCGCCAGGCCGTTGACCACCTGCTGATCGGCTCCGGCGATCCCGCGAACCACCAACACCACCGCCACGATCAGCGCCGCAACCCCCTGCAGCACAACGATCAGGCCCGCGCGGCGAACGGCGGTCGGGGTGGCTGGCGGCGTCACAGCGTCAGCGTAGTCAGGGCGGCCGCCCGTTCCCCCACAGCGGGGCCTTAGGCGGCCCGCCTAAGCTCGTGCTTCATGCGGGCCGTGCTGATCGTCAATCCCACCGCAACTTCCACCACTCCGGCCGCGCGCGATCTGCTGGCCCACGCGCTCAAGAGCCGCCTGCAGCTCAGCGTCGAGCACACCAACCATCGCGGTCACGGCACCGAACTCGCGCAAAAGGCCGTGGCCGACGGTGCCGACCTGGTGGTCGTGCACGGCGGCGACGGCACCGTGAGCGGGGTGGTCAACGGCCTGCTGGGCCCGCCCGGGCCGCTACCCAGCGGCCCGGTGCCCGCGGTCGCCGTGGTTCCCGGCGGGTCGGCCAACGTGCTGGCGCGGTCCCTGGGCATCTCCACGGATCCTGTCGCGGCCACCAACCAGCTGATCCAGCTGCTCGACGACTACCAGCGGCGCGCGATCTGGCGGCGGATCGGCCTGATCGACTGCGGCGAGCGCTGGGCGGTGTTCAACACCGGCATGGGCGTCGACGCCGAGGTGGTGGCCGCGGTCGAGGCCGAGCGGAACAAGGGCGGCAAAGTTTCGGCGTGGCGCTACATCCGCGCCGCGGTGCCCGCCGTCTGGGCCTACACCCGCCGCGAACCGATGCTGACGCTCGAACTTCCCGGCCGCGAACCCATCACCGGGGTGAGCTTCGCCTTCGTGTCGAACTCGAGCCCGTGGACGTTCGCCAACGAACGGCCGGTGTGGACCAACCCCGGCTGCAGCTTCGAGTCGGGCCTGGGGGTGTTCGCCCCTACCACCATGAAGCCGATCCCGACCCTGCGAATCGTGCGGCAGATGTTCGCCAAACGGCCCACATTCAACTTCAAGCACCTCATCACCGAGGACGACCTGCCGAGCGTGCGAGTTACCTCGACCGGCGGCGCCGTCGCGTGCCAGTTCGACGGCGATTACCTCGGCGCGCGCGAAACCATGACGTTCAAAGCCGTCCCGGACGCGCTGGCGGTGGTCGCCCCTCCGCAACAGAAACGGCACTGACCTGCGGTAATGCAACGTAGCGACCCGGATGTGGGGAAAATTACCGGTCAAGTAGCCCGTGCAGTGTAGTACAACGGAGTAAGAGCTTGGCTACGAGTTGATCAAAGTGAGATAGCCCACGAGCGAACTCACACTATTGACATCTGTTGAGCCTGTGAAACGATCAAAAGGTTGCATGCAGAAATTTACGCAGGAGTCCGGACTCCTTTTCTTCTGCACGCGTTAACAGCCGAAGAAAATGGCCGTGCGCCTTGCTGCGCACTCAGTGAGGAGTAAAGACGTATGGATTGGCGCCACAAGGCGGTCTGTCGCGACGAAGACCCGGAGCTGTTCTTCCCGGTAGGGAACAGCGGCCCGGCGCTCGCGCAGATCGCTGACGCGAAACTGGTCTGTAATCGGTGCCCGGTGACCACAGAGTGCCTCGGTTGGGCCCTGAACACGGGCCAGGACTCGGGCGTCTGGGGCGGCATGAGCGAAGACGAGCGGCGCGCACTGAAGCGTCGCAACGCCCGGACCAAGGCCCGCAGCGGGGTATAACCCAGATAACGCAAACAGTGCGGCCTCGACGAAAGTCGGGGCCGCACCTTTGCGTGCGGGTGCGCCGCGCGCCTACAACATCAACCGGGTGCGCCGGCCGATCGGCACCCGCAGCACCACATCGGTGCCACGGGCAGGCGCTTGACGCATGCCCAGGGTGCCGTCCAGCTCGGCCGACACCAGGGTCCGCACGATCTGCAGCCCCAGGCTGTCGGAGGTCTCCAGGCTGAATCCCTCCGGCAGCCCGCGACCGTCGTCGTGCACCACCACGTCGAGCCAGCGCGCCGAGCGCTCGGCGCGAATCGTCACCGAGCCCTCCTCGACCGCCGGGTCAAAGGCGTGTTCGATCGCGTTCTGCACGAGTTCGGTGATCACCATGATCAGCGCGGTGGCCCGGTCGGAGTCCAGCACGCCCAGGTCGCCGACCCGGTTGATGCGGATCGGTCGGTCCACGGACGCAACGTCGTTCATGATCGGCAGGATCCGGTCGATCACCTCGTCGAGGTTGACCTGCTCGTCCACCGACATCGACAGCGCATCGTGCACCAACGCGATCGACGACACCCGGCGCACCGACTCGATCAGGGCCTCCCGCCCCTCGGCGTTGACCGTCCGGCGGGCCTGCAGACGCAACAGCGCCGCCACGGTCTGCAGGTTGTTCTTCACCCGGTGGTGGATTTCCCGGATGGTGGCGTCCTTGGAGATCAGGGCCCGGTCGCGGCGCTTGACCTCGGTGACGTCGCGGATCAGCACCGCCGCGCCGGCGCTGGCCCCGTCGACCATCAACGGCAGCGTGCGCAGCAGCACGGTGGCTCCACCGGCGTCGACCTCCATGCGCATGCTGCGCCCGCCGGCGACCAGATCGCGCACGTGCTCGGCCACCTCCTGCGCCTCGAACGGGTCGGAGATCAGCGGGCGGGTGACCTCGATGAGGTTGTGCCCCTCGAGCTCGGTCGTCAGGCCCATCCGGTGATACGCCGACAGCGCGTTGGGGCTGGCGTATGCGACGACGCCGTGCACGTCGAGGCGGATGAAGCCGTCGCCGGCCCGCGGGGTCGAGCGCGACATCACCACGTCCCCGACGTCGGGGAACGTCCCCTCGGCGAGCATCTGGACCAGATCGGTCGCACACTCCCGGTAGGCGATCTCCAGCTGACCCGACGCACGGTCGGCGGCCAGCGCGGTCTGATGGTGGGTCAGCACCGCCACCACCTTGCCGCCGTAGCGCACCGGCGACGCCTCGACATGGGTGCCGGGCAGCCACGAATCTTCTTGTCCCGCAGCGCCATTGCGCTTCGCGGTGCCCGACGCGAACGTCTCGGCCACCAGCGCCAGCCGGTCGGAGCCCACGGCGGTGCCCACCGCATCCGTCAGTAGCGCCGTGGGTGCGGTGTTCGGCCGGCACTGCGCCACACACACCAGCACGCCGTCGTCGCGCCGCACCCACATCAGGTAGTCGGCGAAGGAAAGGTCTGCCAGCAGCTGCCACTCACCGACCACGGCGTGCAGATGGTCCACCGCGTTGCCCGGCAGCATGGTGTGTTCGGCGAGCAGATCACCGAGAGTTGACATTGCTTACTCCCCGGGTCGTTCCCCGGCGGCTGATCGAAGGGGCCGGACGGCTAGCTGATGACCGCGATGAGGTCGCCCGCCTGGATGACGTCGCCCACCGACACGCTGACCTTGCTGACGGTGCCGCCGACCTCGGCGAGGACCGGAATCTCCATCTTCATCGACTCCAGCAGCACCACGACGTCGCCTTTGCCGATCTGGTCACCCTCGTTGACAACGACTTCGAGCACGCTGGCCACGATCTCGGCGCGCACATCCTCCGCCATCTTCACCCCACTCGTCTCGGCCTTTTGCGCAGGCTGGCTGCTGGTTCATCACGGTTCTCTCGGGCCCATCAGGCTCGGATACATCGAACCACAGGACCGGTCGGGACCGCGGCACACGGCCCCCGTCAGGCCCCGACGAGGGCGAAGACACTGCACAGGAGGTCTCGTGAGAGAATGGTCGGCAAGCCAACGGGCGCCGGGCGCCTGGTTTGACAAGCAATCTTGGACAAGCAATCACGGAGGTTTTCGATCATGGCCAAACGTGGCCGGAAGAAGCGCGACCGCAAGCACAGCAAGGCCAACCACGGCAAGCGGCCCAACTCCTAAAGGGACGCTACTGCGAACCCCGGATGATCGTGGTGCGGCGGATCTCGAGCCGTAACCGCTCGCGCAATCCCTCGGGCGCCTTCTCGCCCCTGCACTTGGTGGCGATCAACGCCTTGATCCGCTCTTCGAGCCCGTAGTGCTTGAAGCAGCCGGGGCACGCCTCGAGGTGCTTGCGTAACTGCTCGCGGGTGTCGGGGCCGCATTCACCGTCGAGCAGCAGCCAGACTTGGCGGATCACCTCGGCACAGCCGACGCTGCCGTGGGACTCGTCGTTGGGGCAGGCGTCGGGCGAAGCACCGCCCTGGCCGGAGAACTCGCTCATGACGACACCTCCTCGTGCGTCTGCTGACCGCGGTTGAAGCCCCGCTCCTTGGCGACGTCGGCCAACAGGCCGCGCAGCTGCCGTCGGCCGCGGTGCAGCCGTGACATTACCGTTCCAATGGGCGTATCCATGATCTCGGCGATTTCCTTGTAGGGGAAACCTTCGACGTCGGCGTAATAGACCGCCATCCGGAATTCCTCCGGCAATGCCGCCAGCGCCTCTTTGATCTCCGAGTCCGGCAGCGCCTCGAGGGCCTCGACCTCGGCCGAGCGCAGCCCGGTCGACGAGTGCTCGGCGTTGGAGGCCAGCTGCCAGTCGGTGATCTCCTCGGTCGGATACTCCGCGGGCTGGCGCTGCTTTTTGCGGTAGCTGTTGATATAGGTATTGGTCAAGATCCGGTACAGCCACGCCTTGAGATTGGTGCCGGCCCGAAACGAGCGGAAGCCCGCATAGGCCTTCACCATGGTCTCTTGCAGCAGGTCCTCGGCGTCGGCGGGGTTGCGCGTCATGCGCAGCGCGCCGCCGTACAGCTGGTCGAGCAGGGGAATCGCGTCGCGTTCGAATCGCGCCGTTAATTCCGCGTCCGTCTCTTCGTGCGCTACGGGCTCGGGAATCTCGGGCCCAGTCACGCCATCGCGGCCATCGTCAGAGTCGGCCATGTCGATAAACCCGGTCCCTTCTGCGGCGGTGTCACCGGAGGCCGCCGAAGGCGCCACCGGACTCGCAAGGAAGCCAGCCAACAGCTCCTCGCCTAACAGGCTCGTCGCCGTTGACACCACGCTGCTCCTCCCAATCTAAAGGCTGACCCCGACACCGTCCGTCCGGGTCCGCTGCACGCATGTGAGACCGATTGGATCAACAGCGTGCGCGACCCCGCTATTTCCGCAGCGCGATCGGGCCGGGTGACGGTGCCGGCCGACCCGATCGGACCCCGATCCGGCCGATTCGGGCGTGGCGTTAGTGTGACGCCATGTCCCTGAATGGCAAGACCATGTTCATCTCCGGCGCCAGCCGCGGTATCGGCCTGGCCATCGCCAAGCGTGCGGCGCAGGACGGTGCCAATATCGCGCTGATCGCCAAGACCGCCGAGCCGCACCCGAAGCTGCCGGGAACGGTGTTCACCGCGGCCAAGGAGCTCGAGGAAGCCGGCGGGCAGGCCCTGCCAATCGTCGGGGACGTCCGCGACCCGGAGTCGGTGGAGGCGGCCGTGGCCAAGACCGTCGAGCAGTTCGGCGGCATCGACATCTGCGTCAACAACGCGTCGGCGATCAACCTGGGATCCATCACCGAGGTGCCGATGAAGCGATTCGACCTGATGAACGGCATCCAGGTGCGCGGCACCTACGCCGTTTCCCAGGCGTGTATCCCCCACCTGAAAGGCCGGGAGAACCCGCACATCCTGACGCTGTCGCCGCCGGTGCTGCTGGGCCAGGAGTGGCTGAAGCCAACGGCTTACATGATGGCCAAGTTCGGTATGACGCTGTGCGCGTTGGGCATCGCGCAGGAGATGCGTGAGGAGGGCATCGCCTCGAACACGCTGTGGCCGCGCACGCTGGTGGCCACCGCCGCGGTGCAGAACCTGCTGGGCGGCGACGAGGCGATGGGACGCGCCCGCAAGCCCGAGATCTACTCCGACGCGGCCTACGTCATCCTCAACAAGCCGTCCAAGGAGTTCACCGGCAACATGCTGTTGTGCGAGGACGTGCTGGTGGATTCCGGCGTCACCGACCTGTCCGTCTACGACTGCATCCCTGGCTCGAAGCTGGGCGTCGACTTCTGGGTGGACGGCGTCAACCCGCCGGGATACACGGGGCCCTAGCAGCCCTGGGACATTACGGTGGCCGCCACACCGGGCATCGCCGCTTTGGTGAAAGCCGGTGTGCCGCACCAGCTTTTGACCTTCGATCACGATCCGCGTCAGCAATCGTTCGGCGCCGAGGCGGTCAGCGCGCTCACCGCGGCGGCCGGAATCGAACCCGGACAGATCTACAAGACCCTCGTCATCACGGTGCCGAACGGATTGGCGGTCGCGATCGTGCCGGCGACCGCGCGCCTGTCGCTGAAGGCGGCCGCCGCGGCGCTGGGGGTCGCCAAGGCGGCCATGGCCGAGGCGGCGGTCGCCGAGCGGAGCACCGGTTACGTCGTCGGTGCGGTCTCGCCGTTCGGCCAGCGCCGGCGGCTGCCGGCGGTCGTGGACTCCAGCGCGCTGCGCTGGGAGCGGGTGTTCTGCAGTGCCGGCCGTCGGGGCTGGGAGGTCGCGGTGGCGCCGCAGGACCTGATCCGCCTCACCGGCGCGGTCACCGCCGACATCAGCCGAACGTGACGACGACCTTGTCCGCGGCCCCCGGGGTGTGCGCCAGTTCGAGCGCCTCGCCGACGTTGTCGAACGGGATGGTGTGGCTGACGATCACCGCATATTTCTCCCAGTTCGCGACGAGATCCTTGGTCACCTCGAAGATCTCGTCGGGATAGCCCATGGAGCCGAGGATGGTGATCTCGTTGCTCATCACGTTGACGAACTCGACGGGTACCGGTTCCTTGTGCACGCCAACGATTCCCAGCTTCGCGCCCCGCTGGGCGGCGGCCAGCGCGGTGTTGACGACGGCGGGCACACCGGCGGCGTCGAGGTAGATGTCGGTGCCGGCCTTGCCGGCGAACTTGCTCTCACCCTCGCCGTGCAGTTCGATCAGGCGCGCCACCACGTCCTCGTCGGCGGAGTTGATGACGGCGTCGGCGCCGATCTGCAGCGCCTTGTCCAGCCGCCCGGGGATCAGGTCGGCGACGACGACGTGGTTGACGCCAAGGGATTTGAAGGCCAGCACGGCACCCAGCCCGATGGGCCCGGCCCCGAACACGACGACCTTGTCCGTCGGTTTGGGCCGGCAGCGGTTGGCGCCGTGGCGCGCGACGGCCATGGGTTCGTTGAGCGCGGCCACCTCCCACGGGACGTGATCCGGGATCACCTCGAGACTCGTTCCGCGAACGGCGTTTTCGATCAACAGGTAGTCGGCGAGCGCCCCGCTGGCTCCGCCGTTGCCGATGATGCCGCTCGGCGCGGCCATCGGGTTGATGACGACGTGGTCGCCGACGGAGAGCCCACTCACCTGGGCGCCGACCTCGACGATCTCCCCGGCCGGCTCGTGCCCGAGCGGGGTGTGCCCCTGGCGCGGCGGGATGCCGCCGATGGTGATGTAGAACGCGTCCGACCCGCAGATGCCGCAGGCGCGCATCCGCACCAGGACGTCGCGGGGCCCGACGGTGGGCCGTTCGGTGTCGAGGACCTCCGCTTTGCCCGGTCCGGTGACCACGGATGCTTTCACGGGGTGCCCTCCAGCTCGATGTCGAAGGTGTCGAGATACTCGGCGAAGACCGGCGCCAGCGCTTCGACGCTCAGCCCGTACTCGTCGAGGCGATAGGCGTTGAGCGCGAACCGATCCTGCGGGTGCGCGGCGAGCCAATTGCGCATGCGGGCTTCGGTTTCGGCGGTCAGGGGTTCGTCGGCCCACTCGTAGATGCGCCGCATCACGTCCATCGGGTCGCGCATCATCTCGTGGTAGTACATGTGGAAGAACCGCTCGTCGCCGATGCGGTCGCGCGCCCGCAGCGGGCGGTCGACGTGGTAGCGCATCTGCCACATCGCGAGCCGGCCCATCTCGGTCTGGTCCAGCAGCTCGGTGTTCATCACCAGGCTCTGCGGGAGCCGCCACAGGTTGCACAGCGACCCGGTCGCCTTGTACGGATCGCGGTGCGCCCAGATCAGCCGGGCGTCGGGAAACACCTTCAGCAGCGCCTCGATGTGCACCGAGTGCGACGGCATCTTCAGGCTCCAGTTGCCCGGCGCGGTGGACTGCAGCACCTGCAGGTAGCGCTTCTGGTACTCGTAGGTGCTGCTCATGTCGGCCTCGTCGAACAGCCAGCGCGCGTAGCGGCCCGTCGGCAGGAACGAGTCCCAGGACAGGCCCTTGAAATCCTGGTTGTGGATGAACATGTCCTCGGTGGGACCGTCGGCGTCTTCCCAGTGCGGCAGCGGCATTTTCGCCTGCGTCACCATCTCGAGGATCTTGCGCTGCTCCTCCAGCAGGGCCAGGCAGCGCGGATCGGTGCGCAGCGTGTCGGTGCCGGCGGGCGGGATGGGATCCACGCACTGCCAATGCAACAGCGATCGCCGGCCCGGGTCCTGGTCGAGCAGGTAGCTGATGACCGTGGTTCCGGTGCGCGGCATGCCGAGCACGATCAGGGGCCGATCGACGGGCGCGTCCAGCACTTCGCGGTGCGCCTGAATGTAGCCGTGCACCTGCATGCGCCGCCCCAGCGCGTTGGTGGCGTCGTCGAGCACCCGTTCGCGCCCGAACGGGGTGAACACCGGCGAGGTGTTGACCTCGTCGAGGATCAGCTGCAATCCCGCACGCCATGAGTCCGAGTCGATTTCGGTGAGGCCGGTGCGCCCCGCCGCCAGTTTGAAGATGTCGTCGGCGGTCGTGAGGTTGTCGAAGTCGCTCATGGCTTTAGACCGTCAGGTATCCGCCGTCGACGGCGATGGTGCTGCCGGTGATGTACGAGGCGGCATCGGTACACAGGAACAGCGCCGCACCCGCGCAGTCCCGGGGCGTGCCGGGCCTGCCCAGCGGGGTGTGGAAACCGATCTCGACGTCCATCACCTCGGGAATTCCCATGGCGGGGTGGGTCATCCGGGTGTCGATGAGCCCGGGCGCGATGGCGTTGACCCGGATGCCGTCATTGGCCCACCGACGCGACAGGTTCATCGTCAGGGCGATCAGGCCCATCTTCGACGAGGCGTAGCCCGGGACGAAGACCGCGGAGCGGAACGCCGACATCGAGACGACGCTGACGACGCTCGCGCCGCCGGGGGCCTGGCTGGACTTGAGGCGCTCATAACAGCGCATGGTCAGCCGCATCGGGCCCAGCATGTTCTGCGTCACCGACGCGACGTACCCGTCCGGATCGTATTCGTCGCCCGCGGGGTAGGGGCCGCCCGCGTTGTTGACCAGGATGTCCAGCTCGCCCAGCGAATCAGCCAGCGCATCAACGGATTCCGGATCCTGGATCTGGCATTGACGGTAGGTGAATGCGCTCAGCTCCGTCTCGGGATAGTCCGCGGGCGATCCGCGGGTCCCGGTCACCGTGACGGCGGCCCCGGCGTCGGCGAACGCGGCGGCGATCGCGTTACCGATGCCGCTGGTGCCGCCGGTCACCAGCACGTGGGCGCCGGTGAAATCGAAGTTGACGGTGTTCATTCGGTCGTCCTCAATTCGTTGATCGACTTGGTGAGCCAGGCCTTTTCCCAGAAGTTGTCGGCGCCGGCCAGCAGCGCCTCGTGGGCGTCGGCGGCCGCCGCGCGCGCACCGGCATGCAGCGGCTGGGCGGCCAGGATCAGGTCGGTGAGGTGGATGGCCTGCACCGGCCGGCCGGCGGTCAGGTGAGCGCGCGCCGCGTCCACGAGCACGTCGGCGCCGGCGGCGCTGACCACGTCGGCGGCCACCGAATCCGATGGCACGCCATATAGTTCGGTGGTCGAGCGGTGCCGGAACCATCCGGTGTACATCTCCCAGATCGCCCGCACGTTCCAGGAGGTCTTGCCGTAGCCCTCGCCGATGTCGAGTTGTTCGGGCACCTTGACATCGCGCATCGCGGTGTGAATGTCGGCGCCGGAGTTCATCAGCTCGGCGGTGCGGTCGTGCACGGCCTGCATCCCGTCCCGCATCGCGGTGACCTCCTCGGCGATGCGATCGGCGCCCTCGATGGGGGCGAAGTGGCCGGTGATCAGCCGCCGCGGCCCGTAGTCCAGCACGGTGTTCAGCGATTCGATGTAGAGGATCGGGTCGCGGTACCGGTCGCCGCGGATGGTCATCAGGTTTGGGACGTGCCCGAACAGCGGCCCGAACAGGTTGCCGGTGAACAGGATTCGATCCTCGGGCAGCCACACCACCAGCGCGTCGGTGGTCTCGCCGCCGGGCGTCCATGCTAGTTCGAAAGTGCGGCCGCCGACCGTGAGGGTGTGGCGCTGGTCGAAGGTCGTGGTCGGCTCGGGAAACGAGAAGTCGATGGTGGCGGGGTCGATGGTCTTGAAGTGCTCGAGCACCGCGTCGGAGAATTTTCCGAAGGCGAACGACGTTTTGGGCACGCGGTAGCCCATCAGCAGCGTGTTGTCGTCGCGCCAGTACCGGTAGTTGCGATGCATCACCACTTGGGTGTCCGCGTCGCGCAGCGTGTTCACCCCGCCCCAGTGGTCGGCGTGGCCCTGGGTGACGACGATCGCCCGGGTCGGGCCTACCACGTCGGCAAAAGCCTTGCGGTGCAACGGTCCTTCGAACACCAGCCCGCTGTTGACGATGACCCGTCCGTCGTCGGTGGCCACCGCATACGAATTGGAGACGCCCGGCGACATCCAGACGCCGTCGCCCAGGGCCTGCGCGGGAGTGTCCGTCGCTGCCGAAAGGTCGCTCGCCCCGGGCCGCTCGCGATGTATCCCTGCCATGACTGGCGATCCTCTACAGTTCTAGAGGTAAAGTCAATATCCTCGTCTCGGGAAGGGGCGCTCATGGCACTGCGCGGACTGGCCGACAAGGTGGCGGTCGTCGTCGGCGGCGCCACCGGCCTCGGTGCGGCCACGGCCGCCCGGCTGGGCGAGGAGGGTTGTCGGGTGATGATCGGTGACGTCGCCGTTGACGCCGCGCAGCGCACGGCCGCGCGCATCACCGCCGCCGGCGGGGCGGCGACCCCCGTGGCGTTCGACCTGGCCGACCCGGCATCGGTCGCCGCCCTGATCCATTCCGCGGCAACGACTTACGGCGGGGTGGACCTGCTGTTCAACGTCGGCGCCGATATGGGCACCATCCGCGCCGACACCGACGTCGTCGACATCGACTTCGCCGTGTGGGACAGGGTGATGGCGGTGAGCCTGCGCGGGTATGTGGCGGCCATGAAATACGCGATCCCGGAAATGCTCAAACGCGGCGGCGGGGCGATCGTCAACATGTCCTCGGCGGCGGCGTTCCAGGGCGAGCCCGCACGCCCGGCCTACGCAACCGCGAAGGCCGGGATCGGCGCGCTCACCCGCCACGTCGCCTCGCGGTGGGGCAAGGACAACATCCGGTGCAACGCGGTCGCGCCCGGGTTCACCGCAACCGAGACCATCCGTGCGGTGCCGCAATGGCCGGACCTGCAGGCCGCCGCGCTCAAGCGCATCCGCGGCCCTCGCGTCGGCGAGCCGGGCGACGTCGCCGCGCTGGTCGCGTTCCTGCTGTCCGACGAGGGTGAATGGGTCAACGGTCAGGTCGTCAACATCGACGGCGGCACGGTGCTGCGCTGAGGATGGAGATGGCCACCGACAGATCGCGCAGACGCAACGGCGACGAACGCCGTCGCGTCCTGTGCGATGCCGCCATCCGGGTGCTGGCCGAGCACGGCTCGCGCGGGCTGACGCACGGTCAGGTCGACCGCGTCGCCGGCGTCCCCGAGGGCACCACGTCGTATTACTACCGCACCCGCGCCGCCCTGCTGCGCGGCGTCGGCAAGCGCGTCGCGGAGATCGATGTGGCCAACCTGCAGTCGGTGATCGACGAGCCGGTCGATCCGCTGTCGCCGTTCGCTCACTTGGCGCGGCTCACCATGATTCAGGCCAGCGGGGACGGCTTGATGCTCAACCGGGCGCGCCACGAACTGCTGCTCGGGGCCGCCCGCGATCCCGGTCTGGCCGAGACGTCGCAGGTGTTCGTCGCGCGGATCAACGCCATGGCCCACGACGCCATCGCCCACCTGCAGCCCGACACCCGCGACCCGGCGCTGCTCGACGCGCAGACCACCGCCGTCACCACATTCATCGCCGGTGTCTTCACCCGGCTGGCCGCCGGCGACCGCAACGTCGGGGACGCCGAGCAACTCGGCCGGCTGCTGGAGGCCGTGGCCACCGCGGTGGCGCTCGCGGCCCAGCGAAGTTGAGTTCCGGCGAAAACCACTCCCCGGTCCGTCGATTCCGCATACCGTTGCCCGATGGACATCAAGCGATTTGCCGCCGCGACTCTGCTGGCGATGGCCGGGCTGCTGACGATCGGTGTGGGCGTCAGCGGCGCCGACACGATCCAGACCGAGGGCAACTACCCGACGCGGGAGGCGTGCCAGAACGCCGGCCCAGGCGTGAAGGCCACCACCCCGGGCAGCTGGAACAACTTCTGGTGCATTCCGGACCGTAACGTCAACGGCAACTGGAAGTTGGTGCTCAGCAACTAAATTCGGCACCATTGCGGACACCAGTCCTGACACCAATGCCCACACCATATCGGATACTGGAAACGCATATCGAAATCACTTGAGCCACTTGTGTTTCAGTAGCCTCTAGCCGCCGATTTTTGTCGGTGGGTGCGGTTAGTTTCGGGGTGTGAGTGATCAGCTGGATGTCGAGGCGGTGTTCGACGCGCTCGATGCCGCCTGGGATCGGGTGTGCGCGCTGAACATCGACGCCCTGAACCCGCGCCAACAGTTGGCGGTGTTGGCGCGCTGCGAAAAGCAGCGCCGGCGCATCCCGGCCGTCGAGCATCCCGTGATCAATTCCCTGGCCCGCCAAGCCCCCTCGCTCGAACTCGGCGGCACGGTGATCCACGCCATCGCCGAGGCGGCCCTGATCAGCCGCGCCGAAGCCGCCCGCCGCCTCAACGAGGCACGCGACCTGGGCCCACGCCACGGCCTGACCGGCGAACCCATCCCACCCACCCTGGCCGCCACCGCCGCCGGACAACGCCGGGGCGAGCTGGGTGCGGGTCAGGTGGCGGTGATCCGCACGTTCTACCACCAGCTGCCCGGCTGGATAGACATGCCCATCCGCGAACAGGCCGAAGCGCGGTTGGTCACAGAAGGCAGCCGGTTTCGCCCCGAACAACTCGCCGGGCTGGCCAGCACCCTGGCCGACTGCCTCAACCCCGACGGCACCTACACCGACCAGGACCGGGCGCGGGCACGCGGCCTGACCCTGGGCAACCAGCAACCCGATGGCATGTCGGCGCTGCGCGGCTGGCTCACCCCCGAAGCCCGCGCCACCCTGGAAGCAGTGCTGGCCAAACTCGCCGCCCCCGGCATGTGCAACCCCGACGACGACACCCCGTGTGTGGACGGCGCACCCACCCAAGAGGCCATCAAGCGCGATCCGCGCTCGGCCGCCCAACGCAACCACGATGCATTGAAGGCGGCGTTGAGAGGATTACTCGCCTCCGGGAACCTGGGGCAGCACAACGGATTACCGGCCTCCATCATCGTCACCACCACACTGGCCGACCTCGAAGCCGCCGCCGGGCGCGGCCTGACCGGCGGCGGCACCCTCCTCCCGATGTCGGATGTCATCCGCCTGGCCCGCCACGCCCACCACTATCTCGCGATCTTCGACAAAGCCAAGGCCCTGGCGCTCTATCACACCAAACGCCTCGCCTCACCCGGTCAGCGAATCGTGTTATACGCCAAGGACCGCGGCTGCAGCAGCCCCGGCTGCACCGTGGGCGGCTACTACTGCGAAGTCCACCACGTCACCGACTACAGCACCTGCCACACCACCGACGGCAACGACCTCACCTTCGCCTGCGGCCCCCATCACCGCCTGCTACGCCCCGGCGGCTGGATGACCCGCAAAAACACCCGAGGCGACACCCAATGGATCCCACCCCCACACCTCGACACCGGCCAACCCCGCACCAACACCTTCCACCACCCCGAAAAGCTCCTGCGAAACGAGGATGAGGACGACGGGTGGCAACCCGGCTGGGGTACCTGAACTCCGGTAATCAGCCTTCTGAGAAATCGGGCACTGTGATCGCGCCGTCTTCGGCTAGCGCGAAACCCGGGTTGTAGGCGACCTCCCACGCGTGACCATCGAGATCGCGGAACGCGCCCGCATACCCGCCATAGAACGTGTCGCCAGCAGCACGTGTGATCGTCGCTCCGGCATCTTCTGCCGCGGCGAGGATCTCGTCCACTTCGGTACGTGACCGCACGTTGTGTGCCAAGCGACACCACCGAAACCGTCATCGCCTCGGTCGGCGATTCCGAGATCGGCCGAAAGCTTGTCGCGCGCCCACAGGCTCACCGCGAGACCGCCGGCCTGAAAGAAGACCGTTTCCTGCACTTCTTGACCGCGCCAGCCGAGGCGTTCATAGAAGCGGTGGGCGCGATCCAGATCGGCAACGCCGAGGGTGATCACACTCAGCCGTTGCTCCATGCTCACGCGGCCAGCGTCGCGCGGGTGCACACGGTGACGTAGGGCAGCGCCAGGCCGGTCGAATTCGCCAGTGCCGGATGGGTGGCCAGCAATTCACGCACCTGATCGAGCGTCCTGGTGCGGACCTCGGTCGGCGAGGTAATGCAATAGCTGCGCGACGCGACGAGATCGATCAGCGCTTGCGGTGTAAGGTAACTCGTCCACTCCACCTGATGATGCGCGAGATCGGTGAACGGCTCCGGCAGCGTCACCCGGGTGCGGCCGTCGCCGTCGCTGCCGATGATCTGGCCCAGTTCGCGCACCCAGCCGAGGCGTTCGTCGCGGGTGTTCCACACCAGACCCAGCCGCCCGCCGGGCCGCAGCACCCGGGCCACCTCGGGCACCGCGCGCTCGGGATCCACCCAGTGCCAGGCCTGCGCCACCAGCACCACGTCAACGCTGTTGTCCTCCAACGGAATCTCTTCCGCGGTGCCCAGCAGCGCCCGCGTCTCCGGCAGCGAGGTGCGCAACACCTCGAGCATGTCCGGGATCGGGTCGACGGCCACCACGTCCAGCCCGCGCTCCACCAGCCGGGTGGTCAGCTTTCCGGTGCCGGCACCCAGGTCGAGCACCTGGCGCGCTCCGACCGGCAGCAGCCAGTCGATCGCTTCCGGGGGATAGGAGGGGCGCCCACGCTCGTAGGCCGCGGCCGCCGAGCCGAACGAGAGGGAGCGGTCGTGCCGCGAGCGCGTCACGGTTGCGACGTGCCTTCCCCGTCGCCCGCCAACACCAGTGTTTGACGGATCAATTCGCCGACGGCGTCGGATTCCACCAGGAAGCCGTCGTGCCCTAACAGCGAGTCCACCACCCGCAGGCCGGCGCAGCCGGGCAGCTGCTCGGCCAGCTCCTGCTGCAGGCGCAGCGGGTACAGCCGGTCGGAGGTGATGCCGCCGACCACCACCGGAACCGGGCAGCTAGACAACGCATTACGCACGCCGCCGCGGTTGCGGCCGACGTCGTGACTGTTCAACACCTCCGTCAGCACCACGTAGCTGCCCGCGTCGAAGCGCTCCACCAGCTTGTCGCCCTGATACTCCAGGTAACTCTGCATTGCGTAGCGGCCGCCGTTGTTCGGATCCTCGCCGTCCTGCCCCTGGTTGCCGAACCGGGAGTCCAGTTCGGCCTCACCGCGATAGGTCAGGTGCGCGAAGCGGCGGGCGATCGCCAGCCCGGCGTCGGGCGCGAGGCCGGTGTCGTGGTAGTCACCGCCCTGCCAGTTCGGGTCGGCCTTGATCGCCGCGATCTGGGTGGTCTGGGTGCCGATCTGATCGGCGGTGGCCCGCGCCCCCACCGCCAAAAGCAGACCGGCCCGTACCCGGTCCGGATAACCGACGATCCACTCCAAAGCCCTTGCACCACCCAAAGATCCGCCGACCACCGCGGCGACCCGTTCGATCCCCAACCCGGCCAGCGCTGCGATATCAGCCTCGACCTGGTCGCGGACCGTGATGCGGGGAAACCTTGAGCCCCAAGGCTTTCCGTCCCGAGCCCGGGAGCTGGGTCCCGTGGAGCCGCGGCAACCACCCAGCACGTTGGTGGCCAGCGCGCACCAGCGGTTGGTGTCGATAGGCGCGCCCGGCCCGACCATCCCGTCCCACCAGCCGCCGGTGGGGTGTCCGGGTCCGGCGGGCCCGGTGATGTGCGAGTCGCCGGTCAGCGCGTGCAGAACCACCACCACGTTGTCGCGCGTCGGCGACAACTCGCCCCAGCGCTGGACGGCGATGTGCACGTCGTCGATGACCGCGCCGCCCTCGGTGGTCAACGAGCCGATGTCGACGAAGCCGATTTCGCCTTCTTCGGGCAGCGTCTGGGTCGGGACCCCGGAGATCGCCATCGCCGGGCTCCTTAGAACGCCGCCACGGCTTGCGGGTCGGTGCCCGAGGCCCCCGCGCTCACACCGAATTTGGCTGCCGCGGCGAAGCCGAGCTCGAGGTCGGCCAGGATGTCGTCGATGCCCTCGATGCCGACGGCCAGCCGCACCAGGCCGGGGCTGACCCCGGTGCTCAGCTGCTCCTGCGGGCTCAGCTGGGCATGCGTGGTGGACGCCGGGTGGATCACCAGCGAGCGCACGTCGCCGATGTTGGCGACGTGGCTGTGCAGCTTCAGCGCGTTCACGAATGCCTTGCCGGCCTCGACGCCGCCGGCCAGCTCGAAGGCCAGCACCGCGCCGGTTCCCTTGGGCGCCAACTTCTTTGCCCGCTCGTGCCAGGGCGAGCTGGGCAGGCCCGCGTAGTTCACCGACAGCACGCCGTCGTGGCCGGCCAGGTACTCGGCCACCCGCTGCGCGTTGGCGACGTGGCGCTCCATGCGCAGGCTCAGCGTCTCGATGCCCTGGGCGACCAGGAACGCGTTGAACGGCGACGCGGCCGACCCGAGGTCGCGCAGCAGCTGCACGCGCGCCTTGAGCGCGAAGGCCGGCGGACCGAGCTCGGCGAACACCACGCCGTGGTAGCTGGGGTCGGGGGTGGTGAATCCCGGGAAGCGGCCCTGCGTCCAGTCGAAGGTGCCGCCGTCGACGATGACCCCGGCGATCGCCGAGCCGTGGCCGCCGAGGTACTTGGTGGCCGAGTGCACGACGATGTCGGCGCCGTGGGAGAACGGCTGGATCAGGTACGGCGTGGCGATGGTGTTGTCGACGATCAGCGGGACGCCGTTGCCGTGCGCGACCCCGGCGACACCGGGGATGTCGAGGATGTCGATCTGCGGGTTGGAGATCGTCTCGGCGAAGAACGCCTTGGTATTCGGCCGGACCGCGGCCTGCCACGAATCCAGGTCGTCGGGATCCTCGACGAAGGTGACCTCGATGCCGAGCTTGGCCAGCGAGTAGTGCAGCAGGTTGTACGTCCCGCCGTACAGTCGCGGGCTCGACACGATGTGATCTCCGGCACTCGCCAGGTTCAATATGGCGAAAGTCTCAGCGGCCTGCCCGGAGCTCAGAAACAGCGCCGCCACCCCGCCCTCGAGCGCGGCGATGCGCTGCTCGACGACGTCGGTGGTCGGGTTGCCGATCCGGGTGTAGATGTTGCCCGGCACTTCCAGCCCGAACAGGGCGGCGGCGTGCGTGGTGTCGTCGAAGGTGTACGACGTGGTCTGGTAGATCGGCAGGGCACGGGCGTTGGTGGCTGGGTCCGGCTGCTGGCCGGCGTGCACCTGCTTGGTCTCGAACGACCAGTGCGCGGTCGGGTCGGTGTCGTGATCGGCGTTGTCGGAGGTCACGGGATCGCTTTCTGCTGGTAGGGAATCTGCATCGGGCGGCCGGGACGCGAGGATGAGGCGTCAACCGGCGGCGCGGATTAGCAGCGACGCACGATCGGGCGTGATTGGGTCAGGAGAATGCACATCACGTTTCCCTGTCTACTCAGGGGCCCGTCATGGCGGACCCGCGCTTGCCGGATAGCCGGTGTGTGTGGCTACTCAACCTGGTCATCACCCGGGGCACCCCACCGCGGTTGGAGGGTTGCCGGCCAGCAAGCCGGGGCTTGATGCTGGCGCTCATGACCAATACGAAGACTATCTTACTGTGCCGACTCAGTGCTAACCGCTGCGGTGCGCGTGCAGGTCGACACCTGTCCAAACACCCTTGATAACGTGGCAGTCAGAACGCTGAGCCCCCAAAATTTCCAACCCATCATCGACGCCGGGAGAGGGATCGTGAGCGCCGAACAGCCGACCGTCATCTACACACTGACCGACGAAGCGCCGCTGCTGGCGACTTATGCGTTCCTGCCAATCGTGCGCGCCTTCGCCGAGCCGGCCGGCATCCAGATCAAGACCAGTGACATCTCGGTGGCCGCCCGCATTCTGGCCGAGTTCCCCGAGCAATTGAGCGAAGAACAGCGGGTGCCGGACAACCTGGGCGAACTGGGCCGGCTGACCGAGCTGCCCGACACCAACATCATCAAGCTGCCGAACATCAGCGCCTCGGTTCCCCAGCTGATCGCTGCGGTCAAGGAGCTGCAGGGCAAGGGATACAAGATTCCGGACTTTCCGCAGAGCCCAAAGACGGACGAGGACAAGGAAATTCGCGCCCGCTACGCCAAATGCCTTGGCAGCGCGGTGAACCCGGTACTGCGGCAGGGCAACTCGGACCGGCGTGCGCCCAAGGCGGTCAAGGAGTACGCCCGCAAGCACCCGCACAGCATGGGGGACTGGTCACCGGCCTCGCGCACGCACGTCGCGACCATGCGGCACGGCGACTTCTATCACGGTGAGAAGTCGATGACGCTGGACCGCGCGCGCAACGTGAAGATGGTGCTGGAGACCAAGGGCGGACAGACCCTGGAGCTCAAGGGAAAGGTCGAGCTGCGCGACGGCGACGTCATCGACTCCATGTTCATGAGCAAGAAGGCCCTCGTCGAGTTCTACGAGGAGCAGATGCAGGACGCCTACGAAACCGGCGTGATGTTCTCGCTGCACGTCAAGGCGACGATGATGAAGGTGTCGCACCCGATCGTCTTCGGTCACGCGGTGAAGGTCTTCTACAAGGACGCCTTCGCCAAGCATCAGGAGCTCTTCGACGAGCTCGGTGTCGACGTCAACAACGGCCTGAGCGATCTGTACAGCAAGATCGAGTCGCTGCCCGCGTCGCTGCACGAGGAGATCATCCGCGACCTGCACGCCTGCCACGAGCACCGCCCCGAGCTGGCCATGGTGGATTCGGCCAAGGGCATCACCAACTTTCACTCGCCCAGCGACGTGATCGTGGATGCCTCGATGCCGGCGATGATCCGCGCTGGCGGCAAGATGTGGGGCGCCGACGGGCGGCAGAAGGACACCAAGGCGGTCAACCCCGAATCCACGTTCTCCCGCATCTACCAAGAGATCATCAACTTCTGCAAAACCCATGGGCAGTTCGATCCGACGACGATGGGCACGGTTCCCAACGTCGGGCTGATGGCGCAGCAGGCCGAGGAGTACGGCTCGCACGACAAGACTTTCGAAATTCCCGAAGACGGTGTCGCCAACATCGTCGACCTCGGCAGCGGGGAAGTGCTGCTGACCCAGAACGTGGAGGAGGGCGACATCTGGCGGATGCCCATCGTCACCGATGAGGCGATCCGCGACTGGGTCAAGCTGGCCGTCACCCGGGCGCGTAACTCCGGCATGACGGTGGTGTTCTGGCTCGACACCGAGCGGCCGCACGAGGTCGAACTGCGCAAGAAGGTCAAGGCGTACCTGAAGGAGCACGACACCGAGGGCCTGGAGATCCAGATCATGCCGCAGGTGTGGGCGATGCGCTACACGATCGAGCGCGCGATGCGGGGGCAGGACACCATCGCCGCGACCGGAAACATCCTGCGCGACTACCTCACCGACCTGTTCCCGATCCTGGAGCTGGGCACCAGCGCCAAGATGCTGTCCATCGTGCCGTTGATGGCCGGCGGCGGCATGTATGAGACCGGGGCGGGCGGTTCGGCGCCCAAGCACGTCCACCAGCTGGTGGAGGAGAACCACCTGCGGTGGGATTCGCTGGGCGAATTCCTGGCTCTGGGAGCATGTTTCGAAGACATCGGCATCAAGACGGACAACGAGCGCGCCAAGATACTCGGCAAGACGCTGGATGCCGCGATCGGCAAGTTGCTGGAGAACAACAAGAGCCCGTCGCGCAAGACCGGTGAGCTCGACAACCGCGGCAGCCAGTTCTACCTGGCGCTGTACTGGGCGGCCGAACTGGCGAAGTCCGACGACGAGGAGTTGCGCCAGCACTTCGCCCCGCTGGCCGACTCGCTGGCCGAGAACGAAGAGACCATCGTGTCCGAACTGGCCGAGGCGCAGGGCGAGACGGTTGATATCGGCGGCTACTACTATCCGGACAGCGAGAAGACGACGGCAATCATGCGGCCCAGCAAGACATTCAACGAGGCGCTAGCGGCTTCAACCGGCTAGGGCCGCAAGCAGGAAGCCGGACTCGACATGGCAGGCGAAGCCAAGATCAAGGTCAAAGGCCGCGTCGTAGAGCTCGACGGTGACGAAATGACCCGCGTCATCTGGAAGTTCATCAAGGACCTGCTGATCCTGCCGCACCTCGACATCGACCTGGACTACTACGACCTGGGCATCGAGCATCGCGACCGCACCGACGACCAGGTGACGATCGACGCGGCCTACGCCATCAAGAAGCACGGCGTGGGCGTCAAGTGCGCGACCATCACCCCCGACGAGGCCCGCGTCCAGGAGTTCAACCTGAAGAAGATGTGGCTTTCGCCGAACGGGACGATCCGGAACATCTTGGGCGGCACCATCTTCCGTGAGCCCATCGTGATCTCGAACGTGCCGCGGCTGGTGCCGGGCTGGACCAAGCCGATCGTCATCGGCCGCCACGCGTTCGGCGACCAGTACCGGTCGACCAACTTCAAGGTCGACAAACCCGGAACCGTCGCAATCACTTTCACCCCCGCCGACGGCGGCGAACCGATGGTGCACGAGGTGGTGTCCATCCCCGAAGACGGCGGCGTCGTGATGGGGATGTACAACTTCAAGGACTCCATCCGCGATTTCGCCCGCGCCTCGTTGAAATACGGGCTGAACGCCAAGTGGCCGGTGTACCTGTCCACCAAGAACACCATCCTCAAGGCCTACGACGGCATGTTCAAAGACGAGTTTCAGCGCGTCTACGACGAGGAGTTCAAGGACGACTTCGAGGCCGAGGGTCTGACCTACGAGCACCGGTTGATCGACGACATGGTCGCGGCCTGCCTGAAGTGGGAGGGCGGCTACGTGTGGGCCTGCAAGAACTACGATGGCGACGTCCAGTCGGACCTCGTGGCTCAGGGTTACGGCTCACTGGGGCTGATGACGTCGGTGCTGATGACCGCGGACGGCAAGACGGTCGAGGCCGAGGCCGCGCACGGCACCGTCACCCGGCACTTCCGCCAGTACCAGGCCGGCAAGCCGACCTCGACCAACCCGATCGCCTCGATCTTCGCCTGGACACGCGGACTGGCGCACCGCGGCAAGCTGGACGACACCCCCGAGGTGACCGATTTCGCGCAAACGTGTGAGAATGTGGTGGTCGCCACGGTCGAGAGCGGGAAGATGACCAAGGACCTGGCCGTTCTGATCGGCCCCGACCAGAAGTGGCAGCGCAGCGAGGAATTCCTCAACTCGATCGCCGAGAACCTGGAAAAGCGGCTGGCTAGCTAGCCGGTGGCCGGTGCCGGTCGGTCTGACGGCTTGCGGCGCACTCGTCGACGAAGTCGGCGATGACCGCGGTGACCCGGTCGGGCGCCTCGAACATCGGCACGTGCCCGACACCCTCGAGCTCGGTGATCCTCGTTCCCTTGGGCAGGTAGGTGGTGAAGTGCCGGTTGAACCTGCTCGCGGGCACCACCCGGTCCTTCTCGCACAGCACCAGCTGGACGGGCACCGCGGTGTCGGCCAACTGCAGCAGGCCGGGATCCAGCAGCGACTTGACCAGCAGCTGGAAGTACGCGGGGCAGTGCGCGGCATCGTCGACCACGACGGAGAGTTGCTCGGAGCTGATGCCGTCCGGTCTGGCCGTGAGCGGCAGGGTCGCCAACCGTCGGCTGAGCGGCAACCGGAGCACCCGCTCCCCGAACAGCCGCGCCAAGGCCAGCGCGGGCATGCCCGCGATGAACTTGCTGATGACCTCGAACTTCACCGGGCTCCACCGCGTCCATCCGCCCGCGGCGCCGATGCCGGTGACGCTGCGCGCGCGCCCGCGCCGCTCCAGCTCGAAGGCGACCCAGCCGCCCAGCGAGTTGCCGACCAGGTGGGCGGTCTCCCAGCCCAGCTGGTCGAGCTGGCGCTCGACGTGGTCGGCCAGCACCGACGAGCTCAGCAACCAGGTGCCGGCGTATGGCCCGCCGTTATGCCCGGCCATGGTCGGCGCGAACACCTCGAAGCGGCCCCCAAAACGGTCGCTGTCGGCCAGCCGCGGCGCGACCGGTTCCCAGACAATCTGCGACATCAGGAACCCGTGCAGCATCAGGACCGGCTCCGCGGAACCATCCCTGGGGCCGAGGTGGATCGGCGCGCGAGTTGTCATGCCCTCGACCTTACCCAGTACCGCCGGTACCGAAACCGGGTGTCCAGCGATGCCGGGGCTCGCCCGAACGCTGGCGTGAAAAGATCGGTGCATCATGAGCACCGCTACCGGATCCAGCCGGATTTTCTCCGGCGTGCAGCCCACCTCTGATTCGCTTCATCTGGGTAACGCGCTGGGCGCCGTCACGCAGTGGGTCGCGCTGCAGGACGATCACGACGCGTTCTTCTGCGTGGTCGACCTGCACGCCATCACCGTCGCCCAGGATCCCGAAGCGCTGCGTCGCCGCACCCTGATCACCGCCGCCCAGTACCTGGCGCTGGGCATCGACCCGGCCCGCAGCACCGTGTTCGTGCAGAGCCACGTGCCAGCGCACACCCAGTTGGCCTGGGTGCTCGGGTGCTTCACCGGCTTCGGGCAGGCGTCGCGGATGACGCAGTTCAAGGACAAGTCGCTGCGCCAGGGCGCCGACTCCACCACGGTCGGGTTGTTCACCTACCCGGTGTTGCAGGCCGCCGACGTGCTGGCCTACGACACCGATCTGGTGCCGGTGGGCGAGGACCAGCGTCAGCACCTCGAGCTGGCGCGCGACATCGCCGAGCGGGTCAACAGCCGCTTCCCGGACACGTTCGTGGTGCCGGACATGCTCATCCCCAAGGCCACCGCCAAGATCTACGACCTGCAGGATCCGACGTCGAAGATGAGCAAGTCCGCGGCCACCGATGCCGGGTTGATCAACCTGCTCGACGATCCGGCGGTGTCGGCCAAGAAGATTCGCTCCGCGGTCACCGACAGCGAGCGCGAGATCCGCTTCGACACCGAGGCCAAGCCGGGTGTGTCCAACCTGTTGAGCATCCAGTCCGCGGTCACCGGCGTCGCGATCGACACGCTCGTGGACGGCTATGCCGGAAGGGGTTACGGCGATTTGAAGAAGGACACCGCCGAGGCGGTCGTCGAGTTCGTCGCCCCGATCAAGGCCCGCGTCGACGAACTGTCCGCCGATGTGGCCGAATTGGAGGCCATGTTGGCCGCCGGAGCGGAAAAGGCCAACGATGTGGCCGGGAAAACGGTCCGGCGGGTTTACGATCGGCTCGGGTTTCTTCCACCAGGGAACTAGATCCCAACGGAGCTAGATCCGCTTCTCATTGGAGTCGTGCGATGAGCGAGCCGGCCAAGCCGGGCATTTTCGATCGACTGCGGACCCGCTACGGGTGGATCGACCATGTCATCCGTGCCTACCGGCGTTTCGACGATCGCAACGGCGGGTTCTTCGCGGCCGGCCTCACCTATTACACGATCTTTGCGTTGTTTCCTTTGCTCATGGTCGGTTTCGCGGTCTTCGGGTTCGTGTTGGCCCGCCGGCCCCAGTTGTTGAGCACCATCGACGACCACATCCGCTCCCAGGTGAACGGCGCGCTGGGTAATCAGCTGCAGGAGTTGATGAATTCGGCGATCGATGCCCGAACCTCTGTCGGTGTCATCGGTCTGGCCACCGCGGTGTGGGCGGGCCTGGGCTGGATTTCGCACTTGCGCCAGGCGTTGACGGAGATGTGGTGGGACACCCACATCGAATCACCGGGCTTCGTACGCAACAAGCTCTCCGACCTGCTGGCGATGGTGGGGACGTTCGCGGTGATCGTGGTCACCGTCGCGCTGACCACCGTCGGCCACGCCACGCCCATGGCCGCGCTGTTGAAATGGCTTGGCATACCGCGGTTTATGGTGTTCGACTGGCTGTTCTGGTTGATTTCGCTTTTGATCGCGACGCTGGTGTCGTGGCTGCTGTTCACCTGGATGATCGCCCGGTTGCCGCGCGAGAAGGTCAACCTGACCGATTCGATGCGCGCCGGGCTGATCGCCGCGATCGGCTTCGAGGTGTTCAAACAGGTGGCGTCGATCTATCTGAAGACGGTGCTGCGCAGCCCCGCCGGCGCCGCGTTCGGGCCGGTGCTCGGATTGATGGTATTCGCCTACATCACCGCCTATCTCGTGCTGTTCTGCACCGCCTGGGCGGCGACGGCGTCCGCCGATCCGCGCAGTCAGCCCGTCGCGCCTCCGGCCCCAGCGATCATCGCGCCGCGGGTGCAGCTGGACGAGGGCCTGGGCACCCGCCAGACGCTGACGGCGATGGCGCTGGGAGCCATTGGTGCGCTGACGCTTTCCCGCATCGCCCGCTCCACCCGCCGCGCTCGCTAGCCGACCAGCTTCAGGCCCGCGACACAGGCCACGATCCCGGCGATCAGCGCCAGCTTGATCGGCGACGCGGATTCGTCGCCGGCCAGCATCGCATAGCCCGCCGTGAGCGCGGCCCCGATGCCGACCCAGACCGCATAACTGGTTCCGACCGGCAGCGTGCGCATGGCGATCGCCAGCCCGGTCATCGAAAGAGCGACGGCCGCAAGGAAAACCAGTGAAGGGACCGGCCGGGAGAAGCCGTCCGATTTGTTCAGGGCGGTCGCCCACACCGCCTCCATGATCCCCGACGCAATCAGGACGAGCCAGGCCATCACGCACCCCCACGGCGCCGTCTTGTCGCTGGCCGGGTACGGGGCCCCTCGTCCGGTGTCAGGTGCTGACGGGCTCGATGCTAACAAACGTCGCGCGGGCGACCGTGCCAGGTGCCGCGCACCATGACGTCCGAGATGCCCAGACGATCGTCCAGCACAACGAGATTGGCGTCATAACCCACCCGCAGCTCGCCCACCCGCCCCAGTCCGAGGGCCCGCGCCGGCGTCGCGGCCGTCGCCTGCACGGCCGGCGCCAGCCCCGCGTCGGCGTGCACGGTGCGGAAGAGTTGATCCATGGTGGCGGTGCTGCCGGCGATCGTCGACGTCCCGTGCACCCGGGCCACGCCGGAGACGACGTCGATGGCCACCGACCCGAGCCGAAACGCGCCGTCGGGCCGGCCGGCCGCGGCGATCGCGTCGGTGACCACGGCGACCCGGTCGGCTCCGGCGGCCGCGATCACCGCCCGTACCACGTCGGGGTGCAGGTGCACGCCGTCGGCGATCAACTCGACGACCACGCGCGGGTCGCGAAGCAGGGCCAGGACCGGGCCGGGCTCGCGATGGTGCAGCGGCGGCATCGCGTTGAACAGATGCGTGCCGACCGCGGCGCCCAGCGCGATGGCGTGCCGGGTCTGCTCGTAGGTCGCGTCGGTATGGCCAAGCGCCACAACGACTCCCGCGTCGGTGAACCGCCGGATCGCCGCGTCCGCCCCGGGCAGCTCCGGCGCCAGCGTCACCATCCGGATCGCGCCGCCGCCCGCGGCCAGCACCGCGTCGATCTCGGCCGGGTCCGGATCGCGCAGCTGGGTGCGGTCGTGGGCCCCGCAGTGTGCCCGGCTCAGCCACGGCCCCTCGAGATGGATGCCCGCGATGGTCCCCCGTCCGGTGGCCTCGGCCAGCGCCCGCACACCGGCGAGCAGGTCGGGCGGTGACGCGGTCACCAGGCTGGCCAGCGTGGTGGTGGTGCCGTGCCGCTGGTGGAACGCGGCGGCGCCGGCGATGCCGTCGGCGTCGGTGTAGGAGGCGCCGCCGCCGCCGTGCACATGCATGTCGATAAAGCCTGGCACCACAGTGCAATCCGGGAAATCCCGGTCGGCCGGGCCCGGCGGCGGGCCGGGCGCGCAGGCCGCGATCCGTTCGCCGGAGGTTTGCAGCCAGCCCGGGCGGCAGACCCGGCCGTCGAGCACCATGGTGCCCGCGGCGATCACGGGCACGGGTTCTCCCAGTGGCCGCCGTTTTCCCAGAAGTGGCGGATGTCCTCGAGCTGGCGGCCCTTGGTCTCCGGCGCGTAGCGGTAGACGAAGAGGAACGCGACCACCGCGAGCGCGGCGAACAGCGCGAAAGTCCCTGCGCCGCCCAGCGAATGGAGCAGGGTCAGGAACACGGCGGCGATGATGGCGTTAGCCACCAGGTTGGAGGTCAACATGGTGCTCGACCCGATCGAGCGTAGCCGGGATGGGAAGCTTTCGCTGGCGTACACCCAGCCCAGGGAGCCGAAACCCATGGTGTAGCCGAAGATGAACAACAGGATGCCGGCGAACCCGGCGATCGTGCCGCCGAAACCCCGCCCGAACACCGCCATCAGCACGACGTCGGCGACGATCATCATGGCGGTGCCCCACAACAGGATTGGCCGCCTGCCCACCCGATCGACCAGCAGCAGCGCCGCGCCCACGGCGGCCAGCCCGGCGACCTGGAGCAGCGCCGGCAGCCCGAGCAGCGCGAAATTGCCGGTGAAGCCCATGGCCGCAAAGATGCGGGGGCTGTAGTAGATGATCGCGTTGATGCCGGTGATCTGGATCAGGAAGCCGAGCACCACCACGAAGGCGGTGGCGCGCAGGTACGGGGGGCGCAGCATCTCGGCGAACCCGCCCCTGGCGCCGGGCTCGGCCTCGCTGAGCGCGCGGCCGATCTCGGCCAGCTCCTCATCGACGCGCGCCGTCGGTTCGACCCGCAGCAGCGCCAGGCGGGCGTCATCCATCCGGCCCTTGAGCACGTACCACCGGGCGGTGTCGGGCATGCCGATGATCAACGGCAGCAACAGGATTGCGGGCACGCAGGCCAGACCCAGCATCCACCGCCAGCTGTGAGTGCCGGCCAGCACGTAACCGGTCAGATAGCCGACGATCAGACCGGAAACGATCGCCAGCTGATAGGCCGTCAGCAGCGAGCCGCGCACCGCCGTCGGGGCCGATTCGGCCACGTACACCGGGACCACCACCACCGTCACGCCGATGGTCAGGCCCAGCAGCAGCCGCGCCGCCAACAGCATCGGCAGCGAGATCGAGAATGCGGCCAGCAGCGCGAAAACCGTGTACGCGCACAGGATCAGCACCACCGATCGCTTGCGCCCGATGACGTTGGCCAGCACGCCGGCGCCCAGCGCCCCGACGATCTGGCCGATCACCACCATCGTGGTCAGCAGTTCTTGCTGGCGCGTGGACAAGCCGAAGTCCTCGGTGACGAACAACTGCGCCCCGGCGATGATGGACAGGTCGTAACCGTAGATGACGCCCACACTGGCGGCGGTCAACCCGACCAGCAGTCCGCGCCGCGATCCGCGTGCCACGGCGCTCAGCGGTGCTGCGGTCGGCGGTTCATCGAGCGGGCCATCATGATCAGCGCGAACACCACGACGGTGCCGATCACCGCCACGCCCACCCGGATCGGCATGGCGTCGGCCGACGGGATGATCCCGGCGGCCGCGGCGTTGCTGGCGAGCGGGTCGGCGGCGGTGTCGCGCTTGGCCGGTGCCAGCGACGGGTCGGGGGCGATCAGCGAGCCGACCTGGGTGCCCTGCGGCGTGGAGAAGCCGTAGTCCAGCAGGTGCGCGGCCTGTTCCCACGGCGCGATCGGCTGACGCGTGCCGTGCAGCAGCACCGCCACCAGGCGTCGCCCGTCGTGGTTGGCCGCGCCCACGAACGTCTGGCCCGCGTCGTCGGTGTAACCCGTCTTGCCGCCCAGGGCGCCGGGATACTTGTAGAGCAGCTGGTTGTCGTTCTCCAGCTCGTAGCCCGGGTGGTCGCCGTGGCCGGGGAAGTCGAACGTCCGCGTCGCGACGATGTCGGCGAACGTCGGGTTCTGCCAGGCGTAGCGGTAGAACAACCCGATGTCGTAGGCCGAGGTGCTCATGCCCGGCGCGTCCAGCCCCGACGGCGAGGCCACCCGGGTGTCCTGGCCGCCCAGCTTGGCCGACAACACGTTGATCTTCTCCAGCGCCTGCTGCATGCCGCCCAGCTGCATGGCCAGCGCGTGCGCGGCGTCGTTGCCGGAGTGCATCAGCAGCCCGTGCAGCAGCTGGTTGACGGTGAACACGCCGCCCTCCTCGACGCCGACCTTGGTGCCCTCGGCCGCGGCGTCGTCGGCGGTCCCGGGAACCGCCTTGTTGAGGTTGAGTGCGTTGATGGCGGCCATCGCGACCAGCACCTTGATGATGCTGGCCGGGCGGTGCCGCCCGTGTGGGTCCTTGGCCGCGATCACCGCGCCGCTGTCGAGGTCCGCGACCAGCCACGCGTCGGCGGAGACGTCGTTCGGCAAGGCCGGTGTGTTCGGCGCGGCGACGATGCCGCAGCTGCCCAGCGCGTCACCGCCGACGGGCTTGGCGGGCACCGCCAGCGGGATCGGCGGGTCACCGGCGGTGGGGGCCTCGGAGGAATCCACCGCGGGCGGCGTGGTCACCTTGTACGGGCAGTTGGCCGGCGCGGCATTCGGTTCGGCGCCGGGCTCGGCGTTGGCGAGCGGCATCCCGAGCGTGACCGGGGCGGCGATCAGGAAAAACGCCGCTGCCAGGCATGATGCGGAACGTAACAGGGTCATTGTCTGAGCACAGTAAGCGATCGACCGCCCGAATCCGGGGAGCCGCGCTGTGACTGGTGAGACGGAAGTTACTGAGCCGGGTCGGTCTGGCCGGGTTACGCTGGGCACGCGGTCCGTTCGGAACCCATCGACCGCCCCGAATCCCCGAGGGATGTGCCATTTCAAACGATCGGTTCTGGTCTCGAACGTGGTCTCAGTTGCGGCGCGACGGCGACGGCCCGCGATCGTTGGAACAGCTACTCAAGCGGGTGGAGAAGGGCAGCCAGGTTCGCGGCTCCGACGACGACCGCGTGCTGGAAGAGCTGAAGCTGCACCGCGACGCCACGCCCGAGGGCGACCTGCGGTCCGCACTGGCCTGGCTGTGCAACGCGCAGTCGCGGATCACGAGCAGCCCCACGACGGCGCATTCCCGCGAGGTGCTGCTGGCCGCCTACGAGGTCAAGCGGATCCTGGCTACAGCCGACGGCACTCGTCGCTGAGCACGCCGCGCAGCGCCGCCTCGATGAGGTCGAATTCGGCCTGCCCACTGATCAGCGGCGGCGCCAGCTGAATGACCGAATCGCCGCGGTCGTCGGTGCGGCAATACAACCCCGCCTCGAACAGCGCCGCGGAGACCCGGGCGAGCAGCGGGCGGCGCTCGTCGTCGCTGAAGGTCTGCCTGGTGGCCTGGTCCTTGACCAGTTCCACGCCGTAGAAGAAACCCTCGCCGCGCACGTCGCCGACGATGGGCAGGTCGTACAGCTTCTCCAGGGTGGCGCGCAGCGCGGGCGCGTGGGTTCTGACGTGATCATTGAGGCCCTCGCGCTCGAAGATGTCCAGGTTGGCCAGCCCGACGGCGGCCGAAACCGGGTGCCCGCCAAAGGTATAGCCGTGCGGGAACATGGTGGCGCCATCGTTGAACGGCTCGAACAAGCGCTCGCTGGCGATCATGGCACCGATCGGTGAGTAGCCCGACGTCATTCCCTTGGCGCAGGTGATCATGTCGGGCACATAGCCGAAGTCGCCGATGTCCGAGGAGCAGGCGAACATCGACCCGATCCGGCCGAACGCGCAGATCACCTCGTCGGAGACCAGCAGCACGTCGTATTCGTCGCAGATCTGGCGCACCCGCTCGAAATAGCCTGGGGGAGGCGGGATGCTGCCGCCCGCGTTCTGCACCGGCTCCAGGAACACCGCGGCCACGGTGTCGGGGCCCTCGAACTCGATGGCCTCGGCGATCCGGTCGGCGGCCCACCGCCCGAACGCCTTCGGGTCGGTGCGCAGCGTTTCCGGCGCCCGGTAAAGGTTGGTGTTGGGCACCCGGAAGCCGCCGGGCGTCACCGGCTCGAACGGGGCCTTGTATTTCGGCAGCCCGGTGATCGCCAGCGCGCCTTGGGTGGTGCCGTGGTAGGCGACCGAGCGCGAAATCACCTTGTGCTTACCGGGTTTGCCGGTGAGCTTGAAGTACTGCTTGGCCAGTTTCCACGCCGTCTCGACGGCCTCGGTGCCGCCGGTGGTGAAGAACACCCGGTTCAAATCACCCGGGGTGTGGCCGGCGAGACGTTCGGCGAGCTCGATGGCCGGCGCAGTGGCGTAGCCCCACAGCGGGAAGAACGCCAGCGTGCCCGCCTGGCGGGCGGCGACCTCGGCGAGCTCGGTACGGCCGTGGCCGACCTGGACGGTGAACAGGCCGGACAGGCCGTCGAGGTAACTCTTGCCGCGGTCGTCGTAGATGGTGACGCCCTCGCCGCGGGTGATGATCGGCGGCGTGATGTCCGGGCCGTGCCGGGCGAAGTGGAGCCAGAGGTTGTCAGTCATGTTGTTGGTGAGCGTAACCTCGCGACATGACCGCAGCGCAGCAGGTCAGCGAGTTCGAGTCGCTACGGCCCCATCTCATGGCGGTGGCCTACCGGCTCACCGGCACGGTGGCCGACGCCGAGGACATCGTCCAGGACGCCTGGCTGCGCTGGCACCGGCAGGAGCCCGACAGGGCAACGGAGATCACCGACCTGCGGGCCTGGCTGACCACGGTGGTGAGCAGGCTCGGCCTGGACAGGCTGCGCTCGGCCGCGCACCGCCGCGAGACCTACACCGGCAACTGGCTGCCCGAGCCGGTGGTCACCGGGTTCGGCTCCACCGCTTCGGAAGCCGATCCGCTGTCCGCGGTGGTGGCCGGCGAGGACGCGCGGTTCGCCGCGATGGTCGTGCTGGAACGGTTGTCACCCGATCAGCGGGTCGCCTTCGTGCTGCACGACGGGTTCGCCGTGCCGTTCGCGGAGGTGGCGCAGGTGCTGGGCACCAACGAGGCCGCCGCGCGGCAGCTGGCCTCGCGGGCCCGCAAGACCGTCTCGGCCGAGCCCGCGCCCAAGCCCGATCCGGCGCACGCCGAGGTGGTCGGCAAATTGCTGGCCGCCATGGCCGCAGGGGACCTGGAGGCCGTGGTGGCGCTGCTGCACCCCGATGTGATCCTGACGGGCGACGCAAACGGCAAGGCGCCCACCGCAATCAACGTCATCCACGGCGCCGACAAGGTGGCCCGGTTCTTCTTCGGCCTGGCCCAGCGCTACGGCCCGGCGATGTTCAGCTTGTATCAGCTGGGGCTGGTCAACGGCGAGCTCGGCGGTTACACGCCCGGCTGCCCCGCCGGCGACGGCTACCGCGAGATGATGCCGCGGATCATGGCCGCGACGGTGCGCGACGGAAAGGTCTGCGCCCTATGGGATGTCGCCAATCCCGACAAATTCACCGGGTCCCCGTTGCGGGCTGATCGACCGAGCTAGCCCACGGAACGCGGCACGCGTCACCGGAATTGAAGCCCTGCTCGGTGATGCCCAGCGCGGTGTTCATCCGCGCCCGCATGTTCTCCACCCCGATCTGATAGGTCAGCTCGATCACCCCGGTGTCGCCGAAGCGGGCTCGCAGATCGGCGACCTGCTCGTCGGTGACGGTGTGCGGGTCGGTGGTCATCGCGTCGGCGTAGGCGATGGCCGCGCGCTCGTCGTCGCTGAATGCCGTTGACGTGGCGTAGTTGTCGATGTCCTTCAGGCGCGCGATGTCCAGGCCGTCGAGGCGCTGCAGCATGGACCCGAAGTCGACGCACCACGAGCAGCCGACCGTGCGGGCGGTCCAGAACACCGCCAGTTCGCGCACGCTGACCGGAAGCGTCTTCGACGCCCGGTCGAGCATGGTCTCGTGCAGGGCGCCGGTGATCAGCAGCCCGCGGTGATGTGCGGTGACGGTGAAGGGCTCGGGAACCTGTCCGTAGCGCCGCTTGGCGATCCGGTACATGGTCCGGGTCAGCAGCCCGGTGCGCTTGGGGGGCAGGGGCTCGATGCGGGTTTTCTGTGTCATACCGATCAGACGAGGCGGCCACGGGTTGTGTGACAGGTCCCCGAGGCGCCGGCCGTCAGCAGGTGTTTCCCGCCGATAGGTCCGGGTACCCGGACCTCACCCCCGTCGCGCCAACCGGCGCGTCGGGGTAGCGAGAGGGTGAGGAGATTGATGATGACCTCTCAAAACGATCAACAGTCCGACGATCCGAGGCTGGAACATTTCGACGATCCCGAGCTGGGCAGCGGTGCGCGCGACACCGGCACGGACACTCCGGAGCCCGGTGGGGGAGATCGTCCGGTGGGCACCGTGGACGAAGACGCGAATCCGCCGATGAGCGATCCGACCGCCTCGGATGTCTACAGCGGCACCGGCGAATTGCCCCCGCAGGACACCGGAAGCGCGATCCCGCCCTACGAGGGACGCCAGCAAACCGCCGCGAGTGACTCGGAAGGCGCCGGCGGCGCCACGAGACCGGCGACGAACCCCGATTACGACTCGGTCAGCCCGGAGGACACCCCCGGCGGGGCGACGCAGTCCCCGGCGGACGAACAGCCCGCTGCGCAGATGCCCGAATCCGACCGCGACGACGACCGCGTCGGGCCGGCGCATGTGGCGGGCACCCGTACCGGCGAATCCAAACCTTAGGGCGCCTAGCGCGAGAACATAATCGCGCGCTTGACCTCTTGGATCGCCTTGGTGATCTGGATGCCGCGCGGGCAGGCCTCGGTGCAGTTGAACGTGGTGCGGCAGCGCCACACGCCGTCGACCTCGTTGAGGATGTCCAGGCGCTCGGCGGCGGCCTCGTCGCGGCTGTCGAAGATGAACCGGTGCGCGTTGACGATCGCCGCAGGGCCGTAGTAGCTGCCCTCGTGCCAGAAGATCGGGCAGCTGGTGGTGCACGCCGCGCACAGGATGCACTTGGTGGTGTCGTCGTAGCGGGCGCGGTCGGTCGGGCTCTGGATGCGTTCGCGGGTGGGGGGATTGCCGGTCGTGATCAGGTACGGCTTCACCGCGCGGTAGGCGTCGAAGAACGGCTCCATGTCGACGACGAGGTCCTTCTCCACCGGCAGCCCACGGATCGGCTCGACCGTGATGGTGAGCGACTTACCGGGCTTTTTGGGCAGCAGGTCGCGCATCAGCACCTTGCACGCCAGCCGGTTGACGCCGTTGATCCGCATGGCGTCCGAGCCGCACACGCCGTGCGCGCAGGATCGCCGGAAGGTCAGCGTGCCGTCCAGGTAGCTCTTGATGTAGATCAGCAGGTTGAGCATCCGGTCGCTCGGCAGGCACGGCACCCGAAAGCTTTGCCAGCCACCGGTTTCCGCGTAGGCGTCGGGCTGGTCGGGATTGAAGCGGGCGATCTTGACGGTCACCATCACCGCTCCGTCCGGAATCGCCGGCAGCGGCGGTTCCAGGCTGGTCTCGACCTCGGCGGCCCCTTCGGCTCCGACGCTCTCGGCCATCAGTACTTCCGTTCCTTGGGTTCGTAGCGCGTCTGCACCACCGGCTTGAAGTCCAGCGCGATGTCGCTCAGCAGATCGCTGCCCTGCTTATCGGCCCCAATTTCCTTGTAGGCCATGGTGTGGCGCATGTAGTTGACGTCGTCGCGGTTGGGGTAGTCCTCGCGGGCGTGGCCACCGCGCGACTCCTTGCGATTCAGCGCACCGACCACGGTGACCTCGGCCAGCTCCAGCAAGAAGCCCAGCTCGATGGCCTCCAGCAGGTCGCTGTTAAACCGTTTCCCCTTGTCGTGCACGCTGATTCGGGCGTAGCGCTCCTTCAGCGCATGGATGTCGGTGAGCGCCTGCTTGAGCGTCTCCTCGGTGCGGAACACCGCGGCGTTGTTGTCCATCGACTGCTGCAACGCGTTGCGGATGTCGGCGACGCGCTCGTTGCCGTGCTCGGAGAGGATGTCACCGACCCAGCCCACCACCATCGCCGCCGGTTCCGGCGGCATGTCCACGAAGTCGTGTCCCCGGGCGTAATTCGCGGCGGCGATGCCCGCCCGGCGGCCGAACACGTTGATGTCCAGCAGTGAATTGGTGCCCAGCCGGTTGGCGCCGTGCACCGACACGCACGCGCACTCGCCGGCCGCGTACAGGCCCGGCACCGTAGAAGTGTTGTCCCGCAACACCTGTCCGGTCACGGTGGTGGGGATGCCGCCCATCACGTAATGACACGTCGGGTAGACGGGGACCAACTCGTGCACCGGGTCCACACCCAGGTAGGTGCGGGCGAACTCGGTGATGTCGGGCAGCTTGGCCTCCAGCACGTCCTCACCGAGGTGTCGGACGTCGATGTAGACGTAATCCTTGTGCGGCCCCGCACCGCGACCCTCCAGCACCTCCAAAACCATGGAGCGGGCCACGATGTCGCGCGGTGCCAGGTCCACGATCGTCGGGGCGTAGCGCTCCATGAAGCGCTCACCCTCGCCGTTGAGCAGCCGGCCACCCTCGCCGCGCACCGCCTCGGAGATCAGGATGCCCAGGCCGGCCAGGCCGGTCGGATGGAACTGGTGAAACTCCATGTCCTCCAACGGAAGTCCCTTGCGGAACACGATGCCGATGCCGTCACCGGTCAGCGTGTGCGCGTTGGAGGTGGTCTTGTACATCCGGCCCGAACCGCCGGTGGCCAGCACGACCGCCTTGGCGTGGAAGACGTGGATGTCGCCGGTGGCCAGCTCGTAGGCCACCACGCCGGTGGCCACCGGGCCGCTCGGCGTCTGGGTGAGCACCAGGTCCAGCGCATAGAACTCGTTGAAGAACTGGACGTCGTGGCGCACGCAGTTCTGATACAGCGTCTGCAGGATCATGTGGCCGGTGCGGTCGGCGGCGTAACAGGCCCGGCGCACCGGGGCCTTGCCGTGGTCGCGGGTATGCCCGCCGAAGCGGCGCTGGTCGATGCGGCCCTCGGGGGTGCGGTTGAACGGCATCCCCATCTTCTCCAGGTCGAGCACGGCGTCGATGGCTTCCTTGCACATGATCTCCACCGCGTCCTGGTCGGCGAGGTAGTCGCCGCCCTTGACGGTGTCGAAGGTATGCCATTCCCAGTTGTCCTCTTCAACGTTGGCCAGCGCCGCGCACATGCCGCCCTGCGCCGCCCCGGTGTGGCTGCGGGTGGGGTAGAGCTTGGTCAGCACCGCGGTGCGCACCCGCGGGCCCGCCTCCACCGCGGCCCGCATGCCGGCACCACCCGCGCCGACGATCACCACGTCGTACCGGTGTTGCTGGATCATCGGGTCAGCCTCCGATATTCGGGTCGAATGTCAGCAGCACGTAGGTGCCCAGCACCAACGTGAACCCCATCGACAGCAACAGCAGGCTGTTGAGCCAGAAGCGGGTGCTGTCCTTGCGGCTGTAGTCGTCGATGATGGTGCGCAGGCCGTTCCCGCCGTGCAGCTGCGCCAGCCACAGCAGCGCCAGGTCCCAGAACTGCCAGAACGGCGACGCCCAGCGCTGTGCCACATAGTTGAAGTCGATGCGGTAAACGCCGTTATCCCACATCAACATGATGAACAGGTGCCCGATCGCCAGCACGAACAGCGCGATCCCGGAGAACCGCATGAACAGCCACGCGAACTTCTCGAAGTTGGGGATGCCGGCCCGCCGCCGCGGGGAGCGCGGGTTGTCCAGGCTGGCGGGGCGGTCGTACAGGCGCTGCTTGACCGGGGCGAGGTCGCCTCTTTGGTTTGTAAGACCCAGCTGAAGGTCCGGGCCGCTCATCGGAAGTGCTCCATCATGTGGATGACCGTCACCACGCCGGCCGGAACCATCAGCAGCAGGAACACAACACCGACGATCCAGAACATCAGCCGCTGATAGCGCGGGCCCTCGGACCAGAAGTCGATCAGGATCACCCGGATCCCGTTCAGGCCGTGGAAGAGCACCGCGGCGACCAGGCCGTATTCCATCAGCCCGACGACCGGCATCTGGTAGTCGTGGATCACCGCGTTGTAGGTCTGCGGGCTGACCCGCAGCATCGCGGCGTCCAGGACGTGGACGAACAGGAAAAAGAAAATCGTCGCGCCGCTGATCCGGTGCAGCACCCACGACCACATGCCGGGGTCACCCCGGTACAGCGTGCGTGGTGGCCTGCGTTTGCGCGAGGGAGCCGGAGCCGCCGGATCCGCGGTTGTCGGTTGCGTAGTCACCCAGTATCACCCCAGTCCTGCGCCTTCTTCCGGCTTCAACGTCGGTCACGCCGGGCACTTGAGCTTAGCTCGGACACGCTGTGACTTGGGACAATGTCCGTCGAGCGAAATACCGTTTTGCGGCTAGGGTGACTGTCGGAATCGGCATCGGTGAGTGGGGTTTCATGACGCCTGAGATCGACTGGAAGATGTTGCGGGACAAGGCGATAGATGCCGCCGAGGGTGCCTACGCACCGTACTCGCGATTCCGGGTCGGGGCGGCCGCGCTGGTCGATGACGGCCGGGTGGTGACCGGCTGCAATGTGGAGAACATCTCATATGGCCTTGGTCTCTGCGCCGAGTGTGCGGTGGTGTGTGCCCTGCATTCGGGCGGCGGGGGGCGCCTGGTGGCGCTGGCGTGCGTGGACGGGCGGGGATCGGTGCTGATGCCGTGCGGGCGGTGCCGTCAGGTGCTGGCCGAACACGGCGGCCCCGAGCTGCTGATCGACCATCCGCGCGGGCCGCGCCGCCTCGGCGACCTGCTGCCGGACGCCTTCGGGCCCGACGACCTGGCACGCGGACGTGGCTGATGCACGCGGTCGCTTGCTGAGCGTTACCGGTCGGCTTACCGTCATGCGTGTGCAACGGGGGAGCGCGCCGCCGACGGGATCGCTGCCCCGGTTTTTTGTTGCGGTGCTGATCGCCGCGGGTATGGCGGCCGCGGGATGCGCGTCGCAGTCACCCACCGCAAAGCCGCCGTCGGGGACCTCGTCGTCCTCCTCATCGTCGTCCTGGGTGGAGGACTCCGTCTCCTTCCCGGTCGCGGACATGACGGTGTACGGCACGTTCCGGCATCCGGCGGGGCGTGGCCGGGTCGTGCCGGCGGCGCTGCTGATCGCCGGCAGCGGGCCGACGGATCGCAACGGCGACTCGGCCGCTATGCCGGGTCAGGTCGACACGCTGCGGAATCTGGCGCGGGCGCTGTCCGACGACGGCGTCGCCAGCCTGCGCTACGACAAGCTCGGCACCGGTCAAACCGGGCTCGGCCCCTACGCGAGCGATCCGGCCAAGCTCGATATCGGCGTGTTCCGGGACGAGGCGAGCGCCGCCTTGAACTTCCTGGCCCACCAATCCGGCATCGACCGGGCTCACCTGATGGCGCTCGGCCACAGCGAGGGCGCCCTCTACGCGATGATGCTGGCCACCGCGGCCCCTGGGACAGCTCCCGCGGTGCGGACCCTGGGCCTGGTGGAGCCGGCCAGCCGGCGCATCCTCGACCACGTGTCCGAGCAGGCCCACGCCCAGGCCGACGCGGCCGTCGGGTCCGGACGGGTCAGCGCGGCCCGGGCCGCCGAAAGCACCGCGGCGATCGATCGCGCGATACAGGAGTTCCGCGCGACCGGGCAGGTCCCGCCCGACGAACCGCCGGGGCTGAGGGCGGTGATCAACGCCGCCAATGCGCACGCCCTGTTGCAGGAAGATGCGATCGACCCGGCGGCACTGGCCGCCAAGCTGCCGCGCGACCTGCCGGTGCTGGTCACCTGCAGCGACGCCGATGTGCAGATCACCTGCCAGGACGTCGATGCCCTGGTAGCCGGCCTGACCGCCGCGGGCGCCAAGACCGACTACGTCCACCTGACCGGTGTGGACCACGTCCTCAAAGAGGACGCCAGCCGGATGCCGGCCAATTACCCGAAGCCCCTACCGTTCTCCGCCCAGCTCGTCGGGGCGCTGGCGTCGTTCACCAAAGAGAACGGGGCGACACCCTGAGTGGGGACTCGCTTGACTGACCCCGGGTTCGACGCGCCCACGGTGATCCGGACCAAGCGCGACGGCGGCCGGTTGTCCGACGCCGCCATCGACTGGGTCATCGGCGCCTACACCGACGGCCGGGTGGCCGAAGAACAGATGGCGGCGCTGCTGATGGCGATCCTGCTGCGCGGCATGGACCGCGACGAAACCGCCCGGTGGACGGCGGCGATGCTGGCGTCGGGGGACACGCTCGATTTCGGTGACCTGGGCCTGGCCACCGTCGACAAGCACTCCACCGGCGGGGTGGGGGACAAGATCACCCTGCCGCTGGTGCCCGTCGTCGCCGCCTGCGGAGCCGCGGTCCCGCAGGCGTCGGGCCGCGGGCTCGGCCACACCGGCGGCACCCTGGACAAGCTGGAATCCATCGCCGGGTTCACCGCCCAGCTGTCCAACCGGCGGGTGCGCGAGCAGCTGCGCGTCCTCGGCGCGGCCATCTTCGCCGCCGGCGACCTGGCCCCCGCCGACGCCAAGCTGTACGCGCTGCGCGACATCACCGCCACGGTCGAGTCGCTGCCGCTGATCGCCAGCTCGGTGATGAGCAAAAAACTGGCCGAGGGGGCCGGCGGACTGGTGCTCGACGTGAAGGTCGGCTCCGGGGCGCTGCTGGACTCCGAGCGGCAATGCCGCGAGCTGGCGCACACCATGGTCGAGCTGGGGGCGGCGCACGGCGTGCCCACCCGTGCGCTGCTGACGGACATGAACCGCCCGCTGGGCGCCACGGTCGGCAACGCCCTCGAGGTGGCCGAGTCGCTCGAGGTGCTGGCCGGGGGCGGGCCGCCCGACGTCGTCGAGCTGACCCTGCGGCTGGCCTCCGAGATGCTGGAGCTGGCCGGGATCGGCGACCGCGACCCCGCCGACGCCCTGCGCGACGGCACCGCGATGGACCGGTTCCGCCGGCTCGTCGCGGCCCAGGGCGGCGATCTGTCGGTGCCGTTGCCCCTCGGTCGGCATGCCGAGACCGTGACCGCGCACCGGGGCGGCACAATGGGCGATATCGACGCGATGGCAGTGGGGCTGGGGGCATGGCGGCTCGGCGCGGGCAGGTCCCGACCGGGCGAGCGGGTGCAGCTGGGGGCGGGGATCCGGATCCACCGCCGGCCCGGCGAGCCGGTCACCGCCGGCGAGCCGTTGTTCACCCTCTACACCGACACCCCGGAGCGTTTCGGTGCCGCGCTGGCCGCGCTGGCCGGCGGGTGGAGCGTCGGCGACACGGCCCCGGCTTCCCGGCCGCTGATCATCGATCGGATCGTGACATGACCGCACCGCTGGGGCTCGAGCAGATCAGGAAGGCCCCCAAAGCCCTGCTGCACGATCATCTCGACGGCGGCCTGCGCCCGTCGACCGTGCTGGAGATCGCCGGGCAGATCGGTTACGACGGGCTGCCCGCCACCGACGTCGACCAGCTGGCGACGTGGTTTCGCACCCGTTCGCACAGCGGCTCGCTGGAGCGCTACTTAGAGCCGTTCTCGCACACCGTCGCCGTGATGCAGACGCCCGAGGCGCTGCACCGGGTCGCCTACGAGTGCGTGCAGGATCTGGCCGAGGACTCGGTGGTGTACGCCGAGATCCGGTTCGCGCCCGAACTGCACATCGACCGCGGGCTGTCCTTCGATGCGATCGTCGACGCCGTGCTGGCCGGCTTCGCCGACGGCGAGAAGGCCTGCGCCGCGGCCGGACGCCCGATCGTGGTGCGCCTGCTGGTCACCGCGATGCGGCACGCGGCGGTGTCCCGGGAGATCGCCGAGCTGGCAATCCAGTTCCGGGACAAGGGAGTTGTCGGGTTCGACATCGCCGGCGCCGAGGCCGGCAACCCACCGACCCGGCACCTGGATGCTTTCGAGTACATGCGAGACCACAATGCGCGCTTCACCATTCACGCCGGTGAGGCGTTCGGCCTGCCGTCCATTCACGAGGCGATCGCCTTCTGCGGCGCGGACCGGCTGGGCCATGGGGTGCGCATCGTCGACGACATCGAGGTGCTGGGCGACGGAAAGGTCCGGCTGGGTCAACAGGCATCCATCTTGCGGGACAAGCGTATTCCGCTGGAGCTGTGCCCCAGCTCCAACGTGCAGACCGGTGCCGTCAACAGCATCGCCGAGCACCCGTTCGATCTGCTGGCCCGCACCCGCTTCCGGGTGACCGTGAACACCGACAACCGGCTGATGAGCGACACCTTCATGAGCCGCGAAATGCACCGGCTGGTCGAGGCTTTCGGCTACGGGTGGAGTGACCTCGAGCGGTTCACCATCAACGCGATGAAATCCGCGTTCATCCCGTTCGACGAGCGGCTGGCGATCATCGACGAGGTGATCAAGCCGCGCTATGCCGTGCTGATCGGCTAGACGCCAAGTCCGGTAGCCCATAACGGGTCCGGCTCGACCGACAGCCCCATGGCCCGCACCGTGCTGGCCAGGTGGGTCTGCACCGCGCGGAGCGCCCGCGCTAAGTCGCCGTCACGCAGGGCCTCGGCGATGCCCCGATGCTCGGCCATGATCGTGGCCACCCGATCGGGTTCGCGCAGCGCCGATTCGCCGATCATCCGCATCTGGCGGTCGCGCAGCGTCGAGTAGAAGTTGGACAGGATGGCGTTGCCCGACTCTTCCAGGGTGATGGCGTGGAAGGCGCGGTCGGACTCCAGGAATTCCCGCCAGTCGGCGGCCGCCGCGGCCTCACCCTGCCGTCGCAGCTCGCCGGATTGCCGTTCGAAGACCACGGCCCACCCGGCGGGACCGCGTCCCACCACCTTGGCCGCCGCGAACTGCTCGAGCACCAGCCGGGCCTCCATGACCGCGCGGACCTCGCCGGGTGAGACCGGGACCACCAAAGCGCCGCGCTGGGGATACAACCGCAACAGCCCCTCGGCCTCGAGCCGCAGGAAAGCCTCGCGCACCGGGGTGCGCGACATCCCCAGGGCGGTCGCGACGTCGCCTTCGCTGATCAGCTCGCCGCCGGCGAACTCGCCGGTGAGAATCTGGGCCTTGACGTGATCCAGCGCGCGATCCTTGGCCGTGCCCGGCCGCGGGCCCTTCGCCGCCATACCGCCCCACCCTGGTAGCTAAGTCGTATCTCGAGTGTGCTCCTGACCGTACACGAGCCTCCTTTTACCAGGGCGTATTGACACTGAGATACAAGATAAATACTATTCGGATACGAGAGATGCCCAAGCGGTAAGGAGACCGAGATGGCCACGACGCAGACATTGACCCCGAACCTGGATCCGACGATCCCGGCGCCGATGATCAACGTGGCCGAGTACGGGTTCGAGGGCCGCTTCGAAGAGTGGGCCGCCCAGGCCGAGTACTTCGAGTACTCCAAGGCGGCCAACCCGATCGGGTCGGGGCATGTCCCGGCGGTTCCGCTGCGCCGGTTCGATCCCGAGCTCTACCTCGATGCCGCAACCGGCGTGATCCCGCTGGACCTGTCCCCGGAGCTGGGCATCGGCACCGGCGCGGCGACCAGCCCGGCGCTGCTGGCCAACTTCGTCAGCATCCGCGCCAACGAGCAGATCGACACCAGCCCCAACGCCACCTCGCAGCTGTACTACGTGCTGTACGGGCGCGGCTTCGCGGCGGTCAACGGCCGGCTGATCGAGTGGGAAAAGGGTGACTTCGTCACGCTCCCCGCCGGTTGCCGGTCGGTGTTCTACGCCGCCGCCGACACGGCCATGTACTGGGTGCACGACGAGCCGTTGATGCGATACCTGGGCGCCGAGGCCACCCAGCCGCGCTTCGAGGCGACCAAGTTCCGCCGCGCCGACGCGGTGGCCAAGCTCCAGGAGATCGCGGCGCGCCCCGGCGCCAACGAGAAGAGCCGGGTGAGCGTGCTGTTGGCCAACGCCGATCAGGAGCAGACGCTGACCATCACGCACGTGCTGTGGGCCATGTTCGGGGTGCTGCCGCCCCACCAGGTCCAGCGCCCGCACCGGCACCAGTCGGTCGCGCTGGATCTCATCCTGGACGCCCCGGCGTCCGGCTGCTACACGCTGCTGGGCACCCGCCTCGACTCCCGCGGCGACATCGTCGATCCCATCCGGGTGGACTGGCGGGCGGGTTGCGCCTTCACCACCCCGCCGGGCATGTGGCACGCCCACTACAACGAGACCGACGAGCCCGCCCACCTGATTCCCGTTCAGGACGCGGGGCTGCACACCCACCTGCGCAGCCTGGACATCAAGTTCACCCAGCGCCGCGATCTGGCCGGGTGATCCCCCGGCGGCGGCCCATGCACCGCCGGAGTTCGGCGAATAGTGTGGCTGGACATGAAGGTGCCCCTGCTGGGACCGGTGTCGCTCACGGGCTTCCAGAACGCCTGGTTCTTCCTGGTCCTGCTGATCGTGCTGCTGGTGATCGGCCTTTACGTCGTGCAGCAGTTCGCCCGTCGTCGCCGGGTGCTGCGCTTCGCCAACATGGAGGTGCTGGAGCGGGTCGCGCCGCCGCGGCCAAGTAAGTGGCGCCACGTGCCGACCATCCTGCTGGCCGCCGCGCTGGTGTTGCTGACCACCGCGATGGCGGGGCCGACGTCGGACGTCCGGATTCCGCTGAACCGCGCGGTCGTGATGCTGGTGATAGACGTCTCGGAGTCGATGGCGTCCAACGACGTGCCGCCCAACCGTCTGGCCGCGGCCAAGGAGGCCGGCAAGCAATTCGCCGACCAGCTGACCCCGGCGATCAACCTGGGGCTGGTGGAGTTCGCGGCCAACGCCACGCTGCTGGTGCCGCCGACGACCAACCGCGGCGCGGTGAAGGCGGGAATCGACAGCTTGGCGCCGGCCCCGAAAACCGCTACCGGAGAAGGCATTTTCACCGCGCTGCAGGCGATCGCGACGGTCGGTTCGGTGATGGGCGGCGGCGACGGTCCGCCGCCGGCCCGCATCGTGCTGGAGTCCGACGGCGCCGAGAACGTGCCGCTGGACCCCAATGCCCCGCAGGGGGCATTCACCGCGGCCCGGGCAGCCAAGGCCGAGGGCGTGCAGATCTCGACGATCTCGTTCGGCACCCCGTACGGCACCGTCGACTACGAGGGCGCCACCATCCCGGTTCCGGTGGACGACCAGACCCTGCAGAAGATCTGCGAGATCACCGACGGCCAGTCGTTCCACGCAGACAGCCTGGACTCGCTGAAGAACGTGTACTCGACGCTGCAGCGCCAGATCGGCTACGAAACCGTGAAGGGCGACGCCAGCATGGCCTGGATGCTGCTCGGCGCGTTCGTCCTGGCCGGCGCCATCCTGGCCGGGCTCCTGCTGAACCGCAGGCTGCCCGCCTGAGTCAGCTGGGCAGGCGCCGGTTGATCAACAGTGCCAGCGCGGTCGCGATCAGGGCGGTCAGCACGGCCAGCCGCAGCCAGCCGGAGCTGCCCGGACCCGGCACCGTGCGGTAGCCGATCTCGTTCTCGATGGCGTTGTAGCTCTTTTCCAGCTCGCCCAGGGTGGTGGCGGTGTAGGACTGCCCGCCCGACAGCTTGGCCACCATCTTCATCTGGTCGGTCGAGACCGGGACGGCGATGTGCTGCCCGTCCATCTCGATCTCGCCGCCCTTGGTCCCGAACGAGATCGTCGAGATCGGCACGCCTTCGTCCTTGGCCAGCCGCGCCGCCGTGTAGACGCCGTCGTGCGGATCGCTGGGATTGGAAGGCTTGTTCTCGCCGCCGTCGGAGAGCAGCACGATGCGCGCCGGCGGCGGCTTGTCCCCGCCGGCGACCGCGGTGGCGCTGATCGCGTGCAGCGCGGTGAAGATGGCCTCGCCGGTGGCGGTGCTGTCGGCGAAATCCAGCTTCTTCAGCGCGTCGATGGTGGCCTGGTGCTGCGGGGTCGGCGGCACCAGCAGGTAGGGCGTGCCGGCGAACCCGACCAGGCCGAGGTTGATCCCGGGGGTCAGCTGACCGGCGAACTGAGAGGCGGCCTGTTCGGCGGCCTTGAGCCGGTTGGGTTCGACGTCGCTCGCCCGCATGGACTGCGACATGTCGATCACCAGCATGATGACGGCGCGATTGCGCGGGATGCGCATGTCGTGGGTGGGGGTGGCCAGCGCGATGGTCAACAGCACCAGGCTCAGCAGCGACACGGCGATCGGCAGGTGCCGCCACGGCGACTGCGGCACCGGCGTGTCGGTGTAGCGGTGCAGCCGTTGGCGGCGCCGGGCCGCGACGTAAACGTAGACGGCCAGCAGGGCCAGCGGCACCAAGCCGAACAACAACAGGCCCGGACGCTGGAACCCGTAGAGGGGCAGCGGGCCGATACCGGGAAGCGACACGTCACCAACCTTCCCGTCCAGCCCGCAACCGTCAAACGATGGGACTACTCGCGGCGCAGCCGTCCATCGACGAACTGCTCCAGTTTCTCCCACTCGCGGACCGCCGCGGCGTACGGCGGTGACGGCTTGGTGACCGAGTCGGGCTCGAGCACGGCCGCCACCAACTTGCCCAGCGGCCGGCTGGTCTCGAGCGCCTTGTCGACGGCGGAATCCTCGGAGTAGTCGCCGATGTCGCGCAGCACCTCAACGGCCAGCTCCAGCTGCTCGCGATCCACCGCGTCCGGCCCGTCGGCCAGGTCGTCGGCCAGCCCGCTGAGCACGTAGATGTTGTCCTCGGTGATCTCCACCGCCAGCGATCCGTCGGTCGCCGCGGTGCGGATGTCGTCGTAGGTGCTCAGGTCGGCCAGGTCGTGGTCGTGCTCGTCGGCCAGGTAGCGGGCCAGCGCACGCTCGGAGGTGAAGACGCTGATGCGCCCGTTGCGGCCCAAAAAGATCGGCTGGTCGTCCAGGTAACAGCGCAGCGTGTAGAAGGTGCCAGAACTCGTCATGATCCGGATCGGGTCGATGCCCACCTGCAGCCAGAAATCCTTGTCACTGCCCAGCACCGCGGTGTCGCCGGTGGCCCGCTCCTCGGTAGCCTCGTCGTCGTCCTCGGTCTCGGCCTCGTCGTCGGGATCCGCGGATTCTTCGACGCCCTCGTCGGCGGCGTCGGCGGCGTCGGTGTCCTCGTCGGCCTCGACCTCTTCGCGCTCTTCGGCGAGCTCGTCGGCGGCCTTCTCCGACAGCTTCTCGTCCACCTCGGGGGTGGTGACGATGCCGTCGATCGCGGCGAGCACGTCGTCCCAGCTGCGGCCGATGACCTCGGCAATCGCGTTCCAGCGTTTGGTGCCGGCCTTGCCGGTGAAGTGCTCGATGCCGCCGGACACGGTGCCCAGGATGGGGTTGCCGTTGAAGAACTTCGACACCGCGGGCAGTTCGCACACCGACCCGATGGACGACACGATGGCCAGCGTGCCGGCCAGCGCGGCCACCGACTCCTCGGTGGGCTTCTCCGCCACCAGCTCCTCGACGGCGATCAGGTCGAACTGCTGATCCCCGGCGGGTTCGAAGGTGTGCGCGTGCGCCGAACGCAGCTCGTTCCACGACGGGTGGTCGGCCAGGTCGTTGTCGTCGTTCGAACGCACGAAGGCAACCAGGTCCGCGACGGAGGCGAACGCGAACAGGTCCTCGTCCTTGCCCAGGAACGCCTCCCACTCGTCGCCGGAGTCACGCCACCGGGGCGCCCACACGGTGTAGCGGTCACCATCGGACAGGCTCAGGCGGATGGGCACGAGGTCAGCAGCCATGCGGCACACAATAGCGACCTGATCTCTAGCCCCAGATATCGGTGATGGGCGCCGCGCTGGCGGCGTACCCGGTCTTGGGCAGTCCGTACATCTGCTCCACCGTGGACAGCACGTTGTAGTGGTTGATCTGTTCGCTGTAGCTCCCGGGCCGCACGTGCGCGCCGTAGAACACCGTCGGGATCTGGTTGCGGCTGCCGTTATCGTCCTCGTCGAACGTGACGATCAGCAGGCTGTTGTTGGCCGCCGCCCAGTTCGCGTACCCGGACAGGTTGCGGTTCAGCCACGAGTCGGCCTGCGCGATCGAGCCGTCGTGCATGTTGTCGTCGTTGTTGGGGATGACGAACGAGACGGTGGGCAGGCTAGCGTAGTTGCCCATCGGGAACGCGGAGAACGGCAGCGAGTTCGCCGCGGGCACGTTGGTGAAGTTGGCCCATGGCACGTGCTTGCGCGCGTACTTGCCCGCGCTGCACACCGGCGAGCCGGCCGCGGGCAGGCCTTCGGCGAAACCGACGAATGTGTGGCCCGCGGCGAGCAATTCGGATCCCAGGTTGGGTGCGGCGCCGCCGTTGACCGGGCACAGGTCCTTGGTGACCCCGAAGGTGTTACCGGCGAACAGCGCCAGATAATTCGGTTCGCTGGGGTGAGTTTCGGCGTACGACTGGGTCATGTTGGCGCCGGCCGCGGCCAGCGAGGTGATGAAGGGCGCCGACTTGTTGCCGATGATGCCGTTCTCGGAGCGATTCTCCTCGACGACGATCACGATGTGTGCGGGTTGCGGAATGGCCGCTGCCGCAAGGCCTATGCGTGGGGTCAACGGGCTGGCCGCGAGCGCCAGCAACGCCACCGCGGCCAGTGGCCGCAGGGCCCGGCACGCCCGGCCGATCAGCCTTCTCGGACTTCGAAATTCGCCCAACACGCCCGGAGTATATGAACGGGCGCAGGCGTTTTCCTGCGACGGCCGCAGCGTGTCCGGAGGGCTTTGCGCGATCGTTATATACCCTCGACCCATGGAAGTGTGCGTCATCGATCACCCGTTGGCCGCCGCCCGGCTGACGGTGCTGCGCGACGAACGCACCGATGCCGCCGGTTTCCGCGCCGCGCTGGGAGAGCTGACGCTGATGCTGGTCTACGAGGCCAGCCGGGACGCGCCGCGAAAGTCGGTGCGGATCCGGACCCCGGTGGCGTCGACCGTCGGGACGCGGTTGGTCAAGCCGCCGCTGCTGGTGCCGGTGCTGAGGGCCGGGCTGGGCATGGTCGACGCCGCGCACGCGGTGATACCGGAGGCCGAGGTGGGATTCGTCGGGGTCGCCCGCGACGAGCAAACCCACCTGCCGGTGCCCTATCTCGAGGCGCTGCCCGACAAGCTTGCGACCAGGCCGGTGATCATCCTGGATCCGATGCTGGCCACCGGCGGGTCGATGGCGCACACCATCGGCCTGTTGCAGCGCCGCGGCGCAACGGATCTCACCGTGCTCTGCGTGGTGGCCGCCCCGGAAGGCCTTGCGGCGGTGCGGGAAGCGGCGCCGGACGCCCGGGTGTTCACCGCCGCGGTCGACAAGGGGCTGAACAAGTCGGCCTATATCGTGCCCGGCCTCGGCGATGCCGGTGACCGCCAATTCGGGCCCCACCTGTTCACCAGCTCTGCACCGCAGCGACCAGCCGCTCGCGCAGGGCGCGGGCGCGCCGCCGCGAAGCGCTCAGGTCGTCGTCAACCGCGCAGCGAATCTCCAAGTAGCACTTGAGTTTCGGCTCGGTCCCCGACGGGCGCACCACCAGCCTGATCGACGCGCCGTCGCCGCCGGCGGTGAAGATCAGCGCGTCGGTGATGTCGGTGAGCTGCGCGGGGTAC
>NZ_QMEU01000031.1 GCF_003284975.1 Mycobacterium colombiense
TCGAGACCCTTGGCGGAGCCGGTCCAGTTCGGTGAACACCGCCGGTGTCTGCAGCTCTCCGTCGGCGAACGCCAGTACCCAGTGAAAGGTGTTGCGGGACAACACCGTCGCCAACTCCTCGCCGCGGCCGGTGCCCAACGCGGTGCCGCCGTGCAGCGCAAACGGCACATCGCTGCCCAACCGCGCGGCCAGCATGCGCAGGTCGCGGCGGGGCACGTTGAGTTCCCACAGCGAGTTCATCGCGACCAGCACGGCCGCCGCGTCGGCGCTGCCCCCGGCCATGCCGCCGGCCACCGGAATGGATTTGTCGATCATGATCGACACGTCCGGCGCTCGGCCGACGTGTTCGGCCATCAGCTCGGCGGCCTGCCAGGCCAGGTTGCGTTCGTCGGTGGGCAGCTTCTCGGCGCCCTCGCCGACGATGTCGAGCGACAGGACGTCAGCGTTGCGAACCGTCACCTCGTCGAGCAGCGAAACGGCCTGAAAAATCGTGTTCAGCTCGTGGTAGCCGTCCTCGCGGCGGTCACCGACCGCCAAATAGAGGTTGACTTTTCCAGGCACCCGAACAGTGACCGACCCAGTGGGCACCCACTGCGCGGCGGTATTGCCGTCAGACATTCTCAGCCACCGCAGCAGACTATCGCTGCTCGGAGCCAACCACACGCAACGGCGCCTTCGGCGGCTTACCGTCAGCCGGCGGAGGCGCCCTGTTCAGCGATGCGGGGAGTCGCCTCGGGCGCGGCGTCGGATCGATCGGCGGAGCGCTGCAGCAACCGCACGAAGTCGTCGATCGACAGCGTCTCGCCGCGGCGCGCCGGGTCGATGCTGGCGGCCAGCAACCGATTCGCCGATTCGTTGCCCGAGCCGGCCCAGTCCACGAACGCGTTACGGCATGTCTTGCGCCGCTGCCCGAACGCGATGTCGATCAGTGCGAAGACCTGGCGCCGGAAGCCCTCGTCGGTGGGCCATGGCGGGGTCGCATGCCGGTCGATGCGTACCAGCCCGGAGTAGACCCGCGGGATCGGCCAGAAGACCGTCGGCGACACCATGCCGCAACGACGAACCTGGCCGAAGAAGCGCACCTTGACGCTGGGCACGCCGTACTCCTTGCCGCCGGGCTCGGCGGCCAGCCGCTCGGCGACCTCGGCCTGCACCATGACCGTCATGGTTCGAATGGACGGGAACTCGGCGAGCAGGTGCAGCAGCGCCGGGACGGCGACGTTGTACGGCAGGTTGGCGACCACTGCTGTCGGGCCTGTTGGCCCAGTGGCCACCTCGTCGCGGCGGAGGGTCAGGACGTCGCGGTTGACCACCGTCAGGCGCTGGCCCTCGCTGTTGGAATGCTCGGCGACGGTCTGGGGCAGCCGCTCGGCCAGCACCGGGTCGATCTCGACGGCCGTCACGGCGGCGCCGCGGTCGAGCAGGGCCAGGGTCAGCGACCCCAGACCCGGGCCGACTTCCAGGACGTGATCAGCCCGGCTCACCCCGGAGGTCGAGACTATCCGGCGCACAGTGTTGGCGTCGTGGACGAAATTCTGGCCCAGCGATTTCCGTGGCCGAAATTCGAGTTCTTTGGCCAGCCGCCTGATCTCGGTGCGCCCGAGTAGCCGGATCGTCAGCGTGCACCAGCTCTTCCGCTGCACACTGGCCACGCACCCCAACCCTGGCGCTCACGGGTCACCTCGGCGACGGTGATCTGCTCCTCGCGGGTGGCGAGGTCGGCGCGGGCGGCGAACCGCAACCCGCCGTTGCGCTCCCACGTGCCCTGGTCGAACTGCACACCGCCGTAATACCCGTTGCCGGTGTTGATAGCCCAGTTTCCGCCGGCTTCACAACCCGCGATCGCGTCCCAGATGGAGCCGTCGCTGACCGGAGGCACCTCGGTGCCGGGCTTGGTGCCGATGCGGACCACCGAGTCGCGCGCGGGCGTGATCACCGTGTTGGCGATCGGCAGCCGGCCGGTCTCGACGCCGTTGACCGTGGCCACCGAGAAGGTGACATCCTGCGTGCCCGGGCTGCCCGGATCCTCGACGACCTGACGGCTCATGTTCAAACCCGGATCTTCGATGCGACGGGCGTTGGGCGGCAGCGGGATCCGCTCGGTCACCTGCTGGATCCGGTTACGCGTCACCTGAACTTCCATGCCGTCGACGATCGGCGCCGACGCGGCGGGCACCACCTGGTCGCTGTCGAGCAGCGGCGCGCCGGCGGCGCTCAGCAGGCCGGCGACGTTCGGCGCCGCCAGATGCACCGTGCGGATCGCACCCGCGTCGTTGATGCGGACGGTCTTGGCACTGACCACGGGCAGCGCCATCCCGGCCAGCGGAACGCGGCTGCCGCGGTTGGCCGCGGCAGGGGCGGTGTCGGTCATCGCCAGCTGGGCCAACGCTTCGTCGACGGTGGAAGCCGTGGTCCACACCTGCTTGGTGTCATGGCCGTCCAGCGAGATCTGCAGGGGGCGGCTGCGCCGCAGCACGATCTTGCTGGCGTCGTGCACCGTGACATCACCGGCGGGATACAGGTCGTCACGCTCGTCGATGGCGAAACCGTTCTCTTCGACGACGTCGATGACCCGGGACTTCATGGTGGTGACCTTCATGGCCACCCCGTCGACGGTCAGCGTGACCGTTTTGCACACCGAAACCGCGTATCCGCCCGCGAGTGCCAGGACTACCAGCAGCCCTCCGACCACGAGCCGCAACATCGGCGAAGGATTCTGATGAAGTTTTGTCAATACACTCAACGCGCGTTACCCAACCCTCAACAACCCACTCATTCGGCAGCAAGTCACAAATTAAGGGCCCGCAGGCCCAACCGTTCGATCACAAGACGGTAACGAACCGGTCAAGGTTGGGCAACTCCGACGCGGCGAATTCAAACCAAATCGCCTGGTCGTTTACCTCACACTGTGACCAATCCGTACACCCGTTGAGCATTACTCGTAGTTATCTCGGCCAGCTCTTCCGGGCGGCGATCCACCAGTTCGGCGATCGCCCGAACAGTATAAGGAAGGCAATACGGTTCATTCGCCGTCCCCCGATAGGGATGGGGAGTCAAGAATGGCGCATCGGTCTCAACCAACAGCTGTCCAGGCGGTATCAGCGGAACGGCTTCGCGCAGCGCATGCGCGTTGCGGAAACTCGCGGTGCCCGACAGGCTCAGCAGCCACCCGGCGTCCACGCAGCGGCGGGCCATGGCCGCGTCCGAGGAAAAGCAGTGGAAGATCACGGCGTCCGGGGCGCCCTCGGCCGCCAGCACGTCGAGCACGTCGGCGTCGGCGTCCCGGTTGTGGATCATCAGCGGTTTGCCGCAGCGCTTCGCCAGGTCGATGTGCCAGGCGAAGGCCTCCCGTTGCACGGTCGGCTCCGCGCAACCGTCCAGCCGCCCCGGCCAGTAGAGGTCCAGGCCGGTCTCGCCGACGGCCACCACCCGGGGATGGGCCACCAGTCGCTCGATCTCGGCACGTGCGGCGTCGTCGAGCGCGTCGGCCCGGGTGGGGTGCAACGCCACCGCGGCATAGACCCGCGGGTCCCACTCGGCCGCGTGTGCGACCCAGCGCGCCGAGTCCATGTCGTCGGCGACCGTGACGACCGCCCCTACGCCGACCGCCGCGGCGCGGTCCACGATGGCCCGCACCCCCTCGGCCCCCATATTCGGGCCCGCGCCACACGCGTCCAGGTGCGTGTGCGCGTCGACGAGCGGGCGCAACGGCTCGGGGGCCGGGGGCGGCTGACGTTTGGAGCTCACGCGCACACAATATGGGCCCCCAAATAAGGTTGAGGGCGATGAGGCCCTATTACGTCACCACCGCGATCACCTACCCCAACGGCGATCCGCACATCGGGCACGCGTACGAGTACATCGCGACCGACGCGATCGCCCGGTTCAAGCGGCTCGACGGGTTCGATGTGCGCTTCCTGACCGGCACCGACGAGCACGGCCTCAAGATGGTCGAAACCGCGGCGGCCGAGGGCATCCCGACGGCCGAGCTGGCCCGGCGCAACTCGGATGTGTTCCAGCGGCTGCAGGAGCGGCTGAACATCTCCTTCGACCGGTTCATCCGCACCACCGATTCCGACCACCACGAGGCGTCCAAGGAGCTCTGGCGCCGGATGTCGGCCGCCGGTGACATCTACCTGGACACCTACTCCGGGTGGTATTCGGTGCGCGACGAACGGTTCTTCGTCGAATCCGAGACCGCGCTCCTCGAGGACGGGACCAGGCTGGCCACCGAGACCGGCGCCCCGGTGACGTGGACCGAGGAGCAGACGTACTTCTTCCGGCTCTCGGCGTACACCGACAAGCTGCTGGCCCACTACGAGGCGAACCCGGATTTCATCGGACCCGACGTGCGGCGCAACGAGGTGGTCAGCTTCGTCTCGGGCGGGCTGCGCGACCTGTCCATCTCGCGCACCTCATTCGACTGGGGCGTGCAGGTGCCCGAGCACCCCGACCACGTGATGTACGTCTGGGTCGACGCGCTGACCAACTACCTGACCGGGGTCGGCTACCCGGACACCGAATCGGAACGGTTCCGGCGCTATTGGCCGGCCGACTTGCACATGATCGGCAAGGACATCATCCGGTTCCACACCGTGTACTGGCCGGCTTTTCTGATGTCGGCCGGAATCGAGCTGCCGCGAAGGGTTTTCGCGCACGGGTTCCTGCTCAATCGCGGCGAGAAGATGAGCAAGTCGGTGGGCAACGTGGTCGACCCGATCAATTTGATCGACACGCTCGGCGTCGACCAGGTGCGCTATTTCCTGCTGCGCGAGGTTCCGTTCGGCCAGGACGGCAGCTTCAACGAGGACGCCATCGTCACCCGGATCAACTCCGACCTGGCCAACGAGCTCGGCAACCTGGCGCAGCGGTCGTTGTCGATGATCGCCAAGAACCTCGACGGGGTCGTTCCCGAACCCGGTGAGCTGATCGCCGCCGACACCGAATTGCTCGCGACGGCCGACGGTTTGCTGGAACGCGTCCGGGCCAGTTTCGACGCGCAGGCGATGCACCTGGCCCTGGAAGCGATCTGGCTGATGCTCGGCGAGGCCAACAGGTACTTCTCGGCGCAGCAACCCTGGGTGTTGCGCAAGAGCGAGTCCGAGGCCGATCAGGCGCGGTTCCGCACCGTCTTGTACGTCACCTGCGAGGCGGTGCGCATCGCCGCGCTGCTGGTCCAGCCCGTCATGCCCGACTCGGCCGGCAAGCTGCTGGATCTGCTCGGGCAAGCGCAAGACCGACGGGCGTTTGCCGCGATCGGCGCGCGCCTGGCGCCCGGCACGGCGCTGCCCGCTCCGATTGGGGTGTTCCCCCGCTACCAGGTCGAGTGAGCGGACCGCTCAACGCCGCGTGACCAGCGGTCGAAGACCCGGACAATTCGCTTGAAGAGCAACCGAGTTCAGTGCCACGGCCAACTCATCGGGAACGCTTTGGACAAATGTGTCCAACATAACTTCTGGCATAGACCATAATCTTCGGTGTGGAACGACGCCAGAACAGGCAACAGAGCCAATCGCCGATGACGACCCTGAAGGAGCTGCCCGCACTGGTTGTGCTGGAGCGGATCCCGGTTCCGGTGCTGGCGATCGGAGACGACGGCAGTATCTTGTTCGCCAACACCGCATTTGCCGACATGATGGGCTATGAGCCGGAAGAGACCCTGTCGCTGCGATTCGAACAGATCTTTCATCAGGCCCCCGCGTCGGATTCGCTGTTGGCGACGGTGCACGCGCTGGCCAACATGGTCGTCGAACTGGCGCACAAGGACGGCTCGGTGGTGCGCGCGATGATGAGCAAGTCCGCCGTGCGACGGGTGGACGATCAGTTCGCCCTCGCGGCGTTCCAGGATCTGACCGAACAGCTCTGGGAAGAGGCGCGCTAGCGCCGCTGACCCCTACCGGCGGCCGGCCGCGCCGGGCTTGTGCCGCCGCCGCGGCAGGCCGCCGCAGACCGTGAGCCGGAAATGGTCGAACGTGGCATTGCCGCCGACCGCCAGCCGCGGCACGGCCAGCGGGTCGCAGCCGCGATCGGCGAATCCCGGTGCGGTGGACAGCGCCCAGCGCACCCCGCGGCGGCGCAAGACATCCTTGGCCCGGTCATCGAAATCCTGCGGCCGGCCATTAGGGTAGGCGAAAACCTTTGGCGTTGAGCCGGTCTCACGTTCGATCGCCACACAGGAGTCGGTGATCTCCCGTTCGACCTTGTCGTCGTCGCACCGCGCGAGGATGGGGTGGGTCACCGTGTGCGGATACAGCCTCACCAGCGGGTCACCGGCCAGGTCCCGCACCTGCTCCCAGGTGAGCATCCGGAACGGGCCGGCGTCCCCGTCGTCGCGGTAGCCGAGCGCGGCCAGGACCTGGTCCAGCACGGCGACGCGTTCAGTGTCGCCGAGGTCCTTGAGCGCCTCGACCGCCGCCGCGTAGACCCGGCCGCGCCTGGCGTCGCCGTCGAGCGAACGCGTCCCCAATTTCAGTGCGGCCAAATCGACTTCGGCCACCGCGGTGCGGGCGATCGCCAGCCACAGCCGGTCGGGCCACAATGTTTCGCCGGTGCCGATCGGGCCCGTCGCCAGGAACACCGCCGCGGGCAGGTTCAACTCGCGCAGCACCGGCACAGCGTGGGTCGCGAGGTTGCCGGTGCCGTCGTCGAACGTGATCGCCACCGCGCGCGGCGGCAGCGTCCCGGCGGCGAGGGCCGCCAGGGCCTCCTCGAGCGCGAGGACGTTGAAGTGCTTGCGCAGGTACTCCAATTGGCGGCGGTACATCGCCACCTCGCCGACATGCCAGCAGGGCGGCGACAGCGGCGCGTCTTCCACGCCGTGGAACATCACGATGGCGAGCGCGTCGCGATGTCGTCGCCGTGTCAGTGCCGGGACACCGGCGGCGCACAGCGCTGCGGCCGCGATGTTCCTGATGGCGGGGCGGATCTCGACGTCCCTGATTCGCGCCATCAAGGGCCAAACGCTATCGGCGCCGCCATGATTCGCGCCTGACCCGCCACAGGATCACCCCGGCGCCGACGATGGCCACGGCCACCCAGCCCGCGCCGAACCAGTACAGCCAGTCGAGGTTGGAATGGCTTGCCGACCCCGACGGCGAGGCGCCGGCGGCCAGCGGCGGGTGGTCGACGGTCACCGGGTCTTGCCCGGGCACCGACACCACGGCAACACCCTTGAGCCGCTGCCAGTGTTTGTTGTTCTCACTCTTGAGCCACCTGATCAGCTCGTCGAGCTGCCCGGGCGCGCTGTTGGACGTCGCGATCAGCAGCGACCGACCGTGGTTGAAAACCGTTTGCAGAGAGGCGAATCGCAGCACCGGGTCCAGTGTCAGCTTGGCCGGCTTGTCACCGGGGCCGACGGCGCTGACGGTGATCGGGCCGCTGGGCCCCGCGGCCACCGGCAGCGCCACCTCGGACTGGTTCCACCCGTCGGCGGAAATCAGCAGTGCGGGATCGGAGGAGTCGATTGCCTGCTTGACACCGGTGACGGTGGTGTCGATCGGTATCGAGCTGATTCGTTGCAGGCCCACCATGATGTCGAGCGCGCGCACGGTGTCGATGAACGAGTGCTCGGCGATGCCGACCTGGACGCGGGGCATCAGGGTTTGCGGCATCGACTGGAAACCGTCGGGCACCGGTGGCGCGGCGGGGCTGCTCTCAACCGTGCTGTCGCCGTTGATGTTCAGGGTGAGCAGCTGATTTCCCGGTCCGGCGGTGTAGAAGTCGCCGCAGTGTCCGACATTGCTCGCCACGTCGAGCACCAACTCGAGGTTGGTGTAGCGCTGCAGCAGCCGGTCCGGCACGTCGATCCAGCGGTCGACGGTGCCGTGGCCGTCGGTGGGCCAGTGGTCGATGGTTTCCGGGCCGATCGTCACCGCGATCTGGCCGACGCCGTTGTTCGACGTCGGGGTGTAGGACCCCTGCAGATGCAGCCGTACCGAGTGGATGGATCGGCCAAACCTGGTCTGGTCCACTCCGATCGACACCCGCGGTTGCAGTGAGGTCGAGTTGGCGAAGGGCTGTCCGAGCTCGCGCAGCGAGGCGGTATTGCCGGGCAGTTGCACCTTGGGCTTCGGGGAATCCAGTGTGGCCTTGGACGACAGGGCCAGCTCCGACACGTCGCTGAACAACGCAGCCGTGTCCGAGTCGTCGGTTCGGTTCAACGGCCCCGACATCAACAGCCACGGCACACCGGAGGAGCCCTGCAGCGAAAGCCCGTTGTCCGGGCCCTCTTTGACAACAATCTGGCGTTCCAGCGATTGCGGCGGGGCCGGCGGAGCGGCCTGGCCTTCCTGCAGCGGGAGCACCACGATGTCGGGAACCTGCTTGCCGTAGTGCGCGGCGGCGGAGGCGGCGAGTTGAATTGCCGTGTCGGACTCCGCAGTCGACGGCGACTGCGGCAGATAGATGCTCAGCTTGCGCAGCACCGGCGGCAGGAAATGGGCCACCGTGGTCGGCGGTAATTCGGCCCCGGTGTAGGTGACCGTTCCGTTGGTCAGGCGCAGCGGGCTTTCCTGGTACAGGCAGTATCCGTCCACCGGAACCAGGTATGCGTGCACGGTGACCGTCAGCCAATTGTCGTTGACTTCCGCGCCGGCCAACGGGATCGCGATCGGTGTCTGGTCGGCGGTGGGCAGGTTGAGCCTGGCAAGGGTGCGCTCTCCCTGCGTCACGGTGATCATCCCCGACCGCAGATTGATCGGCAGTTCGACCGTTGTGTTCAAAGCGGCCGGCGTCAGGCCGTGCAGCACCGGCACGGTCAGCTGCTGGCTGCTCGTCAGCCCCCAGAATTCCAGGGTCGAGGCGGACCCGACATCGAGCAGCGACAGGGTCGTCGTCGAGTCCGTCGACGGGGCCGGGTCGGCCGGCGCACCCCACGATGCCGGAGCACTCATCAGCAAGAATCCGACGACACCGGCCAGCGCAATTACTCGACCGAGAGATTTCCGGTATATCACCGGAACAGTATGCATTGTTGAAAGCGCTTCAACCCCAATAACGGAATAGCCGTCGTGGCGAACGCGAAAAGGTATCTCGCAACGCCTCTTCGAGATCCCGCGCCGCCTTGGCACCGGCTATCGGCGGAATCTAATCGGTTTCCGATTCCGCGGTGGCGTCCTCGCGGGACGCCCTGGCCGCGGCATGGCGCATTTCTTCACGCCGGAGGAATTGCTGGAAGTAGGGCAGCGATGCCTCGGAGACGACACCGGGAAGCAGCAAGTTCCAGATCTGATGCAGGCGCTCGGTGGGGTCGCCGACGATGTTGCCGATCCTGCCGTGGCTGGATATCGCGTTGGCTACCAACCGCGCCCCGAAGATGGTGCCGATGACCGACGCGCTGAGCACGTCGGGGTCGATTTCGTTGCGGAGGTCTCCCTCTTTGATCGCCCGCCGAGCCTCTTGCGCCGTCTCCAGCATCAAGTTGGCGTAGAAGCGCGAGGCCGCGGCGTTGAATCCGCTTAACGCCGTGGCCAATTGCGCGGCCGCGCGGGCCATTTTGTCCGAGCTCAGCACCTCGACGATCGTGAACGTGCCGTGCAGCAGGTTCTCCAGCCCGGGCGACGACGATCCGCAGACATTGCGGAAAGCGCTGAGCAGGGTGTCGGAGCCTTCCTCGATGATGTTCGACGCCAACGATTCTTTCGAATCGAAATGGTGATAGAGGGCGCCCTTGGTCATTCCGGTCCGCTCGATGATGGTGCTCCATCCCGCGGCGGCATACCCGACGTCACTGAACACTTCGATGGCGGAGTCGAGGATTTTGCGGCGGGTGGCTTCAGAGCGAACTTGGCGCGCCATGGTGCACGCACCTCCGGGGTCTCATCGGATGCGCAGAACGCTCATCTAGTTTCACATTGCCCGCAAGACGGCTCACAGTATCAGTCGTTACAACGATCCGAGCGTGCAAACTGCCCGCGCCGTTACTGCTCGTCGGCATCCGCTGAACTGGCGGTGATGGCGAGCGCCGCACGCCGCCTGAGGAATTGGCGGAAGTATTCGGTGCGGTCCGCCTGCAGAATCCCGGTCAGCAGCAAAGACCAGCACTTCTCCAGGTCGCGCAGGAACCGCTCGGGGTCGTCCAGGTCGCTGGTTTTGCGCAGCCCCATGTGCAGCGAAACCATCAGGCGGCCGATGTCTTGCGGGTCGCACTCGTCGTTGATATCGCCCTCGGCCTTGGCCTGCTCGGCGACCCTGGCCAGGGCTTTGATCCACTGATCGAACAACCTCGCCTGCAGCCCGTCCGAGAGGCCGACCGACTCCATCAGATTCAATCCCGACCGGACGGCATCGGTCTTGATGTCCTTGATCGCGATCAGATACGAGAAGTCGATCAGGGTCTCGAGGCCCGAGAGGCCGCGCGTCATCAGTTCTTGCACGGCGACGGCGCCGGCTTCGGTCTGGCTGTCGATGATCGCGACGGCCAGCGCGTGCTTCGACTTGAAGTGGAAGTACATCGCGCCCTTGGTCAGCTCGGCCTCGGCGAGGATGTCGTCGAGACCGACGTCGTGGTACGGGCGCCGGGCGAACTGGTGCGATGCGGCCCGCAGGATCTGTTGCCGGGTCGCGTCCGCTCGTCCGTCAGTCGAATGGGTCGTCATAACACTCGCGAGCTCAGGTACCCCGCGGCGCGGGTTGGGCGCCGCCGTTTCGGCCGAGGCTGACGCCGCGGGCCGTTTCGCCCGCCGTTACGTCGTCGAACGCCGTGCTCATGCAGGGCACAACTACCTCGGTTCTTCAGGGGTGGGAGCGAACACGCACCCGCGTCGCTCAAGACATGTAGCCCACTCCAGAGGTTAGCAGTCATACGGCTGTCCCGTTTGACGCGTGCGTAAATACCTGAGGTCTAGATCACACGCTATTGTCAAACTATTAGTATGTTTTGTACGCTATTGTCAGATCGTCAGTTTGGAAACGGCCTAAACATCGTCTTGACCGTCTGCACCGCAAAAGGGGAAGCACATGTCGTTCGTCACGGCGAACCGCTGGTCACAGGCCTCAACCGGCCGATGGACCACGGCTGACCAGCGGATTGTCGACGCATCGACGATCGCCTCCTCCTCTTCCGCTGTCGGCGCCGCCTCGGCCCGGCAGCCGGTCACGGTCTAGAAATGATCGATTTCGGAGCGCTTCCGCCGGAGATCAACTCCATCCGGATGTACACCGGACCCGGCCCGCTGTCGCTGATCGCCGCCGCGGTGGCGTGGGACGGCCTGGCCGCCGAATTGCATGCCGCATCGAGTTGCTACCGCACGGTAATCGCGGGCCTGACCACCCAGCGCTGGATGGGCCCGTCGTCGCTGGCGATGGCATCCGCGTTCGCGCCGTACATGGCGTGGACGGCCGGGGCCGCCGCGCGGGCAGCGGAATCGGCCGGTCAGGCCCGGCTCGCCGTAGAGGTCTTCGAAGCCGCCTTCGCGGCGACGGTCCCCCCGCCGGCGGTCGCCGCCAACCGGGCACAGCTCGCGATGCTGGTCGCGACCAACTTCTTCGGCCAGAACGCGGCGGCGATCGCTGCCACCGAGGCCGAGTACGGCGAAATGTGGGCGCAGGACGCCGCGGCCATGTACGAGTACGCCGCGGGGTCGGCGGCCGCGTGCTCGGTGACACAGTTCAACCCGGCGCCCAAGGTGACCAACGAGAGCGGGATGGCCGAGCAGGCCGCGACGGTCGGGCGGGTCGCCGCGCAAACCGAACAGGCAAACCTCGCCCAGGTGGTGTCGAAGGTGCCCACCACGCTGCACCAGCTTTCCTCGCCGATGAAGTCCAGCGTCTCCATGCTGACCGAGACCGGCGACGTCGGCACCACCCTCGGCACCACCGGGAGCACGGCGACCGACTCGTCGATCATGACGGGCCTCGCGTCGGGTATACCCGGCGCCATTCCCAGCGCTTTCTCGGCGGCGGCGACCCCGCTATACGGGATGTCCTCGATCCTCGGCATGGCCCAAACCGCACAGGGCTTGGCGAATGCCGCCAGCAGCGGGGTCGCTGCCGCGGCGTCCGGGGCAGCCAGTGCGGCGAGCTCCGGCGCGGGCGCGCTCGGATCGCTCGGATCGATCGGCTCGGGTGTCTTCGGCAGCCTCGGCAGCGCCGCGTCGCTGGGCCCGCTGGCCGTACCGGCGAGCTGGACGAGCGTGATCCCGGCCGCCAACGGCGCCGTCTCCGCGCTGCCCGCCATCAACCTCGCCGGCGCGAACGTGCCCCCCAGCGTCATGGGGTCGCTGCCGCGCCTGGCGGCCGCGCCGGGCAAATCGCTCGGACCCCGATACGGCGTGATCCCGACCGTCATGACCCGCCCGCCGGCCGCCGGATACGCGTAAGCCCACGCATGAGCGCAACGGTTTTCCAGGCCCGGTATTCAAGAAGGAGCGGTAAGTGAAATACACGCCCACCAAGGTCGCCGGGGTGACCATCATCGATCTCGAAATCCACCGTGACCACCGCGGGTTCTCCTCACGGACGTTCTGCGCCAGGGACTTCACCAATCACGGGCTGAATTTCGATGTCTCGCAGACGAATATCGTCTTCAACTACACCCGGGGCACCGTGCGTGGGCTGTACCGTCAGGTGCCGCCACACGCCGAGGCCAAGCTCGTCCGCTGCACGCGCGGAGCCATCGCCGCCGTTGCGGTCGACGTCCGTCCCGACTCGCTGACCTATGGCGACCACGTGATGGTCGACTTGAGCGCCGACGACCACCGGACGCTGTACTTGCCGCCCTACGTTGCGCACGGCTTCCAGACTCAGGTCGACGACACCGAGGTCAGCTACCAGCTCAGCGGGGACTACGCGATGACCGACGAGCAGGGGATCCGCTGGGACGACCCCGAATTCGGCATCTCGTGGCCCATTCCGGTCACGGTCATCTCGGAGCAGGACGCGAGTTGGCCCGCACGCAAACCCAGATTGGTTCCCGTGGAACAGGTGGCGACATGCATCAGTCGGTAATGATTCGCAACACCGTGGACATCATGCCCAGCCGGCGACCGCTGAAGCCCTGGCCCGCGGACACGACGGCATTGCACCGCGGCGACACCAACGGCTCCCCGGCAACCGCCGCTCCCGCGTCCTCGACCGGCGGCAACGCGTTGCGGCGCTGGCAGGATCAGTATTCGCAGTACCTGCGGATCAGCGACTCGGTGATCGTCGGCGCGTCGGTGCTGTTGGCTCAGTACGTCCGGTTCGGCGAGATCGCGAACACCTCGGGTTACTCGGACCCGATGATGACGCTGTTCTCCTTCCTCTTCGCGGCACTGTGGCTGTCGGCCCTCGCGGTGTTCCAGACGCGCTCGAGCCGGATCATCGGGGCGGGCATCGAGGAGTACCGGCGGATCGGCACGGCATCCTTCTGGACATTCGGGATCATCGCGATGGTCACGCTGCTCGCCAAGGTCGATCTGGCCCGCGGCTATCTGGCCATCGCGCTGCCGGTCGGGACGCTGGCGTTGTTGGGAAGCCGCAGCGGGTGGCGCAAGCACGTCAACCGCAAGCGGGCCGAAGGCCATTGCCAGACCCGCGTTTTGGCGATCGGCGACCGCCAGGCGGTGACCCACCTCGCGCATGAACTGGCCCGCAATCCGCTGGCCGGTTGCGTCGTGGTCGGTGTCTGCATCCCCGGTTATGGCCCGGGCCGCGGCAACACGCTGACCATCGGCGGCCGGGAAATCCCGATCCTGGGCGACCAGACCCATGCGGCCGCCGCGATCGCCAGCTGCGGCGCGGACACGGTGGCGCTGACACAGACGGATCACTTTGGGATGCACGGGATCCGGGAGCTGATGTGGCAGCTCGAGACGATGGACGTCGACCTGGTGGTGTCCCCCGGCGTGATGGACGTGACCGCGGCGCGCCTGACGCTGCGCCTCACCGCGGGCCTGCCCCTGCTGCACGTCGACAAGCCGCAATACGAAGGGGCGCACCGATTTCAGAAGCAGGCCTTCGACTTCCTGTTCTCGCTGGCGGCGCTGGTCGCCACCGCGCCCATTCTCATCGCTGCTGCCATCGCCATCAAGCTGACCAGCAGGGGGCCCGTCTTCTACCCGTCGGAACGCATCGGCGTCGACGGAAAGCCCTTCACGATGCTGAAGTTCCGCACCATGACCGACGGCGCGGACACCCAGCTCGAGCAACTGCTGTCGCTCAACGAGGGCGCCGGCGGCATGCTGTTCAAGATGCGCGACGACCCCCGGGTCACGCCCGTCGGCAAGATCCTTCGCCGCTACAGCATCGACGAGCTGCCCCAGTTCATCAACGTCCTCAAGGGAGACATGAGCGTCGTCGGGCCGCGGCCTCCGTTGCGGCGCGAGGTCGACAACTACGAAAACGACGTGAAACGCCGGTTGCTGGTCAAGCCCGGAGTCAGCGGACTGTGGCAAGTGAGCGGCCGTTCGGACCTCTCCTGGGAAGAGTCGGTGCGGCTGGATCAGTCCTACGTCGACAACTGGTCGATGTCAGGCGATCTGGTGATTATCGCCAAGACGGTGAAAGCGGTACTCACAAGCCACGGAGCCTACTAGGCTCGCGAGCCATGACCGAGCCGACGGCAGCCGATGCGGTGGTGCCGTCGGTACCGCTCACCCGGATGGCGCACGCGTTCTCGATCCAGTTGATCTGCCGCGCTCTGGGCATGCTGGCCTCGGTGGTCTCGGTGGCCATGACCGCTCGCTATCTGGGGCCCGGGCGTTACGGCCAACTCTCCATCGCGGTGCTTTTCGTCGCCATGTGGACCAGCCTGGCCGATCTCGGCATCGCCACGGTGATCGTGCGCCGGGTGACCTCCGGCCGCGGCGAACTGGAGCGCCTGGTGCGCATCAACAGCGGCCTGGCCCTGATCTATTGCGTCCCACTGGCGGTGCTGGCCGCCGTCTCGGGGTTGCTCATCTATCACGACCCCGAGGTGCGAGTGATGCTCGTCGTGCTCTCGGGAGCGTTGCTGATGCAGACCATGGTGACGCGTTTCGAGCCGGTATTTCTTGCCACCGTCCGGTTCTCGGCGGTGGCCATCTCCGACGTCGCCGCCCGAACGGGCACCCTGGCCATGGTCGCCTGCCTGGTTGCGATGCGGTCGGACGTCATCTGGTTCGCCGTCGCACAGCTGATCCCGCCCGCCGTGCAGCTGCTGATCCAAGGCGCCGCGGCGACGCGGCATATCTCGGTGCGCCCGATCTTCGCACCGCGGGAGGCGGCCGACCTGTTACGGGAAAGCCTGCCGCTGATCGGTTTCCTAGTGGTCGGCCTGCTGTACTGCCGCGCCGACGGAGTGATCCTGTCCTTGCTGAGCACGCATTCCGAAGTCGGCTTGTACGGGCTGGCCTTCACGGTCGCGTTCAACACCATCGTGGTCTCGCTGATCTTTCACAAGTCGACGCTGTCGACGGCCACCGAGCTGTTTTCGCGTGACGTCGCCGCCTTCGCGGGCTTTCTGCGCCGCAGCGTCGAGCTGATGTGCTTTGTCGCGATACCCGTGGCCACCGTCGGGGCGCTGCTGTCCGGACCGCTGATCGCGTTCTTCGGCGACAGGGCGTTCGTCGAGCGCGGCACGCCGACGCTGGCGCTGCTGTTCGTCGCGGCCGCCCTGCGTTTCGTCGGCGGCACCCTTGGCCAGGGGTTGGTCGCCAGTCATCATCAACGGATCCTGTTCTGGTTGACGATGGCCACGCTGGTGCTCAACGTCGCACTCAACCTCAGCCTCGCCGGGCGGTACGGTGCGGTCGGGCCGGGCGTCGCGCTGGTGTGTACGGAGTTCTTCAACATGCTGGTCAGCACCTGCTGGTTGCGCCGTCACTGCGGCTACCGCACGCCGGTGCTGTTCGTGCTGCGGTTGCTGATCCCGACGGCAGCGAGTGTGGCTGTGGCGCTGCTGCTTTCGGGGCATCACGTCGTCGTGGTCCTGCTCGCCGCCGCCGCGGCCTACCTGGCTACCAGCGCCATCGCCGGCCCGCTCGGCTGGTCGAGCCTGACCTCCCTGCGCCGGAATCAGCTGGCGGCATGAAACGCACAACGGATCGGGCGTATCTGAAGCGCCCGGTCGCCGAGCCGACCGACCTGCCCACCGCCCGCTCGCTGGCGGTGCTCATCGCGCACCCTCGCAGCCACGAGTCGCTACAGCGCTGCCTGGGCAATGTCGCCGAACAGCTGCCCGCGGTGGCGGTCTACGTCTACCACAACAGCGACGAGGATCTTCCGGAGCGCGCCGAGCTGGCCGCGAAATACCCTGCGGTGCAGTGGGTGTCGAAACCGGGCAATGGCGGCTTCGCCGCGGCGTGCAACGCGCTGGTGGACCACACCCCCGCCGATGCCGACCTGCTGGTGCTCGATCCCGAGGCGCGGCTGCTGGGCCCGCTCACCCGCACCCGGGAGTTACTTCGCGAGCCCCGGGTGGCGGCGGTTTCACCGATCGTGCGTGCCGCCGAAACCGGTTGGGCACCACGGGGCCTCGCAACCATGCGGCCCAGACCCGGTGCGGGCGCGACCGTGCTGGCGATCAACCGCGCGGCCTGGAACGCCATCGGCGGCTTCGACGAGGAATTCTTCGGCTCCGGTGAGGCCGCCGACTGGCAGGCCCGAGCCCGCGCGGCGGGATGGCGCGTTGTGTTGGCCGACGAGCTCGGCGCCGAACGCGCCACCGCGCCACCCGCTGACTGCGATGCGGGCCGCGATCAGGACCTGCGCCGGGCCAACACCGCGCTGCTGCTCGAGCACCAAAAGAGTGTGCACCTCGCCGACGCGTATCTGGCCGGCGCCGCCCTGCTGGACCGGTTGCGGCGGCCACCGCGGGTCGCGCGTGGGGCCGCCCGAGGCCGGCGCACGCCCCTGCCGACGATCGTGATCACCACCAACCGCCTGGTCTACGGCGGGGCCGAGCGGCAAAAGGCGCTGCTGGCAACGGAATTGGTCCGTCGCGGCTTCCCGGTCACCATCGTCTGCGTTCAGCGGCTCGGCCCCCTGATCTCGGAGATTCCCGATGCCGTGCGCGTCGTGCGCCAACCCTGGTGGGCGCCCATGGTCGACGTCGCCGAGGGTCAGGCGGTGGTCGTCACCGGCGACACCAACACCGAGGTGGGCTTCGGTAGTTTGTGGCGCGCGGCCGGCCGAAAGCGACGCTGGCTGGTTGCGCCGCACGTCCCGCCCGAGGAGGACCGGCCCATCTATTCGCGGCCGTTGACCGCGGCGATGCGGCGCGCCGACGGATTCATCGTGTTGGCGCAGCGGCATTGGGACATGCTGGTCGCCCAGCATCGGCTGCGGGGACGACGATTCATCGCACCCAACGGTGTCGCGGACACCGGTGAGCCGAGCCCCCGGGAGCGACCTGGCGGCGAGCCGGTGCATTTGGTGATGCTGTCCCGCATCGTCGAACACAAGAACCCCCACCTGCTGATCGAGGCGCTGAGCGGGCTCGACGGGATGCCCTGGCGGTTATCCATTTTCGGCGACGGACCCGACCGGGAGAGGCTGCAGGCGGCCACCCCCGCCGGCCTGGGCGAGCGGGTGCAGTGGCGCGGCTGGTCGGCGGGACCCGGCCCGGCCCTGGCCGACGCCGATCTGCTGTGCGTGCCGAGCCGCTCCGAGGCCTTCCCGGTGGTGATCCTCGAGGCAATGTCGCGAGCCATACCGGTTGCGGCGTCGGCGGTTTGCGCTGTCCCGGAGATGCTGGACTTTGGCCGGGCCGGATTCCTCGTCGAGCCCGTGTCGGTCTCGGGCTGGCGAGAACAGCTGTCCCGGATCCTGGCCGACCCGGGCGCGTTGCCGTCGGTCGGGCGACGTGGCTACGAGCGCATGCGCAAGCACTACACAGTCGAGGCGATGGCCGATGCCTACCTCGATGCGATCGGGGCCGTGCTGTGAATTCGCCCCGGGTGCTTTGGCTTTCGCCGTGGACACGGCCGGCGGTGCGCGTGCAGGCCGAAGCGCTGCTGCGCCACGGCGCCGACGTGCTGTTGGTGACCTCCGACCAGCACCCGGAGTCCGACGCCGCGCGCGATTACGAGTTGGTGCTCGACCCGCGGTTCCGCACGGGCGCAACGTGGCTCCCGACGCTGCGAGCCTGGCGCCGCGTCCGTGAGTACCGGCCGGACGCGGTGATCGCCGAACTGGTCCGGGATCCCCGCTGGATCGCGCTGGCCGGACGGGTCCCACGCATCCAGGTGGTGCACGACGATCGGCCACACGATCCCGACGAACTGACGCCGGCCTACGAACGTGCCGTCTTCGACCGCTGGGGCGCCCGTTCGGCGGCCACCGTCACCTATAGCGATTACGTCGCGAGCGCCGTCGCCGCGCGCCGTGACATCGCCGGCACGCCCATGCATGTCGTGCCGCTGGCCAGCGACCTCGACCTGGACCGGCTGCCGGCGTTCGTCGGGCCGCAAGGGCGCCGCGATTTCGTGATGTTCGGCCGCCTCAACCCGTACAAGAACGTCGACGTCGTGCTGGAGGCCTGGCAACGACATCTGCTCGGGGGCGCCTGGCGCGGAGACGATCTGGTGCTCATCGGCGGCGGGTCACTCGAGGCGACCGCCCTGCCCAAACACGCGCGCTGGCGCAACGGCAGCTTCCGCTACGCCGACGTCATCCCGGCGCTGGCCGCCGCGAAGGGTTCGATCGCCCACTACCGGCGTGCTTCGCAAAGCGGCGTGCAAGTGCTCTCGATGCAATTGGGCGTCATGCCGATCGTGTCCACCGCCGGTGCCCTGCCCGAGTACCAGCCACCGGGTCGTCCCCCGGTCGGCATCGACGACGTGGCCGGGCTCGCCGCCGCATTCGACGCCCTGGCCGACCCGGACGTCGCCGCGGCGCAAGGGGCCGAGGCCGCACGCCATTACGCACAGCGGTGCTCGGTCGACCTGGTCGCGGACCGCTTGCTGGAGGTCATCGCCGCGGTGACGACGGCCCGGCGGCGCTGACCGGAAACGCTCAAGCCAGTCCACGCCAGAATGTCTCGAGCCATCCGGTCAGCTCGCGGGCCCGGCCCAGCGCATCGGCGGGTGCCACCCGAGACCGCGTCGCCGCGATCGCCGCCGGAAGCTCCTCCATCTGCCGGACCACGGTGGCCAGGCCGCCCGCCTGAAGCTTCTCGGCGAACGGCAGCTGGTGCTCGTCGACGTGTTCACCGAGCCGCGAGCGACGGGGCACCACCACCGGATGCCTGCCCTGCTCGATGCACAGCAAGGCCGATCCGGCGCCGGCGTGGGTGATGGCCACCGATGCGGACCGGATCTGGTCACAGACGTCCCCGAAGGACAGGAAGCGTTCGAACTTCGCGTGGCGCGGTTCGTAGCGGCAAGTGCCGAGCTGCACGAAAAAGTCCTCCCCGGCCGTGCCCACCCGGGCCAGCTCGTCGACGGCGCGGGCCAGCCGGTCGAACGGGTGCACCTCCATCCCCATGATCACGAAGATCACACGATCCTCCCGTGATATTCGGTGCGGGGAATGCGGTCGACCAACTCGGGCCACTGCACCAGAAACCGGGAGGCGAAAGGCTTTACCATCCGGGCGGTGAGGGACAGCTCGGTAATGCGGGTGATCGACTCGACGAAGACGGTGGGGATCCGCAGCAGCCAGGCCAGCCAGAGGAACGGGGCGGCCACGCCCGATCCGGTGGTCAGGATCATCGCGGGCCGGTGGCGGATCAGCAGCCGCAGCGCCAGCACCAGATTGCGCAGCAGGTTGGGAACATTGCGGACGGTGGGGTGGGCCGCCCAGTAGATCTCCTTCTCGTCGCGCAGCAGGTACCGGGCGTCGGCGGTGGGGAAACTCACCCAGAACCGGTCCTTGTCCTGCCAGAACTCCCGCAGGCAAAACATTTCGTAGATGTGCCCGCCGGAGGACGCGATGAGGAGCAGGCGGCCCATGTCCTCCCTCATCTCAGGCGCTCGCGACCAAACTCGGCCGCACGACAAGAGCTTTCGCTCCGGCCCTCGCTGCACGCGGCGTGGCGGCAGCTCAATGGTAATGAACCCGGCCTCGCCTCAAGCGCGTTCTGACCGATACCAACGAAACTCGGCCGGCACCGGGTGGATGCCTCCGCCGAGGGGCGACGGGCGACGAGATCGACGAGATCGCCGAAATCGGCAACCCACCGATGCTAACGTCATCATCGTTGCGTTGAGCGCTGCTAGAACAGGCGATCTCACTGCGTACGAGGACAGGGATGCCCGTATGTCTTGATAGGCGTCGGCGCAGCGATCGACTGCGCGGCGGCCGTGCTCATCCGTGCACCGGGCGCCATCATCCGAGCAAAGTGAAACCCCTCCCGCCCCTGTGGCTCGACACCTTCGCCGCACACGTCGCCGCGGGACTCGAACGAAGAGTGAAAGGCGCACACGATGATTCGTACGGCCCTGGTCGGTCTCGGAAAGATGGGGCTGTCGCATCTCGCGATCCTGCGCACGCATCCGGATTTGGACGTGGTGGGCATCTGTGATTCGGCCGGCTACGTGCGCGACGTCCTGTCCAAGTACACCGGCCTGAACTGTTACGACGACTTCGACCGGATGCTGGCGGCGACCGACGCCGATGCGGTCGTGGTCGCCGTCCCCTCCAGGCTGCACGCACCGATCGTCGAAAAGGCGCTGACGGCCGGGGCACACGTCTTCTGCGAGAAGCCGTTCGTGCTCGATGTAACGGACGGGGAGCGGCTGGTGACCCTGGCGGAGACGCGGGGGCTCGTCACCCAGGTGGGCTATCACTGCCGCTTCATCGGCTCTTTCCAGGAGGCGGCGCGCATCGTCGCCTCCGGGGCGCTGGGGCGCATCCACCACGTCCGCGCCGAAGCGTACGGTCCGGTGGTGCTCCGGGAAAAGGGCAGCACGTGGCGGGGCGTGAAGGCCGAGGGTGGCGGCGCCCTCTACGACTACGCCTGTCACGCCATCGATCTGATCAACTTCGTGGCCGGCGTGCCGCATTCGGTCGACGGGGTGGTCCGCCAGCGGGTGTTCTCGCGCGACGTCGACGACGAGGTCTACTGCACCATGCGCTATCCCGACGGCGCGACCGGACAGCTGTGCGTGAACTGGAGCGACGAAAGCTTCCGCAAGATGTCGACGAAGGTCTCGGCATGGGGAACCAACGGCCGCATCACCGCCGACCGCCAGGAGTGCCAGATCTACCTGCGTGATGCACACCCCCGGCTCCCCGAGTTCGGCAAGGGCTGGACCATCCGGTACACGACCGACCTCACCGAACAGGTGTGGTATTACCTTCGCGGCGAGGAGTATTCGGCGCAGATCGACTACTTCGCCAACAGCGTCAAGCAGAACCGGGTGGACGGCGAGAACACGTTTCGCTCGGCGCTCGACGTCGATCGGGTGGTCGACATGATCACCGGCGGCCCGGGCACCCCGGCCGCCGTGGCGCCGCCGCAGAACGCGGCGAACGGATCGCCGCGCGGTGCCATGCGGCGCGAGATCGTCGCGCGCATCAAAAGACTCGCCAGCTCGAAGGCATCGTGACCATGGACCGCGTGCTTTTCGGAGACAACCAGTTCTTCGGTGTCAATCACATGTCCGAGGACAAGGCACGGGCACAGGCGATACGCTTCCAGCATCTGCCCGCCGTGCTCGCGACGCTGGACGACGCCTATCGGGAGGGCATCCGCACCTTCGTCTGCACCACCCACGACCGGGTCGGTGAGATCTGTGATCACTTCCGCGCCAACCAAACCGAATACCCCGACTACGTCTTCTACCCGTGCATGCCGTACGCGCACAAATACGCCAACGCCGTGACCGAATTCGGCATCGTCGAGGCGCTGCGGAAGTTCCTGCCCGACAACGGCGCCGTCAGATCGATGTTCAAGGGCGGCGTCGCGATCGCCGGCAAGGACGTCGAGCCCCTGATGCAGCTCCTGGTCGATGCCGAGATGAAGATGTTCGCCGGACTGTCGACGCCCGTCATCTTCATCCAGAACGTGGTGACCGACCTGCTGCTCGGGCTCGGAATGGACGAGGCCTTCCGGCTGTTCTCCGACCACGTCAGGCTCAAGTACAACGCCGAGCCGGGCTTCATCACGATGAACCTGCCCAGGCTCCTCGATGCGCTCGACAGGCAGGGCATCGAAAACCCGATCGTCTGCGCCAATTTCAACAAGATCGGCTTCCGGATGTGCGGCGGTGTGGAGCTTTACGAGAAGACCGTCCGCGAACGCCGGTGCCGGCTGATCGCGATGTCCGTCCTCGCCTCGGGCGCGATCCCGCCGCGCGAGGCGATCGAGTACGTCTGCAGCCAGCCCCAGATCCAGTCGATCGTGTTCGGCGCATCCAGCCGCGCCAACATCGCGCAGACGAAGTCCCTCATCGACGACATGTGGGCAACGGCGACGTGACCGCGCCGCGAGCGTCCGCAAGGCGCCGGGCAAGGCGGACGCCCAACGCGATCCCGACGAGCGTCGGGTTGGCTTGACTGGACGTCGGCAGCACCGACGTGCTCGCCACGTGTAACCCGTGGACGCCGTGCACCTGCAGCTGCGGGTCCACGACGCCGTCCCGCGGCGAATCCGACATCCTGGTGGTTCCCGCCTGGTGGAAGCCGGTCCGATTCGCCATATAGGCACGCACCGACGCCTCGACGTCGTCGGTCAGCCACTCCACGTAGCCCGCACCGTGGCGACGTAGGTGCTCGTCGATCGCCACGATGGCCTGGCGCACGCTCTGGTAGTCGGCCTCGGAGAAGTGCATGTGGGTGCGAATCCGCCTCATGCCCAAAGCATCTCGCTCATCGGTCAGCTCGACGCGACTTTCCCAGTGCGGAAGATGCTCGCCGTGGTACTGCAGCAGGTAGCGGTTGTCGGCGCTCTTGACGAAGAATCCCGGTGCCTTCCTGCCCTTGCGCAGGAACCGGGCGTAACAGAACGCGATCGCGAACCGGATGGATCCGATCAGGTCCCGCACGATGTTGCGCAGGTGCGCGACGATGCGCGGCGGTCCGTCCGTCTTCGTGTGTGCCTCACGAATGGCGCCGGCGAGCAGGAACCGGCCGAATGGCGAGATGAGGGTCAGATACACCCCCGACAGGATGCCGCTTCCGTGGCCCGGATCGCTGATCGGCGGATTCACCAACCACACTGCGGCATTCGGCATTCCGGATTCGCGCAGCAGGTGCGGGTCGAAGGTGAAGCGCCGGCGAACGTAGACACCGTCGTTGTCGCGTTCGTACCCATAGAGGATCTGGTCGGTGGTGAACTGCACGCGCGCCACCCGGCTCTCGACGTGAGCCATGTACCACCGACCCAGGTGCCCGCCCGCATTTCCCAGCCCGCCGGGATGATGGCGGTCCGACGCCAGCAGCAGACGGGTGGCCTCCAACCCGCCGGTCGCAACGATGTAGTCCGTCGCGACCACTGTGCCCTGCCGGCCGTCGAGCGTCTTGACCACGAGATGATCGACGCGATCACCGGACGGCGGCGTCACGATCTCGGTGCAGGTGAGACCGGTCCACAGTGTCAAACCGGGAGCGTCCCGCAGCGCGGCGCGGTATTCGCGACCGAAACGCGTTGGCAGGGCCCAGCGTTCGAGGTCCGTCGTGCGCACCCGGCCGTCGGGCAGTCCACCGATCATGTCGCGGTGCGCGAGTTCTGGGATATCGCGCGCGTTGAAAGCCGCCCGGCCGCAGGCCGCCCAATCGCAGGCGCGTTGCAGATACGGCTCGACGTCGTCGTGCCCAATCGGCCAGGGCGCCTGCGCGGTGAGGGGCCGATCCTCGAAATCGATGGGGTCGAACTTGACACAGCGCCCGCCCCACAGCGCCGAGGTCCCGCCGACCTGCCGGCGGACCGTGAGCCCGCTGCGCGAATGGAAGTAGTCGTCCTGGCGCGAATCGAAGCTCGACAATTCCTGCGCCGCCCGGTCCATGCGCTCGAGGCCACTTTCGATCAGCGTCACCTGCACGCCCGCCGTCGCCAGCTCGAGCGCGGTCGCGATGCCGATCGGGCCGGCCCCGACAATCGCCACGTCGGTCTCGATCGCGATGCCGGGCGCGAAGTCGGCCACGCCGCGGATCACGCGGCGGCCCCCTCACGAAACTCCTTGACCAGAGCCAGGAATCGCGACACGGTCTCCGCGTCCGGCGGCGACGAGACGGCCGTCGCGGCCTCGGCGACGCGTCGGGGCCTGGTGCTGCTGTAGAGAATCGCCCGGCAACCGGTTGCGGCGGCGGACGATCCGAGGATCAGCGTGGCAAGCGCGCCGGGAGCCAGCGGATCGGTCTGCAGGGCTTCGCGCCAGCGTCCCGCCAACTCCGGGTCGGCCCGCAACGCCGCCATGAGCTGTCGGTGCGGCGCGCTCAGGACGCCAAAGGCGAGGTCGGCGGATCGCGGCGCCGGGTCGAGCAGGTCGCTGCGCAGCTGGCTCACCCCGTCGGGGGCGAAGGTCCGGGCAAAATCCGTGTCGAGCCCCTCGTCCTGCGAGACGCCCCAGGCGCGGATCTTGCCCTGCCGGCGGGCGCGTTCGAAGAATTCACGGAGTTCGTCGCCGGCCACCGTGTCGCCGGGCCGCGGGGCGTGCACGAACAGGATGTCGACGTAGTCGACGCCGAGCGCCGCGAGGCTCTGGTCCAGGCTGCGCGCCGCGCTGGCCGCGTCGTACACGCGGGCGGTCTGCGGCGGCGCCTGGCGCCGCTTGACGGAGCGGCGCAGCGCGGGCGCCTTCCGGAGCAAAGCCCTTGCTGGACTTTGGAACCGCGCGAGGCGGCGCGCCGCGCCGCCCACGTCGATGCCGAACTTGGTCGCGATGGTCACGGTGTCGCGGTCGACCGTGCGCAGGAACGTCCCCAGCTCCGTCTCCGCCCTGCCCAGGCCGTACATCCGCGCGGTGTCGAAATGGGTGATGCCGGCGGCCAGCGCGCTGGCGAGCACGGCCATCCGCTGCTTCCGAGACGGCGACTGCATCAACGAGCCACATCCGAAACCGATTGCGCTGACCGTTATTTGCGGTCCCTGAAGTTCAACCCGCCGCACTGCAACAGCCCTCGTAGATCTGGCGCAGCCGCGCATCGATGACCTCGGGGCTCCGGGTGGCCGCGATGTGCTGCTGACCGCGCCGCCCATCGCGCTCGGCCAGATCCGGGTCACGCAGGTAGCGTCCGATCGCCGCGGCCAGTGCGGGCACGTCATTGAGCGGGACGATCATGCTCGGATCCGGGGCGATCTGCGCCGTGCCGCCGACGGGAGTCGCCACAAACGGTCGCGCGCCGGCGAGGGCCTCGGTCAGGATCATCGGCATGCCCTCGGCGGACGACGGGAGCGCGACCACGCGAACCGCGCGCAGCAGCTCACGGACCGCGTCGGGATGCACCGGGCCTTCGACGGTCAGCCGCTCCGTCGGCGGCGGCGTGTAGTCGTCGATGGGACCGACTATGCGACAACGCCCTTCGATCCCCTCGGCGAGCAGCAGCCGCCACGCCGCGACGAGCTTGTCGACTCCTTTGCGCTGCCCGACGGCGCCGGCGAAAAGCACCACGGGCGGTGTGGAGCCGGCCCCGGGGGCGTCCCGATCGACGACGATCGGGTTCGCCACGATGGTGGTTGCCGTGCTGGGCGCCACCCGGGCAACCGCGGCGGCCGCTTCCTGCGACAAGGTGATGACATGGTCCGCCTGACGCAACGTTGCGCCCACGAACCGCGGATTCGCTTGGGCGAACTCGGGAAAGTCCGAGCCGTGGACCGTGACGATCACCCGGAGGCCGCGCGCTCTGGCCAGGCGGATCAGGAATCCCTCCCGCAACCACGCGCCGCCGTTCGAGATGTGAAAGTGCACGATGGTGGTGCGGGGTACTCGCGACAGCACCAATCCCGCACGGGCGGTGAGCAATAGGCTCTTGACGTGGTGTTGCGGGCCCGCCCACGTGGACAGGACCCGGATCTCGTCGGCGCCGATCCTGTTGTCGCGGATCACCCGGATCACCGACTGCGTCCCGCCGATGCTGTACATGTCGGGCCCCACGTGCGTCACCGCGATCATGTTCGGCCCGCGCGGGCTCGGTCAGCGGGCCGGGGCGATGCCGGCATTGGCATGATCGGTCGGCCCGGACGTCGGCGCGGAGTCGGCGTCGGTCGGGGTCACGTCACCGCTCCTGCGCCGCAGGCCGGCGTATCCCATTGCGGCGCCCAGGGCCAGACCCAGTCCCAGCGCGTCCATCGGCATCTCCGGCAGCGGCCAGACGGCGGATATCGCAAGGAGTCCGGCGGCGACCGCCGCGCTGATTTTCGCCGCGGCCGGCGCGCAGCGCAGCGCCAGGATCACGGGTGTGAGCGCGAATATCGCGAACACCGCCATGCCCACCGCCCCTGCCTTGGCCAGCCACCAGAGGTAGAAGTTATGGGAGTAGGCGGGATAGAGGTACAGGTGGAACTCGTCGTCCCCGGTCGGTGGCTGATAGACGTAGCCCAGGCCATGGCCGAACACCGGGGCCTGGGCGATGGTCTCCTTGAGCAGATTGATTTCCCGTAATCGTTCCAGCGCCGAATCGTCCACTGCCAGTGCGCTGGACGTCACCCCGCCAAGCACCCGCTGATTGAAGGCGGCGTATTGATCGCTGAGCCACGCCCCTGTTTTCGAACGTTGCAGCAAGAACAGCGACCCGGGCACCGTCACCGCGATCATGGCCAATCCGACCGTGGCGGTGGTGATCGTGCGCCGCACCGCCGCCCAGCTCAGGCTGCCGACCAACGCCACGCCGGCCGCCACCCCCATGGAGATCAGCGTGTTGCGGGAGAAGGACAGCAGCGAAATGCTCAGCGCCGGCGGGCCGAGCGCGAAATACATTGCGGGCCTTACTCGTCCGACGATCGGGGCGGCGACCAGGGCGGACAAGATGGCGGTGGCCGGGGTTTGGGTGGACAGGATGATGCGCACGGCCTGGCCGGCACCCGTGGCGCCCTCCAGGCTTTCCGCGCGGCCGGCCAGCCGGATGGCGAACAGCGAACTCACAATCGCCATGCCCGCGGAAAACCACAGGATCACGATTATCACCCGGATCGAGAATTTGACGTGACCGCCGTAGACGACGAACAACGCCAACACGAATCCGATGGCCATTTCGATCATGGTGGTCGATTCGCGCATCACCACCAGGTCGGCATGGCCGGTTTCGAACCCGGTGATGGTGGACCAGACCACGGTGAGCACCAACAGCCCCGGCAACAAGAAATCATGGGCCCGCGGTCGCACGGCCGGGATCAGGTAGCAGATCGCGAGCACCGCGGCCACGTGGTAGGCGTAAATGGTCACGGGGCCAATGACTTTGCCGACATGCAGGCCTTCGGGCAGCGCAGCGAAGGCACCGAAGAGCGTGACCGCCACCATGCCTTCGGGTTTCACCCAGTAGACGACCACGCAGAACAACGCGGCGGTCAGCAGCACTCCCTCGGTGGTTCGGCGCACCGAGAACACGCCGAACGCGAAACACCCGAACACGAACATCGCCAGCAGCGTTCCCTCCACCGCCAGGCGATGACGAGCCCGCAGGTAGAGGTTCACGCCGACCCGCTGGCCTTCGATCGGTAGGCGCGGTCCGCCGCCCTGATGTGCAGGGACTGGCGCGCATCGACTAACACGGTCCCGACGATGTGCGCGCCGGCGGCACGCAAAGCGGTCAGCGCGTCGTTGAGCTCGTCGGCGGTGGTGCGCCGTGCCCGCACCACCAACACCGTCGCGTTGACGGCACCGGCCAGCAGCCCGGCGTCGGCCGTCGCCAGAACAGGCGGGCCGTCGACCACGATTCGATCAAAGCGCGACGACAATTGCTGCAGGACCCGGTCGAGCACTTCCGGCAAATAGGCACTGGCGGGCAAACTCTCGCGGCGCGCGGACCGCGACGCCAGGATGAACAGCCGCGAAATCGGCGTCGGCTTCACGGCTTCCGCGGCGATGGCGGGGTTGGCCAACGCATTGCCCAGTCCCTCGCCGGATTCGACCCGCAGCAGGCCCGCCACCACATGCCGGCGACTGTCGCCCTCGACAAGCAGTGTGTCTTCGCCCATTTCGGCGAGCGCGAGCGCGAGGTTCATCGCCGTCGTCGTCGTGCCTTCGCCGCCGAACGGCCCGGTCACCAGCACCCGGCGGGCCTCCGGCCCTACCGCCCTGAGCAGCCGGGTGCGCAGGCCACGGACGGCATCGTCGGATGCCGCGTCGGTGCCGAATCGCGGAACGGTGCCGCGCTTTCCGGGCAACTCCGCCAAAATCGGCAGGCCTGAAACGCCTTCCAGCTTCTCGCGGGTGCGAATGGTGCGGTCGCTGGCCTCGCGGGTCAGCGCGACCGCGATGGCCAGCAGGACACCGGCGATGAACCCGATCACCATGTTGCGCATCGGCACCGGCGAGACCGGAACGGTGGGCACCCGCGGCGGCTCGACCACCGTCGCCCGGGCCGCCGGCCATGGCTTCCCGGTGGGGCCCGTCGTTGCCGGCACGTCCGGCGACGGGGCCGGCGGCGCGGTCGTCTCAGCCGGCTCAGGGCGCTGCACCGGGGTCACCGGCCCGCTGACGCCGTTGGGTACCGGGGCCTGACCGAGCGTCGGGACGATCACGCCGAACTGATTGGCCATCGCGCCCGCCAACGCGGCGGCCCGGGCCGGATCGGTGTCTTTGACGCTGATCGTGAAGAGCACCGATTTCGCAGTGTATTTCACCTGTGTTTGGCTCAGCACCTCGTCGGTGCTCAGGGGTAGCTGAAGCTGGCGGATCGCGCGCTCGGCCACAATGCGGCCGCCGGCGATCTGGGCATATGACGACAACCGTTCTTGTGCCGCCTCTGTGCCGCTGTACAACTCGTTCAGGTCGGTCGCACCCGAAAATGAAATCAGGACCGTGGCCGACGACTGGTAGTGCTTCGTCTGCAATGCCGTAACGAATGCGGCGCCGACGGTACAGGCCAATAAGGCGGTGAGTGCGAGTTTCCAATGCAGGCCGAGAATCCGGACAAAGGTGCGGAAATCCATCGGCTGATAACCTCTCTAAGACCTCAGGCGCGAATTGCGTCGCTCGCGATTTCTAGCACCGGCCGCGCTTACCCACTGCAGATTATGCAGCATCGTCACGTTCGCATTGCCGAAATCGCCGGTCGCGCCTTGCGGGTGCATCAAGGCGCGCGAGTCTGCGCATCCCGCGGCAGGTCGAGCGTCGCAAGCGCATAGCAACCGGCACCGTCGCGGCCGTCCCGAGCCAGCCGCATGGGCGGATAGTTCACCACATGGGTGGCTCCCGGCTTGTGCTGTTGCCAATCCACCGACGCGCACAACGTGTAGTGCCCCGGCGCCAAGCCCGACAGGTCGACGTGCACGGACTCGGTAGCAGACGTCGGGACGGGCTCCCTGCGTGAGCCATCCCCGAGTTGGGATTGGATCAGCGTCTTCAGCGCCACCGTCGCGGGAATCGAACGGACCACCGCCCCAGAGAAATCGACCAGCCGGTAGCCGGGCGCCCAGTTCTCGGTGGCCGCGGCGGCGCCGTAATTCGTCCAGGTGACGGTCAGTGTCGCCTTGCCGTCGTTCACCGATTGCGATCCCTGCCCCGCCTCCACCGAATATCGGTATCCGGCGACGACGTTGGCTTGCGCCCACAGCAAGTACAACCCGGGGTCCATCGGAGCGGTGGCATCCACGGCGGGAAAGTTATAACTCGATGTCATCGACACGTGGTACTTGACGACGTCGTCGAGGCCCTTTTCGTAATAGGTGCGTGGATCGGTCCCGCCGGGCAGTTGACACCATTCGGTGATCACCAGGGCCGAAGCCATCCGGTTTCTCAGTGCGCCGACCAGCGGATCCTTCGACTGCACATAGTGCGAGCCGTCCTTTTCCGCCCAGGCGGGCAGCGGTGGCTGGACGCCCAGGCAATCCGCACGGATACCCACCGGCGCGGACAGTTTCTTCGTGACATCGTCGGCGAGCAGTTGGCGCACGATCTCCGGGTTCAGCGCCGTCGTCACCAATTGTGTGTGCGGAAAGGCGTTTACGGTGGCGGCGACCAACTGCTGAATGGAGCCGGCGGTGATGTTCTGGTCGCGGAACTGGCTGTAATAGCCGAGCTTGGCGACGCTCTCGTCGGGCGCCGGGCCGGGCGCACCCAACGTGTCACGCAGATACGAGATGTGGTTCTCGCTGAAATCGCCGTAGCCGGAGAACTCGAAAACGGACAGCCGCTCGTCGCCGTCGTAGCGGCGGCCCAGCGCGGCCACCAGCTGACCGAATGCGCTGAGGTAGTTCGGGTCGTTCCAATTCGGAACGACATGCGTGACTCCGGGCGTCCACCAATAGCGTTGTGGACCGGTGTAATTGGTGGCCGCCGAGCGCAGCCAGTCCGGCATGGCGATGTTGGTGTTGTTCGCATAGGTGTTGTCGCAACACGAGTTGTAGGCGACCACCCGCAGGGTCAACCGCATGTTGCGGCCGGCCAGTTTGGCCAGCGCGTCATCGATCACGCCGAAATCGAACCTGCGCTCGTCGGGAGCGTCGGGCGGCAACGTGCTGGGGTCGGTGGGCTGCAACTGTCGCCAGGGCACCCGCAAGCTGGCGTCGAACGATGCGGGCCACGCCGGATACCGATGCTGCGCGCGATTGCCTTGCGGGAACAGCGGTTGCAAGAGATCCTCATACTGGCCGCGCAGCGGATTCGATACGTCCTGTACCGACAACGGTATGGCGGGACTGCCAATGGCGGTCAGCGGCGAAGGGTCACCGCCGCGACCGCATCCGCTCAGCACCAACCCCAGGCACACGGCGACGACAAGGATCTTCCGGTGTCGAATTGTCCGGACCATGATGCCTTTCGCTAGGCCGCGTCGGGCGACAACGGCTCGCGGTAGGCGAGCAACGACATCGGCATGCACCGGCCGGCATGCACCGTCTGGATCAAACGCATCGACTGCTACCTCTCTGGTGGTTCGCGTTTCGCTACCGTCGTTGACCCGTTGGCTGACGTCGCATGGTGGTGTGGGATGTCAAGGGTTACAACAGGCTATAGCCCATACCCGAAGCGCACCGGCAAATCCGGGTGGTCAGTTCTTTCACCGCACCCGGGGCCGCCCCCGGTTCGACTAAGCTGATGGCTCCGCGAATCGGGCAGGAGATCACCGAAGATGGCTGTCGCACGCTCGGTCAAACGTTGGCTCGCGCCTGCGGCACAGAAACTCGCACCGCGCCGGTTCTGGCGGCGCAAATTCCGCATCCTGCAGGGCCTCGGGCAATCCCGCCCGGACATCCAGCTGGTGGCGTCGTTATGCGATCCGCACCGGATCTCCTTGGACATCGGGGCTGATCTCGGCGAGTTCACCATCGCGATGCTGGCGTCGTCGCGGTCGGTGATCGCGTTCGAACCGCGACCGGCCCAGGCCCGCGATCTGGCATCGATGTTCGACGCGGTCGGCGCCGCGGTGCAAGTCGAAGCGGTGGCGTTGTCGAATGAGCCCGGCGTGATGACCATGCGGGTGGTCGCGTCCGAGCCGGGCCGCAGCACAATCGAGTCCGGCAACGCACTGGGCGACGTCAGCGACGGCACGATTCGCAGCATCGAGGTGCCGGTCCGCCGCCTCGACGATCTGGGCCTGACCGACATCGGCCTGATCAAGATCGACGTCGAAGGCCACGAGCTCGCCGTGTTGCGCGGCGCCACAGAGACACTCACACAGCAGCGCCCGGCCATCGTGGTGGAGGCTGAGGAGCGCCATCATCCCAATTCGGTCGCCGAGATCACCGGACTATTGCAGGGATTGGGCTACGCGGGTCACTTCGATCTCGAGGGCGTTCGGCGGCCGATCGCGGAGTTCGACCCGGCCCGGCATCAGGACCCGGCCAACGTCGGCAGCCAGGAAGACGGTTGGGCGGGCCGCGGGGTCTACGTCAACAACTTCGTCTTCGTGCCAGAGGGCGCCTGAGGGCGTGCTAGAGCGACCCCATCGACGACGACTCGCGGTCGGCAAGAAACGGCATCGGCATCCACCGCGCGGACAGCAGCGCTTCCATCGCGTCGCCGGGCAGCGGGCGCGAGAGCAAAAAGCCCTGCGCCCGGTGGCACCCGTGTTGCATCAAAGTCAGTGCGGCAGCGGGCGTCTCGACCCCTTCGGCCACCACTTCCAGGCCGAACGCCTCGGCCAGCCCGATGATCGCGCGCACGATGGCCAGGTCACCGGCGTTGGTGCCGACGTCACGCACGAAGCCGGCATCGATCTTGAGCATGTCGACCGGCAGCGACTTCAGGTGCGACAGGACGGCGTAGCCGGTGCCGAAGTCGTCGATGGCGATCTGCACGCCCACGTCCTTGAGCTCCGTCAAGGTCTTTCGCGTGGTGTCGATGTCGTGCACCACCGCGCGCTCGGTGATCTCCAGGCACACCGATTCGCCATCGATCCCGAACTCGCCGATGGTGTCGGCGACGCTTTCCACGAAGCCGCGGCTGATCAGCTGAATGGGCGACACGTTGATGCGCAACATGGCGCCGTGGCCGGCGCCGTTGGCGCGCCACCCGCTGAATTCGGCGCAGGCGCTGCGCATCACCCAGCGGCCCAACTCCGCGGCCAGGTTGGTCGATTCGGCCACCCCGATGAACGCGTCGGGTAACAGCAGCCCCCAGACCGGATGGCGCCAGCGGACCAGCGCCTCGGCGCCCACGACCGCGCCGGTCCACAGGTCCACCTCGGGCAGGTAGTGCAGGATCAGGCCTTCGCTTTCGATATCGCCCTGCAGGTGCAGCTCGATGTCGTTGCGGAAGGCGCGTTTCAGCGACATGTCATCGGTGGACACCGCGGTCTGATTGCCGCCGGCGCGCTTGGCCGTCAGCACGGCCTCGTCGGCTCGCCGGAGCAGATCGGCGCAGTTGTCGGTCCCCGGTGCGCCCATCGCCAGCCCGATGCTGACCGTGCGGCTGATCACGTGCCCGCCGATGGTCAATCGGTCGCACAGCATCGCCGACAGGCGACGCGCGAACGCCTCGGCATCCTCCGACGACATCGGCCGGTCCGGGATGACCACGAACTCGTCGCCGCCCAGCCGGGCGATCATGCTCTCGCTGCCCGCACACTCCTCGATGCGTTGGGCGAACATGCGGATGAACCAGTCGCCCGCGGTGTGGCCGAGGTAATCGTTGATCGGCTTGAGCCGGTCCAGGTCGAGGTAGAAGACCGCGACAGGCCCGGGGCTTCCGGCCACGAGCCGTTCGGTCAGATGCGCGACCAGCGCCCGACGGTTGTAGACGCCGGTCAGGTCGTCGTGCTCGGCGAGATAGCGGAGCCGTTCTTCGGCGGCGATGCGCGCTTGCAGCTGCGCGAACAGGGCGGCGACCGCCTCGAGCGTATTGATCTCCTCTTGTTTCCACCGGCGGGCGCCGAACTTGACGAAGCCGAGCACACCGGTCGTCGCGTCGGCGGACACCAGCGGCGCGACGGCCAGCGAGGGCGTGACCGGTGCCGTGCGCCGGTTGAGCCAGCGGCGAAGCCCGCCGTTGGGCCGGCCCGGGCGGGTCACCACGGGCTTCCTGTCGCGTTCGCATCGGGCGAGCACCGACTCGGCGCCGTCCAACTCGAGATCGGCGATCGGATCCGGATCGGCGGCGTCGGCTCGTCGGGGCCACTCGGCCACCAACACCGAGGCGGCGGCGTCGGGCTCGTGGTGACGCAGGAAGCTGGCGTCCACATCGAATTGCTCGACGAGCTGCGCGAGAACCTTTTCGCTGACCCGGGTCGCCGTGGACGCCGTAGCCTCCATCAGCTGGGTGGCGACGGAGGTGACCACCAGGTTCAGGCTGCGCGGCACGGGTCCTCCGATACGGGGCACACGGCGACCCGTTCGAGTACCCGTCGAAGGGGTCCGATAGTTCGCTCGGTTGTTTGCTGGCTGCATTTCGAACCGCGCTGCGGCGCGGCCGAAATCCGTCTCGAAACGGTAGCACGCAGATCAGGCTTCATCGGGGGTTACGACGAGATGCCGGCGGGCGGCGCATGGGGTGCGCTGCGGCGAGTCACTGAGCGTTTGCTGAGGCCGCGTCGCCCGGGATGTCAAGTGTCGCAATCGGGTACAGCCCGGAGCCGTCTCGCCCGTCGCGCGCCAGGGCCATGGGCGCGTAGTTCACCACGTGTGAGGCGCCCGGCGTGTGCTGTTGCCATTCGACGGAGGCGCGCAGCGTGTAATGCCCGGGCGCCAGGCCGGTCACGTCGACATGCACCGACTCGCTGGCCGACTCCGCAACCGGTTCCTCACGCGATTGGCTGGACTCGTCGTGCACCAGCGTCTTGAGATTGACCGTGGCCGGCAGTGTGCGAACCACCGCGCCGGAGAAGTCCACCAGCTTGTAGCCGGGTGCCCAGCGTTCGGTGGCCGCCGCCGAGCCGTAGTTGGTCCACACCACCGAGATGGTCGCCACCTTGCCCTGCATCGATTGCGATCCCGGATTCGCCTCGACCGAATACCGGTAGCCGGCAGCGGTATTGGCCTGGGCCCATACCTGGAAAAGCTTGGGATCCATCGCCGACGTCGCATCGCGGTCCGGGAAATCCGCACTCGACGTCATCGACACGTGATACCGGATGACGTCGTGCAGGGCCTTCTCGTAATACGACCGGGCGTCGGCTCCGCTCGGCAGTCGGCACCACTGGCTGATCACCAGCGCCGTCATCAGCCGCTGCTTGATGGCGTTGACGACCGCGTCGTTGGAGCGGACGTAGTGCGAGTCGTTGGCCTCGGCCCATTCCGGCAGGGGCGCCTGCACGCCGAGGCAGTCCGCGCGGATCCCGACCGGCGCGGCCAATTTCTTGGTCACGTCGTCGGCGAACAGTTCCCGGACGATCTCCGGATTCTGCGGAGCGACGACCAACTGGGTGTGTCCGAAGGCGTTGACGTTGGCCGCGACCAACTGCCCGATGGAGGCCTTGGTGATGCTCTGATCGCGGAACTGGCTGTAATAGCCCAGCTTTGCGGCGCTTTCGTCGGGAGTGGGACCCGGCGCACTCAGCGAATCGCGCAGGTACCCCAGTTGGTTCTCACCGAAGTCGCCGTACCCGGAGAACTCGAACACCGACAGGCGCTCGTCGCCGTCGTAACGACGGCCGAGCGCGGCCAGCAGCTGGCTGACGCCGTTGAGGTAGTCCGGGTCGTTGAAGTTCGGCACCACATGGGTGACGCCCGGGGCCGAACCGGTCGGCGGCGCGGGATAACTGGCGGCCGAGGGCCGCAGCCAGTCCGGAATCGCGATGTTGGTGTTGTCCGAATACGAGTCGTTGCAGCAGGACTTGTAGACGTACACGCCCAGGGTCAGGCGCATGTTGCGGCTACCGAGCTTGGCCAGCGCGTCGTCGATCGAGCTGAAATCGAATTTGCGGTCGTCGGGCGCATCGGGGGGCAACGTGCGCGGATCGACGGGCTGCAACTGCCGCCAGGAGACGCGCAGGCTGGCGTCGTACGACGCGGGCCATGCCGAGTATCGCTGTTGAGCCGGATTGCCTTGCGGGAAAAGCGGATTCAGCATCTGCTCGTACTGGCCGCGCAGCGGGTTGGGGATCTCCTGCGCGGTGGGCGGGATGGCCGGACTGACCATCGCCGACAGCGGTCCAGGATCGCTCTTGTCGCCGCAGCCGCCGAGCACCACCGCCGCGCACGCGACGGCGGCCAGCGCGCGTTTCCTCAATGAGCACACGATGGCCACCGGCGTTAGATCGCGACCGACGACAACGGCCCGCGAGGGCTGCACGACTGAGCCGGTGCCGGCGCGGCGCCGGGCCCAGTCACAGCGAAGGTCGTCGTCAAGGTTGCTTCTCCAATACACACCCGTGCGCGGGTAGGTGGCCCCAAAGTTCACGCGTTCCAGTGGTGCGTGCATCCGGTCCGGGGCAGGCCACGAATTGGCGTAGCGCAGCGTATCACGCGCGTGTCGGCGTGGCGTCGTCGCAGCTCAGCAGGGTTCGGGCGGTCGGTTGACCGGTGGCGCCGATGGGCGGCCAGTGAGACGGGTCACAATTGCGGGCGAGCCTGTCACGCTCGTCGGTTCTGCGGTGTCTCAAGGGCACAAGTCCTCACGAATTAGGAGACAGCCATGACCGAGTCGGTCCCCGAACGAACCCATGTCGTCGTTGTCGGCGCCGGATACGCCGGCACCCTCGCCGCCAACCGTCTGCGCCAGCGCCCGGACATCGACATCACCGTGGTCAACCCCCGACCGGTCTTCGTCGAGCGCATCCGGCTGCACCAGCTGGTTGCCGACACCGGCACGGCGACCGCCGACTACGCGACGCTGCTCGGCGAGGGCATCCGGTTGATCGTCGACAGCGTCGAGGTCATCGAGGCGGCCGACCGGCGGGTGGTGCTGACCTCGGGTGCCGAGCTGGACTACGACTACCTGATCTACGCCGTAGGCAGCACGGGCGCGCCAGGGTCGACGGTGCCCGGCTACACCGAATACGCGCATTCGGTCGCCGACCTGGAAAGCGCGCAGCGGCTGCACTACGCGCTCACCGATCTGCCGCTGCCCGCCCCGATCACGGTGGTCGGCGGCGGGCTGACCGGCATCGAGACCGCCTCCGAGCTGGCCGAGGGCGGACGCCCGGTGACCCTGGTGTGCGGCCCCGTCCTCGGTCCGTCGCTGAGCAAGCGGGGCCGGCGCTCGGTGGCCAAGCGGCTGCGGCGCCTGGGGGTCAACGTGCTGGAATCGGTGGCCGTGGAAGAGGTGCGCTGGGATGCCGTGGTGCTCACCGACGGCGCGGTGCTGCCCAGCGCGGCGACCATCTGGACGGCCGGGTTCGCGGTGCCGGACCTCGCCACGCGCAGCGGCCTGCACACCGACTCGATCGGCCGGTTGCTCACCGATGAGACGCTCACCAGCATCGACGACGAGCGCATCGTCGCCGCCGGGGACGCCGCCGCGCCGTCGGGCCAGCCGTTGCGGATGAGCTGCCAGGCCGCCGGCCCGCTGGGTGCCCAGGCCGCCAACACCGTGCTCAGCCGCATCGCCGGCGACGCCCCCGCGGCGCTGAGCCAGGCGTTCGTCGGGCAGTGCATCAGCCTGGGCCGCACGCACGCCACGTTCCAGATGGCGCGCACCGATGACACCCCGGTGAACATGTACCTCGGCGGCCGGGCGGCGGCGTCGCTCAAGGAAGCGATCTGCAAGGGCACGCTGTGGTCGATCCGGCGCGAGGCCGCCAAGCCCGGTTCGTACCGCTGGCTCAAGGGCGGCCAGCGGCCCGCGCAGTCACCCGAGGAGGTCGCCGCGCGATGACGCAGGCACCGACCGGCAGCGAGCACGCCGAACGGTTCACCCTGCTGCGGCCACTGCTGTTCACCATCGCCTACGAGATGCTGGGTTCGGCGACCGAGGCCGACGACGTCTTGCAGGACAGCTATCTGCGGTGGGCGGCGGTCGACTTGGCGACGGTGCGTGACACCAAGTCGTATCTGGCCCAGCTGGTCACCCGCCAGGCGCTGAACTCGCTGCGGGCCGGTGCGCGCCGGCGTGAGGACTACGTGGGGCCGTGGTTGCCCGAGCCGCTGTTGCTCGAGGATCAGGATCCAGCCGCCGATGTCGTTCTGGCGGAGTCGATCTCGATGGCGATGCTGGTGTTGCTGGAGACGCTGAGTCCCGACGAGCGGGCCGTGTTCGTGCTGCGCGAGGTGTTCGGTTTCGACTACGGCGAGATCGCCGAGGCGGTGGGCAGGCCGGCGCCCACCGTCCGGCAGGTCGCCCACCGGGCACGCGAACACGTCCGCGCCCGACGCAAGCGGTTCGACACGGTGGACCCGGAACGCAACGCCGAGATCACCGCGCAGTTCCTAGCCACCGCGGCGGGCGGCGACGTGGAGGCGCTGATGTCCATGCTCGCCCCGGATGCCACCTGGACCGCCGACAGCGGCGGTGTGGTGAGCGCTGCCCGTCGACCGGTGGTCGGCGCCCAGAAGGTGGCCCGTGCCATCGTCGGCCTGATGCGCCGGGCCGCCACCATGGGCGCGACGCGGGTGGAGATGGTGACCTGCAACGGCGCCCCGGCGGTGCTGCTATACCTCGGCGACCAGCTCGAAGGCGTGATCACGCTCGAGATCACCGGCGACAAGATCACCAACTTCTATGTGATGCGCAACCCGCGGAAGCTGGCGGCGCTGGCCACCGCCCGCGACATCAGCCGCGGCTAGCGTGGCGATCGCAAACGCGGCGTAGCCGGGTGCCGCGGGTCGCCACCATCGGGCCAGCGTGGCGATCGCAAACGCGGCGTAGCCGGGTGCCGCGGGTCGCCACCATCGGGCCAGCGTGGCGATCGCAAACGCGGCGTAGCCGGGTGCCGCGGGTCGCCACCATCGGGCCAGCGTGGCGCCACCGGGATGCGAATCGCCGCCGCTCTGACAAGCTAGAGCTGTGCGCATCGACCGGCTCGGCGATCTTGGCGCCGCACCCCAGGTGCTGCGCGCCGTGGGTGAGGCCACCGGCCGGCTCGGCCTGCCCCCGCCGGCCGCGCTGACCGGGGAGTGGTTCGGCGCCCTCGCGGTGATCGCGCCCAGCCTGTCGGTGCGCCCGGTGCACGTCGACGACGTCTTCGCGGTCCCGGTATCGCGGACGCCGGAGCCGCGCGCGGTGGGCGGCGGCTGGATCGGCTACCTGTCGTATCCGGACGCCGGCGCCGACGCACAGCCCCACCGGATTCCCGAGGCCGCCGGCGGCTGGACGGACTGCGTGCTGCGCCGCGACCGCGACGGCCACTGGTGGTACGAGAGCCTCTCCGGTGCGCCGATGCCCGACTGGCTGACCACCGCGCTGGCCAGGCCGAGGGCCGCCGCGCGCGAGTGCCACATCGAGTGGGGCATCGCCGACCGGGGGGCGCATCGCGACGGCGTGCTGGCCTGCCTGGAGGCGATCCGCGCCGGCGAGGTGTACCAGGCCTGCGTGTGCACGCAGTTCACCGGCGCCGTCACCGGCGCCCCGCTGGACTTCTTCATCGACGGCGTCGCCCGCACCTCCCCCGCCCGGGCGGCCTACGTCGCCGGCGCCTGGGGTGCGGTGGCGTCGCTGTCCCCGGAGCTGTTCCTGCGGCGGCGCGGGACGGTCGTGGCGTCCAGCCCGATCAAGGGCACGCTGCCGCTGGATGCGTGGCCGTCGGCGCTGCGCGCGTCGGCCAAAGAGGTCGCCGAGAACATCATGATCGTGGACCTGGTCCGCAACGACCTTGGCCGGGTGGCGATCGTCGGCACGGTGAGTGTGCCCGAGTTGTTGGTGGTGCGCCGGGCCCCGGGGGTGTGGCACCTGGTCTCGACGGTGTCCGCGCAGGTCCCCACCGAGCTGCCGACGTCGGCGCTGCTGGACGCCAGCTTCCCCCCCGCCTCGGTCACCGGCACCCCCAAACACCGTGCCCGTCAACTGCTCTCGCAGTGGGAACCCAACCGTCGCGGAATATATTGCGGCACAATCGGATTGGCCTCACCCGTGGCGGGTTGCGAGTTGAACGTCGCGATCCGCACCGTCGAATTCGACGCCGCGGGTGGAGCGGTGCTCGGCGTCGGCGGCGGCATCACCGCCGACTCCGACCCGGACGCCGAATGGGAAGAATGCCTGCACAAGGCGTCCCCGGTCGTCGGGCTGCCGCCGATCGCCGCCGCGAGCGCGGCGGGCTAATCCTGAGGGCGGCGGCCCGCTGCGCCCGGCTTCGCCGCGCTTGCGACCGCCGCTAATCGCGGCGGGACTGCAGCACCGCGTCGTAGAGCTGGCGCGAACGCACCCCCGGGTGGATGCCGGCCACCTCCCCGCAGGCCTCCTTGATGCGGGCCCCACCGGCGACCAACTCCTCGACCTCGGCGACCAGCGCCGGCAGGTCGGCGCGCGGGGTGGCGCCGGCCAGCACCACGGTGATTTCACCGAGCACCCCGTCGGCCGCCCAGGCCGCCAGCTCGTCGAGCGGGCCGCGCACAACTTCCTCGTGCACCTTGGTCAGCTCCCGGCAGATCGCCGCGCGGCGTGCGCCGCCGAGCCGCTCGACGGCGTCCTGCAGGCACGCCGCCAACCGCCGCGGGGATTCGAAGAACACGCAGGTGCGCCGCTCATCGGCCAGCGAATCCAGCCAGCTCCGCCGCGCCCCCTTCTTGCGCGGCGCGAATCCCTCGAAGCAGAACTTCTCGGCCGGCAGACCGGACACGGCCAGCGCGGTCGTCACCGCCGACGGGCCCGGCAGGCATCGCACCGGCAGGTCGGCCTCCACGCAGGCCGTCACCAGCCGATAGCCGGGGTCGCTGATCAGCGGCATCCCGGCGTCGCTGACCACCAGCACCGTCGCACCCGCGCGGATCGCCTCGACCATCGAGTCCACCCGGGAGCTTTCGACCTGGTCGAACATGCTGATCACCCGCCCGGTGATGCGCACCTCGAGGGCCTTGGCCAAGGTGCGCACCCGCCGGGTGTCCTCGGCGGCCACCACATCGGCTCGGGCCAGGGCGTCGAGCAGGCGGGGCGAGGCATCCGACGGCTGGCCCAGCGGGGTCGCGCCCAGCAACAGGCGGCCGGTGGTCATGACCGACAGCCTACGATCGACACCGATGACCGCCCCGCCCCGCGAATCCTCCTCGACCCTCGAGGGTGCCGAGACGCAACGTGTGGTGCCCGTCGTCAGCCCAGGACCGCTGGTGCCGGCGGCCGATTTCGGCCCGACCGATCAGGTCCGCGGCTGGGTGGTGACCGGCATCATCACGGTGTTGGCGGCGATCACCCGCTTCCTGAACCTGGGCTCACCCACCGACGGCGGCACCCCCGTCTTCGACGAAAAGCACTACGCCCCGCAGGCCTGGCAGGTGCTGCACAACCACGGCGTGGAGGACAATCCCGGGTTCGGCCTGGTCGTGCACCCGCCGGTCGGCAAGCAACTGATCGCCCTCGGCGAGGCGGTCTTCGGCTACAGCGGCGTCGGCTGGCGGTTCACCGGAGCGTTGCTCGGAGTGGTGATGGTCGCGCTGGTGATGCGGACCGTCCGGCGGATCAGCCGCTCGACGTTGATCGGCGCGATCGCCGGCGTGCTGGTGATCTGCGACGGCGTCAGCTTCGTCGCCGCGCGGACCGCTTTGCTCGACGGCATACTCACCTTCTTCGTGGTCGCGGCGTTCGGCGCGCTGATCGTCGACCGCGACCAGGTTCGGCAACGGATGCACATCGCGCTGGCCGACGGCCGCCACGCAGACACGGTGTGGGGGCCGCGGCTGGGCGTGCGGTGGTGGCGGTTCGGCGCCGGGATCCTGCTCGGATTGGCTTGCGGCACAAAGTGGTCCGGCCTGTACTACGTGCTGTTCTTCGGGGCCATGTCGCTGGCGTTCGACGTGGCCGCGCGGCGCCAGTACCAGGTCACCCGGCCCTGGCTGGGGACCTTGCGCCGCGACCTCATCCCCACCGGCTATGCGCTGGGCGTCATCCCGGTGCTGGTGTATCTGGCCAGCTACGCACCGTGGTTCGCCTCCGAGACCGCCATCGACCGGCACGAGGTGGGCCAGACGATCGGCCCCCGCTCGCTGGTGCCGCTACCGGATGCCATCCGGTCGCTGTGGCACTACACCGCGAAGGCGTTCCAATTCCATGCGGGCCTGACGAATTCCGCGGGCAACTATCACCCCTGGGAATCGAAACCGTGGAGCTGGCCGATGTCGTTGCGGCCGGTGCTCTACGCCATCGACGAGCAGAACGTCCCCGGGTGCGGCGCCCAGTCCTGCGTCAAGGCCGAGATGCTGGTTGGCACGCCGGCGATGTGGTGGCTGGCGGTGCCGGTGCTCGTTTTCGCGTTGTGGCGCATGCTGGTCCGCCGCGACTGGCGCTACGCCGCGGTGCTGGTCGGCTACTGCGCGGGCTGGCTGCCCTGGTTCGCCGACATCGACCGGCAGATGTACTTCTTCTACGCGGCCACGATGGCGCCCTTTTTGGTGATGGCCATCGCGCTGATTTGCGGCGACGTGCTCTACACCCCCGGCGCGCCACCCCGGCGACTGCGGCTGCAGCTGCAGGCGAATACGGAGCGACGCACGCTGGGGTTGATCGCCGTTTGCGCGTACGTGGCGCTGGTGGTGACGAATTTCGCGTGGCTGTTCCCGGTGCTCACCGGGCTGCCGATTTCGCAGCAGACGTGGAACATGGAGATCTGGCTGCCCAGCTGGCGCTAGCTTGCTACGGCAGCAGGTCGCGGGCGACGGGGCAGGACATGCACCGGGGGCCGCCGCGGCCGGTGCCCAGTTCCGATCCGGCGATGGTCAGCACCTCGATGCCGGCGTCCTGCAAGCGGGTGTTGGTCTGCGCGTTGCGCTCGTAGGCGACCACCACACCGGGCGCCAGCGCCAGCGTGTTGTTGCCGTCATCCCACTGTTCGCGTTCGGCGACAACGGGATCCAGCCCCGTGTCGATGACCCGCAGCTTGTCGATTTCCATCGCCTTGGCCGCCGCCTCCAAGAACGGGGCTTCGTCGCTGATGGCCACCCCGTCGGGCGTGCGCGCAATGGTGAACGCCGACAACGAGTCCACGATGTTGGCGTACATCACCACCGTGTCGGTGTCGACCATTGTGCACACCGTATCCAAATGCATCTGGGCACGCCGCTGCGCGATCGGCACCGCCAGCACGGCGTTCGCCAGGTCGTCGTCAAACAGGCTGCGGGCCAAGGCTTCCGCGCCGGCGGGGGTGGTCCGCTCCCCCACCCCGACGGCGACCACGCCGGGCGCCAGCAGCAGCACGTCACCACCCTCGACGGGGGCGGTGCGCGACTCGTAGGCCCGGCGCACGCCGGTGAACCGCGGGTGGTGGGCATAGATGAGATCGGTCAGCGACGCCTCCCGCCCGCGGGCGCGCAGCGCCAGCGTCGGGATCACCACCCGCCGGCCGATCCAGATCGACGAGTCGCGGGTGAACACCAGGTTGGGCAGCGGGTCGATGACGAAGTCGCCGCCATGGTGCATGCGCAGCACCAGCGAGACGTCGGTCCGGGTGTCGGCGGGTAACTCGTTGAACGTCATCCCGGCCATCAGCACCTGGGCCAGCCGGGCCGGCTCGAGCCCCCGCAGGTATGCCGAAAGTTCCTGCGCCAACGGCGCTCCGAGCCGCCGCGCGTCGACGGCGGCCGCGACGCCCTGCATCCGCGCGGCTCCGCTGTGCGTCAGCGCCTCGGTGAGCAGATCCGACATCAGCAGCACCTCGATGCCGCGGGACCGCAACAGCGCCGCGAACTGGTCATGTTCGTCTTGCGCGCGAGCGACCCACGGCAGGCCATCAAACAGCAGCTGGTCGACGTTGCGCGGGTTCAGCCGGAGCAGCTCGGCACCGGGGCGGTGCAGGATGACCACGCGCAGCGCGCCGACCTCGGAATTGGTGCCCAGCTCGACAACACCCACAGCTCAACCGTAGCGGCGGCGGGGCATCCCGTCCCGCCACACGCGCAGCGCGCGCCCCGGGTCATCGAACGGATGTGCGATAAACTCGGTGGCGTGGAGATCGCGGTCCAAGGCTCCCTGTTCCAGCACACCGAGCGCCGGGAACTCGGTGACGGCGCGTTCATCGAGATCCGCGCCGGCTGGCTCACCGACGCCGATGACCTGCTGGAGGCCTTGCTGTCGACGGTGCCGTGGCGCGAGGAGCGCCGGCAGATGTACGACCGGGTGGTCGACGTGCCGCGGCTGGTGAGCTTCCACGACCTCGCCGTCGACGAGCCGCCGCATCCCGAGCTCGCCCGGCTGCGCCGCCGGCTCAACGACATCTACGCCGGCGAACTCGGCGAGCCCTTCACCACGGTGGGGTTGTGCTGCTATCGCGACGGCTCGGACAGCGTCGCCTGGCATGGCGACACCATTGGGCGCAGCAGCACCGAGGACACCATGGTGGCGATCGTCAGCCTGGGCGCCACCCGCGCCTTCGCGATGCGCCGCCGCGGCGGCGGTCCGTCGCTGCGGTTGCCGCAGGCACACGGCGACCTGCTGGTGATGGGCGGATCGTGCCAGCGCACCTGGGAGCACGCCGTGCCCAA
>NZ_QMEU01000032.1 GCF_003284975.1 Mycobacterium colombiense
GTGCCGCGCTGGCCAACGCGGGTTTGTCGGCGGCCGACGTCGACGTCGTCGAGGGGCACGGCACGGGGACCACGTTGGGTGACCCGATCGAGGCTCAGGCGCTGTTGGCGACCTATGGGCAAGAGAGGGCCGAGCCCGGGAAACAGCCTCTGTGGCTGGGGTCGATCAAGTCGAACATGGGCCATACGCAGGCCGCCGCCGGGGTGGCCGGCGTCATCAAGATGGTCCTAGCGATGCGCCACGAGATGTTGCCCGCCACACTGCATGTCGATGAGCCGAGCCCGCACGTGGACTGGTCGGCGGGTGCGGTGTCGTTGCTGACCGAGGCACAACCCTGGCCGGCCGAGCGTCCGCGCCGGGCGGGCGTGTCGTCGTTCGGCATCAGCGGCACCAACGCGCACGTCATCGTCGAGGCCGTGCCGATCGAGCCGCCGCGCGCCGCGGACGGGCCCACGGCGCCGGTGGTGGCCTGGCCGGTGTCGGCGAAATCGCTGTCCGCGTTGCACTCTCAGGCCGCTCGGTTGGTGACCCACCTGCGCGCCCACCCGGAGGTGGACATCGCCGATGTGGGGTGGTCGCTGGCGGGTCGGTCGGCTTTCGAGCACCGGGCCGTCGTCGTCGGTGGCGACCGCGACCGGCTGCTGGCGGGGCTCGACGAGCTTGCCGGCGACGACCTGGCCGGTTCGGTCATCCGTGGCACCGTGACTGCAGGCAAGACGGTCTTCGTGTTCCCGGGCCAGGGCTCCCAAACGCTGGGCATGGGAATGGGACTGCACGCCGGCTATCCGGTATTCGCCGAGGCGTTCAACACCGTCGTGGCCGAACTGGACCAGCACCTGCTTCGCCCGCTGCGCGAGGTGATGTGGGGGCACGACGAAAATCTGCTCAACAGCACCGAATTCGCGCAACCCGCGCTGTTCGCGGTCGAAGTCGCGCTGTTCCGGCTGCTCGAATCCTGGGGTGTGCGACCAGACTTCGTGATGGGCCACTCGATCGGGGAGCTGGCGGCCGCCCACGTCGCAGGCGTGCTCTCGTTGGAGAACGCCGCGGTGCTGGTCGCGGCACGTGGCCGATTCATGCAGTCGCTGCCCGAAGGCGGCGCGATGGTCGCGGTGCAGGCCACCGAAGACGAGGTGCGGCCGCTGCTGGCGTCCTCCGACCAAGCCGGCGTCGGCATCGCCGCGGTCAACGGGCCGACCTCGGTGGTGATTTCGGGCGCCGAAGAAGCGGTGATCGCGATCGCGGACCGGCTCCGCGCAGACGGCCACCGAGTGCATCGGCTCTCGGTTTCGCACGCGTTCCACTCCCCGCTGATGGATCCCATGATCGACGAATTCGGCACCGTCGCGGCCGGATTGGCCGTCGGCAAGCCGACCATCCCGATCGTGTCCAACGTGACCGGTCAGCCGGCCGGTGACGACTTCGCATCGCCCGCGTACTGGAAGCGGCACGTGCGCGAGGCGGTGCGGTTCGCCGACAGCGTGCGGTTCGTGCGCTCGGCGGGCGCGAACCGTTTCCTCGAGGTCGGGCCGAGCAGCGGCCTGACGGCGTCGATCGAAGAATCGCTGGCCATAGACCCTGCGGCGGGCCAGGTGACGACGATGTCCGCGTTGCGCAAGGATCGACCGGAGCCGGTCGCCCTGGTCAACGCCGTCGCGCAGGGATTCGTCGCCGGGATGGACGTGGACTGGCGCGGTGCGCTGGGCGACGCGAATCTGGTCGACCTGCCCACGTATGCCTTTGACCGGCGCCGCTTTTGGCTCGCCGCCGACGACACCCCGGCCGACGCCGCGGGCCTGGGCCTGGCGGCCGGCGAACACGCCCTGCTGGGCGCGGTGGTGGAACTGCCGGCCACCGGCGGAGTGGTGCTGACCGGCCGGCTGTCGCCCGGCACGCAGGGCTGGTTGACCGATCACGCCGTCGGCGGTGTCGTGTTGTTCCCCGGCGCGGGATTCGTCGAGCTGGCGATCCGCGCCGGCGACGAGGTGGGCTGCGCGGTGATCGACGAGCTGAATCTGGCCGCGCCGCTGGTGTTGCCGACCGGCGGATCGGTCGCGGTCCAGGTCGTCGTCGGCGGCCCGGACGACTCGGGCGCCCGTGCCGTCTCGGTCTTTTCGCGCGCCGAAGCGGGCTCGGGTTGGTCGTTGCACGCCGAGGGTGTGCTGCGGGCGGGCTCGGTGCAGCCGGGCGCGGACCTGTCGGCGTGGCCGCCGGTGGGTGCGGTCCCGGTGGATGTCGGCGACGGATATGAGCAACTGGCCGAGCGGGGTTACGCCTACGGGCCCGCGTTCCGCGGCCTGACATCGATGTGGCGCCGCGGTGACGAGGTCTTCGCCGAGGTGGCGCTGCCCGCCGACGCCGGGGTATCGCCGGCCGGGTTCGGCGTCCACCCGGCGATGCTCGACGCGGCGCTGCACGCGGTCATGTTGGCGTCCGACAACAACGAACTGCCCGAAGGCTCGATGTTGGTTCCGTTCTCCTGGCAGCAGGTGTCGCTGCACGCCGCGGGGGCGGGAGCAGTGCGCGCGCGGATCGTGCCGGTGAGCCCGTCCGCGGTGTCGATCGAACTGGCCGACGGGCTGGGGCTACCGGTGCTCTCGGTGGCGTCGATGGTGGCCCGCCCGGTCACCGACAAGCAGTTGCTGGCCGCCGTAACGAATTCGGGACCGGACCGGCTCTTCGAGGTCATCTGGTCCGCTCAACCGCCGTCGGCGACGCAGCAGGTATCGGTGTCCACTTGGGGCGCAGTGGAATTGGATGACCTTTCGACCGAGCGCTCGGCGGTGCTGTTCGAATCGGTGCCGGTGTCCGGCGACGTGGTCACCGAGGTGTACGCGGCGACGCGCGCGGTGCTGCCCGTGCTGCAGTCGTGGTTGTCCCGCGACGGCGCAGGCACCCTGGTGGTGGCGACCCGGGGCGCGATGACGCTGCCGGGGGAGGACGTCACCGATCTGGCCGGCGCGGCGGTCTGGGGGCTGGTGCGGTCGGCGCAGACCGAGCACCCGGGACGAATCGTGCTCGTCGACACGGACGCCCCGCTGGACTCCGACGCGATAGCAGCGGTGCTGGCGCTCGGCGAGCCGCAGGCGATACTGCGCAACGGCGCGGTCTACACCGCCCGAGTGCTCGGCAGCCGCGCCGTCGGCGGCCTGCTACTGCCCCCGGACGAGGGACCGTGGCGACTCGGCATGAGCAGCTACGGCACCATCGAAAATCTGCGGATAGAGCGCATTCCCGACGCCGATGCGCCGTTGGGCCCCGGTCAGGTGCGCGTCGCGCTGTCGGCCATCGCGGCCAACTTCCGCGACGTCATGATCGCGCTGGGCCTCTATCCCGACCCCGAGGCCACCATGGGCATCGAGGCGTCCGGTGTGGTGATCGAAACCGCCGCGCCCGACGGGCGTTTCGCCGTCGGCGACCGCGTCATGGGGCTGTTCCCGGACGGAACCGGGACCATCGCCAAGACCGACCAGCGCCTGCTCGTCAAGGTGCCGCCCGGCTGGTCACCCACCGCCGCCGCGACGGCGTCGGTGGTGTTCGCCACGGCGAACTACGCGCTGGTGGACCTGGCTGGCGCCAAGCCCGGTCAGCGGGTGCTGGTGCACGCCGCCGCCGGTGGGGTGGGTATGGCCGCGGTGCAACTGGCCCGGCACATCGGCCTGGAGGTGTTCGCGACCGCCAGCCGCGGCAAGTGGGACACGTTGCGCGACATGGGCTTTGACGATGACCACATCGCCGACTCGCGCAGCCTGGAATTCGAGGAGAAGTTCCGGGCGGTCACCGGTATGGCCGGCATGGATATCGTCCTGGACTCGCTGTCCGGTGATTTCGTCGACGCGTCCCTGCGCTTGATGAAACCCGGCGGGGTCTTCTTGGAGATGGGCAAGACCGACATCCGCGATCCCGAGGTCGTCGTCCGAGACCACCCGGGGGTGCGCTACCGCGCCTTCGACCTGTTCGAGGCGGGGCCGGATCGCATCGCCCAGATGCTCGACGAGCTGGCGGCCATGTTCGGCGAGGATGTGCTACGGCCGTTGCCGGTGACCAGGTTTGACGTGCGACGCGCGCCCGCGGCGCTGCGCTACCTGAGTCAGGCCCGCCACGTCGGCAAGGTCGTGATGACCATGCCGGACGCGTGGACGGCCGGCACGGTGCTGATCACCGGCGCCACCGGCATGGCCGGTTCGGCGGTCGCGCGACACGTGGTGACCCGCCACGGCGCGCGGAATCTGGTGCTGGTCAGCCGCCGCGGCCTGGATGCACCGGGTGCCGCGGAGCTGGTCGCCGAGTTGAGCGCGGCCGGTGCGCACGTGGAGACGGTGGCCTGCGATGCCGCCGATCGCGAGGCCCTGGCCAAGGTGATCGCCGAAATCCCGATGCAGCATCCGCTGACCGGGGTGATCCATGCCGCCGGCGTCTTACACGACGCGGTCGTGACGTCGCTGACCCCCGACCGGATCGAGTCGGTGTTGCGGTCCAAGGTCGACGCGGCGTGGAACCTGCACGAGTTGACCCGCGACCTGGACGTCGGTGCCTTCGTGATGTTTTCGTCGATCGCGGGGCTCGCGGGCGCGTCGGGGCAGGCCAACTACGCGGCCGGCAACTCGTTCCTCGACGGATTGGCCGCCCACCGGCGGGCGCACGGGCTGCCGGCGATCTCGCTGGGCTGGGGTCTGTGGGATCAGGCCAGCGCCATGACCGGTGGCCTGGGTGCCGCCGACCGCGCGCGGTTCGGGCGTGACGGGATCGTCGCCATGTCGTCGGACCAGGCGCTGGAGCTGATGGACACCGCGCTCATCGTCGACCAGCCGTTCATGTTGCCTGCCCACATCGACCTCGCGGCGTTGCGGGTCAAGTTCGATGGCGGCACCTTGCCACCGATGTTCGTCGATCTGATCAACGCCCCGACGCGGCGTCAGGTCGATGACTCGTTGGCCGCCGCCAAGTCGAAATCCGCTCTGCTGCAACGCCTCGAGGGTCTGCCGGAGGACGAGCAGCAGGCGGTGCTGCTGGATCTGGTGCGGGCCAATATCGCCACCGTGCTGGGCAGCTCCAGCCCGGAGGCGATCCACCCGGACCGGGCGTTCCAGGAACTCGGTTTCGACTCGTTGACCGCCGTCGAGATGCGCAACCGGCTCAAAGCCGCGACCGGGCTGGCGCTTTCACCGACGCTGATCTTCGACTACCCGAACTCCGCCGCGCTGGCCGGCTATATGTACCGCGAACTGGTCGGATCGTCCGATCAAGCCGCGGCGGCGGCCGCGCCGGGTGAAGCCGAGATTCAACGCGTCGTGGGGTCCATTCCGGTCAAGCGCCTTCGGCAGGCCGGCGTGCTGGAGCTGCTGCTGGCGTTGGCGAGCGAGGCCGAGGGCGCCGCGCAGGCCGCCGCGGTGACCACCGAAAAGGACATCGCGGACATGGACCTCGACGCTCTGGTCAACGCGGCATTGCGCGACGACGACGACGAGTAGGCATGACGTGAGAATCGCGGTCACGGGGGCCAGCGGCGTGCTCGGCCGCGGCCTCGCCACTCGGCTGCTCAGCCAAGGCCACGACGTGGCAGGGATCGCCCGTCACCGACCTGAAAGTTGGCCGAGCGCAGCGGATTTCGTCGCGGCGGACATCCGCGACGCCGATGCCGTCCGACGCGCCCTGGCCGGCGCGGACGTCGTAGCCCACTTCGCGTGGGCGAGAGGTTCCGGACACGACGACCAGGTCAACATCGGTGGCACCCGCAACGTGCTCGACGCGATGGCCGAGACCGGTTCCAGGAGAATCGTTTTCGCGTCGTCGGCCCATGTGTACGGCGGGGGACAAGGACTGAAGGCCGAAGACGACGCCACGGCCCCGGTCGGCGCCGAGGGCCGGCTCAAGGCCGAAGTGGAACAACTGCTCGCGGAATCGGGCGCGGAATGGGTCGCGATCCGTTCCGCGCTGATCCTAGGGCGAAGCGTCGACAACTGGGTGCGCCGCCTGCTGGCATTACCGGCGTTCCCCCACCGGTCGGCCGATCGCGGTATGCAGGTCGTCCACCTCGACGACGCGCTCCGGCTGTTCAACCGGGCGATCGTCGATGCCGAAATCCCCGCCGGGCCGGTGAATCTGGCCGCTTCGGGCGGCCTGACCTTCCGGCAACTCGCCGCCGCGCTGCGCCGCCCGGTCGTGCGCCTGGGCCTCGAGCCCGCTGAGTTGCGACTGGTGCGGGGGAACCCGCTCATGGACACCTCGCGGCTGACAGGCGAATGGTCATTCCGGCCGGCGTGGGAATCGGGCGAATGCGTCCAGGATTTCGCGCTGGCGGTGCGCGGCCGGGTGGCCGTGGGCGCTCGGGTGATATCGCTGCCGTGGCGGCTGGCCAACATCCAGGACCTCCCGTCGGTGGACGCGCCGAGCGGCGACGGCGTAAAGCCCATTTGGGCGGGCGCGGAGGGGGATAACGGCGAATTCGACACGCCGATCGACCCGCGTTTTCCCACCTTCCTGGCCACGAATCTGTCTGAGGCGCTGCCCGGCCCGTTTTCGCCGGCGTCGGCGTCGGCGACGGTTCGCGGACTGCGGGCCAGCGCCGTGTGCGTCGCCGAGCGGTTGCGGCCCGGCGGGACGATCCAGCGCGAAATCGCAATGCGCATGGTCGCGGTGTTCGCCCACCGGCTCTACGGCGCCATCACGACCGCGCACTTCATGGCCGAGACGGTGCCTTTCGTCAAGCCCACGACGGTGGTGAGCAACAGCGGGTTCTTCGGCCCGAGCATGGCCGCCCTGCCGATCTTCAGTGAGGAGCATCCGCACTCCGGCACCGGCCGAATTCGCAGGCAGTTCCGGACCATCCGCAACATCGGGGTGTTCGGTGTCAACCTGATCGGCCTGTCCGCCGGCGCGCCGCTGGACACCCGCGAGTTCGTCGCCGACGTCGATCGCCTGGAACGTCTGGCCGACGGTGACCTCGCCGGGCTCGACGATCGTCGGCTGCTGAGCCTGATCTCACTGGCGCGTGACCAGGTGGTGCACGGCTGGGTGCTGGCGGCAGGCTCGTTCCTGCTGTGCGCGGCGTTCAACGTGCTGTTGCGTGGTTTGTGCGGGCGCGAGATCGCCGCGCCCGGCGGACCGGAATTGGTCAGCGCGCGTTCCGTCGAGGCGATGCAGCGGTTGGTAGTCGCCGCTCAGCGCGATCCGAAAGTCACGGCGCTGCTGGCCGAGCCGGGCGACCGGCTGGACAAGCTTGCCGTCGAGGCGCCGGAATTCCATGCCGCCCTGCGCGACGAGCTGGCGCTCATCGGCCACCGTGGTCCGGCCGAGCTCGAGATGCGGTCCACCAGCTACGCCGACGATCCCGAGTTGCTGGTGCGGATGGTGACCAGGGCGATGAGCGCGCCGTCCGCGCCGCAGCCGCAGCGGCCCCGGATCCCGTTGCACGCCAAGCCCGTTGCGGCTCTGGCCACCCAGCAGCTGCGCGACCGTGAGGTCCGCCGCGACAAGGTGGTACGGGCCAACTGGGTGCTACGCACGCTGCTTCGCGAATATGGACGCCGGTCGGTCGAGGCCGGGCTCTTTACCGCCGCCGACGACGTCTTCTATCTGCTCGTCGACGAACTCGACGCGCTCCCCGCGGATGTCGGCGCGCTGGTGGCCCGGCGCCGGGCCGAACAACGTCGGCTGGTCGCGGTGGCGCCGCCGACGGTATTCAGCGGTAGCTGGCAGCCGACCGCGACCTCATCGGACGCGCTGGCCAGCGGGGACACGTTGCGTGGCGTCGGCGTTTGCGGGGGTCGGGTGCGCGGCCGGGTGCGGATCGTGCGGCCCGAGACCATCGACGACCTACAACCCGGTGAGATCCTTGTCGCAGAGGTCACCGACGTCGGGTACACCGCTGCGTTCTGCTACGCCGCCGCCGTCGTGACCGAACTCGGCGGTCCGATGTCGCACGCCGCGGTGGTGGCCCGCGAATTCGGGTTCCCGTGTGTCGTCGACGTCCAGGGTGCCACCAAGGCACTGCCGCAGGGTGCCATGGTGGAGGTCGACGGCACCACTGGCGAGATCCACGTGCTCGGGCTGGCCGCGGACGACGCGCTGAGTTAGTCGAACTCCATCTCCAGCTCCACCGGGCCGCTCAATCCCAGCATCGGTTTCCAGCGTGCCCTTGCCACGCGGCGCGGATTGGTCATGCGCCGGGCGATGACTTTGAGGGCCCCGGCGAGTTCGGTTCGGGCGAGATTGGCGCCCAGGCAATAATGGGCGCCGCCGCCGAACGTCAAAATCGGCGGCGGCTCCTCGCGGGTGATGTCGAACCGGTCCGGGTACGGATAGACCTCCGGATCGCAGTTGGCCGCAAAGGTATTCACTGAAATGAAGGTGCCGGCCGGAAACGTGTACTCCGCGAACGTGACGTCGTCGAGGACGGTGCGCAGGGTGGTGCAGACCGCCGGCGAATGGCGCATGCATTCCTCGACGGCTTGCATCGCGAGGCCGGAATCGTCGCGCAGCATCGCCAGTTGATCGGGATGGTCACACAGCGCGTGCATGCACGCGGCCAGTTGGTTGCGGGTGGTGTCGGTGCCGGCGGACAGAATGCTGAACGCCAGCATGCGCATCTCCGCGTTGCTCAGCCGGTCGCCGTCGTCATGGGCGCGGATCAGTTCGGAGATCAAGTCGTCGGTCAACCGGCCCCGCCGCTCGGTGATCATGTCGTCGATATAGGCGTCGAACTCGTCCCAGGCCCGCATCACGATGTGCTGCTCGTTCGCCAGGTCGGAGTCGAACCTGACGATTTTGAAAATGTCCTCGGCCCACAGGGAGAACTGCTCCCAGTCCTCGGGGGGCGCGCCCAACAGCGCGCAGATGATCGGGATCGGGTACGGCCGGGCGATTTCGGTGACGAAATCGCATCGGCCCGCACCGGCGACCTGGTCGATCAACTCGTTGATCACCGTGTCGATGGTGTCTTCCATGCGCGCCGACGCCCGCGGCGTGAAGGCCTTGGACACCAGGCCGCGCAGCCGTCGGTGTTCCGCGCCTTCCATGCCCAGGATGGTGCCAAGGACCCGTTCATAGAGCGGGCCGGACGTTATCCCGCGAGCGGTCATGTGCATGCCGGGCGGGAAAACGAACCGGGGATCGCGAAGTATCCCGCGGGCGAGTTCGTAGCCGAGCACCTCGGGTCCCAGCGGCCCGATGGCCATCGGCGACCGCCTGCGCACCTCGTGGATGCGCGGGGCGACCTCGTGCACGGTGTCCGTGATGTCGTAGTGCAGCGTCGGGAGGTCGGCGTCGAAGACGCTCGGTGCTGCCGTATCGACGGTCATCGTGCCTCCTTAGGCGAAATCAGCTCGGCCGGTAGCGCTTTGGCAGTACTTGGATCAGCACCGAAACCAGCCATGACGTCTCCAATCACGGGATGTTGGTTGCTAGGAAAGTCAGTGGCAGTCCCAGGATCGACACGTCGTTTTCGTCGAGATAAGTGCCCTCGCCCTCCATGTGTTGCCGGAATCGCGTTGTCGCGCCGTAACGCTCGGCGACCGCGTCGGCCGTGGCGGCTTCCGGAACTCCGATCACCACGGTGAACACGCCGTCGCCGTGACGCTCGAGGAAGTCGCTGACCGAGACGGCGACCTCGCCGGTCGACCCGGGGATCGGGCTGATCAGTTCAATGCCCCGATTCCAGTCGAGGTGAATATCGAGGCCGAGCTCGGTCAGCTGCAGGGTCTCGAACACGAATCCGAGATCGCCGAACATTTGCGCCGCCACGGCATGTCGCTCCGGCGACACGGCGAACACAACGTGATGAAGTGCGGGTTCTTCAGGCATCTGGGTCTTCCTATCGAGAATCGGCGCGCAGCACCCCACGCGGCAGCAGCAGCGGCAGGTCGTTATAGGTGACGATCCCGGGAGGGGCGGCGACGACGGTGGGAATCGCGGTGATCGCCGGCATCGCGGTGATGGTGAGCCCCAGCATGATGTAGTCGTCCAACGTTTCGCCGACGAAGTCCGGTGGCGGCAGGAAGCTCAGCGTGGTCTTGATCGTCGGTCGGCCCTGTACCTCGACGGTGTAGCCCATATCAAGCGGCCAATCCGGTTCCAGCGCTTGCCCCTTGCGCCATTGCCCGCCGATTTCGATGACCTCGCGACCCGCCAGAATTCCCTTCCAGCGAACATGGATGCCTGCGACGCAACCCTTCGCGATGGTCCAGTCCCCGGGTAGGTGCAGATCCTCGGTGGTCTGGGCGTACTCGGCCTCACAACGGACTTCGTCGAGCTCGACGCCGAGCGCATCGGCGAGCAGCAACACACCGTCGCGAAAGATGCCAGATCCCTTCTTGGTGATAGCCGGTAAGTCCGGCCGGTCGATGGCATAGCCGAAGCCCATAGGGATTTCGGTCGTTGGCGAGTTGTAGATCGTGGTGTCGAAGGATTCCAGTACCGACACCTTGTCCACCCGATCGGACAACCCGGCCGACACGATGGTGAACAGTTGGATGAAGCCGGGGTTGATGCCGGTGCCGAAGATGCTCGCTCCGCCCGCTGTGCACGCCTCGGCGATGCGCTCCCGCCCCGCGCCCAGGAAGTGGCCGGTGATGAACTCGGCGGTGCCCACCACATTGATGCCCGCGCGAAGGATGCGGACCAGCTCGTCGACGTCGGCGAACATCGGGTTGTAGACCACACAGTCCGGCTCAAGCGCGAGCAGCGAATCGATATCGTTGGTAGCCATGACATTCAGCGGTTCGATCCCGCACAGCTCGCCGACATCACGTCCGGACTTCTCCGGCGACCAGGCGTAGCAACCGACGAGCTCGAGCGTCGGGTTGGCAACTATGGCCTTGACCGAACTCTTGCCGACGTTGCCCGTCGTCCACTGAACGACCCGATGGATCAACGGTTCAGTCCGTTCATGGGTGCGGCGCCGCCTGGGCTTGCCGGGCCAGCCTGTCGTTGTGGATCTTGACGAGTTCGCGAAACCCCAGCCGGTGATACTTCGGTATCGGCTGGATGCCCCACACGTCCTGCGCGGTGGCTTTGCCCTCGGCGCCCTCGGGCGGCCCGAACGGCGGGTAGGGGTACTTGCACTCCAAAGTGTCGTTGGAGTAACGGATCTTCAGTAGCTCGCTGCAGATCTGGGTGAGGCTCAGGGTCGGGTATCCGTAGTAGACCGCCATGAACGGCAACGTGAAGGCGCCTTCGATCACCAGCGCTACCAGGCACACCAGCACGGCGCGCTTGATCCATTTGTGCATGCGGGCGTAGTACGGCGTGGTGCCGGGCTCGAGGCCGGCGGCCGGGTCTTTGTCGTCGGTGGTAGACGGTGCGGTCATGGCACGGCTCCTTTAGTCGGAGAAGATTTCTCGATTGACGGTGTGCAGGTACGGAATCGCGAGGAAGGGGGTGATGTAAAAGATGTCGTAGAGCCACCAGCCGATGACCGGGAACACGACGCCGGCGTAGCGCACGTCGGCGAACATCGTCATGTTGAATACATAGGCCGACCAGATCACCACGCCCATCCAGCAGGTGACAACCATCCACTGGTGGCCCCAGCGCTTCATCTGCAAGAAGCCGATCGCGGCGGCCACCCGCATGGAGAACACCGTCAGGATCAGGCCTGCCACGTAGGCCTTCTCGCCCGGCCCGGCGGCGCCCCCGATCCACAGCTCGTTGTAATGCCAGAAATAGCCGGCGTCGAACATGTTGCCCCAGCCCACCATCAGCACCCGGTTGATCAGGGTGTGGTTGGCGACCAGGTCCAGGGCCCAGCCCAGGCTGTTGAGCATGCCGTCGATCAGGGTGAGATAGCCGATCAGGGTCACGATCATCGGCCGGACCGACAGGCCGTCGCGCAGGGCTTGGCGTTGCAGCCACACCCCACGCATGAAGATGGGAAACCCGATCAGGCCCGGCGCCCACATGCCCATCAGGGCGGCGCCCACGATCATCCACTTGTCGGCGCGGCGCTGAGCCCGGCGGGATTCGTCGTGATGATCTGCGAGTCCTACCGAATTCGTCTGCGCGGCATCAAGACTCACAGGTCCCACCACCCCCGCGCGAACGACATGTACAGCTGGACGCCGAACATGGCCAGCAGGTAGCCGTAGATGAAGATCTGGAAGACGATGAGCGCCCTCTTGCGTTTCTGCTCTTGTCGGTCCATGCCGATTGCTCCTTCCTAAGAACTGCTCGATGCGTCTGCGGCGCCCAGGCTGGCAGCCGCGACTTCTCGAAGGCCGTCGGTGACGGCGCCGTCGGTGCTCAGTGGCGCGAGTATGCACGCGTCGGCCGCATCCAATTCCGTTGCGCCAGCGGCGATCAGGTGGGCAGCGGTGACCAGCACCCTGGTCGAGGGCGGCTCGAAGTGGAAGGCTTGGTCTGCGGTGCGGATCGCGACCGCGCATCCGACCAGCCGCCGCGCCGTGGCCAACGGAATTCCGGATTCGGCGACGATCACCTCGGCTTCCCGGTCGGGCGGCAGATATTGCATTGCCAGCGTCGCGAACCGCTGGCGAAACGACGGTTTGAGCTCCTTGAGCGAGCTGCGATAGGCCGGGTTATACGAACACACCAGCATGAACTCTCCGGGCGCTTTCACCACCTCACCCGCGCGATCGAGATACAGCGACCGCCGGTGATCGGTGAGTGAATGCAGGATCGCCAAGGAGTCATGGCGCGCCTCGACCACCTCGTCCAGGTAGCAGATCGCGCCGGCTTTGACCGCCCGGGTCAGCGGGCCATCGGTCCAGACGACGTCGCCGCCGGTCACCATGAAGCGGCCGACGAGATCGGAGCTGGTGAGGTCGTCGTGGCAGCTGATGGTCACCACGGGCCGCTGCAGCAGTGAGCCCATGTGCTCGACGAACCGGGTCTTGCCGCAGCCGGTTGGGCCGGTGAGCATCACCGGGATGTGCCGGTGAAACGCCTGCTCGAACAGCTGAACTTCGTTGCCGTTGGCGAAATATGTTTCGGTGGTCATCTCTTCCTCAGCGGGTCGCGTTCATGCCGTGACCAGTTCGCGATGGACATGGGCCAGTACCCGGGGCAGCTCCTCGATGCGCCGGATCCGTTGCGACCGGCGGGGTCCGAACACCTCGGGGAGGGGATCGACGCGGGTCGGTCCCACGCCCACGTAGTACATCGACACCCCGGCCTCGTTGGCCTCCTCGACGGCGTGCGCGGCGTCAGCCCAGGCATACCGGCCCTCGTAGCCCTCATCGGAGATCAGGCCGTCACCGATGACGATCAGCAGGCGGCGTTCGGAGGCCTGCGCCAGCAGGCGGCTCGTCAGATGGCGAAGTGGCGCACCGAGTCTGGTGTATCCGCGGGTGGACAAACCCAGCCCGCTTGGCGGTACGAATCGGCGGTCGTCGAAGTCCTTCAGGCAGCGGACTTCGACTCGATGACGGGTGTTGCCGGTGAATACGAAGACACCGTGGCGCTCGCGTGCCAGCGTCATGGCGCGGGAAAGCGCATCGGCACAGGACAACTCCAGCTGGAACACGCGGCCGCCGTGCACCCCCAGCGACGAACTGCCGTCGAGCAGCAAGGCGGTGGTGACGTCGCGGCTGCTGGGCAGCAGATCGCGGAACACCTTCGGCTCCTTCGCCTCGCCGGTCGCCAGATCGATGTAGTGATTGACGTATTGGTCGACATCGAGGTCGGAGCCGTCTTCGAGGCGGTTGGTCATCGCGCGGTGGGTGTGTTCCTCGAACCACTTACGCACGTCGACGGCCACCGGCACCGGCCGGCGGGCGTGCCGGCCGTCGGAATGCTCGATGACGGCGACATGGTCACGCATGAATCGCTTTGTCCACATGTTCCATTCTGGATAGGGAATGCCGGGCCGGTGTTCCGGCGTGACGTCGAGATCGTTGTCTTGCGGCCGGCTCGGCGGCGGCAGGTTGGGGTTGCGGACTCCTCCGTCGCCGCCGACCGGAACCGAGTACGGCCGCGGCAACCGCTTCTGCGTTGTGGTCCAGGGCATCCTGCCGAAGCTGCGCCGCAATTTGTCGGCCAATCCGTGCGGCGCCGTGTACGCCAGCGGCAACGACCCCAGCAGTGGGTGAATCGTCAATTCCTGGCTCGTGGCCGCCAATGCCATTGCGCGATTGAGCATTTCCACGGCGGCCATGTCGCCGGCCTCGGTGCGGACCTCAGGAAGTAGTCGACGGACCTCGGGGAGCAGTCCCGGCCACCGTGACGCGATCCAGCCGAGGGCGACGCCGGCCTCAACGAGGGTGAGCGCACGCAGTTCCCGGGCCGAGAGCTCGTTGAGGCGATATTCGGTGACGCGTTCTTTCGATGGCGAACATTGCAGGGCCACGCCGCATGTCAGGGTTCGGCGCGTCCAGTCGGGCCCTGAAAGTTGGGGGGCGGGGTAGGGGACGTGAACGAACTTCAACGCCGCGTTCAGGCCGAAGCACCGACGTTCCCCGGTGACCAGCCGCACGCCTTCGCGCCGTTGGTCGCTGAGCGCGACCGCCGTGACGGAGCAACCCCGCTCCAGCGCCATCGCGTGACCGTCGGACTGGTCAATCATGGGCTGAATCCCGCGTGTTCCGGCTGCCCGGTCCGCGGTTCAGAACGTGCCGATGTTGGAGAACAGCCAGTACCAGAACCAGATGATCAGTCCGGTGCCGCCCCAGGCGGCGACATAGCGAAGGATTTCCCATAGATAGCCCATGATGTGACTTCCTCGGTGGCGTAGTGGATTTCGGCTCGCTCATGTCAATCGGAGAAGAGTTCGCGGTTGACGGTGTGCAGGTAGGGGATGGCCAGGAACGGGGTGATGTAGAAGATGTCGTAGAGCCACCAACCGACGACGGGCAGCACCACGCCGGCGAAGCGCACGTCGGCGAACATGGTCATGTTGAAGACGTAGGTGATCCAGATGACCACACCCATCCAGCAGGTGACGACCATCCACTGATGGCCCCAGCGTTTCATCTGCAGAAAACCGATGGCCGCCGCGATGCGCATGGTGAAGACGGTCAGGATGAGCCCGACTTCCAGGGCCTTTTCGCCCGGTCCGGCCGCGCCGCCCACCCACAGCTCGTTGTAGTGCCAGAAGTAGCCGGCGTCGAACATGTTGCCCCACCCGTTGAGCAACACCCGGGCCAGGATGGTGTGGTTAGCCACCAGGTCAAGGGCCCATCCGACGGTGTTGATGGCGGCGTCGATGATGACGAGATAGCCGAGCAACGTGACCAGCATCGGCCGAACGGAGAGGCCGTCGCGCTGGGCCCGGCGCAGCAATCGCACACCCCAGAGAAACAGCGGTAAGCCGAAGATGCCCAGGGCGGCGGTGCCGATCAGCAGACTGCCGGAGATGAGCCATTTGTCGGCCTGACGTTGCGCGAGCTGTGACCGTTGAGAATGTTCGTCGATGGTCAGACCCGTTGGGGCAGCGCTGGTTGAGCCGGCGGTGGTGCCTTCACTGCCGGCATTGCGCGGATGCAGCCTCGGCAGATTCACGAACCCTCCCCGTCTGCTATTCCAATCGGCCTGTGCAATATAACAGGCTGACTGTAGTCAGCATAAGATGTGGGTCGCGTTTCGGTGAAGTCGGCCGGTCCTGCACGGCGCCGACGGCCTCGGGGGCTGTAATTGTTCGGCGTAACGGGTCGATCTGTCTACGGTGGGATACCTTCCGTTAATAACGCACACCGGGATATCACTGACAAAAGTCAGCTGCTGGTCGTTGACACAGCTTTCACCGGGCGCCTACGCTCAGCGAGCGCTCAGCCGTTGCGGCCTCGTGTGCCGACGGCGGAAACGGTTCGCCCGTATTGGCGCTGTCGGTGTATGCAAAGGAGTAGCAATGACGCCCAAGCCGCCGGCCGAGAAGAAGTATCGCGTAATCCAGTGGGGCGTAGGGAATGTCGGTACGATTGCGCTCCGTCATTTCGTGCACAACCCTGCCTATGAATTGGTCGGGGTGCTGTGCAATCGTCCGGAGAAGGTGGGCAAGGACGCCGGTGAGCTCTGCGGCAAAGCGCCGACCGGGGTCAGGGCGACCACCGATAAGGCCGCCATCGAGGCACTCGACGCCGATTGCGTGTTCTATGCGCCGCTATGGTCTGACCCCGATGAGGTGTGCCGCCTACTGCGCGGGGGCAAGAACGTCGTCGCGTCCGGCGGCGCCTGGTGGTACCGAACCGAACACAGCAAGGCGGACATCGACAAGATCGATGCCGCCTGCCATGAGGGTGGGACGTCGTTTCATGCGGGTGGTGTCAATCCCGGCTTCGCCGGAGATCTACTCGTGCTGACGCTGGCCCGGATCGTCAGTCAGATCGACACCATTCACATCTACGAGGTGGTGAATTTCGGTCGGGACACGCTGAAGTACCTGTATGAGATGGGGATGGGTAGCGATCCGGCCGGGTTCGAGGACGGCCCGAATCTGTTGGGACAGGCGTGGCCATTGTTCGCACAGTCGATGGCGATGGTGGTGGAGGGGATGGGCAAGACGGTCGAGAGATACACGACTGAGGTGGAGCTGGGGCACGCCACGCGCGACATTCCCTTCGAAGGGGGAGAGACCAGCGACATGCCAGGCTTCAAGGGCGTGATCAAGAAGGGCACGGTCGCTCGCCAGCATCACAAGTGGACGGCGTGGGTGGAGGGCAAGCCCCTCGTGATCTTTCATGAGATATACACGATGGACACCTTCGATGCCGTTGAGCCGCAGGAGGATTGGCCTCAGCATTACCACTACCGCATAGTGATCGAGGGCGACTCGTCCACCGAGCTGATCCTGCAGGGGGCGCAGGACCCGGATGGCGGCTACGCGCTGCCCGGCTATACCTGGACCGCGATGGGGCCGGCGAACGCCATTCCCGCGGTCTGCGACGCTCCGCCGGGGTTCATGTCCCACACGGAACTCGGACTGATGCCGCTGCGTGGCGTAATACGGCCCTGACCCGGCGGGTCAGGGTTTCAAGCTTCGCAACGTCCTTTCGACGTAGTCTTCCAGCAGCGTGTGACCGGTCGGCCAGTGGTTGGTGGTGATCAACAGCGCGTACAGGCCCAGCAAGAAGAACACCGCACTGTTCATCGGAGTGACCTCGGCATCGATCTCGCCGCGTTCCTGGGCCTGCGCGATCTCCCGGGCGACCAAGACGATCAGTGGGTGATCCCTGCCGTCTTCGGTCTGCGGGCGGGTTTGGGAGAAGTGCAGCGCGAGAAAGTCATTGAAGAGCCGATCGCCCAGGCGGCGTTCCAATCCGACGACCAACCGGACCGCCTCGTTCAATGCCGCAGCGAGGTCGTGTTTGGACTTCAGGAATTGCGCGAACTGCTTGGCGATTCGGTCCTCTTCGCGGCGCTCCAGCTCCAGCAGCACATGCTCTTTGGTGGGGAAGTGGAAGAAGAAAGTCCCGTGGGCCACGCCTGCGGCGGCCACTATGGCCCCCACGTCGGCCTCGGCCATCCCGGCGCGGGCGAACTCGCCGATCGCGGCGCCCATCAGTCGCTCCCGCGTCTGCAGGCGCTTAGCTTCTCGTGCCGACAGCCGGTCCGTCACAGCCATTGCTTTCCTCACCGTTGACCTGACTCCTGCCAGGTTTTCGAGGCTAACCCAACCAGTATGCCGTGTGTCGTCCAAAAACGCTTGCACAACTTGTCATTGTCAGGTGCCACCCACCTTGACGGATATCTTCTCTCGCGATTCGTTGACTTTAGTCAGCAATATTCATAGATTGAACGCGCACCACACCGCACATCGGAGGAGCCGGCATGGCGTTGGAGCAGTTCAGGCTGGACGGACAGGTCGCGATCGTCACCGGAGCCGGCAAGGGTGTGGGGGCGGGCATCGCCCGGGTGCTGGCGGAGGCGGGCGCCACCGTGGTCGGGACCGCGCGGACCGAGGCGGATATCGTTGGCACGATTGAGGGTATCGAGGCCGCCGGTGGCACGGGGTTGGCGCTCGTCGCGGACGCGATGAGTCGTCCGGATTCAGAGCGGGTGGTCAGCACGGCCGTGGAGCGCCTCGGCCGCATCGACATTCTGGTCAACAACGTCGGCGGGTCGACCTACGCGCGATTCCTCGACATCACCGACGAAGACTTCCGGCACACCTTCGACTGGTGTGTGACGTCGGCGTTCATCATGAGTCAGCTTGTGGCGCCCCACATGCTCAGCGCCGGACACGGTTCCATCATCAATATCTCTTCGGGCTCGGCGCGTTTCGGCATACGGGCGCTGACCGCCTATTGCGTGGCCAAGGGCGGCCTGGAAGCGCTCACCCGCGCCATGGCACAGGAACTCGCCCCGAAGATTCGCGTCAACGCCATCGCCCTGGGGTCCTTCGCCACCGACGGCCTGAAGGGCAGCCTGGATCTGATGCCCGGCTCACTGGAGAAGATGCAGGAGGCCACGCCGCTGCATCGGCTGGGCGATGTCGAGGATCTCGGGCGGCTCGCGGTGTACCTGTCCACCCGAGACTGCTATGCGACCAATGCGACGTTCCACGTCGATGGCGGCATCGACTCGAACAATTCACCACTGCCGATACCCGATTACTGACCTGCGCCGCGATTGAACGCGTCATGATGGGTCATCACCCACCGCCGGAAGGACGAGGGTAGCCATGCGCAGGGTCATTCAATTCTCCACCGGTAACGTGGGCCGGCATTCGTTGCGGGCCATCATCGGCAGACCCGATCTCGAGCTGGTCGGCGTGCACGCCGCCAGCAGCCAGAAGGTCGGCCAGGATGCGGCGCAGCTGTGCGGACTGGACGAACCGACCGGCGTCATCGCCACGAACGACATCGACGCCCTGGTCGCCCTCGGCGCCGACTGCGTCGTTTACACGTCCCAAGGGGAGACTCGGCCGATGGAGGCCATCGACCAGATGGCCAAGTTCCTGACGGCCGGCACCAACGTCGTCGGTACGTCGATGGTCTGGCTGGTCACCCCGCGCCACGCCGACGACTGGTTGCGCGAGCCCCTGGAGCGTGCCTGCGCGGCCGGCGACGCCTCGCTTTATGTCAATGGCATCGATCCGGGCTTCTCCGGCGATACGCTGGTGCACTCCGCGGCCAGCCTGACCACCCGGATCGACTCGATCACCGTGCAGGAGATCTTCGACTACGGGAACTACGACGACGCCGAATTCACCGGTGCAGCAATGGGTTTCGGCTCAACTCCCGATGACGATTCGCCGATGATGTTTCTGCCCGGGGTGATCGTGTCGATGTGGGGAGGTCAGGTCCGCAGCCTGGCGGACAACCTCGACATCAAGCTCGAGGATGTGCGCCAGCGCTGCGAACCCTGGTACACGCCAGAACGAATCGACTGCACGATGATGACGGTCGAACCGGGGCAGATGGCCGCGGTGCGGTTCGCCACCGAGGGGGTGCGCGACGGGCGGCCGGTCATCACGCTCGAGCACGTCACCAGGCTCACCGAGGCGGCGGCGCCCGACTGGGAGTTCCCGCCCGACGGCCACACCGGGGTTCATCGGGTCGTCGTGGATGGGGAACCGCGGGTCGAAATCAACACCCACGTGTCGCACCCGCTTTTCGACTCCACTGATGCCGGCTGCATCTCGACGGCCGGCCGGGCCGTCAACGCGATCGATTGGGTATGCCGGGCGCCCCAGGGGTTGATCGGGGTGGAGGATATTCCGCTCTCCGCAACGATGCGTGGCCTGATGTGGAACGAGCAGTGACCTGACGACATCGGCCCCCGGACGCGTTGCCGGCAAACGCATCCTGATTACCGGCGCCGCCCGCGGCATGGGACGCAGCCACGCCCTGCGGCTAGCGCAGGAGGGCGCCGACCTCATCCTGCTCGACATATGCCAATCTCTGCCCGAGATCGAATATCCCTTGGCCACGAAGGACGAGCTGGCCGAAACAGTCGAACTGGTAACGGGTTTCGGTCGTCGCTGCGTGAGCGGCATCGTCGACGTCCGAAACGAGGCGCAACTGCGGTCTGCAGTCGACGACGGCGCCGGCGAACTCGGCGGCCTCGACGGCGCGGTGGCCAATGCCGGCGTGCTCACGGTGGCGTCGTGGGACCAGACCACCGCCGACCAGTGGCGCACGGTGGTCGACGTCAATCTGATCGGGGTGTGGAACACCTGCGCTGCGGCGATACCCCACCTGCTCGACCAGGGCGGCGGCAGCCTGGTCAACGTCAGTTCCGCGGGCGCCATCAAGGGATTTCCACTGCAGGCGCCCTACACGGCCGCCAAGCACGGCGTCGTCGGTTTGACGCTGGCCTTGGCCAACGAACTGGCGGCGCAGAACGTGCGCGTCAACACCGTGCTTCCCACCGGTGTTCCCACCGGGATGGTTCCACCGTCGTTCGGACCGCTCTTGGGCGAGCAACGGTCCGACCTGATCCCCATCTTCGTCAATGCGATGCCCACGCCGGCCGTCGAGCCCGTCGACGTCAGCAACGCGGTGCTGTTCCTGCTGTCGGATGAGTCCAGGTACGTGACGGGGCTGCAGTTCAAGGTCGATGCGGGAGTGACCATCAACTAGAAATCGGCGCGAGGCCATAGGCTGGGCAGCCAGGCGAACTTTCGGTCGGCGTGCGGATTTGCGTGTTCTCGCTGCCTCCGCGCGCGGGAAGGGATACAAATAACTGAGTTCACCAAGGAGAGGCCCATGAATACGGTGCGGACGTCCGCGCTCGGCCTGACGGCCGCCGCCCTGTTGATCGGCGCCACGGTGGCCGGTTGCGGCGGGGACAAAAGCTCGACGGGGTCATCGGGTTCGGCCTCGTCGTCCGGCTCGGCTAGTACATCGAGCCCTTCGCCCAGTGCGGCACCGGGAGCCCCGGCGGACTACAGCAACCTACTGATCAAGCCCGGCGACGTTGGCCCCAATGCCACCGCCGACGGCCCACCGAGCCAGAATCCCAGCGGCATCACCGGCGTGGGACAGGTTTTCAAGAACCCCGACGGCAAGCGCACCATCATCGACACGATCGCGGTCTTTCCCGATGCGGCCACCGCCGGCCAGACCGCGGCGAACATGCGCGACGTCGTCGGAAAGAAGGTCAACGGCCAGCAGCAGCCCATCGACGTCGGCACCAACGGGTTCATGGTGATCGGTCAGGGAACCGACCCGGCCAACCCGATGGAGATCTCCGAGGCGGTGTTCGTCGAGGGCAGGGCCATGGTCGACCTGGAGTCCGACTGTGTGATCGGCAATCCCACGCCGGCCGATGTCTTGCTCGATCTCGCCCGTAAACAGGATGCCGCGGTCAAAGCCGGACTGCCGGGTAGCTGAGCCGCCGGTCGTTCACAAGGGCCAGCTGTCCGGCTGCAGCTCGTAGCGCAGTGCGGCAGCCGGCGGCAGCGGCTGTCGTTCGTTGACCGATATCGCGTCGACGACGAGGGTGACATAGCGCCGCCAGCCGTCACTGCCGGCGTCCATGGTCGACAGCACGCTGAAGAGCATCGCGATCAGGCGCGGAAGGTCGTCGGCGACCAGGTCGGCGCGGATGCTGCCGGCTCGTTGGCCTGCGCGGGCGAGTTCGCCGAGCGCCGCGTTGAGCGACACCGAGATGTCGGACGTGAGCGAGCCGGCGCGGCGTGCGGCCGTCAGCAGGCTGTGCTCGCGCGCCCCCAGCGATATCGCCGCTTCGATCAGTTGGGTGAGACCGCGCAACGGGTCCTTCGCCAGGCGGGCGCTGTCGATCACCGGCGTGAGGTCCTCGGCGATGCTTTGATCCAGGGCGGCGCGTACCAGGTCCGCCTTTGCCGGAAATCTCCGGTAGAGCGTTCGTTCACCAACGCCGGCACGGCGCGCGACCGCTTCCACCGGAGCGTCGGGTCCCAATTCGCCGTAGACCTCGCGCGCCGCGCGCAGGATGCGCTCGACGTTGCGCGCCGCGTCGGCCCGCAACGGCCGGTCTTCAACCGCGGTCATCGTGACAGCGTAACTGACAGTTGACTGCCGGTACGCGCCGCTTTAGGCTCGTACAACTGGCAGCCAACTGACACTTAGCGGAAAACTGGTTATGGCAATACCTTTGGAGGCCTCCGAATCCCGGCCTGACGCAAGCCTTCCCGTGTTGCCCGTCCCGCGGCCGTCGCACTGCCCGCTCGCGGCCCCGCCCGAGTTTGCGCAGTGGCGCGAACAGCCCGGCCTGCGACGGGCGATGTTCGGCGGCAACCCGGTCTGGGTGGTCAGCCGCTACCAGGACATCAGGGCGGCGTTGGTCGATCCGCGCTTGTCGGCAAAGACCATTCCGGACTCGATCCTGCCGACCGACGCCGACAACAAGGTCGCCGTGATGTTCGCCCGGACCGACGATCCCGAGCATCATCGGTTGCGGCGCATGATGACGAGCAGCTTCACCTTCAGGCGTTGTGAATCGATGCGGCCACATATTCAGGACATGGTCGACCACTATCTCGGCCAGATGATCGACAACGGTGCGCCGGCCGATCTGGTGCGTGAATTCGCCTTGCCCGTGCCGTCGATGGTGATCGCCCTGCTGCTCGGGGTGCCGCCCGAAGACTTGGCCATCTTCCAGCACAACACCACCAAGGGGCTCGACCAGAAGTCCACCGACGAGGAGAAGGGCCAGGCGTTCGGGGCGATGTATGCCTACATCGAGGAGCTGGTGGAACGCAAAGCGCGCGAACCCGGTGACGACTTGATCAGCCGCCTGCTCACCGAATACGTGGCCACAGGCCAGCTCGACCACACCACCACGGCCATGAACAGCGTGATCATGATGCAGGCCGGCCACGAAACCACGGCCAACATGATCGCACTGGGAACGGTTGCGCTGCTGGAACATCCCGAGGTGTTCGAGCGGCTCGGACAAACCGACGATCCGGCCGTCATCGCGAACGTCGTCGAAGAACTGATGCGCTATCTGTCCATCGTGCACAGTCAGGTCGACCGCGTCGCGACCGAAGATCTGGTGATCGGTGGCCAACTGATTCGCGCCGGGGAGTTCGTCCTCATGAGCCTGCTCGCCGGCAACTGGGACGCCGAATTCGTCGACCACCCCGAATCCTTCGACCCGGGCCGAAACGCTCGCGGGCACTTGGGCTTCGGATATGGCGTGCATCAATGCATCGGGGCGAACCTGGCCCGCGTCGAGATGCAGGTCGCCTTCGCCACGCTGGCGCGGCGCCTGCCCGGGTTGCGACTGGCGGTGCCGCCGGAGCAGCTGAGGTTCAAAGACGCCAATATCTATGGCATGAAAGAACTTCCGGTGAGCTGGTGACGATGGGCGGCGAGCTGCGCTTCGACGACCAGGTGGCGGTGGTCACCGGCGCCGCGGGCGGATTGGGCAGGGAATACGCACAGCTTTTGGCCGCGCGCGGAGCCCGCGTCGTGGTCAACGACAAGGGCGGGTCGGTGACCGGGGACGGCTCGGACGCCGAGGCGGCCGAGGCCGTCGCGGGTGCCATTCGCGAACATGGCGGCGAGGCCGTCGCGGACAGCCACAGCGTGACGAGTCCGCAAGGCGCACAGGCGATCATCGACACCGCCCTGCGGGTCTGGGGGCGCCTGGACATCGTGATCAATAATGCGGGCATCGTCGGCGACGTGCCGTTCGAGGACATGACCGCCGATCGGCTCGACCCCCTGGTGGATGTCCACCTCAAGGGGGCGTTCTACGTGACGAGGCCCGCGTGGCAAGTGATGCGCGAACAGCGCTACGGCCGGGTGCTCAACACCTGCTCGGCCGCGGGAATCCTTGGCGCCGAACGGATGAGCAACTACGGCGCGGCCAAGGCGGGTTTGCTGGACCTTACGCGCGTGCTGGCCGCCGAAGGAGCCGCGTACGGCATCAAGGTCAATGCCATCGCTCCCATCGCATATACCCGGATGCTGACGCATTCGCTCGACGAGGCATCCGGCCAGCGAGCCGTCGAACGCGATGCGGCGTCGCAGGCGGTAATGGATGACCTTGTGGGCCAATACCTTCAGAAACTGGACCCCGCGCAGGTCGCTCCGGTGGCCGCCTTCCTGGCGCACCGGGATTGCCCGGTCTCCGGTGAGATCTACACGGTGGGCGCGGGACACATCGCGCGGTTCTTCATCGGCAGGACAAAGGGCTTCTACCGACCCGGGCTGTCGATCGAGGACGTCCGCGACCACCTGGACGAAATTCGCGACGAAGCCGGCTACACCGTGCCGGGCGGTCCCGGTGACGAAATGAGCGAGCTTTTCGCGACCATCATCGGCGGCCTCAGCAGCTGAAGGCCGCGCCGACACCGTCCGGCGGCGGGACCGATTTCAGGCAGCCGTACGGCTCGATGCCCGCGGGGCTGAACTTGGCCGCCGACTGGTGCGCATAGTTCACGCAGTACAGGCCGGTCTGCTCGGCGCGGCACCGGTAGTCACCGAACGACAGCGAATCGCCGTTCGCCAGTTCCGGCCCGTTGCCGTTGAGGAACGGGCCGGGATCGGCACGGGCGGATCCGACCTGCAGGTTCACCCCGTCGAAGCTGATCCAACCGCCTTGCCACTGGCCATAGGCCGTGGCGGGGGCCGGCGGCGGATTGGTCAGATTCACCAGGCAGGCCAGTGCGCCGCCGCTGTGCTTGGCATCGGTCATGCAGGAGACCTTGCCGGCCACCGCGGCCAGCGCGATGTCGTCGCCCAGGGGCGTGGTGGCCCCGTCGCGGCTGGCGGTGTGAAAGCGGCCGGGATCGGCGGGACGGCCGGCCTCTATCCAGGCGATGACGTCGGAGATTGCCGCACCGGCGCCCGGCGCACTGGTGGATCCCGGCGCTTTGCTTCCCGGTGTGCCGGCGCCGGTGGATGTCTGGGCGGTGCTCGGGCTCGGCGCCGACTGGCCGCCCGTGGAGTGGGAACACCCGGCGACCAGTAGTGCCGCGGCGATCATCGCAGCTTTGCGCATTCAGTCAGGCTAACCGCCGCGCCGGGCAAATAAGGCGCTGCGCGCGCGTTACGGCCGTCATGTCGGTTACCGTCGGGTTATGCATGACCGGACTGTCCGCGCACGCACGGCCATCGGCACCGTCGAAGGCTTCACCCGCGACGGGGTCAATCGGTGGCGGTCTATCCCGTATGCCCGTCCACCGGTGGGCAGCCTGCGCTTCCGGGCGCCGCAGCCGGCCCAGCCGTGGTCGGGTGTTCGGCACTGTCACGGTTTCGGCAATTGCGCGCCCCAGCAGCGCCGCTACACCCTGCTCGGCATGTCGGGTCTGGGCGGCCGCTATCAGCCGATGAGCGAGGACTGCCTCACCCTCAATGTCGTGGCGCCCGAGGGTGAGGCCGAGGGGCCGCTGCCTGTCATGGTGTTCATCCACGGCGGCGGCTACTTCCTCGGCAGCTCGGCGACACCGCTGTACGACGGTGCGGCCCTGGCCCGCCGGGGATGTGTGTACGTGTCGGTCAACTACCGCCTGGGCGCGCTGGGATGTGTGGACTTTTCGTCGTTGTCGACGCCGGAGATCACCATCGACAGCAACTTGTATCTGCGCGATCTGGTGCTGGCGCTGCAGTGGGTTCGGGACAACATCGCCGGATTCGGCGGCGATCCGGACAACGTCACCATCTTCGGCGAGAGCGCGGGCGCGTGCATCACCGCCTCGCTGCTGGCGGTACCCGCCGCCGAAGGCCTGTTCGCCCGGGCCATCTCGGAAAGCCCGGCCTCGGGTCTGGTGCGGTCGAAAGAGGTCGCCGCGGAGTTCGCGAACCGCTTCGCCAACCTGCTGGGGGTGCGCAAGCAGGACGCCGCCAACGCCCTGATGCAGGCGTCCGCGGCGCAACTGGTAAAAACCCAGCACCGGCTGATCGACGAGGGCATGCAGAACAGGCTGGGCGCCTTTCCGATTGGCCCCGTCGTCGGTGACGACATCCTGCCGCTGGATCCGGTCGAGGCGATGCGGCGCGGTGAGGCCCACCGGGTACCGCTGATCGTGGGCACGAATGCCGAAGAGGGCCGGTTGTTCACCCGATTCCTGGCGATGTTGCCGACCAACGAGACGATGGTCGAAGAACTGCTGGCCGAAGCGGAACCCGCTATCCGCGAACGCATTACCGCCGCATATCCCAACTACCCCGAGCGGGCGGCCTGCATCCAGCTCGGCGGTGACTTCGCCTTCGCCTCGGCGGCCTGGCAGATCGCGGAGGCCCACGGCGCGCACGCGCCGACCTACCTCTACCGGTACGACTACGCGCCGCGCACCCTGCGCTGGTCGGGCTTCGGCGCCACCCACGCGACCGAGTTGCTCGCCGTTTTCGACGTGTACCGCACCAGATTCGGCGCCTTGTTGACCGCCGCGGCGGACCGGCGGGCCGCGTTGCGGGTCAGCAATCAAGTGCAACGGCGCTGGCGCGCCTTCAGCCGGACCGGCGTGCCGGGGGAGGACTGGCCGCTCTACACCGCCGAGGACCGCGCCGTGATGGTCTTTGACCGCAAGTCCCGCGTCGAGTTCGATCCACACCCGCATCGCCGAATGGCATGGGACGGCTTCTCACTGGCGCGTTGACCTGGCACGCTAACCCCATGCATGCCGAGACCGAGCAAGTCATCGAACGACCCGGTGACCTCACCGCCGCCTGGCTGGCCGCGGTCATCGGCACCGGACCGGTCGCCGACTTCTCCGTGGAGCGCATCGGCACCGGCCAGATGAGCGAGTGCTACCGGGTCCGGCTCAGCTATGCCGAGGCCGAGGGCGGGCCCGAATCGGTGGTGTTGAAGGTCGCGGCCACCGATCCGGTGAGCCGCCAGACCGGGCTGGCGCTGGGGCTTTACGAGCGCGAGGTGCGTTTCTACGGCGACATCGCGCCTCGGCTGGGCGGGCCCATCGCGCCCTGCTACCACGCGGCGGTCGACACCTCCACGGGCGTGTTCGATCTGCTGCTGGGTGACGCCGGGCCGGCCGTCGTCGGTGACGAAATCGCCGGAGCCACAGTCGAACAGGCCCGCCTCGGCGCCGTCGAGCTGGGACGCCTGCACGGCCCGCTGCTCGGCGACGTTTCGCTGGCCGAGGCGCCGTGGCTCAACCGCGACGCGCCGCTGAACCAGGCCATGATCACCCCGTTGTACGCGGGTTTCGTCGACCGCTACGGCGACCAGATCGCACCAGAGCACCGCGTGGTGTGCGAACGCCTGGTCGCCGCGTTCGACGGCTACCTTGCCCAGGAAGCGGAGGCGTCCGAGCGGGGCCGCGTCCAGGGCTTGGTGCATGGCGACTATCGCCTGGACAACATGCTGTTCGGTACCGAGGGCGCCGATCGCGCGTTGACGGTGGTCGATTGGCAGACCGTGTCGTGGGGTCCGGCGCTGACCGACCTGGCCTACTTCCTCGGTTGCGCGTTGTCCACCGAGGATCGCCGGCAGCACTACGACGCCCTGCTGCGCGCATATCACGAGGCGCTGGGACCTGCGGCACCACTGACTCTGGCCGACGTCGCCGACGGTGTGCGCCGGCAGAGCTTTTTCGGGGTGATGATGGCGATCGTCTCCTCGATGCTGGTCGAGCGCACCGACCGCGGCGATCGGATGTTCATGACGATGCTGCGGCGGCACTGCGACCACGTGCTGGACACGGACGCGCTGTCGACGCTGCCCGTCGCGGCGACCCCCGAGCCGTTGCAGCCGGCCGTCGAGGACGAACTGGCCCACGAGCCCACCGCCGAACCGCTATGGAGTGAGAGCTGGTACGCCGACTTCGCCGACGCGGCACAGGGATTGGGTGGCTGGTTCCGGCTCGGGCGGGTGGCCAACGAACAGACCGCGTGGGTGCACGTGTTGTTGTGCGGGCCCGACATGCCGACGGTCGCCGTCGACGCGCAGGTGCCGCTGCCGTCGGATCCGTGGTCGGTGCGGACCGACGACTTCGAGCTCGGGCATTCCGCCGACGCGCCCCTGCAGAGCTATCGCGTCGACCTGCGGGCGCGGGCCCGGTCCTACGCCGATCCGTCGGCATTGCTGCGCGGCGAGTCCGGCGAACCCGTCGAGATGAGCGTGAACCTGGTGTGGGCCACCGACGGCACCCCGTACAAGTACGCCGTGACGACGCGTTATGAGATCCCGTGCACGGTCTCGGGCAGCGTCACCGTCGGTGACACCAGTTACCGTGTGAATTCCGTTGCGGGCCAACGGGATCACTCCTGGGGTGTGCGTGATTGGTGGGGCATGGATTGGATCTGGAGCGCGCTGCACCTGGATGACGGCACGCATGTGCACGGCGTGAACATCCGAATCCCCGGGGCGCCCGCGTTCAGCATCGGCTATGCGCAGGGCGCCGACGGCAAGGTGACCGAGTTGCAGACCGTCGACTCGCGAGAGTCCTTCGCCGACAACGGGTTACCGCATGAGGCGACGCTGGCGCTGGAGCCGGCGCAGATCACCGCGAACGCGCACGTGCGCGGCCAGGCGCCGGTCCGGCTCGTGGCACGCGACGGGCGGGTCAGTCAGTTCCCCCGCGTGTGGGCCACGATCAGCACGGCCGACGGGCGCAGCGGTGTCGGTTGGCTGGAATGGAACCGCAACCTCGGTGAACAGACTTAGGTGAGCGAATCGGCCCCCGTTGTCGTGATGGGCGTCTCCGGATCGGGCAAATCGACGGTGGGGGCGGCGCTCGCGCGGCGCCTGCGGGTCCCGTTCGTCGACGCCGACACCCTGCACCCGCCCGCCAACATCGCCAAGATGGCCGCCGGTGAACCGCTCGACGACGACGACCGCTATCCCTGGCTGGAGAGGGTCGGCGAATGGTTGGCCGCCCATCGCGAAGGCGCGGTCGTGAGTTGTTCGGCGCTGAAAAGGGCCTACCGCGACCAGTTGCGCGCGCACTGTCCGGGCGTGCGGTTCCTGCACTTGTCGGGCTCGGCGGAGCTGATCGGCGCCCGGCTGGCAGCGCGGACCGATCACTTCATGCCTGCCGCGCTGCTGCGTTCGCAACTGGACGCCCTGGAGCCGCTCGGTCCCGATGAGGCCGGCATGACCGTCGACGTCGGCCCCGGCGTCGACGCGATCGTGGACACCCTGGTGCGGGCCCGCGCATAGCCGCGGCGCGCTGTGCGGTGTAGCATTATGCTACAAGTCGTAACGTAGTGCTGCATGGGAGGAAGCCATGGCCGAGGCCGTCGATCGTGTCACCCGCGTCGCGTCCGACCTGATGGACAGCGCTGCGGCTGAGGGCGCCCGGCAGAGCCGCTCGGCCAAGCAGCAACTCGACCACTGGGCGCGGGTGGGACGGGCGGTATCCAGTCAGCACACCGCCTCGCGGCGGCGGGTGGAAGCCGCGCTCGCCGGCCAGCTGCCGACCGGCGACCTCACCGTCGAGGAGGGCGTGGTGTTCAACGCCGAAATCTCCGCGGCCATCGAGGAAAGCCTGGCGCGCACCAACTACGGGGTCACGCTGGCCGGGCAGGGGGTCACCACCGTGGCCCTCAACGATGACGGCGAAATCGTCGAGCATCGCCCCGACGGCGCCGCCGTGGTGCTCGGAGGCGCCCGCTGATCCGGCACTCATCAGCGGTTCGGCGGTCCGATGGACCGACTTGACCTGGTGGTCGGGCCGAACGGCGCCGGTAAGTCTACGTTCATCGCGCTCACCCTGGCGCCGCTGCTGCCGGGCAGTCTCGTGGTCAATGCCGACGAAATCGCAAGGCAGCGCTGGCCGGAGGATCCCGCATCGCACTCCTACGACGCCGCGCGGATCGCCGCCGACACCCGCGCCAAGCTGATCGAGTTGGGCCGGTCGTTCGTTGCCGAGACCGTGTTCTCCCACCCCGCCAAGCTCGACCTCGTCAAGGCGGCCCGCAGCGCGGGCTTCACCGTCGTCCTGCACGTGCTGGTCATCCCGGAAGACCTTGCGGTCCAACGTGTTCGACACCGGGTGCAAGCCGGCGGCCATGACGTTCCGGAAGCCAAGATCCGTCAACGCCATCGCCGGCTGTGGGTGCCGGTCGCCGAGGCCATCGCCTTGTCCGACCTCGCGACGGTCTACGACAACAGCCGCCTGCGCGGTCCCCGCATCATCGCGCGACTCAGCGGCGGCCTGACTGTCGGCGCACCCGACTGGCCCACCTGGGCACCGGAAATCCTGCCGGCTCGCTGGCCCGACTAACTCGCGTCGCTACGCGGACGGCGGCTCGCCCGGTTACCAGGGCAGCTTGCGACGGCCGGTATCGACCTGACCGCCCACCCGCTCGCGGGCGGTGTCGGCCAGGTCAGCACCGCGCTGGCGTGCGGTTTCGGCGAATTCCTCGCCGCGCGCCCGCGCCGTGCTGGCCAGCTTCTCGCTGCGCTTGCGTGCCTTCTTCGCCAGCTTTTCGCTGCGCTTGCGTGCCTTCTTGGCCAGCGGCGCGGCCCGGTCGGCCGCCTCGTCGGCGAGTTCCTCGCTGCGCTTGCGTGCCTTCTCCGCCAGGTACGCGGCGCGGTCCGCGGCCTCGTCGGCCCATTCCTCCCCGCGCTTGCGAGCCTTATTGGCCAGCGGTTTGCTGCGCTCGGCCGCGGTACTGGCCAGTTCGCGGCCGCGTTCGAGTGCGGCTTCGGCGTAGGGAGCGCCGCGCTCGGCTGCGGTGCTGGCCAGTTCGCGGCCGCGTTCGGCACCGATCTGCAGGCCGTGCGCGATGCGATCACCCAGCTCGGAAAAGTCGGCATCGAAGCCCGAATCGTCCGATCCGGGCCACGCCGAGGACACCCGCTCGGAGAGCCGTTCCGCCGCTCGGCGGCCACGCCACCCGAGTGAGGGCTTGCCGGCGGTGTCGGCCGACGCGATCAACAGTCCGCCCAGCAGGCTGAGGTCGGTGAGGAATTGCTGGCGTTTCTGGGCTTTGGCCACCGGGTCGCTTTCGTTCCAGAACGAGTGTGTCCCAAGGTTGGCCGGTAACACCGTCACCGCGAGAGCGGCCGATGCGATCCGGGGGAGTTTGCCGGTGGCGAGCAGCAGGCCGCCGCCGATCTGAACGGCCGCGGTGATCTGCGCGACCGTCTCGGGGTCGCTGGGGATGCTGCTACTCACCGAATCCGGCAATGCCTGCAGTCCGTCCACCGCCGGCGCCGCGGCCTCCGCCGCAGATTTGGGGTTGAGCAGTGAATTGACTCCTTGCCCGATGAATGCCACTGATAACAGGGGTCGCGCGATTCTCCTGAGCACCATGGCCCGTGTATTACCCGGCTGCTTGTCGAGCAAACCGCCACCCCGATAACCCCAGCTAGAGCCGCAGAGCGGAGTCCCCGATAGGGTGGAGCGCGTGCGAGCGTTGATCGTCGTCGACGTGCAAAACGACTTCTGTGAGGGCGGCTCGGTGCCCACCGCCCATGGCGCCGCCGTGGCGCCCGCGATCAACGCCTATCTGTCCGGTGACCCGGGCTACCGGTACGTCGTGGCGACGCAGGATTTTCACATCGACCCGGGTGACCATTTCTCCGACCACCCGGATTATTCATCCTCCTGGCCGGTGCACTGCGTCGCCGGAAGCGCCGGCGCGAATCTTCGCTCGGACCTGGACATCCGGCGCCTCGACGCCGTCTTCCGCAAGGGCGCGTACGCCGCGGCGTTCAGCGGTTTCGAGGGCGTCGACGACGATGGGACCCCGCTACTGCAGTGGCTGCGCCGGCGCGGCGTCGACGAGGTCGACGTGGTCGGCATCGCCACCGACTTCTGCGTGCGGCGGACCGCCGAGGACGCCGCGGCGGCGGGTCTGACCACCAGGGTGCTGGTCGACCTGACCGCTGCCGCGGCCGTGGATTCGGCGGCCGAAGCGCTGGCCGAAATGCGGTCCGCCGGCATCGAGTTGGTGGGGGAACCGTGATGGTGGTGCCACTGGATAGACAGCAGTTGCTCGCCGCGGTGGAGCGCTCGCCGCAGGCGGCCGCCGCGCACGACCGCACCGGGTGGGTGGGGCTGTTCACCGGCGACGGCCGCGTCGAGGATCCGGTCGGCTCCCGACCGCACGTGGGGCACGAGCAAATCGGGCGCTTCTATGACACCTTCATCGGTCCCCGTGACATCAAGTTCCATCGCGACCTCGACCTCGTGGTCGGCGCGACGGTGCTGCGTGACCTCGAGCTCGAGGTGACGATGGGCTCGGCCGTGACGATGTTCATTCCGGCGTTTCTGCGTTACGACCTCCGAGAAGCCAACGGCGAGTGGAAGATTGGCCACCTGCGGGCCTATTGGGAGCTTCCCGCCATGATGCTGCAGTTCCTGCGCACCGGCCCGGGCGCCCTGCGACCCGCACTGAACCTGTCCACGGCGCTGGTGCGCAACCAAGGTTGGGGCGGGGCCGCCGGCTTCATGACCGGATTCCGCCGAGTGGGGGCACGCCACCAGCGGCTGGTGACGACGTTCCTGGAAGCCGCGTGGCGCAACGACACGTCCGCCGCCGCCCGGATGCTGTCGTCAGACGCCGCAATAACTTTGGGTGATCGCGACCCGCTCGACCTGGCCGAGCTGGCCGAGCAGCTGGAGGGTGCCGGCACCACCAGGACGAGCAGCGCGGGCCGCACCGTCGCGGTCTCACTCACCTCGGGTCACGGGCGCGCCATTGTGTTCGCCGATGTGGCTTGGCGCGGCGCCGCGATCAGCCGGATCCGCTACTTTCCCGCCTGATCTCGTCACGCCTGTGTCTCAGCGGAGCACCATCAGCACCAGCGATGCCCCGGCCAGGCACAGGTACGCACCGGGAAACGCGATGTTGTACAAAACGCGTGCCCTCAGGTGCGTCGCCACGGCGCCGACGAAAAACAGCACCAGGCCCGCGGCGGCCGCGATACCCAACTCGCGCACACCCAGCAGTCCCAGGACGATCCCGGCGGCCCCGGCCAGCTTCAGCGCGCCAAGCGCCGGCAACCATGACCGCGGCACCCCGACCTCGGCGGAATTCGCCAGAACGAATCGCGCCGGAACGAAGTCGGCGATGGCGACCGCCGCGGTGATGACGGCGGTGGTCAGCGTGACGGCGACAAGTGCGGTGTTCATCTCCGATCAATCCCTTGTCGCGCAGCGATTTCCGCAGCGGCGGGTCGACTGCGGGCAGTGTGCACCGTGGCGCACAATCGGTAGGGTCATGGTGTTTTCTCCTTCGCCAGTGGAAGTCCGTCCGGACGCGGTCAACTTCTTGACGGCTTTCGCGCGGGAAAGGTGACCCATGGGCGCAAAGGATTTGGCGGATCTGGCGCGGCGTTTCGACGCCGATCGGCGTCACCTGAGGTCGGTCGCTTTCCAGCTGCTGGGTTCGGTGCCCGACGCCGACGACGCGGTGCAGTCGGCGTGGCTCAAGGCCAGCCGTGCGGATTTCGGCGGCGTCGACAACCTCACCGGCTGGCTCACGACGATCACCGCCCGTGAGGCGTTCGACCAGCTTCGGCTGCGCAAGCGCCGCGCCGAGCGGCCGCTGGCCGAAACCGACGAATTGGACCGACTGGTGCGGGCGGCGTCGGCGCCGGCCGACGAGGACGCGCTGCTGGCGGAGTCGGTGAGCGGCGCCCTGCTCGTCGTGCTCGACCGGCTATCCCCGCCGCAGCGCGTGGCGTTCGTGCTGCACGACGTCTTCGCCATGCCCTTCGAGCAGATCGCCGCGGTGATGAATCGCTCGCCGGACGCCGCGAAGAAACTGGCCAGCAGGGCCCGCGGGCGACTGCATGCCGACCCGGCCGACCGGCCCCGCCCCACGGGCGACCACCTCAAGGTGGTCGAGGCGTTTCTGGCGGCCTCGCGCGGCGGTGACATCGCCGCCCTGCTCGAACTGCTGGCTCCGGATGTGGTGCGCACGGTCGATCCGGCGCTGGTCCCGGCCGACGTGCCCACCACGGTGCGCGGCGCCGCGGAGGTCGCCGGGGAAACTCGGCGGTTCGCGGCGCGGGCGCGCGCCGGTGCTGTCATGCTCATCGACGGGGCACCGGGCATCGTGTTAGTCGCCCGCGGTCGCGCTCAGGTCCTGCTGGTGATCGGCATCGGCGCCGACGGTCGCATCCACACGATCGACATCACCGGCGATGCCGAGCGAATCCGCCGGGCGACGCTGACGCTGCCCCGGTGGCCGATCCAGGAACCTCACAACCACATCGGGTACCAAGGACGTCAGACACAGTCGGCCGCAAACCCGGCCGCGGGGCAAGACCGGGAGAGCCATGCTCGATAGGCCGTTCGGACGGCGTGACCTGCTGCGGGGTGCCGGCGCGCTTTCCGCGGCGGCCCTGGCGCCGTGGTCGGCCGGGTGCGCTCCGGAGGACGACGCGCTCACCTTCTTCTTCGCGGCCAACCCGGACGAGCGTGACGCCAGGATGCGCATCGTCGACGAGTTCGCGCGCCGCCACCCCGATATCAAGGTGCGGCCCGTGCTGTCTGGACCCGGTGTCATGCAACAGCTTTCGACGTTCTGTGTCGGCGGCAAATGCCCCGATGTGCTGATGACCTGGGAACTGTCTTACGCCGAACTCGCCGACCGCGGTGTGCTGCTGGACATGAACACGCTGCTGGCCCGCGACAAATCCTTTGCCGACCAGCTCAAGGCGGACAGCATCCCGGAGTTGTACGAAACCTTCACATTCAACGGAAAGCAGTACGCACTTCCCGAACAGTGGTCGGGCAACTACCTGTTCTATAACAAACGGCTCTTCGCCGAAGCCGGCGTGCCGGAGCCGCCCAAGGCGTGGGAACGGCCTTGGGATTTCACTGAATTCCTGGACACGGCGCGCGCCCTGACCAAGCGTGATGCATCCGGCCGGGCCGCGCAGTACGGCTTCGTCAACACCTGGGGTGCCTACCACTCGGCGGGGCTGTTCGCGATGAACAACGGTGTGGCGTGGTCGGACCCGCGGCTGAATCCGACCCACTTCAACTTCGACAAGGCGGCGTTCCACGAAGGGGTGCAGTTCTACGCCGATCTTGCCAACAAATACCGGGTGGCGCCCAACGCATCGGAGACGCAGTCGATGTCGACGCCCAACTTGTTTGCGGTGGGCCGGGCGGCGATCGCGCTCGGTGGTCACTGGCGCTACCAGACCTACATCCGCGCCGAGGGCCTGGATTTCGACGTGGCCCCGTTGCCGGTCGGCCCGGCGCTGGGAAAGGGGCATGCCGCATGTTCCGATATCGGCGCCACCGGATTGGCCATCTCGGCGAGCAGCCCGCGCAAGGAGCAGGCATGGGAGTTCGTGAAGTTCGCGACGGGGCCCGTCGGCCAGGCGCTGATCGGTGAATCCTGTTTGTTCGTTCCCGTGCTGCGCTCGGCGCTGCGATCGCAGGGATTCGCCAATGCCCATCGGCGGCTGGGCAATCTCAGTGTGCTCACCGAAGGCCCGGCTTTTTCGCAGGGGCTGCCCATCACGCCGGCTTGGGAGAAGGTCAATGCCTTGATGGACCGCAACTTCGGTCCCGTGCTGCGAGGCCGCGAACCGGCGACGTCGTTGAGCGGATTGTCCCGCTCCGTGGACGAGGTGTTGCGCAGCCCATGACCGCGATGGACGCGACCGGCGCGGCCGCCCCGGCGGGCCGGGCGACGCCGAAGCCACCGCAGAATCCGAGTCCGTGGCGCCGACACGCGTGGGCGGGCCGGTTGTTCGTCGCACCCAACATGGCGGCGGTCGCCGTGTTCATGCTGTTCCCGCTGGGCTTCTCGCTCTACATGAGCTTCCAGCGATGGGACGTGTTCACCCCGCCACAATTCGTTGGTCTGAAGAACTTCGGCGACTTGTTCACCTCGGATCCGCTCTTCTTGATCGCGATCCGCAACACCGTGATCTTCACCGTCGGAACGGTCGTGCCGACGGTCCTGATCAGCCTGGCCGTCGCCGGGGTGCTGAACCAGAAGGTCAGGGGCATCGGCGTCTTCCGCACGATCGTCTTTCTGCCGTTGGCGATCTCATCGGTCGTGATGGCGGTGGTATGGCAGTTCGTGTTCAACACCGACAACGGCTTGCTCAACATCATGCTCGGCTGGGTTGGACTCGGGCCGGTCCCATGGTTGGTCGAGCCGCGCTGGGCCATGGCCTCACTGTGCATCGTCAGCGTCTGGCGCAGCGTGCCCTTCGCCGCCGTCGTGCTGCTGGCCGCGATGCAAGGCGTTCCGGGTACGGTCTACGAGGCGGCCAAGATCGACGGTGCCAGTGAGATAAGGCAATTCGTCTCCATCACCGTGCCGCTGATCCGAGGGTCGATATCGTTCGTCGTCATCATCTCGGTCATCCACGCCTTCCAGGCGTTCGACATGGTCTACGTGCTCACCGGCCCCGGCGGCGGCCCCGAATCCGCCACCTACGTCCTGGGTATCATGCTGTTCCAGCACGCGTTCTCGTTCCTCGAATTCGGGTATGCCTCCGCGCTGGCGTGGGTGATGTTCGCGGTCTTGCTGGTGCTGACGGTCGTGCAGTTGCGAGTCAGCCATCGACGATCCTTGGAGAATTCGCGTGGGCTTAAGTGAGGGTGTCGTCAGGCGCACCGTCTTGCGCGGCGCCGTCGTCTACGGCGCGCTGCTCGCCGTCGCCTGGTGTGCGCTGTTCCCGATCGCGTGGGCGGTGTCGGGTTCGCTGAAAACCGAAGGGGAGGTCAGCGAACCCACGCTGTTGCCCGCACACCCGCGGTGGTCCAACTACACCGAGGTGTTCGCGCTGATGCCCTTCGGGCGAATGTTTTTCAACACCGTGCTGTACGCGGGCTGTGTCACCGCGGGGCATGTCTTCTTCTGCTCGCTGGCCGGATACGCGTTCGCGCGACTGGATTTCCGCGGCCGCGACGCACTGTTCGTCGTGTATCTCGGCACCTTGATGGTGCCCCTGACGGTCACGGTGATCCCGCAATTCCTGGTGATGCGGACCCTGGGCTGGGTCGACACCCCCTGGGCGATGATCGTGCCGGGATTCTTCGGCAGCGCATTCGGCACGTACCTGATGCGGCAGTTCTTCCGCACCCTGCCCACCGATCTCGAAGAGGCCGCGATACTCGACGGTTGTTCACCGTGGCAGGTCTATTGGCGAATCCTGCTGCCCCACGCGAGGCCGGCCGTGATGGTGCTCGCGGTGCTCACCTGGGTCAACGTGTGGAATGATTTCTTGTGGCCGCTGCTGATGATCCAGCGCAACAGCCTGGCCACCCTGACACTGGGCCTGGTCCGGATGAAGGGCGAATATGTTGCCCGATGGCCGGTTTTGATGGCAACCTCGATGCTCATCATGCTGCCGCTGGTCATCATCTACGCGATCGCGCAACGCTCGTTCGTCCGCGGGATCGCCGTCACCGGGATGGGCGGTTAGCCATGGCCTCGGTGACTTTCGAACAGGCGACCCGTCGCTACCCCGGAGCGGATCGCCCCGCCCTGGACAACCTGGACTTAACTGTCGCCGACGGTGAGTTCGTTGTTCTGGTGGGGCCGTCGGGATGCGGCAAGACCACCTCGCTGCGGATGGTGGCCGGCCTGGAAGCCGTCGACTCCGGCCATATCCGGATCGGCGAGCGCGACGTCACCAACGTCGATCCCAAGGATCGCGACGTCGCGATGGTCTTTCAGAACTATGCGCTCTATCCGCACATGACGGTGGCCCAGAACATGGGATTCGCCATGAAGATCGCCAAGACGCCGAAGGCCCAGATCCGCGAGCGGGTGCTGGACGCGGCGAAACTGCTTGATCTGCAACCCTATCTCGACCGCAAGCCGAAAGACCTGTCCGGCGGACAACGCCAACGCGTGGCAATGGGGCGGGCGATCGTGCGCCGGCCGCACGTGTTCCTGATGGACGAGCCGCTGTCGAACCTCGACGCCAAACTAAGGGTGCAGACCCGTAACCAGATCGCCGCGCTGCAACGGCGGCTGGGCACCACCACCGTCTACGTCACCCACGACCAGGTCGAGGCCATGACGATGGGCGACCGGGTCGCCGTCCTGCGCGACGGCGTGCTGCAGCAGTTCGCACCGCCTCGCGAGCTCTACCGAAACCCGGACAACGTCTTCGTGGCGGGCTTCATCGGATCCCCGGCGATGAACCTGTTTACCCTCCCCGTCGTAAATTCGGCTGTGTCGCTGGGTGATTGGCCGATAGCACTGCCCCGCGAGGTCGCCGGCGGCGCGGGTGAGGTCGTGGTGGGGGTCCGTCCCGAACATTTCGAACTGGGTGGCCTCGGCGTCGAGATGGAGGTGGACGTGGTGGAGGAGCTCGGGGCGGACGCCTACCTGTATGGGCGAATCACCGGTTCGGGCAAGGTGATCGACGCGCCCATCGTCGCGCGGACCGACGGGCGAGACCCTCCGCAGAAGGGCAGCCGGGTGCGTCTGCACCCGGTACCCGGGCACCTGCACTTCTTCGGCGTCGACGGCAGCCGAATTTGCTGAACGATCCGGACAGGGGGCTGCGGTGAGCACAAACCGTGCCGACTTGGTGTGCGAGGGCGGTGGCGTCCGGGGTATCGGACTGGTCGGCGCGGTGGATGCGCTCGCCCAGGCCGGCTACCGATTCCCGCGGGTCGCGGGAAGCAGCGCCGGTGCGATCGTCGCCTCGCTCGTCGCCGCTCTGCAGGTGGCCGGTGAGCCGTTGAGCCGGCTGGCCGAGGTGATGCGCACCATCGACTACCGGAAGTTCCTCGACCGCAACTGGATCGGGCGAATACCGCTGATCGGCGGCGGATTGTCGTTGTTGACGTCAGACGGCGTGTATCGCGGGGCATATCTCGAACAGTTGCTTGCCGGTCTGCTCCGCGATCTGGGCGTGCGGACCTTCGGCGATCTGCGCACGGGCGAACAGCCCACCCAGTTCGCCTGGTCGCTCGTCGTCACCGCCAGCGACCTGTCGCGGCGGCGCCTGGTTCGAATCCCTTGGGATCTCGGCTCCTATGGCATCGATCCCGACGCTTTCCCGGTGGCGCGCGCGGTGCACGCGTCGTCGGCCATTCCCTATGTGTTCGAGCCCGTTCGGGTCGGCGGCGCGACGTGGGTGGACGGTGGGTTGTTGTCGGACTTTCCGGTCGAGCTGTTCGACCGGCCCGATGCGCAACCGCGATGGCCCACGTTCGGGATTCGGTTGTCCGCGCGTCCCGGCATCCCGCCCACCCATCCCGTGCATGGCCCGGTGTCGTTGGGAATTGCGGCGATAGAGACCCTGGTGAGCAATCAAGACAACGCCTACATCGACGACCCGTGCACCGTGCGGCGCACCATCTTTGTGCCCGCCGACGAGGTCAGCCCGATCGACTTCAACATCACCACCGCGCAACGCGAAGCCCTCTATGCCCGAGGATTGGAAGCGGGCCAACAGTTTCTGCAAACCTGGAACTACGCCGACTATCTGAAGGCCTGCGGCGCCCCGGCGCCCAAAGCACCGTGACGGCATCGACCGTTCGTGTCGCTTATCCGCGCGAGCAGCGCAGCGCATGGACACGACGCTGCACCCGCGAGACGTCGTCGGGGGAGGGCAGCCGGTTGGTGATCCGGGTGACCTCCACACCGATATCGACCGAACCGATCGGCCAGACCCGACGCGCGATGAGATCCCTTGCGATGGCGGTGATGTCGTCGTCGCAGAGCCGCCGGCGCGTCAGCGCCACCAGCGGCACGTACCCGGTGACCGGCATGCCGGAGGGGTAGCCGGCGCGCACGAAAGCCACAATGCTTGTCACCCAGTGCGACAGGTCCATGCGTCCACCTCACTAACCGCCGCAGGTTGCGTAAGCGGCAGTGCTTGCCATAGCTAGCAACGTACCATCGGCGACGTCATCTGCTGAGTAACGCCACACAGTTAAACGCATTTTTTACGGCCGGCGATGCGGCGCACGGGCGGTGGTCCCGGTGCCGATTCGCCGGCCATGGCGCGCCGTAACGACGTTTGGCCGCAAGGCTTTCTAGTATTGCCGGCGTGGTGGATCGCTATGGACCCGATGTACTGGCCGCGGGACGACGCAAGCCTCGCTCGGCGGAACATCCGGCCGAACCGGGCCTGGTGGTCGAGGACGTGCAAACCGGATATGTCGGCGCGGTGGTGCGCGTCGAATATGGTCGGGTGGACCTGGAAGACCGACGCGGTCACGTGCGCGGATTTCCTTTGGGCCCAGGCTATTTGCTAGAGGGTCGTCCCGTCATCCTCACCGCGCCGCGCCGGCCCGCGCCGACCGCCGCGAACAGGACCGCATCCGGTTCGGTCGCCGTGCCGGGTGTTCGCGCCCGGGTCGCCCGTGCCAGCCGGATCTACGTCGAGGGTCGCCACGACGCCGAGCTGATCGCCCAGGTATGGGGTGAGGACCTGCGGATCGAAGGTGTCGTCGTCGAGCAGCTCGGCGGCGTCGACGACCTGGTGGACATCGTCGCCGAGTTCGCCCCGGGCCCCGGGCGCCGGCTCGGGGTGCTCGTCGATCACCTCGTCACGGGTTCGAAGGAGGCGCGGATCGCCGATGCGGTGCGGCGCGGCCCGGGTGGTGCCGACACGCTGGTCGTCGGCCATCCCTACGTCGACATCTGGCAGGCCGTCAAGCCGCAGCGGCTGGGCCTGGAAGCCTGGCCGAAGGTGCCACGGAATGTGGAATGGAAACACGGGGTATGCCAGGCGCTGGATCTGCCGCACGGCGATCAGGCGGACATCGCCAGGGCTTGGCGCCACATCCGCTCACGGGTGCGCGACTGGAACGATCTGGAACCGGCGTTGATCAGTCGGGTCGAAGAACTCATCGACTTCGTGACTGCGCCGGCTTCCTGACCCGGCGGCCGGCGGACCAGGGCGAATAGGCACCGCTTGGTTAGGCTACGCTAAGCCGAAAGTCCCGATCGGCGGGACAGAAACTAGGCGTATGCAGGGCGTATTCGGCGTATTCATCGGCACGTTTCTCATCGGTCTTCGCGAAGGCCTAGAGGCGTCGCTCATCGTGAGCATCGTCGGTGCGTTCCTCAAGCGGAACGGCCAGACGGTCCGCCCGATGTTTGTCGGCGTCGGCCTGGCCGTGCTGCTCAGCGTCGGCGTCGGCGTGGGCCTCGACCTGTTCGCCGCCAGCCTGCCGCAGACCCAGCAAGAGATGATGGAGACCGTCATCAACGCCATCGCGGTGGTGTTCGTGACGTCAATGATCATCTGGATGAACGGCAACGCCGCGCAGCTCAAGGGGGAACTCGAGCGCGAGGCCCGTCAGGCGGTCAACCGCGGCGGCGCGTTCGCGCTGGCGGCGATGGCGTTCCTCGCCGTCCTCAAGGAGGGCTTCGAGACCTCGGTGTTCTTGCTGGCGGCCGCCGAGACGTCACACGGCAACCGGTGGTTCGCGGTGCTGGGCGGCGCGGTCGGCATCGCGACGTCGGTCGGGCTCGGGGTGGCCCTGTACTACGGCGGCCTGCGGATCAACCTCGGCCGGTTCTTCCGGGTCACCGGGGTGTTCCTGGTGCTGATCGCCGCCGGGCTGGTGCTGGGTGCGCTGCGCACCGCGCACGAGGCGGGGTGGGTGAGCATCGGCCAGCAGCAGGTGCTCGATCTGTCCGGCTGGATACCCGCTAACTCGGTGCTGGGCGCCGTGACGACCGGGGTGTTCGGCATCCCCGCCGACCCTCGGCTCATCGAGGTACTGGGCTGGCTGCTCTACGCCGTGCCGGTGCTTGTCATCTTCCTGTGGCCCGCCCGGCTCGCCGCCGCGCCACGAGC
>NZ_QMEU01000033.1 GCF_003284975.1 Mycobacterium colombiense
TCGGCGGCTTCCTCCGCGGCGGCCACCCGCGGGCCGGCGGCGATCCGTTGCTGGGAGAGGTCGGCGACCTGCTGGGTCAACACGGCGTGGCGGGCCACCCGCTCGTCGACCTCGGCGACCGCGGCCGCGCACTCGGCGACCGTGGCCTCGGCGTCGGCCAGCCGGACGATCGCGGCGGCCCACTCGCCCGTGGGACGTCCGGTCGGGGTGAAGTAACGCCCGTATTCGGCATCGATGCGTTCGATGAGCAACGGCTCGGTGCCGCACAGCCCTCCGCTGTCGCCGGCGGCGACATCGAGCGCGCGGGACAGTGCGTCACACCCGGACAGATCCACCGCGGCGGTCGACGCCGCCTGCAGCACCCGCTGGGCGTGCCACAGGTCGCTGTCCACCGTCTCGGCCAGCATCGCCCGGACCCGCTCGTGGGCTTCGTCACCGGTGAGCTGTTCGCGGCACGGCCGGATGACCGTCAGCTCGGTCTCGCACTTCTTGTGAAAACGCTTGCGGTAGACGAAACGGTAAGGGCCGCAGCTGATTTCGGCGGACACCTCGGAGCCCACATCGCTGTGGGTGGGCTTGACCTGTTTGACTTCCTTCTTCGTCGAGCGGTCCCGGGCCTCCAACAGCAGGTCCAGGGCTTCGATCATCGACGACTTGCCGATCTCGTTGGCGCCACACACCACCACGACGCCGTGATCGGGGAATTCGATGTCCCGGTGCGAAATCCCCCGGTAGTTGGTCAGGATCAGCCGGTGCAGCTTCACGCCGCGCCCCGATCGGTGAGGCGCAGCAGCAGCGCCAGGGCCGCCTGCGCGTCCGCGGCGGTGGCGGAGTCCTCCTCGCGCGCCGTCGCCACCAGCTCTTCGACCGCTGCGGCGGCGAAACCTCCGATGCCCAGATCGCTGAACTCGCCGTCGGCCGGGATCACGGCAAGGTGGGTGTGGCTGTCCCACGTGCGCAGGTGGGCGAATAGCCGTGCGTATTTGTCCAGGCAGGCGTCCAGCGCGGCGCGGTCGGTGACCGTCAGCGAACCGGTCAGCGCCAGGCGCACCACGGTCCGGTCCTTCTCGGTCATCAGGTCCAGGTTCATGTCGAGATCGGCGATGTCACGGCTGGAGTCGACCTGTCGGCGCAAGGTGACGAACCGCCAGCTTCCGACGTGCCGCGGCGCCACGGACACCGTCCGCTTCGGGTCGGCCTCGTCGACGTCGACGATCAGGACATGGCCTGGGTCGGCTTCCACGTCGTCGAAGTTGGTGACCTCCGGGGAGCCGGAATACCAGACCCGGCCGCTGTCGCCGACCCGGGTGAGCGAGTGCTTGTCCCCCAGCGCCACGTAATGCACCGCGCCGCGCGACAGCGCCTCGTCAACCTCGGCGAGCCGGATCAGCGAGGGCTTGTCCCGATCGGGATCCAGGACGTCCACCCCGCCGTGCGCCACCAGGATCCGGGTGCCCGCGGCAGCGGGCAGGTCGTCGAGGACGTCGGCGACCAGGTCGGTGGTCGGGACCTTCGACCGCCACGGCGCGGCGACGATTTCCAGCCCGGGACGCACCTGGTGCACGCCGGCCCGGTCAAGCACCACCACGTTGTCGGGCCGCTCGGCGGTGAACAGCGCGCTGGTGTACACCGACGAGGCGTCGAGGGGATCGTGGTTGCCGGGCAGCAGGTAAACCGGAATCCCGATGGCGCGCATGGCTTCCAGGGACTGTCCGATCACCTTCGGGGGAAGCTGATTGTGTTCGAAGACGTCGCCCGACACCACGACGAACTCGGCACCCACCTCGGCCGCCAGGGCGCCCAGACCGGAAACCGCGTCGCGGCGGGCGGCCGAATAGCGCGGCTGGGCGTCACCGGCGAGGAAGTGCCGGGTCATGCCCAACTGCCAGTCGGCGGTGTGCAGGAATCGCATGCCGGCGACCCCCTTTCGAAGTGCGTGTTTACCTGGGCATCGAGAGTTTAGGTCTGCGCACCGACAAGACGCGGGACCTCGATCGGCAGGTCTTGGTCCGAGAAATCCGGCGAGATCGTCTGGGCCTGTGCTGCGCGTCGAGCCGGAGCGGTCGCAAATTCTAAATTAATTGCGCGAGTGTGAATCTATGGCGATTTCTCGGCCGATTTGTGTCGGTGGGCCTCGCTAGTTTGGCGGTGTGACTGATCAGCAGGATGTCGAGGCGGTGTTCGACGCGCTCGATGCGGCCTGGGATCGGGTGTGCGCGCTGAACGTCGACGCGCTGCACCCGCGGCAACAGCTGGCGGTGTTGGCGCGCTGCGAAAAGCAGCGCCGGCGCATCCCGGCCGTCGAGCATCCCGTGATCAATTCCCTGGCCCGCCAAGCCCCCTCGCCCGAACTCGGCGGCACGGTGGTCCACGCCATCGCCGAGGCGGCCCTGATCAGCCGCGCCGAAGCCGCCCGCCCCCTCAAGGAGGCACGCGACCTGGGACCGCGCCACGGCCTGACCGGCGAACCCATCCCACCCGCCCTGGCGGCCACCGCCGCCGCCCAACGCGACGGCACCCTGGGTGCGGGTCAGGTGGCGGTGATCCGCACGTTCTACCACCAGCTGCCCGGCTGGATCGACATGCCCACCCGCGAGCGGGCCGAAGCGCGGTTGGTCACAGAAGGCAGCCGGTTTCGCCCCGAACAACTCGCCGGGCTGGCACACACCCTGGCCGACTGCCTCAACCCCGACGGCACCTACACCGACGAGGACCGGGCGCGGGCACGCGGCCTGACCCTGGGCAACCAGCAACCCGATGGCATGTCGGCGCTGCGCGGCTGGCTGACCCCCGAAGCCCGCGCCACCCTGGAAGCCGTGCTGGCCAAACTCGCCGCCCCCGGCATGTGCAACCCCGACGACGACACCCCGTGTGTGGACGGTAGTCCCACCCAACAGGCCATCGAACGCGATCCGCGCAGCACCGCCCAACGCAACCACGACGGACTCAACGCCGCACTGCGCGCCGTGTTGGCCTCCGGGAACCTGGGTCAGCACAACGGATTACCGGCCTCCATCATCGTCACCACCACACTGGCCGACCTCGAAGCCGCCGCCGGGCGCGGCCTGACCGGCGGCGGCACCCTCCTCCCGATGTCGGATGTCATCCGCCTGGCCCGCCACGCCCACCACTACCTCGCGATCTTCGACAAAGCCAAGGCCCTGGCGCTCTATCACACCAAACGACTCGCCTCACCAGCTCAGCGAATCGTGTTATACGCCAAAGACCGCGGCTGCAGCGCCCCCGGCTGCACCGTGGGCGGCTACTACTGCGAAGTCCACCACGTCACCGACTACAGCACCTGCCACACCACCGACGGCAACGACCTCACCTTCGCCTGCGGCCCGCACCACCGCCTGCTACGCCCCGGCGGCTGGATGACCCGCAAAAACACCAGAGGCGACACCCAATGGATCCCACCCCCACACCTCGACACCGGCCAACCCCGCACCAACACCTTCCACCACCCCGAAAAGCTGCTGGGTGATGACGAGGATGTGCCGCCGCACTGATTAATCTGAGTGCTCGTGACTGACCAGCACACCCTGCTGTTGATGCGGCACGCGAAGTCCGATTACCCGCCGGGCGTCGACGACCACGACCGGCCGCTGGCGCCCCGCGGCATCCGCCAAGCCGGGCTGGCCGGCGACTGGCTGCGCGCAAACGCACCCGCCATCGACGGCGTGCTGTGCTCCACGGCGACGCGCACCCGCGAGACGCTGCTCAACACCGGCATCGATGCGCCGGTGCGATTCAGCGAGCGCCTCTACGCGAGCACTCCCGGCGCGCTGATCGACGAGATCAACACGGTGGACGACGTCGTCGGCACGCTACTGGTCATCGGGCACGAGCCGACGATGTCGGCCCTGGCGCTGGGACTCGGCGGCGCCGGACGTACGAATACCGCTGCCGCCGAACGGATTTCGGCCAAGTTTCCGACGTCGGCGATCGCGGTGCTCACCGTGCCGGGCGCGTGGAACGAGGTCGAACTCGGCGTGGCAACGCTGATCGACTTCGAAGTGCCGCGCTGAGGCTCGATTGCCCGGCTCCTCCGCACCCGGCTGCGCCGGCCGCATCGTCGCCGCGCTGAGGCTTGATTGCCCGGCTCCTCTGCACCCGGCTGCGCCGCCCGCATCGTCGCCGCGCTGAGGTTCGATCAGGAGTTGGTGGCCAGCGTCAGCTCCATCAGCTTGATGGCCTGACCGCACGCATCGATGCCCGGCGCCTGCGGGTTGACCCACCATCCGACCACACCGGCGGCGTCGCTGGCCACGCCGCACGCGCCGTTCGCGTCGTCGGGCCGCATCACGATCGAGTCGATCCCGGCGATCGACCGCGTCTCGATCTTGTACTTCAAGAATTCCGCGACCTTGCGCTCGTTGGACAGGCTGCCCTGCTCGAACCAGAACCGGGTGATGTCGATCAGCCCGGCCGGATTGGCCGCCTGCCAGCGGCAGATCGCACCGACGAAGGTGCTCTGAATGTCGAGCGGGTCGGCGCCCACCGTCTTGGCCAGGATGTCGCTGGTCAAGACCTCACATTCCTTGAGCAGGTTCGGATACTGCTGCTGAGAGTTGTTGTTGCGGGGCACATTGCCGCCCGCCTTGACCGCGTTGCCCCCGATCGAGCGGGAACACCCCGTCAACACCAACAGCGCGGCGATCACCACGATCGCGGCGGCAACCGCGGTCCTGCCGGCCCGGGAACGCGTCGAGGCCATCATTTCGAATTCGCAATCGATTGACGAGCGAGTTCCTTCGCTATATCGCACGGCGGCGGAAACGGCTTCTGACTGAAACTGATTGACCACTCGATGAAGTCGTCCTGAAACTGAATGCCCACCTCGCACAGCGAGTCACCCAGGTTGGGCTCGTTGCCGATGGCGATGAAACCGCCATGTCCGTTGATGTTGATGTCATCGACACTGGCCCGCGAGAGCTCCTCGGTCTTGCGTTCGCGACCGATGGGGCTGCCGCGATACCAGGAGAAGGAGAAGTGCGGCCCCAGGATGCCGCCACCGGCGAGCCACTGGCACCCCACTGAATTGCGGGCGGTGTTGATCAGCCCGGTGACCTTGGTGAGCTCCGCTACGGTCTGGTCGCTGATGCCGCCGCACTGCGGGAACATCGCACCGTGGTTGCCCTGGCCGTTCTGCGGCGTCGACGACACGGTGGCGCCCGGTTTGTTGCCGCCGGAATCGGAGCAGCCCGCAGCCGCGGGGATCAGGATCGTCACTGCTGACGCCACGAGAGCCAGCGCCCTCGTGCTACGCCGCACCGCTACCCTGCTTCCGCTCCGCCCGCTGCTGGTCCACACGATGCACTGTAGCGGCAGCCCAGCGGGTCAACCACCGACGCGCCTGAGCAGGTATTTCGGGGCCGCAAACAAGTGGGTGCGGACCTGGACCGTCCGGCGGTTGGCGGGGACGGCCGCGCAGACGGTGTGCGACAGTTACCCCATGCTCCTGGCACTGCTGCGCCAGTACATCCAGCCGTACCGGCGGCTGGTGGCGGTGCTGATGGTGCTGCAGCTGATCGGCAACCTCGCGTCGCTGTACCTGCCGACCGTCAACGCCGCCATCATCGACGAGGGCGTGGCCAAGGGCCATACCACCACGATCGTCCGGCTCGGCGTAGTGATGCTGGGTGTCACCGCGGTGCAGGTGCTGTGCTCGGTCGGGGCGATCTATGTCGGCTCGCGCACCGGGATGGGCTTCGGCCGCGATCTGCGCGCCGCGATGTTCGAGCACGTCACCACCTTCTCCGAGCGCGAGACCGCCCGATTCGGGGCGCCGACGCTGCTGACCCGCAGCACCAACGACGTGCGGCAAATCCAGTACCTGGTCCAGATAAGCGGCACCGTGCTGGTGACCGCCCCGATCATGTGCCTCGGCGGAATCTTCATGGCCATCCGCCAGGAGGCCGCGCTGACGTGGCTGCTGCTGGTCAGCGTGCCGATCATGGCGGTGGCCAACTACTGGGTGATGTCGCACATGCTGCCCCTGTTCCGCCGGATGCAGGGCCTGATCGACGGCATCAACCGGGTGCTGCGCGACCAGCTGGCCGGCGTCCGGGTGGTCCGCGCGTTCGCGCGAGAAGGTTTCGAACGTGACCGCTTCGCCCGCGCCAACACCGCGTTGTCGAACACTGCACTGACCGCCGGCAACTGGCAAGCGTTGATGCTGCCGGTGACCACGCTGACCATCAACGTGTCCAGCGTCGCGCTGATCTGGTTCGGCGGGTTGCGCATCGACCGCGGCCAGATGCAGGTCGGTTCGCTGACCGCCTTCCTGGCCTACTTCACCCAGATTCTGATGGCGGTGTTGATGGCGACCATGACGCTGGTGGTGTTGCCGCGCGCCTCGGTGTGCGCCGAGCGGATCACCGAGGTGCTCGCCACCCGGCCGGCGGTGACCGACCCGGTGAACCCGCGATCCCCGCGCGGCGCCATCACCGGGGTCGTGCACCTGCACGGCGCGACCTTCACCTATCCGGGCGCCGATCGCCCTGTGTTGCAAGATGTTTCGCTGACCGCGTTGCCCGGAACCACCACCGCCATCGTCGGCAGCACCGGTTCGGGCAAGTCGACGCTGGTCTCGCTGATCTGCCGGCTCTACGACGTGACCGGCGGCGGCGTCTCGGTCGACGGCATCGATGTCCGCGAATACCAGACCGAGCGGCTGTGGTCGGCGATCGGGCTGGTTCCCCAGCGCGGCTACCTGTTTACCGGGACGGTTGCGGACAACCTGCGCTACGGCGCCGCCCCGCATCAGGCCCCTACCGAAGACCAGATGTGGGAGGCGTTGCGGGTGGCCGCCGCCGACGATTTCGTGCGGGCCCACGATGACGGGCTGCAGATGCGGGTGGCCCAGGGCGGCATCAACTTCTCCGGCGGACAACGGCAGCGACTCGCCATCGCCCGGGCGGTCATCCGCCGCCCGGCCATCTTTTTGTTCGACGACTCCTTCGCCGCGCTCGATGCGCGCACCGACGCGCGGGTCCGCGCCTCGCTACGAGAGGCCTCCGGTGACGCGACCGTCATCGTTGTCACACAACGCATTTCGATCGCGTCCACGGCCGACCAGGTGATCGTGATCGACAACGGGAATCTGGTGGGCGCGGGCACCCACGAATCGCTGCTCGCCGATTGCGCCACCTACGCCGAATTCGCCGACTCGCAGTCGGTCGGCGCCGTGCGATCCGGACGATCCGGGGGCACACGGTGACCGCCGCGGCCACCCGGGCCGCCAACCGGACGATCCCCGCAACCCGGTCGCGCGACTTCTGGGGTTCGGCCGCCCGCCTAGTGAAACGGCTTGCGCCGCAACGACGGCTGTGCATCGCGGTGATCACCTTGGGTATCACCGGCACGGCGATCGGGGTGATCGTCCCGCGAATCCTGGGGCACGCCACCGACTTGCTGTTCAACGGCGTCATCGGGCGCCAGCTGCCCGCCGGGATGACCAAGGCCCAGGCCGTCGCCGCCGCACGCGGCCGAGGCGCCGACACCTTTGCCGACTTGCTGTCCGGGATGAACGTGGTCCCGGGTCACGGCGTCGACTTCGGCGCGGTCGCACGAACGCTGACGCTGGCATTGGCCCTCTATCTCGTTTCGGCGCTGCTGATTTGGATGCAGGCGCGGCTGCTCAACGTCACCGTGCAGCGCACCATGGTGGGTTTACGTTCCGATGTCGAGGACAAAATCCACCGGCTGCCGTTGTCCTACTTCGACGGACGTCAGCGCGGCGAGTTGCTGAGCCGGGTCACCAACGACGTCGACAACATCCAATCGTCGCTGGCGATGACGATCAGCCAGCTGTTGACATCGGTCCTGACCGTGGTGGCGGTGCTGGCGATGATGCTTTCCATCTCGCCGCTGTTGGTGGTGATCACCGTGCTGACGGTGCCGCTGTCGCTGTTGGCGACGCGGGCGATCGCGCGACGCTCCCACCGCCTGTTCGTCGCGCAGTGGACCAGCATCGGACGCCTGAACGCCCACATCGAGGAGACCTACAGCGGTTTCACGGTGGTCACGACGTTCGGCCACCAGGCGGCGGCGCGCGAGCAGTTCCGCGCCCTCAACGACGACGTCTACCGGGCCAGTTTCGGGGCTCAATTCTTCTCCGGGCTGGTGGCACCGGCGACGACGTTCATCGGCAACCTCGGCTACGTCGCCGTCGCGGTGGTGGGCGGCCTGCAGGTGGCCACCGGCCACATCACCCTGGGCAACATCCAGGCGTTCATTCAATATGTGCGGCAGTTCAACTCGCCACTGAGCCAGCTCGCCGGCATGTACAACACACTGCAATCCGGGGTGGCCAGCGCCGAGCGGATTTTCGTGCTGCTCGACGAGCCCGAGGAGGCGCCGGATCCTGTGCCGGCCCTGCGGGCCGGCACGCCCCCGCGGCCCGGTGGACGCGTCGAGTTCGCCCATGTGAGCTTCGCCTACCGCCCGGGCACCCCGGTGATCGAGGACCTGTCCATGGTGGCCGAACCGGGCAGCACGGTGGCGATCGTCGGGCCGACGGGAGCGGGCAAAACCACGCTGGTGAACCTGCTGATGCGGTTCTATGACGTCGACGCGGGACACATCCTGCTCGACGGGGTCGACATCAGCACGCTGGACCGCCGGTCGCTGCGGTCGCGGATCGGCATGGTGCTGCAGGACACCTGGCTGTTCGACGGGACGATCGCGGAGAACATCGCCTATGGACGCCCCGACGCCGGTGAGGACGAGGTGCTCGACGCCGCCAAGGCCGCCTACGTCGACCGGTTCGTCCAGACGCTGCCGGCGGGCTACCAGACCCGGATCAGCGGTGACGGAGGCAACATCAGCGCCGGCGAGAAGCAGCTCATCACCATCGCGCGCGCGTTTCTTGCCCGCCCACAACTGTTGATCCTGGACGAGGCGACCAGCTCGGTCGACACCCGCACCGAGGCCCTCATCCAGCACGCGATGCGTGAATTGCGCCGCGATCGCACGAGTTTCATTATCGCGCACCGACTTTCGACGATCCGCGACGCCGACCGCATCGTGGTGGTCGAGGCCGGGCGGATCGTCGAACAGGGCAATCACACCGAACTACTCGCCCGGCGCGGCACGTATTACGAGATGACACAGGCATAAGCGCCTGGCGGGCGCATTGATAAGCGGCCGCGATCGCTACCAAGAAGTTATTGAGAAGACACCAAGGAACAAACGCGACGCTGGGATCGTCCTACTCAGTAACGCACCTGAAAGGGGTGGCAGCAATGTTCTCCCGCCGCATCACACAGATGGCCACCACCGCAATCGGCACCGCCGCCATCGGACTCGCCGCCGTCGGCTTCGCCGGCACCGCCGCAGCGAGCTCCGTGCAGACCGCCGACGCGGCGTTCCTGGGCCAGATGCAAAGCCTCGGCGTCACTTTCCCGTCCACCCAAGCCGCCGTGCAGACGGGCCACCAGGTCTGCACCGAACTGGCCGCCGGCCAGACGCCGACCGCGGTCACCGTCGACATCTTCCGGCACACCAGTCTGACCCCGCCGCAGGCGGCCCACGTGGTCTTGGCGGCCACCCAGGCCTATTGCCCGCAATTCTCCGGTCAGCCCGCCTAAGCGAATAACGAGCCACGATGGGGGATTTCGATCATCGAAATCCCCCATCGGCCGTGGGAGCCGACGGCCCCGCACGGCTCCAAGGATTCGTAGAGAACTCCACCAGGCGCACGTTCGAAGCTCTTCTCAACACCCGCCCAGCCCCGACCCGCGCGGCGAAAGACGAGAAGAGGCACCATGACGACCCCCAACATCGCCAAGACCCTGTCCCTCGGGGTGGCCGCCGGCGCGGTCGCGCTCGGTGTGGCGGCCCCGGCCGGAGCCGCAGCGTCCCAACTCACCTACGGCGACCCGACCGCCGCCGCGCAATTCTGGCGCCAGCAGCAGTACGACGACTGCGTGCTGATGTCGAGTGCCGACGTCATCGGCGAGATCACCGGCGTAGCGCCCTCGGAGCACGACATCATCGCCACGGCCCAATCGACGCCCAGCATCGCGCATCCCGGCTCGATCTACACTAAGCCCGCCGCCACCAGCAACCCGGAATCCGGAATGGGCGCCAACACGGCGGACATCCCCGAGTTGCTCGCCCAGTACAAGATCGGCGCCGTCCTCAGCGACAAGGACGACGCCGCGCAGACCGGCACCCCGGTCGGAATGGCCGCTCTCGAGCGGGCGCTCGGCGGCGGCCACAAGGTGATCGTCAGCCTCAACGCCGAGCTCATCTGGCACCAGCCCGTCGAAGACAAAGGCAAGGACGGCCGCCCGGAGTCCAACCACGCCGTGGTGGTGACCGGCGTCGACACCGTCGCAGGCAACGTCCACCTCAACGACAGCGGCACACCCGAAGGGCGCAACGAGCAAATCCCGATCAAGCTGTTCGTCGAGTCGTGGGACACCAGCAACGAGTTGATGGTCGTCACGATCTAGTCCGCGCCGGCGATTCGATTCACGCGGCGCGCACACGCACCGGAGTGCGCCGCGCTGCTCGATATCAGGCTACGGTGCAATTCAATTCGTGCGACGCACCCACTATCGCCCTGGGTGCGAACACATTTCAGCCCCCCGGGTGCGGTGCCGCGGCGGGGCGATGGTTGGGACGACATGCCGTCCGAGCTCGACGGTTTGTGGTGATTCGTAACGAATCCGCCCGCTTGGCGTCACAATCACAATGGTGAACTCAGGGCATCCGACGCCGCGGACGCGGAAAGGCTGGTGGGCGGGATGGCGGACAAGCGCCTCGAATTCGGTCTGCTCGGACCGTTGGAGATGAGCGTCGACGGCACCCTGGTGCCACTGGGCACACCCAAACAGCGGGCGGTGCTGGCCATGCTGCTGATGAACCGCAACAACCCGGTCGGCGTCGACCGGCTCATCACCGCCCTGTGGGACGAGTCGCCACCGCCGGGGGCGCGGGCCAGCATCCACTCCTACGTGTCCAACCTGCGAAAGTTGCTGACCGGTGCCGGCGCCGACCCACGCACGGTGCTGGTCGCGGCACCGCCGGGTTACCGGCTCAACGTCGCCAACGACCGTTGCGATCTGGGCCGGTTCATCGCCGAAAAGGCCGCCGGCGTGCAGGCGGCCGCCGCAGGCCGATTCGAGCAGGCCAGTCAGCACCTGTCGGCTGCCCTGGCCGAATGGCGCGGCCCGGTGCTCGAGGACCTGGACGGATTTCGCTTCGTCGACGCCTTCACCACGTCGCTGGTCGAGGAGAAGATCCTCGCTCACACCGCGCAGGCCGAGGCCGAAATCGCCTGCGGACGCGCCTTTACCGTGATCACCGAACTGGAAGCCCTGACGGCCGAGCATCCGTACCGCGAGCAACTGTGGGCCCAATTGATGACCGCCTACTACCTCGCCGACCGCCAATCCGACGCGTTGGCGGCCTATCGGCGCGTGCAGAAATCGCTTGCCGATGACCTCGGGATCGACCCCGGCCAGAACCTGCGCGCCCTCAACGACCAAATCCTGCGCCAGGAGCCGCTGGATGTGAAGAAGAACGCCATGACGACCGCGGCGGTCGCGATCACCGTGCTCGAGCACTACCCGACCGACGACAAGGTGGCCGCCTATCTGCACGAGGTGTCCGGACGCAGTTATCCGCTGCGAGGATCGACAACGATTGGGCGGCTTGGCGACAACGACATCGTGCTCGACTCCCCCAAGGTCAGCCGCCACCATGCCGTCATCGTCGACACCGGAAACGGCTACATCATCGACGACCTGCGGTCCTCGAACGGCGTGCACGTGCGAGAGCAACGGATCCGTTCCGCAGCCAAGCTGGAGGACGGCGACCGCGTGCGGATTTGCGACCACGAATTCACCTTCCAGGTCGCCGCCGACCAGGAAGGCGAGGCCTGAGACCACGGCGAGCCGACCGCGCCGACACGCGCGGCGATTGTTCCCGTTATCGTGCGGTGGGACGCCTGCGCGCTTACCGTCATGATTGCTCAGTCACGGGTTGCGATCGTGTGTCTGCCCGCAAAGCCTCGAAAGAGACCGGCAGGCTAGGGGTTGGGTTGGAAGGATGAGGAATGAGTGACGAGCAGTCCTCACGGGCGGGGTCGATGTTTGGCCCCTACCACCTAAAGCGGCTGCTGGGCCGCGGTGGGATGGGTGAGGTCTACGAGGCCGAACATACCGTCAAAGAGTGGACGGTCGCGGTCAAACTCCTGTCCGAAAGCTTCAGCCGGGACCCGGTGTTTCGCGAGCGGTTGAAACGCGAAGCCCGCACCGCCGGTCGTTTGCAGGAACCGCACGTGGTGCCGGTGCACGACTACGGCGAAATCGACGGCCAGATGTTCCTCGAGATGCGTTTGGTCGAGGGCACGGACCTGGACAGCGTGCTGAAACGTTTTGGCCCGCTGACTCCACCGCGCGCCGTCGCCATCATCACCCAGATCGCGTCGGCGCTCGATGCCGCGCACGCTGCCGGGGTGATGCACCGCGACATCAAACCGCAGAACATTCTCATCACCCGTGACGACTTCGCCTACCTGGTCGACTTCGGCATCGCCAGCGCCACCACCGACGAGAAGCTGACACAGCTCGGCACCGCGGTCGGCACCTGGAAATACATGGCGCCAGAACGGTTTTCGGACGCGGAAGTCACCTATCGCGCCGATATCTACGCGTTGGCCTGCGTGCTGTTCGAGTGCTTGACCGGGACCCCGCCCTACCGCGCCGACAGCGCCGGGGTGCTGGTCTCCGCTCACATGATGGACCCCATTCCCGCGCCCAGCGCGCAGCGCCCGGGCGTCCCGAAGGCCTTCGACGCGGTGATCGCCCGCGGCATGGCCAAAAAGCCGGAGGATCGCTACGCCAGCGCGGGTGATCTGGCCCTGGCCGCCAAAGAAGCGCTGAGTAACCCCGACCAGGACCGCGCCGCCACGATCTTGCGCCGCAGCCAGGAAGCCGCACTGCCCGCCGCCGACTACCCCGGCGCCAGAGCCCACGCCGCCGCGGCGCCCCCGCAGCCGTTCGGGCCGACGTTCAACACCCCGCCGCCGTCGCCGTTCGACCCGCCGTCGGCCCCCAGTTCCGGTCCGATACCGGCGCACGGCGGTCAGGCGTGGACCCCCGCCAGCGGGCCGATCCCGGCGGCCGGTCAGCCGTATTATCAAGGCGCCAATGCCAACTGGGGCGCGCCGCCCCAGTTCACCAGTTCGACGCCCTGGGGTCAGCCCCCGCCCAAATCGCACCGCTCGATCTGGCCGATCATCGCGGCCGTCGCCGTGGTGCTTGTCGTGATCGCGACCGGGGTCGGCATCTGGCTTGTCGTTCGCCCCAAGCCGGAACCACCGCAGGCCGCCCCGCTGGGCCCCGAACGCCTCAGCGGCCTGCTGCTCGGCCCGGCCGACATCAACGGTGTGATGGGCTCGTCGTCGATGCAGCCGGGCAAACCCATCACGTCGACGGACAGCTCCTCGGTGACGGTGTCCGCGCCCGATTGCCAGGGGGCGCTGTACACCACGCAGGACCCGGTCTATGCGGGCACCGGCTACTCGGCGGTCAGTGGCCTGGTGTCCTCGGAGGCGGGCGACAACTACGACCACTGGGTCAACCAGGCCGTGGTGCTGTTTCCCTCCGCCGACAAGGCCAAGGGTTTCGTGCAGACCTCCGCGGACAAGTGGAAAGGCTGCGCCGGCAAGACGGTGACCGTCACCAACAAGAGCAAGACCTATCGGTGGACGTTCGCGCAGCTTCAGGGCAGTCCACCGAAGATCACGCTGATGGACACCCAGGAGGGCGCCGACGGCTGGGAGTGCCAGCGCGCGCTCAGCGTGGCCAACAACGTGGTCGTCGACATCAACGCTTGCGGGTACCACATCAGCGATCAGGGCGCCCAGATCGCCGACAAGATCGTCGCCAAGATCGACAGCGAGAAGCCCGAGGGCTGAGGCGCGCTACGGCTTGTCAGGACTGCAGATCGGGGCCCTGCGCGCGTAGGTCGTCGACGGCCGACATGGCGCCGCGTAGTTTGGCCAGCCACTCTTCGGCGTGCTCACCGACCAGCTTGACCGACCAGGCGAGAGCGTCGGCGCGGGATCGGGCGACGCCGGCGTCGACCAGTGTGTCGAGCACCTGACGTTCGGGTTGCTTCAGCCGCGTCATGACCGGTACGGCGATGTGGGTGAACAGGATTCGCTCGGTGCCGGCCGTGGAGGCGACCTCGACGCCCCAGGAGACCTTGCGGCCGTAGCGATCCTGCGCTTCGTCGGCGATGCGCATGCGCTCCGAGCGGGTGTCCTCGCGGAACCGCGACGCGCGCCCGGCCGCGCGAGCCTCGCTCGCTTCGCCTTCCGCACTGTTCGGGTCCGGGAGCTTGCCGATGACGGTGATCTCTTCGCGGTCGACGACCACCGTGGGGTCCCCGTCGAACCAGCTTTCCGGCAGACGCCCGGCGAACCACTCCGCGGCGTCGCTGGCGTCGGGTTGCTGGGCTTGCTGCCAGCCGCCGGGGCGGCCGTACCGCCTTTGTGTGTGATGGGCTTTCATGATTACATGATTACACCGTTACATGTGTTAGGGAACTGCCGTTCACCGGCAGCGAAACGACCGACCGGCGCGGCCGTCGCAAGCGGCGGTTCTCCAGCACACGAACCGCCTCGGAAAACCGTTGATCCGGGCTGTTGGTCGGCGTATTTTGGTTAGCGAAGCAGGCCCGGGAAGCGACCAATTCGAAGCGCTGGAACACGGGGTAGGAATCCGGCCGCGTAGGACACGCATAAGACGTCGTCAAACGCCCCCTAGAGTCGCACCGGGCCTGCCCATGCGTCGGGCACCGCTCTGGCCCGGGCAGCGCGAACCCGTCAGTCGCCGTCGCCGCGCCGCACGCGGAAGAGCTTCACCTCGTTCTTGATGCCCTTGAGGCGCCGGGCGCCGGCGAATGAACCGGAGAACTCGCCGCTGTCGCCGATCAAGTCCCAGACCGAATCCGCGACCAGGACCGTGCCCGGGCGCGCCACGTTGGTGACGCGGCTCGCCACGTTGACCGGGCTGCCGAACCAGTCGCCGGCCCGGCTGACCGCCATGCCGGAGGCCACCCCGGCCCGCAGCCGGGGGAAGTCGTTGTCGGTGTCGACGGCCTCGACGAGCTTGACGATGACGTCGAGCAGCGGTAGCGGATCAGGGCAGACGAACATGACCGCGTCACCGATGGTCTTGATGAACCGCACCGGCGGCACTGTCATGTCCCGGGCGAGGATGGCCAGCCGGTTCGCCAGATGTCCCAGTTCCTCGGGCGACACCGCCTCACCGATCCGGGTGAAGCCGACCAGATCCGCGAAGGCAACGGTGATCTGGCGCGCCCCGGGCAGCGGCTCACCGGCGGCCCGCTCCGCGGCGTTGATCGCCTCGGTTTCCATCATGTGGCGCAGCTGCATGAACAACATGTGCTCGATCATCGGGCCGAGCATGGGCGCGATCTCCCCCACCAAAGCCTTTGACGCCTTGGCGATTTCGAGCTCGCTGTTACCCGGCCGCATGATCGCCGAGAGCGCCGTGTAGCGCATGACTTCGGCGGCCCGCGACAGACCTTCGGCCAGCACCTGAACCACGAGAACCACCTGTTCGGGATCCAGGCCCAGCTCGACGAATCGCTGGGAGAAGGCAGCGGCTTCGCCGTCGGCACGCATGTGAACGACCGCGTCGGGATCGTCCACGCGAACCAGGCCGATGGCACGCTGCACGCGCTGCAACAGCCCCAGGTCGATGCCGTGGGTCTCGCTGATCTCCCGGGTCGACACGTAGGTGCCGTCATCGCCGATCAGATGGCGGGTGGCCAGCAGCAGGGGCGGGTTGGTGGTCCGGATCTCCTCGGTGGTGATGCCCTGCTCGAGCAGCCACCGCACCAATTCGGCGCGCTCGGTGCGCGCGGTTCCCTCGAGCCCCTCGAGCAAATCGTCGATGTTCTGGTCGGCCCCGTCCTGCACGTTCGTCAACCTACAATGCCGGCCAGCCATGATGTGCGGTGATGAACACACCGCTGCTGCGGCTAGGCGCCCATCACGACACCGGCGGTCGCCGCAGGGCCCACGGACGGGCCGCTTCGATCTGCGCCGACAGCGACAGCAGCGTCGCCTCGTCATACGGCCTGCCGACGAGTTGGACCGACAACGGCAGCCGGTCGCCGTCGAGGTCCCACGGCACCACCGCTGCGGGCTGCCCGGTCAGGTTCCAAACCTGTTGGTAGGGAACGTATCGACCGACTCTCAGCAGCGTCGACACCGCGCCGCGGCGTTGATAGGCGCCGATGCGCGACGGGCCCGTCGCCGTACCGGGCGTGACGACGACGTCGACGTCGGCGAAGATCGCCTGGATCCGCGAGACCACGCCATCCTCGTTGGCCCGGATCGCCTCCATCCGCCGGTCCGAAAAGAACGAACCCATGCGGGCGATGTTGCGGGTGCGCGCCTCCAGACGTTCGGGATGGGCCAGCGCGTCCGCGTCGTCGCAGATACCGCGCAGATATCGGGGCAGATAGTTGGCGAACATCGCCGAGGCCGGATACTCGGGATCGGCCCTGATGACGTCATGGCCGAGATCGCGCAGCAGCGCACCGGCCTGCTCGACCGCCGTCAGCTCCGCCTTGCCCACCCGGACCGGCAACGGGGTTGGCACCTTGGTGCTCAACGCAATTCGCAACCGGCCGGGGCTGCGACCCGCCGCCGTCACGAACTCCCCTTCGGGACCGGGCACCGTCGACGTCGCATCCAGGAACACCGCCGCGTCCAGCACCGAGCGCGTGATCGGGCCGTTGACGCTCAGCCCGTACCAGGCATCGTCGTGCGGTTCCAACGACACCCGGTCGCGCTGCGGCTTCAAGCCGAACAGCCCGCACCACGTCGCCGGGATGCGAATCGAGCCGCCCCCGTCGGATCCCAAGGCAAGCGACGCCAACCCGGCGGCGACCGCGGCGGCGCTTCCCCCGCTGCTGCCGCCCGGGGTGCGGGTGGGGTTCCACGGATTGCGGGTGGCTCCGAAGGTCATCGACTCGGTGTAGGGCAGCATCATCAGCTCGGGCACATTGGTCTTGCCGATGATCACCGCACCCGCGGCGCGCAACCGGCGCACCACCTCCGCATCGGAGGTGACGGCGGGCCGGTGTCCGCCGCTGCCGAACGTCGTCACCTGTCCGGCGACGTCGACGTCGTCTTTGATCGCGACCGGCACGCCGAGCAACGGCAGCCGCTCGCCCGCGTCCAGGCGCTCCTGCGCCGCGGCCGCCTCGTAACGAGCTTGATCGGCGAGCACCACGCGGTAGCACCGCAGCTGGCTGTCCAGCCGCGCTATCCGCTCCAGGTAGACCTCGAGCAACTCCGGCGCGGTCAGTTCACCGTTGGCCAGCATGCGCGCTTGTGCCGCCGCGCCGGCGAAGGCGAGATCGTTCACCGCGGCAGCGTATCCCGCGATTGGAGGCACGCCCCGGATGGTCTCGGCGTGGCCATGGCGAAGCAGCCAGTACCGTGGGCGACATGTCCTGCGTGTTCTGTGCGATCGTCGCCGGCGAAGCCCCGGCCATCCGGATCTACGAAGACGACGACTACCTGGCCATCCTCGACATCCGCCCATTCACCCGCGGCCACACGCTCGTGCTGCCCAAGCGGCACAGCGTCGATCTCACCGACACCGCGCCGGAGACCCTGGCCGGGATGGTCACCCTGGGTCAACGCATCGCCCGGGCCGCGCGGACCACCGAACTCGCCGACGCCACCAACATCGCCGTCAACGACGGCCGCGCCGCTTTCCAGACGGTGTTCCACATCCACCTGCACGTTCTGCCCCGTCGCAACGGCGACAAGCTGTCGGTGGCCAAGGGAATGCTGCTGCGCCGCGACCCCGACCGGGACGCCACCGGCCAGATTCTGCGCAACGCGCTGGCCCGCATCGATGCAAGTCAGCCCGATTGAGCCCACCGGCGACCGCCGCACCCCGCCCCAACCTGGCAAAAGCCCCACTTGGCGAACATCAGCAGCGGTTTAATGCCCAGTAACCCGTGGTGAAGTTGTTCATTCTTCGCCACACAGCAGGGGATCGGCTGGAGCGGTGATGCAACGCTGGGCGGTAAGTCCGTGGCGGCGGTCGGGGGTGCCCCCGCGCGCCGGCTGGATGCTCGCCGCCGCATTCGGCGTCGCCGAATTGCTGCTGTTGCTGTCCTCGGTGCGGGGCTGGCACGGCCCCTACGGGACTCGGCCGGTCAACCAGTTCGTCATCGCGGTATGTCTGGTGGTCGCCGCGGCATTGGCCGGTCGCGCGGCCCGACGCACGTCCGGACGGCAGCGTTACGGGTGGCTGGCACTGGTAACGGCCCTGCTCGGCTGGGCGGTGGGCGAGACCATCTGGGCGGTCTACGACGTGCGACCGGAGGTCGAACACGCCGCCCACCCGGCGGCCTCCGAGATCGTGCTGCTGCTGTGGCCGGTCGGCGCCATGGTGTCGCTGATGCTGCTGTCCCAGCTGTCCCGCAACAGCCCCCGGCGGCTGCTGCTCGACGGACTCATCGTGGCCACCTCGCTGTTCGTCATCTCCTGGGTGTTCGTCGTCGAAGCGCAGCTGCAGGAGCGGACGGGCACCCGGCTGGCGACGCTGGCGGAGATCTTCAACGACATCGTCTTGCTGACGACGGCGATCCTGATGCTGTCGCGGGCGCGCCCCGGCGACCGGCCGAGCCGGAGCCTGGTCGCCGCCGGCGTCGCGACGATCAGCGTCGCCGACATGATGCTGGTCTTCTACACCGGCATCGGCAGCTACCACACCGGCGACGTCGGTGACGTGATGCGGGTGGCCGGGCTGGCGATGCTGGCGCTGGCCGCGGCGGCCGGCGTGCACGAGCGCCCCACGCCGGCATCGCCGGACGAGATCGAGTTCCGCACCCGCCTGTGGCTGCCCTACCTGCCGCTGATCCTGGCGGCAACCGTGGGCTGGGGACACGCGGCGGGCAACGCGATGCACGAACCGATGCTGGCCGCGCTCGGCATCCTGGTGGCCGCCGTCTTGGCGCGCCAGTTCGTCGTCCTCGTCGAAAACCAGAATCTGCTGTCGGAGGTTGCGCGGGAGGCCTTCCGCGACAACCTGACCGGCCTGGCCAACCGGGCGCTTTTCCTGCACCGGCTGGACCAGGCCGTCGCGCGGCGACGCCCCGACGGCACGCCGATTGCGGTGTTGTGTCTGGACCTCGACAACTTCAAGGCGGTCAACGACGCCCTGGGCCATCCGGCCGGGGACGAACTCCTGGTCCGGGTCGCCGGCCGGCTCACCGCGGCGCTGGGCGAACAGGGCACCATCGCCCGGCTCGGCGGCGACGAATTCGCGGCGGTCATCGAAGCCTCCGTCGAGGAATCGCAGGCGGCCGCGCATCGCATTCTCGACGCCTTCACCGGCGCCATCCTGATCGAGGGCATTCCGATCACCGTGCGGCCGAGCATCGGATTCACGGTGGCCACCGGCGCGACGAACTGCACGGTCGATCAGCTGCTGCGGCACGCGGACTTGGCCATGTACGCCGCCAAACGCGAAGGCGGCCAATGCATTCGCAGCTTCATGCCCGACCTGCCGCTGCCGTATGCGTTTCCGCCGGCGCCGGGTTCGACCAGACCCTCGGCGGCGGCCCGCGCCCTTGGCGGTGACGGCCAGACACCGCCGGAGCCCCGAATTACCTCCGAGGTCGCGACCGCCACAGCGGCCGAGCCCGAGGATGCGCCCGACGCCGTCCGCTGGCCGCCACGCGACGTCCGGACCGCCCTGGTGCTGCTGGCGATCGGGGTGGTCGCCTTCGCGGTGTCCAACGCTGTCCGCCCCAATGCCGGACACGGCATCCTCTCCGCAGCCGCCCTGTACACGGCGCTGACCGTGGTGGCGGCCGGACTGATCGCCCTTCGCGCGTGCCGGGTTCCGGCCGACCGGTTGGCCTGGGCGTTGATCGCCGCCGGCATGGCGTGCTCGGCCGTGGGCGACGTCGTCTATGCCCTGTGGGTGCCCAGCGGCCGATCCCCGTCGGTGGCCGATCCGGAGTATCTCGCGTACTACCCCTTCGTCTACGCCGGGCTGCTCTTGCTCATGCGGGCACGGCTCAAACGGCTGCCGATCCCGGTTCAGCTCGACTCGCTCATCTGCGCCCTGACGCTGGCGGCCGTGGCCGCGGCGCTGACGGCGGGTCCGATCCGGGCGGCCGCGGTGCGGGCACCGGCGACGGTGTGGGTGGGCATCGCCTATCCGTGGAGCGATCTGGTGCTGCTGGCCCTGGCCGCCGGCATGTTGCCGATCCTGGGCTGGCGCAACGAGATTCGCTGGGCGCTGCTGGTGGCCGGATTGGTCCTGTTTGCGTTCGCGGACGCAGCGTATCTGTTCGAGACGTCGGCCGGCCTATATCGGACCGGATCCCTGCTGGATGCGTGCTGGGCCGCGTCGTCGTTACTGATCGCCATGGCGAGTTGGGCCAGATCGTCGTCGATCACGCCGCCATCGCGAGGGCGGATCGCGCCCTACGCCACTCCGGTGGCATCGGCCGTTGTCGCCTTGGCCGTGATCGTCCTGGCCCACCATTCGCGGCTCGCGGCGACGCTGGCGGCGCTGAGCCTGGTCGTGGCGGCCGGGCGGTTCGCGCTGACCTTCCGGGACGCCAGCCTGCTGGAGACCAACGACAAACTCGCCATGACCGACGAGCTGACGGCGCTGCCCAACCGGCGCTCACTGGCGACGGCCCTGACCGGGTTGCCCGTTTCGCCGCCACCGGAAAGCCCGTCGATGCCGACCCGGGCGCATGCGCGCCGGGCGCTGTTGTTGTTGAGCCTGAGCGATTTTCACGAGATCACCGACTCCATCGGCAGACAGTTCGGCGACGAGCTGCTGTGTCACATCGCAAACCGGTTGACCGGCTGCGTCCGCCGCGACGATCTGCTGGCACGGGTGGGCGAAGACCAATTCGCCGTGCTGCTGTCGGATGGGGCCAACCTCACCGCGGCCAGCGCGTCGGCGGGTCGCCTGCTCGAAGCCCTCAGCGAGCCAATCGCTTTGGACCCGATCACCGTGCAAGTGGACGCCCGCATCGCCATCGCGCTGTGCCCGGACCACTGCGACTCCCCCGAGGAGCTGCTGAGCCGCGCCGAAATCACCATGGCCCACGCCAAATCCGCCCGCAGCAAGATCGCGGTCTACGACTCCTCGTTCGAGGCGTATCGCGACAATGACCCCAGCCTGATCGAAGAATTACGCACGGCGTTGTTCGATACCGACGAGCTGCAATTGCACTACCAACCCAAGATCGACGGCCGCGACGGCAGCGTCCACAGCGTCGAGGCGGTGCTGCGCTGGCAGCACCCCACCCGAGGGACGCTGCTGCCCGAGGAGTTTCTGAACGTCGCCGAACGCGCCGGGCTGATGCGCAAGATCTCCAACCGCACGCTGAGCATGGCTCTCGCGCAGGTCCGCTCCTGGCGCGAGCAGGGCATGCCGCTCACCGTCGCGGTGAACCTGTCGACGACCAACCTGCTGGACATCGAACTCGTCGGCACCGTCGAGCGGCTGCTCGCCAATTACGACCTGCCCGCCGAGGCGCTGATCCTCGAGATCACCGAGAGCGCACTGGTGGACTCGGTGCGTTCCCGCAACACCGTCGCCGCGCTGCAGAGCCTGGGAATCCGGATCTCGCTCGACGATTACGGTACCGGTTGGTCGTCTTTGGCTCGGCTGCAAGAGGTTTCGGTCGACGAGCTGAAGCTCGACCGGATTTTCGTGGCGCGGTTGGCCCACGACGCGCGGTCGGTGGCCATCGTGCGCTCGACGGTGGCGCTGGCGTCCAATCTGGGCGCCGACCTGGTGGCCGAGGGGGTCGAGAATGAGGCCACCCTGAACGCCCTGCGCCGGTATGGCTGCACCATCACCCAGGGCTTCGTGCACACCCCGCCGTTGCCGCCGGATGACCTGCGAGACTGGATCGCCAACCACGCACCCAACCCGCACCCGACCCAGTCCAACGGGTGAGCGTCACCGCCCGCGGTGTCAGAACAGCTCTTTGGCCAGCAGTTCCAGCGTCGCGACCCGCGCCGGCGCGGTGCCGGGATCGGTGCCGCGGCGCGCCGATGCCACCGGATTGACCATGACTTCGTCGACGCCGAACCGGTCGGCCAGTGCCCGGATCTGCTCAGCGGCCTCCGCCGGCGCCCCCAGGACGGCGCGCTGCAGCCCGCTCTCCACGATCCGCTGCTGCTGGCCGGTCAACTGGGCGACCGCGGCCTCCTCGACCAGCGGCACCGGCCCGAGCGGCTGCCCGGTCCGCAACCGGGCCATCATCTGCAGGTTGGGTAACATCAAAGCCGTTGCCTCTTCGTGAGTTTCGGCCACGGCGGCGTTCACCGTCAGGAAGGTCAGCGGCTCGGCGGTCAGCTCGCTGGGCTTGAATCGCGAACGGTAGACCTCGAGCGCCTCCTCGGTTCCATTGCCGGAGAAGTGATGCGCGAACACATACGGCAACCCCTTGGCGGCGGCCAGATGCGCCGAGTACATCGACGAACCCAGCAGCCACAGCCGCGGTTCGCCCGCCGCGGCCGGGGTGGCCTTGAGGGTGTAATCACCCGAGCGCAGCGGGACCCGCACGCCGCGAGCGCTCATCAGCGCCGCCACGTCGTCGAGGTACTCCGGGAAGTTCTCGATGTCACGATCGTCCCGACCGCCGCGCAGCGCATACGACGTCACCGGATCGGAGCCGGGTGCGCGGCCGATGCCGAGGTCGATGCGCCCCGGGGCGGCGGCCTCCAGCAGCGCGAACTGCTCGGCCACGGCCAGCGGCGCGTGGTTGGGCAGCATCACGCCACCCGAGCCGAGCCGAAGCTGCGCGGTCTGCGCGGCCAGGTAGGCGAGCACCACCGGTGGGCTGGTGGCACCCACCGACGGCATGTTGTGGTGCTCCGCGACCCAGTAGCGGGTGAAGCCCAGCCGATCCGCGGCCTGGGCCAGTTGCACGGTGGCCGCCAGCGCGTCGCCAGTGGTCTGGTCGGTGCGCACCGGGATGAGATCAAGGACGGAAAGACGCACGTTGGCGTCAACGCGCGCGGGCCGGCAAACGTTCCCGCTCGGCTCAGTACTCCTTGAGGCTGATCGAGGCGACGATGCGGTCGAACACCTCCTGGGGTATCGGCGCGCCGCCCGGAATGTTGTCAACGACCAGCCATTGGTTGCGCTTGACGTAGTCGCTGAACTCGCGGTGGTAGTTGGCGAAGCCCGCCGCATGATCGAGCGTCTCGCCCTCGGTCGCCGCCTTGAGTTCGCCGGCCAGGATGTAGGCGCCCAGCAGCGCGACGCTGGTGCCCTGGCCCGACAGGGGCGAGCAGCAGTATCCGGCGTCGCCGACCAGCGCCACCCGGCCCCGCGCCCAGCGATCCATCTTGATCTGCGACATCTCGTCGAAGTAGAAGTCCGGCGCGCCGCGCATGTGCTCCAGCAGTTGCGGGCGGACCCAGCCGTCGTCGGCCATCCGCCGCGCAAGCTCGGCGAATTGGGCCTCGGTGTCGCGATAGTCGATCCGCAGATCGGCGTCCATGAAGCCCAACATGGCCCGCGCCTCGGCGTTGTTACGCGCGCTGTAGACCCCCGCCATGGTGGAGTCGCCGTAGTGCCATATCTGCCAGTAGTCCAGGTCCAGAAAATTGGGCACGGTGAAGATCGCCGCGTGTGTGCCCAGCCTCTCGATGAAGTCGTCTTCGGGCCCGAAGACCAACCGCCGCACGTTGGAGTGCAATCCGTCGGCGCCGATGACGAGGTCGAAACTGCGCGGCGCGGCGCGCTCGAAGGTCACGCGGACCGCCGTCCCGTCGTCGTCCAGGGCGGTGATGGTGTCGTCGAAGAGGTATTCGGCCGTCCATTGGCTTGCGCCGTACAGCAATTCGACCAAATCGTCGCGCAACAGCTCGATGTTGGGGCTATCGATGGGCCCACCGGTAGGTGTCGATTCGGTGTCCCGGGACAATTCGTTGCCGTCACGGTCGACGACCGACGACCCCCGGATTTGCGTCTTGCGCTTCTGGGCGGCGCCCAGCAGCCCCATCCTGTCGAGCACCGTCAGCGCCGGCCCCCGCACGTCGATCGCCTGACCGCCCGGCCGCGGCCCCCGATGGCGCTCCACCACGGTGACTGAAAAGCCATGCTGCCCAAGCCAAAACGCGGCCGCAGCACCCGCCACGCTGGCACCGGATACCAGAACGTCAGTCACTTGATTCCTGCCAGTTCCTTAGCGTCACCGAAGACGTCGTCGAGCATTGCTGGTGTCAACCTACCGGTGAACATGTTTTGCTGGCTCGGGTGGTAGCAGCCGAGCAGGCGTACACCGGGCGCCAGATCAGCGACGACGCCGTGGCCGAACCGGGGCTTTCGCCCGGTCGTGGCGCCCGGCAGCCGCAGCGCGATCTGCCAGCCGAATCCGCCCAGGGCCACCACCACGCGAACATCCGCGGAGACCAACCGCCATTCGGCCTGCAGCCAGGGCCAGCAGGTGTCGCGCTCCTGCGGCGTCGGCGCGTTGGCGGGAGGCGCGCACCGCACCGGCGCGACGATGCGAATGTTCTTGGTCCGCAAGCCATCCGCGGCGTCGACGCTGGTCGGTTGGTTCACCAGCCCGGCCCGGTACAGCGCCGCGTACAACTGGTCGCCCGAGCGGTCGCCGGTGAACATCCGTCCCGTCCGGTTGGCGCCGTGGGCGGCGGGCGCCAATCCGACGATCAGCAACCGGGGCCGCGCCGACCCCCAGCTGGGCACCGGCCTCCCCCAATACGGTTGGTCGGCAAAGGCCCGACGCTTGACGACGGCGACGTCCTCGCGCCAGTCGACCAGGCGCGGGCAGGCCCGGCAGACGCTGACCAGAGCGTCGATTTCGGGAATCGAGCCGGCGCGCTCGGCGAGTTCGGCGACCGCGGCGGCGTCGGCCGCCACCGGGGTCTGCGGGGTGGCCGGATCACCCGGCCATCCGGTGCCGGCACCGACCGGTGAGCCGAACGACTGGCCGGTACGTGGGTGGGCGAGCACATCAACATCCTGCATGAGCGGAAAAAATCGGTCGCCGCGAACAGGGCTTTGGCATACATTCGGCGGCGATATTCCAATGAAAAGCGGCGGCCCAGCGTTCCTGATCCTGTTCGCCACGTTGATGGCGACCGCGGGTAGCGGCATCTCGATCGTCGCCTTCCCGTGGCTGGCGCTGCAGCACCACAACAGCGCGCGCGACGCGTCGGCCGTCGCCCTGGCCATGACGTTGCCGCTGGTGTTGTCCACCCTCGTCGCCGGCGCGGCGGTCGACTACTTCGGGCGCCGCCGAGTCTCGCTCATCTCCGATGCGCTGTCCGGGACCGCGGTGACCGCGGTGCCGCTGATCGCGTGGTGGCTCGGATCGCACGCGCTCAACCTGGCGGTGCTGGCCGTCTTGGCCTTCTTCGCGGCCGGGTTCGATCCGGCGGGGACGACGGCGCGCGAGTCGATGCTGCCCGAGGCGGCCGGCCGCGCGGGCTGGTCGCTGGCCCGCACCAACAGTGTCTACGAGGCCGTTTTGAATCTGGGGTTCATCGTGGGTCCGGGCATCGGCGGACTGATGATCGCCACGGTCGGCGGCATCAACACGATGTGGGTGACGGCGGGGTTGTTCGGGCTGTCCATCCTGACCATCGGGTCGCTGCGGCTCGCGGGCACCGGCAAGCCCGCGCGCGAGACCCGGCCCGACGGGTGGCTGTCCGGCATCGCCGAGGGACTGCGCTTCGTGTGGCACATGCGGGTGCTGCGCACCCTCGGCTTGATCGACCTGGCCGTCACCGCGCTGTACCTGCCGATGGAAAGCGTGCTGTTCCCGAAGTATTTCTCCGACCAGCACCAACCCGCGCAACTGGGGTGGGCGTTAATGGCGATCGGGTTCGGCGGCGTGGCGGGAGCGCTGGGCTACGCCGCGCTCTCGAATCACGTGGGCCGACGCACGGCCGTGCTGACGGCGACGCTCACCTTCGGTGCGGCGACCGTCGGGGTGGCTTTGCTGCCGCCGCTGCCGGTGATCCTGGTGCTGTGCGCGATCACCGGCGTGGTCTACGGGCCGATCCAGCCGATCTACAACTACATGATGCAGACCCGGGCGCCGCACCGGCTGCGCGGCCGGGTGGTCGGGGTGATGACCGGGTTGACCTATGCGGCGGGCCCGGTGGGGTTGCTGGTGGCCGGTCCGCTGACCGACGCGGCCGGTCTGCAGGTCACGTTCCTGGTGCTGGCGGTGCCGATCCTGCTGATCGGCGTCACCGCCTGCCGGTTGCCGTCGCTGCGGGAACTGGACCGCGCGCCGGAGTTCGCCGAGGGCCCCGGCCTGTGACACGGGCTTAGGATCGGGCCGTGAGCTCTGACGCCCTGGCCAGCCTGATCTCCGATCTACCCGACGGGATGGTGGTCACCGACCCGACCGTCACCGAGGGTTATCGCCAGGACCGTGCCTTCGACCCGTCGGCCGGCAAGCCGCTGGCCGTAGTGCGGCCGCGGCGCACCGAAGACGTGCAGACCGTGCTGCGCTGGGCCACCGCCCACCGGGTGCCCGTCGTGACGCGCGGTGCCGGCAGCGGCCTGTCCGGCGGGGCGACCGCGCTGGACGACGGCATCGTGTTGTCCACCGAGAAGATGCGCGACATCACCGTCGACCCGGTGACCCGCACCGCCGTATGCCAGCCGGGACTGTTCAACGCCGAGGTGAAGAAGGCCGTCGCCGAGCACGGCCTGTGGTATCCGCCCGATCCGTCGTCGTTCGAGATCTGCAGCATCGGCGGCAACATCGCCACCAACGCCGGCGGGCTGTGCTGCGTGAAGTACGGCGTCACTACCGACTACGTGCTGGGCATGCAGGTGGTGCTGGCCGACGGGACGGCCGTGCGGCTGGGCGGACCACGGTTGAAGGACGTCGCGGGCCTGTCGCTGACCAAGCTGTTCGTCGGCAGCGAGGGCACCCTAGGCGTCGTCACGGAGGTGACGCTGCGGCTGGTGCCCAAGCAGAACGCGTCCAGCATCGTGGTGGCCAGCTTCGCCACCGTCGAGGACGCGGTCGAGGCGGTGCTCGGCGTCACCGCGCGGCTTCGTCCCTCGATGCTGGAGTTCATGGACTCGGTGGCGATCAACGCCGTCGAGGACACCCTGCGCATGGATCTCGACCGCGGGGCGGCCGCCATGCTGGTGGCCGGATCCGACGAGCGCGGCCGCGCCGGCAGCGAGGACGCCGAGATCATGGCCGAGGTATTCGCGGAACACGCTGCGACGGAAGTGTTTTCGACCGACGATCCCGACGAGGGCGAGGCGTTCGTGGTCGCCCGGCGGTTCTGCATCCCGGCCGTCGAGGCCAAGGGGTCGCTCCTGCTCGAGGACGTCGGCGTGCCGCTGCCGGCGCTGGGCCGGCTGGTGACGGGCATCGAACGCGTCGCGTCGGAGCGCGACCTGATGATCTCGGTGATCGCGCATGCGGGTGACGGCAATACCCACCCGCTGATCGTCTACGACCCCGCCGACGCCGACATGACGGAACGCGCGCACCTGGCGTTCGGCGAGATCATGGATCTGGCCGTCGGCCTGGGCGGCACCATCACCGGCGAGCACGGCGTCGGCCGGTTGAAGCGGCCCTGGCTGGCCGGCTATCTGGGGCCCGACGTGATGGAGTTGAACCAACGCATCAAGAAGGCGCTGGATCCGCAGGGCATTTTGAACCCGGGCGCGGCAATCTGAGCCTGCTATCCCGGCACGACGATTAACTTGCCTCGCTTCGCGGTTCCGTTTTCCTCCAGTTCGGTCAGCGCTGGGATTGCTTGCGACAGCGGCACCGCTTGGGCGATCGGTAGCCGGAGATGGCCCTCGGCGGCGATGCGCGTGAGCCCCTCGAGATCAGCGATGTCTTCTTTGCCGATCACGACGTGGAATGGGCCGGGCAGGGCGCTTCTGACCATGTTTGCCGGACTGGGCATGACGCTCAGGATTCGCCCCTTGGGGGCCAGGATCGCTCGGGCCTTCTTGATCGGCAGTTTGCCGGCGCTGTCCAGGACGACGTCGAATCGCCGGCGCAGCGCGGTGGGGTCAAAGTCGAAGTCCACGATGGGATCGACACCGAGGTCCCGTGCCTCGGCCTCCGAGCCGGGACGACAGCTGCCCGCCACGGTCGCCCCGTTGGCGGACGCGAGTTGCACGGCTGAGCGGCCGACTGCGCCAAGGCAGGCATGCACGAATACCGACTCGCCCGGCTGCAGCCTCGCGATCTTGAAAAGGGCTTGATACGCGGTCCCCGCGGCGATGGGAAGGGCCGCCGCCGCCTCGAACGACAGTTCCGCGGGTTTCTTCGCGACGCTGATTTGGTCGGCCACGACGACGTCGGCGAACGCGCCCGCCTCTTTGATCGACGCGGCGCCGAGGACTTCGTCACCCACGCGAAGGCGGGTGACGTTCTTGCCGACGGCCTCGACGATGCCAGCGAAGTCATGGCCCAGTCCACGTGGGAAGCGACGGCCGGTGACCATCTTCATTTTGCCGTTGCGTAGTCCGATATCCATCGGGTTGACGGCGGCTGCGCGGACCCGGACGAGAACGTCGTCGGGGCCCAGTTGCCTGGGCTCGAAGTCTTCGAGCCGCATGACCTCTGGTCCTCCGTAGCGGTGATACTGAATTCGCTTCAGTGTGGGCACGTGAGATCTCCGATCCGTGTGTGGTGTGTTAACGGTGAAGGGGCTGTGCGAGAACGGATTCGAGGAACGCCAGCGTTGTCTCGTGCAGGGGCGGTGCGTCGAAGTGGGGCGACCCGTGGTCGCCGCCGGCGATCTCGACCAGGTCTGCCCGAACACCCGCCGCTGACAGTGCTCGATGAAGGCGCCGAGCCTGCTCGATTCCGACGCGACGATCCCGGTCGCCGTGGACGATCAGGAACGGCGGCGCGCCCGGGTGCGCCAGATGGCACAAATTTCCGCGCTCCACCACCTCGGGCCGGTCGGCGGGCACGAACCCGAAAAACCTCGCGAGTGTGCTGTCTGGACCGTTCATCCGTTCGACGGCGTCGGGGCGTGCGTCGTCATCGTGTTTGAGAAAATCGGTGGGTCCGTAGTGCTCCACGACGGCGGTCAATGCGCAGGACACCTCCGCGTACGGTTCGATGCTGCCAACGAGGTCGCTGTTGTCGCCGGCGAGTGCGACCGCACTGATGAGGTAAGCACCCGCGCTGGAACCCAAGCCCACCATCCGGTCGGCATCCAAGCCGTACTGGTCGGCATTGGCCCGCACCCAGCGCACAGCGGCGGCGACATCGTGAATGGCGGCGGGAAAGACGGCCTCACCGCTGAGCCGGTACTGGACGGAGACCACAGCCAGCCCCGCCTCGAGCAGGAACCTCCACGGCCCCATCTGTTTGATGCCGGTGAAGAACCCTCCCGGATGGGCGTAAACCACAACGGGAACGGGTGTTCGCACCGGTCGGTGCGGGATGTGCAGATCCAGGGTGAGTTGGCGGAATCCGATGACGGTGGCATACGGGCGATCCAGATGGCTCGCCACCCCTGGGAAGACTTCCACCGGCGCCAGGTTGGCGAATTCGGGCCGGATCATGCTCGCGACCATCTCGATAGGGATATCGACTGACATACCGGGAATGCGCAAGGGATGGATCCTTTCGAAAGGTGCCGCAGCGGAATGGTTTTACGTTTCAGCGCCTTGCGGCGTCGTCTCGACGAGAGCGCGGCCGAACAACCAGCCGAACGTGTTGACCGCCCACGAACGCGGGAGCAGGTGTTTGATCAGCAGATCCGCGGCGTTGTTGGTGGCGCCGGGGATGACGCGGGCCCGCCGCGCCAGGTTGTTCAATGCCACCTCGGCAACCCGTGACGCCGCCATCCTTGGGCCGCCGATCTTCTCGAAGTCGAGGCCCACGGAGCGTTCGGTGATCTCGGTTTTCGTCATCCCGGGGGATACGACCAGGACGTCGACGCCGTCCTTTTTCAGTTCGTAGTGCAACGCCTGGCCGAGCGAGGACACGTAAGCCTTCACCGCGGCATAGTTGGCCGCGTAGGGTGCGGGGCTGGCCTCGAGGGTGGACGCTACCAAAACGATGGCTCCGCGGCCCCGTCGCGCGAAGTCACGTCCGAAGTGGTGCGCCATCTGCAGTGGCACCACCGCGTCGAGGGTGAGGACTTCGAGTTCATAGGCGAGGGAACTGTTCACCAGCGGCCCGGAAGATGCGATTCCAGCGTTCGCCACTACGATCCCGACGTCGAGATTGGCTATTTGACGGGACAATTCGTCCACTGCACCGTCGGCGAGCAAGTCCAGGGCGACCACGAGGTTGTCGGTTCCGTGGGCGAGGGAAAGCTCGGTGGCCAAACTCTCCAGACGGTCTTTGCGGCGTGCCACCAGGACCACGTTCACGCCTGCGGCGCTGAGATGCCGTGCGAATTGCTCTCCGATGCCCGAGGACGCCCCGGTGACGACCGCGTACTGGCCGTACTCTGCGCGAAGATCCTTCATTGCGTTCCCGTCTACACGCTGGGTGCTCATTTGAGTCGTCGAGAATGCCAACGTCATGGCACCTAGTGTCATCACACTAGCATGGTGATGTCACTTGGTGCCATAGGGGCGCGGTGCGCACTTTAGAATGCGGACATGAGTCGCTGGGAACCCAACGCCGCTGAGCGGTTGGGAGTGGCTGCGGTGGAATTGTTCGCTGACCGCGGATATGAAAATGTCACGGTCGCCGACATCGCCGAGCGCGCGGGGTTGACCAAGCGAACGTTTTTTCGTCACTTCGCCGACAAGCGCGAGATCCTGTTTCGCGGTCAGGACACCTACCGCGAGATGTTCGCCGCCGCTATCGCCCAGGCACCCGCCGAGGCCGGGCCCATGGAGGCAGTCGGCGCAGCGCTGCTCGCGTTCACCGCCGGCTTCGCAGACGACCGCCGAGAATTCCTCGCCACCCGTCAGGCCGTCATCGAAGCTAATCCTGATCTGAAAGAGCGGGATCTGCTCAAGACAGCCGCTCTGACCGCGGCGATGGCCGATGCCCTTGTCGCGCGCGGGGTAAATCCACCGACCGCAAAGCTGGCCGCCAATGTCGGCGCACTCGCCTTCGCGGACGCGCTCGGATGCTGGCTGCAACCCGGGAATCGGAAATCCATGGCCGAGCTCGCCGCGCACGCGTTGCGAAACTTCGACACCGCGATCGAAACGCTGCGCTGAAGCGCATCCGATTGCATCGCCGGCAAGGGACTTGACTACGAAGCCCTACCTGAAAAACGTCAAGGCGACGACCGACCTGAGTCGTGTCGCCGGACGTCACCGTCGCCAGCGGAGGGCGTGCGTCGAACGCCTCTTTGGTTGAGAATGCCAACTCATTTGAGAACCTACCGGCGCCCGCCGGTGGGCACTCACGCGCGGCGTGGTTGACATATCGCCACAACTGTCGTACGAATGAGACATGGCTGTCGTTATGTCTCATGAAGCGCCGGTCGCTTTCCGGCTGGCCACCGCCGACACCTGGCCCAACCCGTGGCCGATGTACCGCGCGTTGCGCGACCACGACCCCGTGCACCACGTCGTTCCGGCCAACCACCCCGAGCACGACTATTACGTGCTTTCCCGGCACGCCGATGTGTGGGCCGCGGCTCGCGACCACGAGGCGTTCTCCTCCGCCAAGGGTCTGACCGTCAACTATGACGACCTGGAACTGATTGGGCTGCAAGACAATCCGCCGTTCGTGATGCAGGATCCGCCGGCACACACCGAGTTCCGCAAGCTGGTGTCGCGGGGCTTTACCCCGCGGCAGGTCGAGGCCGTGGAGCCCAAGGTCCGCGAATTCGTCATCGAGCGCATCGAGGGGTTGCGCTCGGCCGGCGGCGGCGACATCGTCGCGGAGCTGTTCAAGCCGCTGCCGTCGATGGTGGTCGCCCACTATCTCGGTGTGCCCGAAGAGGATTGGGCCCAGTTCGACGGCTGGACCCAGGCCATCGTCGCGGCCAACACCGCCGAAGGCGGCGTTGCCGGCGCCCTGGAAACCGTCGGCGATGCGGTCGGGTCGATGATGGCCTACTTCACCGGGTTGATCGAACGACGCCGGACCGAACCCGAGGACGACACCATCTCGCATTTGGTTTCTGCCGGGGTCGGTGCCGACGGTGACATCACCGGCACCCTGTCCATCCTGGCGTTCACGTTCACCATGGTCACCGGCGGCAACGACACCGTCACCGGCATGCTCGGCGGCTCGATGCCGCTGCTGCACGAACGACCCGACCAGCGTCAGCTGCTGGTGGACGACCCCGGCCGCATTCCCGATGCCGTCGAGGAATTGCTGCGAATGACCTCACCGGTGCAGGGCCTCGCCCGCACGGCCACCCGGGACGTGACCGTCGGCGAGACCACCATTCCGGCCGGGCGCAGGGTGCTGCTGCTCTACGGCTCGGCCAACCGCGACGAACGTCAATACGGTTCGGACGCAGGCGAACTCGACGTCACCCGCTGCCCCCGCAACATCCTGACGTTCAGCCACGGCGCACACCATTGTCTGGGCGCCGCCGCCGCGCGGATGCAATCGCGCGTCGCGCTGACCGAACTCCTGACCCGATGCCCGGAATTCGGGGTGGACGAATCCGGCATCGTGTGGGCAGGCGGCAGCTACGTGCGGCGCCCACTGTCGGTGCCGATCCGGACGACGTCCTGATGGCAGGCAACGACTGGCTGGGTACGCACCGGACCGAGGCGGCCGCCGACCGGATCCTCGACGCCGCCGAGCGGCTCTACACCCAGCGCGACTCCGACTCGATCGGCATGAACGAAATCGCCCGCGCTGCAGGCTGTTCGCGCGCGACGCTGTACCGGTATTTCGAGAACCGCGAGGCGCTGCGTACCGCCTACGTCCACCGCGAAACCCACCGGCTGGGCCGCGAGATCATCGCGCGCACCGGCGACATCGAAGACCCGCGCGAACGGCTGGTCGCGAGCATCCTCGTCACGCTGGCGATGGTTCGCGAGAGCCCGGCGCTGGCATCCTGGTTCGCCACCACCCGCCCGCCGGTGGGTGGCGAACTGGCCGGACAGTCCGACGTCATCGCGGCGTTGGCGGTGGCGTTCCTGCACTCGCTGGGACCCGACGATCCCGCCGTCACCGAACGCCGCGGCCGCTGGATGGTGCGGGTGATCGTTTCGCTGCTAACCCACCCGGGCCGCGACGAAGCCGAGGAGCGGGCGATGATCGAGGAATTCGTCGTCCCGATCGTGACGCCGGTGTCCGCCCGCGACTAGCTGACTTGGTCACTCCCGGACGCGGGTGAACCGGTGCAGCAGCCACGCCAGCGGGATCGTCACGACCAGCGTCGCGACGTACAGGTACAGCATCGGGCCGGTGTAGACGCGCGCGCCGACGATGTAGTCCATCGCGAATTCCATGGTGATCAGGTGGATCAGGAAGATCTCGTAGGAGATCTCCCCCAGCCACACCATCGGGCGGCTGGCCAGTAGCCGCGAATACCAACCATGGTCGTCGCCCAGGGCCAGCGGCACCACCGCGAGCGCGGCGATGACGGCGTAGAAGCACGTCTTGAACAACGCCTCGCTCAGTGTTGCCGGGGAGGTCGTGGGCGCGCCGGCGATGGGCGTGGACACGATGAAATAGCAGATGACCGCCAGCGGTATGGCAACGAAGCCGTAGCCGCGCACCCCCATCTCCTGCAGCACGGTCAGCATCATGCCGGCGAGGAACCACGCCAGATAGGTGGGCAGCCACAGCCGGGCGCCGTCGGGGAACCAGTGGTCGGTGTGCACCAACACCAGCCAGGCCGGACTGAGCAACGCCAAACCCGCGAGGGCGCCGAGCACCAACTTCGGCTGCCATTGGCGCCGGCAGATCACCACCAGCAGCAGGTAGGCCAGCAGCGGCAGGATGACGTAGAACGATCCCTCCACCGCCAGGCTCCACATCTGGGTCAGCCCCTGGTGCAGGTACTTGCCCAGGTAGCCGTTGCAGTAGATCTGCGTCAGCGTCAGGTTGCGCGCCAGGCCCAGCCAGCTGTGGCCGGGGTTGGGCCCGGCATTGCGGAAGTGGTAGAGGACGTAGGCGAACAACACCGTGACGACGTAGGCGGGCATGATGCGCCGAACCCGGTGCCACGCATAGCGACTCAGCGACGGCGGACGACCGCCTTTCGCCGCCGCCTTCACCCACGGGCGGAACAGCAGGTAGCCGGAGAGCACGAAGAAGATCGGCACGCCGATCTCCATCCGGGAACCGACCAGGCCCCAATAGCCGTGCGTGTATTTGCCGGTGGTGTAGGCCGCGTGGGTGCCGACGACGAGGAGCGCGGCGACCGCGCGGATCCCGGTCAGCGAGGCGACCCGGTCGACGCGAGAGGTCTGCTCGAGGCCGCCCTGGGCGTCTTGTTCTTCGGACAGCGTCATCCGCCGTGTTTCCTGCGCGGCTTCCCACCGTCTCGGCTGCGGGGCTTGGCGGACGACCGCTCCGGTTGCAAGTTGATCAGCACCCCCGAGATGCGGGTGTGCTCAAGGCGTTTGAAAATCGACTTGGGCAACTTGGCCGGCAATTCCACCAGGGAGAAATCCGGCCCGATCGCGATGTGGCCGAAATCGCTGCGATGCAGCCCACCCTCGTTGGCGATGGCGCCGACGATCGCACCCGGGCCGATCTTGTGCCGCTTACCCACCGCGATGCGATAGGTGGCGAAGGGCTTTGCGTTCCTTGGCCTTTCGGGGCGGTCGCGACGTTCGGTGCGCCACTCGCGCCGCTCCGGCGGCGGTTCGGGCGTCATCAGGAATTCCTCGCCGTCGCGGGATTGCAGCGCCAGCGCGGCGGCGATGTCGGCCATCGGGGTGTCGTGCTCGCGCTCGTAGTCTTCAACCAGCTTGCGGAACAGGTCGATCCCGGGAGAACCGAGTGCGGTGGTGATGGAGTCGGCGAACTTGGCCACCCGCTGGGCGTTGACGTCCTCGACGGTGGGCAATTCGGCTTCGGTGAGCGTTTGGCGCGTGGCCTTTTCGATCGCCTTGAGCAGGTGACGCTCGCGCGGGGAGACGAACAGCAGCGCAGTTCCCGAGCGGCCCGCCCGACCGGTGCGCCCGATCCGGTGCACATAAGACTCGGTGTCATGCGGGATGTCGTAGTTGAGCACGTGCGATATCCGCTCCACGTCCAGCCCGCGAGCGGCCACATCGGTGGCGACCAGGATGTCGATGCTGCCGTCCTTCAGGGCGGCGACGGTCCGCTCGCGTTGGCCCTGCGGGATGTCCCCGTTGATGGCTGCGGCGGAAAAGCCTCGGGCCCGCAGCCTCTCGGCGACTTCCTCGGTGGCCTGTTTGGTCCGGACGAAGACGATCATCGCCTCGAACGGCTCGACTTCCAGCACCCGCGTCAGCGCGTCCATCTTGCGCGGGCCGGCGACCTGGATGTAGCGCTGCGAAATGTTCTCGGCGGTAGCGGATTTCGCTTTGGTGCTGACCTCGAGCGGATCGTGCAAGTACTTGGTGGTGATCTTGCGGATCGCCGGCGGCATGGTCGCGGAGAACAGCGCCACCTGCTTGTACTCCGGGGTTTCGGACAGGATGCGATCGACTTCTTCGGCGAAGCCCATGGTGAGCATCTCGTCGGCCTCGTCGAGCACCAGGTAGTCGACGTGGGACAGGTCCAGGGTGCCGCGCTCGAGGTGGTCGATCACCCGGCCCGGTGTGCCGACCACCACGTGGGCGCCGCGGCGGAGCCCGGCCAGCTGCACGCCGTAGGAGGAGCCGCCGTAGATCGGCAGCACGTTGATCTTGGGCAGGTGGGCCCCGTATCGGCTGAACGCCTCGGCCACCTGCAGGGCGAGTTCGCGGGTCGGGGCGAGCACCAGCGCCTGGGTGGCGGTGCTCGTCACGTCGATCTTGGACAGGATCGGGATCGCAAACGCGGCCGTCTTGCCGGTGCCGGTCTGGGCTAGCCCGACGACGTCGGAGCCGGCCATCAGCGCCGGGATGGTCGCGGCCTGTATGCCGGTGGGCGATTCGTAGCCGACGTCGGCGATCGCCCGCAGGACCGAGGGATTGATCTGCAGGTCGGCAAACGTCGGTGAGGCAGCTTCAGTCGAGCTGTCCGGGAGGGTCATCGTCCAAGGAGTCTAGTGGTGATCGCGAGCTCAGCGACGCTGAGCGCTGCGGGTCACCACCCGAGGGCCCCGCGGTGATCGCGAGCTCAGCGACGCTGAGCGCTGCGGGTCACCACGGTTGGACCGGCCGCGTGATCATCGGCACACCCGGCCATGCCTGCCACGACCCCGCACCCGATGACGGTACGGTGCCCAGATGTGTGGTCGTTGCCCTGTCGTACCGAGCCACTGACCGGCTCGGCCGCTATCGCTCTCATCGCCTTCACTCTGGCCGGCTGCGGGTCGGGGGACTCCACCGTCGCCAAGACGCCGCCGGCCAGGACGTCGGAGACCGCGTCGATCACGGCTCCGGCCACCCCGTCGGCGGCCGCCCAGCCCGGCAACGCCCCACCGGCCGACCCCTGCGCGGTCAACCTCGCCTCGCCCACCATCGCGAAGGTGGTGTCTGAGCTGCCCCGCGACCCGCGCAGCCAGCAGCCCTGGAACCCCGAACCGCTGGCCGGCAACTACAACCAGTGCGCGCAGCTCTCGGCGGTCATCATCAAGGCCAACACCAACGCGGTCAGCCCGACGACCCGTGCGGTGCTGTTTCACCTTGGCCAGTTCATTCCCCAGGGCGTGCCCGACACTTACGGATTCAACGGCGTCGACCCCGCGCAAACCACGGGCGACACCGTGGCGCTGACCTACCCCAGCGGGATCAACGGCTTGAACACCAATGTGAAATTCCACTGGAACGGCAACGCCGTCGAGCTGATCGGCAATACGCCCGCCCACTGATCTCCGGGCACGCCCGCCCGGCGCGACCGTCATGTCGGGGCGCTGGCCTACTGTGGCTCGAGTGTTGGTCTCCGGCGACAGCATCGTTTACAGCGCATCGGATCTGGCCGCCGCGGCCCGCTGCGAGTACGCGCTGCTGAGGGATTTCGACGCGAAGCTGGGCCGCGGCCCCGCGGTCACCGTCGAGGACGAACTGCTCGCGCGGACGGCCGCCCTCGGTAGCGAACACGAGCGGCGCGAATTGGCTTCGCTGCGCGAGCGGTTCGGGCAGGACGTCGCGATCATCGGCCGCCCCGCGTACACGCCCGCCGGCCTGGCCGCGGCCGCGAACGCCACCCGCCGCGCCGTCGCCGACCGTGCGCCGGTGATCTATCAAGCCGCCATGTTCGACGGCCGCTTCGTCGGCTTCGCCGATTTCCTGGTCCGCGACGGGCAGCGGTATCGCGTCGTGGACACCAAACTGGCCCGCTCGGCCAAGGTCACCGCGCTGTTGCAGGTTGCCGCCTACGCCGACGCGTTGGCCGCCTCGGGCGTCCCGGTCGCGCCGGAGGCCGAACTACGGCTGGGCGACGGGACCGCGGTGCGGCACCGGATCTGCGACCTGATCCCGGTCTACCGCTCCCAGCGCGCCCGGCTGCAGCGCCTCCTCGACGACCACCACGCCGGCGGCGCGGCGGTGCGCTGGGATGACGGGGGCGTGGCCGCTTGCTTTCACTGTCCGCTATGCCTCGAACAGCTGCGGGCGGCCGACGACGTGTTACTGGTCGCTGGCCTGCGAGTGAGCCAGCGCGACAAACTCTTTGACGCGGGCATCAGCACGGTCGCCGAGCTGGCCGAGCATCGCGGGCCGGTGCCCGACCTGGCGGCCGGCGTGCTGGACAAACTGACCGTCCAGGCGAAACTACAAGTCCGCCAACGGGAAACCGGTGCTCCCCAGGTCGAGGTCATCGACCCGCAGCCCCTGGCCCTGCTGCCCGAGCCCGACCCGGGAGACCTGTTCTTCGATTTCGAGGGTGACCCGCTGTGGACCACCGATGGTCGCGAATGGGGGCTGGAATATCTGTTCGGTGTGCTCGAAGCCGGGCCGACGGGCAAGTTCCGCCCGCTGTGGGCGCACGACCGGGCCGACGAACGCAAGGCGCTGATCGACTTCTTGGCGCTGGTGGCCAAACGCCGCAAGCGCCGACCCAACATGCACATCTACCACTACGCGCCCTACGAGAAAACCGCCTTGTTGCGGCTCGCCGGGCGCTACGGAGTGGGCGAGGACGAAGTCGACGAACTGCTGCGCAGCGGGACGCTGGTCGACCTTTACCCGTTGGTGCGCAGGAGCATTCGCGTGGGCGCCGAGTCGTTCAGCCTCAAGGCGCTCGAGCCGCTCTACATGGGCGCCCAACTGCGCGCGGGTGACGTGACCACCGCCACCGGTTCGATCACCTCCTACGCCCGGTACTGCGAACTGCGGGAGGACGGGCGTGGCGACGAGGCGGCATCCGTGCTCAAGGAGATCGAGGACTACAACCACTACGACTGCCGGTCGACGCAGGAACTGCGGAACTGGCTGATCTTGCGCGCCTACGAATCCGGCGTCGTACCCCTCGGCGCCCAGCCGGTGGCCGACGGCAACACCGTCGACGACCGCGACCGGCTGGCGGCGACGCTGTCCGCGTTCAGCGGAGCGGCCGGCATCGACGACCGGACCCCGCAGCAGACCGCGGTGGCGCTGCTGGGCGCGGCGCGCGGCTATCATCGGCGCGAGGACAAACCCTTCTGGTGGGCGCATTTCGACCGGCTGAACTTTCCGATCGAGGAGTGGTCGGACAACACCGACGTGTTCGTCGTCGACCACGCGTCGGTCGCCCTCGACTGGCATACGCCGCCGCGGGCGCGCAAACCGCAGCGGCGGCTGCGGCTGCGCGGTGAGCTGGCGCGCGGGGATTTGAAGAGCGACGTCTTCGCGCTCTATCACCCGCCGGCGCCGCCCGGCATGAGCGACAGCCCGGACCGGCGGGCGGCCGGGCGGGCCTCGGTCGTCGAGGCCGACGATGTGGCGGTGCCCACCGAAGTGGTGGTCCTCGAGCGAGTTGGCAGCGACGGCAACATCTTTCATCAGCTGCCGTTCGCGCTGACTCCCGGCCCGCCGATCCCGACGACGGCCCTGCGCGAGTCGATCGAGGCCACCGCCACCGCGGTGGCCGACCGATTACCGCACCTACCCGACAGCGCCATCGTCGACGTGCTGTTGCGCCGTGCGCCACGCACCCGGGGCGGCACTGCCCTCCCGCGCCGCGGCGACGCCGTCGCCGACATCACCGCGGCACTACTCGATCTGGACTCGTCGTACCTGGCGGTGCACGGGCCGCCCGGTACCGGCAAGACCCACACCGCCGCCCGCGTGATCCACCACCTGGCCACCCAACGCGGCTGGCGCATCGGCGTCGTCGCGCAATCGCACGCCACCGTGGAGAACGTGCTGGACTGCGTGATCGACGCCGGCCTGGATCCGCACCGGATCGCGAAGAAGCGCTACGACCACCGGGCCCCGCGCTGGCGGGAGATCGACGGCGCCGCGTACGCCGCGTTTCTCGCCGATACGCCGGGGTGTGTGATCGGCGGGACCGCTTGGGATTTCGCCAACGCCAATCGGATACCGCCGGGGAGCCTGGATCTGCTGGTCATCGACGAGGCCGGACAATTCTGTCTGGCGAACACCATCGCCGTGGCACCCGCCGCCGCCAACCTGCTGCTGCTCGGCGACCCTGCGCAGTTGCCGCAAGTCAGCCAGGGCACGCACCCGGAGCCGGTGGACAGCTCCGCGCTGGAGTGGTTGGTCGACGGTCAGCGCACCCTGCCCGACGAACGCGGTTACTTCCTGAACCTCTCCTACCGCATGCATCCGGCCGTCTGCGCCGCCGTGTCGGCGCTGTCCTACGAGGACAGACTGCACTCCCACGACTGCACCGCCGCCCGCCACCTCGACGCATACCAACCGGGCGTGCAGTTGCTTTCGGTTGAGCACCAAGGAAATTCGACCGAAAGCCCCGAGGAGGCCGACGCGATCGTCGCCGAGATCGACCGCATGCTCGGCGGGTCATGGACCGACGAACACGGCACCCGGGCGTTGACGGCCGCCGACGTGCTGGTGCTGGCACCCTACAACGCCCAGGTGGCGCTGCTGCGCCGCCGGCTGGCCGCCGCTGGGCTCGACGGGGTGCGGGTGGGGACGGTCGACAAGTTCCAGGGCGGGCAGGCGCCCGTCGTCTACATCTCGATGACCGTGTCGTCGATGGACGCGGTGCCGCGCGGAATCTCGTTCCTGCTCAACAGGAATCGGCTCAACGTCGCGGTGAGCCGGGCCCAGTTTGCGGCCGTGATCGTGCGCTCGCCGTCGCTGACCGAGTATCTGCCGGCCACCCCCGCGGGCCTGATCGACCTGGGCGCCTTCCTGGCGCTCACGCAGCCGGGCCGGCAGTACAGCTAGCCGGTCGAGGAGTGCCGGCCCGAGCCGGTGGGGTCGTCGTCCGGATTCGAGCGGTGATGGTGACCGCGCGGCGATTCAGCGTCGGGGAAATACCGTCCCGCCGAACCGCTATGGGGCCGGCGCGGGGGCCGGGTGAGCCGCTCGCCCGGCGGGAGGGGCTTGGGCGAGCGCCGCACCGCCACCTGGC
>NZ_QMEU01000034.1 GCF_003284975.1 Mycobacterium colombiense
CCCGCGGAGGCGCCTGGAACGGGAGCGGGTGGATAGATGCTGACGCGCTTCGTTCGGATCCAGCTGGCGGTTTTCGTGATCGCCGGAATCATCGGCGTGATCTCGATGGTCCTGTTCTACATCCAAGCGCCGACACTGCTGGGCATCGGCCGGATGACGGTGACGCTGGAGCTGCCGGCCACCGGCGGCCTGTACCGGTTTTCCAATGTGACCTACCGCGGGGTTCAGCTCGGCAAGGTCACCTCGGTGGGTTTGACGCCGACCGGCGCGAAAGCGACGCTTTCGCTTAGCACTTCACCTAAGGTCCCGGCGGACCTGACCGCGCAGGTGCTCAGTGTCTCCGCCGTGGGTGAGCAGTACGTGGACCTACGGCCCAAGACGAATTCGCCGCCATATCTGCACGACGGGTCGGTGATCGCCGTGCGCGACACGACAATTCCGCAGCCGGTCGGCCCGATGCTCGAGCAGGTCAACGCCTTGGTCCAAAGCATTCCGAAGACCAAGCTCGGCCAACTGCTGGACGAGTCCTTCCAGGGCTTCAACGGTTCCGGTTACGACCTGGGGTCACTGATCGATTCCTCGAAGACGCTGTCCCGCGACGCCAACGGCGTCGTGGATCGCACCCGAGCCCTCACCGAGGACACCGGACCGCTGCTGGACACCCAGGCACGCACCACCGATTCGATCAGAACGTGGGCGCATAGCTTCGCCGGCATCTCGGATACGTTGGTGAACAACGATTCTCACTTCCGCACCATCCTGGAGAAGGGTCCGGACGCCGCGAATGAAGCGTCGAGGCTTCTCGAACAGATCAAACCGACGCTGCCGGTATTGCTCGCCAACCTGACCACCATCGGGCAGATCGGCGTCACCTACCACCCTTCCATCGAGCAGCTGCTGGTGCTGCTGCCGTCGGGCGTTGCCATCGAAATTGCCGCTGCGGGTGAAAACCACCCCGACGGTAGGGCTTACGGCGACTTTGCGGCCACCGTCGACGATCCACCCATTTGTACGGTCGGCTTCATGCCACCCAACACCTGGCGCTCCCCGGACGACCTGTCCGATATCGACACACCGGATGGGTTGTATTGCAAACTGCCGCAGGATTCACCGATCGCGGTGCGCGGTGCTCGCAACTACCCCTGCATGGGCCACCCGGGCAAGCGTGCCCCGACCGTCGAAATCTGCAACAGCGACAAGCCGTACATGCCGCTGGCGATGCGCCAGCACACCCTCGGTCCCTACCCGCTGGATCCGAACCTGCTGGCCCAGGGTGTGCCGCCCGATGACCGGATCACCACCAATGACAGGATCTTCGGCCCGGTCGAGGGAACGCCGCTGCCGCCGGGGGCGGTGCCACGCGGTGCGCCCGCGGGGCCCCGGGGCGAGAATCCGCCACCGGGCACGGTGGGAGCCGCCGTCCCCCCACTGCCGTCGTCGGGACCAGCGCTGGCCCCGATGTCCAGAATGTCGGCGGACCTTCCGCCCATCGCGCCACTCGACGTCCCTGCGGCGGGAGAACTTCCCCCGCCGCCGGCCGCGCCGCCGGCACTGCCGTTAGCCCCGCTCGTCTCTCCGGCTCCCGCGCCGGCCGAACCTGCACCGGCCGATCCGGTACCAGCCGACACGGCCGGCGCGGGAGGACCCCAGGCCGCGCCAAGCTCGTTCGGAGCCAACGCATCCAAGCCCGCGCCCTCGGTCGTGGTGGCGAAGTACGATCCGCGCACCGGTCGTTACGTCGGTCCGGACGGGAAGTTGTACCAGCAGTCGGATCTTGTCGCTTCGAAAACGCCCAGGACGTGGAAGGACATGTTTCCCACCTGAATTCGCCAGGCGAAGCGGCCCCGGGGGTGAGGCGATGACGCTACGGCCGGCCGGTCAGGAGAGCTGGTCCAGGCGCAACGGCATCGTGATATCGAGCCAATTGTTTTGTCCGCAGGCACCGCTGGGGCCGACCGTCTTGTCCTTGCCCGAGAGGACCCGCGAGCCGATCTGGAATCCTCCATTGTCGTTCACGGGGAAGAAAAAGTATTGCTGCTGCCCGGGGAACGCGGTACCGTCCTCGCACCGCTCCCAGTTCGGCACTTCCCGTCTCACCTTCCACATCTCCCCATCGCTCAAATACAGGGGAGCGCTCCATCCCTGGTCGCTCGTCACGGTGCCGTGGCAATCCAAGGTGGTGTCGCACGTCGAGCTGATGGTCCACACTTGGTAGACCGTCGGTTCGCCGAAGTACTGGTCATTTCGCTGGGCCCAATCGCCGATGGACGTGACGCGGTACGTCCCGTTGAGGGCCACGTCTTCCTTGGTTATCGCCTGGGCTGTGGGCGCAGCGCTCAAACCGCCGAATGCGGTGGCAGCAACCAGCGTTGCGGTCATGAGTGTTTTGACTGAACGCATCAGGTGCTCCTCGAAGCGCATAATCCGAGAGTGCCTATGGGGCGCCTTTTCGCCGTCGGTTGCGGCGTTCTCGAGCGATGACGTTACACCGCTTCGGCCTGCCAGGTAATGGTTGGGACAAGATCCACCGCGCTCATCCGGACGGGTCGAATTTTGCAATCAACCACGCACCGCGGACTTTTTTCAGCGTGACCAGGACGCTGCTCTGCGTCTTCTCGGGATCCTTCTTGTGCACACTTGCCGTCGTCTGGTCGACGAAAACCAGCACGACTGCCGAATCGGGATGCAATTCCGAGACCGCGGCCCGAATCACCTTGGCGGACGCCGTCAATTGTCCCTTCTCCGCCACCGGCGCGACGACCTCGTCGGCGAATTTGCTGTAATAGGCCAGAAAGTCACCGGTGAGATGTGATTTCGCGTTGGCGAAATCGCGGTTCAAATGGTCGTAGGAATACGACAGCGCCGCCACCGCACCGTCTGATGCCGCCCGAATTGCCCGGCCCGCCGCCGCGTCACCGACCTGCTGGTCCGGCCGGTACACGAAGAAGTACACGCCCGCGGCGGCTCCCACGGCGGCAACCACCAACGCCGTCGCGACGATCGCACGCCACCGGGCCAAATATGGCCGGGCCCGGTGCCCGATCGCCGTCAGCCGGCCCACGCGTGCCGGTTCCTCGCCGCCGGGTGGCCCGTCGTTCTCCTCGGCGGATGAACTCTGGTCTCCGTCAATCTTTTCGGTGTCGTCCGGCGACGAGCCATGCTCGACAGTCATCGCAGGAATTCGATTTTCGACATCTTGAGCTGGCCGCCGTCGCGGTCCATGTTGACGCTGAGCCGAAACAAGGCCGGCGGCGGTTTGGCGTTATCCGGCCCCGTGGGAGTGGTTTTGGCCGCCACCAGCACGACTCCCGAATTTTCGCTCAACGATTGCACGGCGACCCCTTCGACGGTGACCGTGCTGCCGACTTTCGTCTCCTCGGCCTTGTTGACGATCAGGGTCGACAGCACAGCCAGCTGGTTCTTCTGGTCGCCGGTGGAGGCATCGATCGCGCGCTGGACATCCTCCTTGGCATGAGCGGGGTCGATTGACATGAAAGCCGTGATTCCTTGCCGGGCGGCCGCACTGAACTCCGCGGCGAGGTGGCGATTATGCACGGCGATGTGGTGCTGCCACAGCATGTAACCGGTCGCGGCGACAGAGGCCGTGAAGAGCACGGAGCCGACGCCGACCGCTACCGTTTTCCGCTTGGGACGCCGCAGCCACCGTGGGCGTCCTGGACGCCGCAGGCGTAGCCGCTTGCGGGTCTTCGCGGGGCGCTGCTCGGCGTCTTGGGAGGCATCGTCCTCGTCGTCCACGCTCCCGGTTTCGGCGGCCCGGCGCAGTTGCGACAGGCGTGCCCGCGCCGCCTCGGCGCGCGCTTCGGCCCGGGCAACTTCGTCTGCCGCCGCGTCCTCACGTGGGTCGGCGTCAGGCCCCTCCGGATCGTGCACGGAGAAGCAGCTTATCACCGCCGCCCGGGCTCAATGCCGTCGTCGGTCGGCCGCCTACGCGAGCCCTTACATGCGGAAACACTGCTCGCCGGGGAACGGGGCCAGGTGGCGTTTCGGCATGGCGCGGCCCCGAACACCGATCGGCCCAGGTGATCTTCTCCAACCAGGAGAATTTTCTTTTCAGGTGTGGCAGAGTAATCGGGTGCGATCAATCGTGGCTATGGTTGCCGCGTTGCTCGGCGCCGGGGTGGTGGCGGCGCCGCCAGCCTCGGCCGGGCCGACCGTCTGCGACTACCCCGCCTGCACCCCGGGCATCATGCCCCATCAGGTTCTCGGCGCACCGTGTGACAACACCACCTACTACGCCTTCGGTGTCGCCGACGGATACGTCTCCTTCGCCTCGGAGCCCGGTCGGCTGATGTTCTGCGGCTCGCCGAGGCGATACCAGCCGCGATGGTTCCGCTCACCGCCGATGGCGGGGGTCAAGGACGAAAACTCTGACTGCACGAATTATCTGAACTACGTCGCGCAGGCGCCCGATGGTCTGTTCCTGATCTGTATCGCTCACGACGGCATCTCGAGCTGGGTCCGCGCCGACACGTAGCCGCGGCGTTGTCAGTCGCGGGATGGTCGAGGCAAACCGAGCAGGCGCCGGCTCAAATCGGTAACCCGTTCGAGCAAGGTCTCGTCGTCGATGTCGGCCACCAGCGGATGCATGACCGCGGTGCTCAGCGCGCCGGAGAACATAGCGGCCTCGATCCGCCCGTCCAGGCCCGCATCGCTCAGCAGGACCCGGTACAGACGGTCCATGAAATGTTGAAACGGCTTGTGCTCGGCCAGTAGCCGGACGACGACGGGATCGAATTGCAGCGTGCGCACCAGCCGGCGGTCGCGAACGGCCATCTCAATCACGCCCACCAGCAACGCATCTCGCGCCTGGGGCCCGTCTTCGTACGCTTCGGCCGCCTCCAGCGCGGGCTCGAGCCGGCCTAGTTCGCGCTCGGTCACGGCGATCACGATCTGCTCTTTGGTCCGGAATTGATGGTAGACAGCGGCTTTCGTGATACCGACGGCATCGGCGATCATCTGCAGCGACGTACCGCTGACGCCGTGGGTGGCGATCAAATCCAGCGCGGCATCGAGTACTCGTGTCCGGGCCGGACTGTGCTCGATGAGCCAGAATTGCTCACCGGTGTCCGGCTGCCGCGCTGTTGCCACGCACCGAGACTAGACGACGCTATTGACCCTGGCTAGCCGATCGGCTAGCTTCGCTCACTAGCCGGGTTTCGGCGGCAGTTTCGTGCGGGGAAGGAGTGCCGATGTCCGACGTCGGCGGAAACGACGGGGGCGGTAGCCAATCGATGCGAACCGCCGCGCGACGAACCGATGGCGAGCTGATTCTGCTCTGGACGTTGCCGGCGGCACTGATCCTGTGGATCGCGTCCTTCTTCCTGTTCCCGGGGTTCAACCCGCCGATGTCACCCACCATGCCGGCCGAACAGGTGGCCGCGTTCTACCGCGATCCGGCGCATATTCCTCAGATCCGTTCCAGCATGATCCTGTTCAATTGGTTCGGCGTGTGCCTCGTGCCGATCCTGGCCCTGATCGTGCTGCAGATTCGCCGCATGGCGCATCGGACGCCGATCTTCTCCTATGCGATGCTCGGGTGCGCGGCCGGTGGTCCGACGTTGTTTCTCGTTGCCGACGTCTGCTGGCTGCTGGCCGCCTTTCGACCGGAGCGCAGCCCCGAGTTGACCCAGCTGCTCAACGATCTCGGCTGGATCACCTTCACCATTCTGGTCCCGTTCTTCATCGGGCAGTGCGTAATTCTGGCCCTGGCGATCTATTTCGACGACAAGTCGCGCCCGGTGTTCAGCCGCTGGGTGGCACACTTCAACCTGCTGGTGGCGGCCGCGCTGGTGCCGGCGTCCTTCGTCGGCGTGTCGTTGACCGGCCCGCTGGCGTGGGACGGCGTGCTGTCGTTCTGGGTGAAAAACGCCGCCATTGCCCTGTGGATCAGCGTGATGGGTGTTGTCCTGGGTCGAGCCGTTTATCGCGAGCGGGCCGAAAGCCGCGGCCGCCCAACCGAATTGGCTACCGCATGAGCGCGGTGATCACACCGCCGAAGTCTCCGGCCACGCCGCCGGCGGGCCCGCTGCATCACCGGATCGGGTGGCACCTGCGCCGCGATCCCAAGCGTGAACTGTGGCTGGCGTGGGGGGTGCTCATGGTCTTCTACGGCCTCTTTTTCCCCATGTTCTTCATCGTGGCGCAGGTCCAGCCGCCGCCGGAACCCACGTGGGATCTCGCGACACAGGTCCACTGGTTCGCCGAACGTCGCCTCGGCATACCGGTCGGCTTCGGCGTCATCTTCGCCATCAGCGGCATGATCGCGGTCAACAATGCCCTCATCGCCTATTCGATGCGGCGCATGTCGGTCAGCCGGGCGTTCGCTTACTCGTATCTGCTCATCTACTCGCTCAGCGCGGTACCCGGCATGCTGCTGCTCAACATCGCGCTGATCGTCGGCACGCTGCGACCGGACCGCGACCCGCGGGTGATCGGCTGGCTGTATGACTTCGCTTTCCTGTCTTTTGACGGAACGATGGGGGTGTTCCTGATCGGCTCACTGATCTGGATGGTGGCGATCCTGCTCGACAAGAATCGGGTGTTTCCCAAGTGGTTCGGCTATCTCAACCTGTGCAACGCGCTGACCGAGGTGGTCGTGGCGCCGTGCTGGATCTTCCGGCGCGGCGTGTTCGCGTGGGATGGCGAGATCGCGTGGTGGCTCGACATGGTCGTGTTCGGCATCTACCAGGTCACGTTCATCGTCATGCTGTTCCAGATGATCCGCCGCGAAGACTTCGGGACCGGCGTGCTGCCGGACCTGCCGCCCAAGACTGCGGTGGCGCAGTGACCGGCCTGGCCGGCAAGCCGGCCCGCGCGAGGGCTGTGCCGGGCCAGCCCGACATGTGGGCGTTCGTCCTGTTCGAAACCCTGGTGTTCGCCGCGTATTTCGGCTTCTACCTGTTCTCCCGGGGCCGCAACGCCGAGCTGTTCCTGCATTCACAGGCTCAGCTCGACCTGCGCGTCGGGGTGTTGAACACGTTGGTGTTGTTGCTCAGCTCATGGTCGGTGGCGCGGTGTGTGCAGTCGGCGCGCGCCGGCGCCCACCGGGCGGCGCTCCGGGATGTCTTCATCACGGCCGCATTCGCCGCAGTGTTCCTGTCGTTCAAGGTGTTCGAGTGGGCGCGACTGGTCCACGCCGGAAACGGCATCGACAGCAACGACTTCTTCATGTTTTATTTCTTCCTCACCGGCATCCACTTCGTGCACCTGTTGATCGGGTTCGTCGTGCTTGGTGTCATCGTCTACCAACTTCTGAGCCCGGCGCGGCGGGACCAAAACGTTGTCGAAACCTGCGCAACCTATTGGCACACCGTCGATTTCCTGTGGGTGCTGATCTTTGCGCTGCTCTACGTGGTGAGGTGAGCGAGTGAAACTCAACAAGAGGCTGTTGGTGGTCTGGGTGATCCTGGCCGCGCTGACCCTGGCCTATCTGGGGATAGACCACTCCGCCGGCGGATTGCTGAAGTCCAGCGCCGTGGTCACGTCGAGCGTCATCGTCATCGCACTGGTCAAGGTGCGCATCATCTTTCGCGAGTTCATGGAGGTGCGAGACGCCCCGGCCCTGCTGTGCCGACTCACCGACGCGTGGGTGGTGCTGATCGCCGTGGTCTTGCTCGGCAGTTACTTCGTCGGACTGCAGGTCCGCTAGCGCTCGCGACCGATCAGCCCCTAGGCGACCGGCGCGACCGCGTCGGCGGTGGTGAACGTCAGGTGCAGTTCGCTGAGGCCCCGCAGGATGTACGTCGGCTCGTAGGTGTAGCGGCGCTCGGTGGCCGGCCCGTGATGGGCTTCGTTGATTTCGATGTGCGGCATGCGGTCCAGGATCCGCTCGATGGAGACACGGCCCTCGACGCGGGCAAGCGGGCCGCCGGGACACGAGTGCACACCGCGGGCGAACGCCATGTGTTCGCGAACGTTCCTGCGGCGCAGGTCGAATTCGTGCGGGTTGTCGAATCGGCGCGGGTCGCGGTTGGCGGCGCCCGGCAGGATCATGACTACGGTGCCGGCGGGGATGTCGACACCGCCGATGCTGGTGGCCTTGCGGGCCAGGCGTGAGTCGCTCTTCACCGGGCTGTCCATGCGCAGCGACTCCTCGATGAAGCCGGGAATCAGGCTGCGGTCGTCACGCAACTGTTGCTGGATGTCGGGCCGGTCACCGAGCACCTGCAGGGCGGCGCTGAGCAGCTTGGCCGTGGTTTCCTGGCCGGCGGCGAAGAGGAAGGTCGCCGAGCGGACCACCTCGATCACCGGGGGCGTCGACCCGTCCGGGTACTTCGCTTCCGCGAGGAAGGTCAGCACGTCGCCGCGCGGCTCGCGGCGCCGATCCTCGATGTAGTGACAGAACTTGTCGTCGAGCCACTCAAGCGGGTTGATGCCCACCGACTCGTGGTCCAGCGCGCCCACGCGTGCCTCGGGCCGATCGGCGCCCAAGACCTTGCGGAACTCCTTGTGGTCCTCTTCGGGCACGCCGAGCAGGTCGGCGATCACCAGGGTGGCGAACGGCTTGGAGTATTCGGCGATGAACTCGCACTCACCGGTGCCGAGGAACTCGTCGAGCTGACGGTCGGCGAGGCGCCACATGAACTCCTCGTTCTGCTTCAGCCGGCTCGGGGTCAGCAGCTTGGCGAGCACCGATCGGGCTTTGGTGTGGTCCGGCGGATCCATGGTGACCATGTGCTCGAACATGGGGAAGGAGCTGCGGTGCGCGTCGATCTGGTCGCTGATGTCGTCGCCTTCGGGCGTGAAGGGCAGCGGCGGGAACGGCCCCCCGAGCGCGACGATGTTCGAGAAGGTGTCGGGGTCCTTATAGATCTCGCAGGCCTCGTCATAGCCGGTGACGGCGACGACGCCGTAGTGCGGCAGGCGCAGCACGGGGTTTTGGCTCCGCAGGTAGTCAAAGTATGGATGCGGATCCGGGACCAACGTCGGATCGGTGAAGAAGTCAATCGTCTCGAAGTTGCTCATCTTCAGTGCGTCCCCCTGGGCTGGGTCAACCGGTGGTGTTCCGGGGCAAGCGGTATCGCCGCGTGATTACGAGATCGAAAATATGCTGAGCACCTGCTTAGCATGGCGGTAATGTCAGGGTCAAGATCGCAACGCCGCGCCACGATACGATCCGTGTGGTCGGCACGGGATGGCACACAGTACGGAGCAGGGACATGACATCGGCCCGCAGGATCGGGGCGCCGGACGCGAAAAACCGTGGTCTGTTGCTCGATGCTGCCGAGCAGCTGATGCTCGAAGAGGGGTATGCCGCGGTGACGTCGCGCCGGCTGGCGGGCCGGGCGGGATTGAAACCCCAGCTGGTGCACTACTACTTCCGCACCATGGAAGAGCTGTTCCTCGAGGTCTTCCGTCGCCGGGCCGAAGAGGCCCTCGAGGTGCACGCGCAAATGCTGAAATTGCCACAGCCGCTGTGGGCGCTGTGGCGATTCGGCACCGACCCCGCCTTCACCCGGATTTCCATGGAATTCATGGCGCTGGCCAACCACCGCAAGGACATGCGGGCCGAAATCGCCTACTACGCAGAGCGTTTCCGCGAAGAACAGCGCCAAGCGGTGGCGACGGCGCTGGAGCGCTACGGCTCCCGAATCCAAGACGAGGGCCAGGACATCGACATCCCCCCGGTGGTGTGGACGGTGCTGATGAGCAGCCTCTCGCGCTTTCTGGTGCTCGAGCAGGCGATCGGCATGTCCGCCGGCCACGCCGAGACGGTGGAGCTGGTGGAAAACTATCTGCGCCGCCTGGAAGGCGAACCGCAACCGATCGAGGGTGTGCCGCAGACCTGGTTGGTTCACCAGTTACGCAGCGAGCAGAGCACGCCTTTGGGGCCGTCCTTGGATACGACGACGGCGCCGTCTACCGCCAGCTCACAGTGAAGCCCCGGCGTGCCGGGCTCCGTGCCCGTGCTCGCCACGACCATGGCGTAATGGTCGGGGTCCGACATGTCCAGATCGAAGCCCCACGGTTTGCCCGGGCCGAGGTCGACGTCGACGTGTGGCGTGAACGAATAGGGGTTGTGGCTGTAGTCGGAAAACTTGGCCGGCTGATGGTCCAGGTAATAGATGCTGGTGTAGATCGGATTCTGCGCGGTGACGGTGTATCTGACGTGATGCATGACGGGGTCATCGGCGTGTGCCCGCCCGCTTCCCGCCAGCACTCCCGCCGCGGCCAACAGACAGGCCAACGAGATGGCGGGGCCGCCGCCCAGCACCGTCTTCAAGTTGATGGTCATGACGCTCCTCCGGCTGCCGGGCGCGGTTTGGTGTTGCGGTTCATGACCCGTTCTGCGGCCTGCCAGTGTGGGTCGGCAACCCATAGTCGCGCAAAGGATGCTATCGCCTCATCAGGAGAAACTCCGCGGATTACGCGCTTTATCTCCGTCGCCGGGCGGCGGGCCAGCGACCTCGCGACCGCTCGCCATCCCTCGTCGGGTGCGTCGAAGACGGCGCGGGGCAGCACCCGGTCCACCAGGCCGATCCGCTCGGCCTCGGCCGCGCCGAGGGCGGTTCCCGAACCGGCCAACAGCAGCGCTTTGCTCTTTCCGACCAGCGCGGCCAGCCGCTCGGCTCCGCCCCAGGCCGGCATGATCTCCAGCTGCACCTGGTTGAAGGCGATCTTGATGTCGTCTGCGGCCACCCGGATGTCGGCGGCGACCGCGACTTCGGCGCCGCCACCGAACGCGTGACCGTTGAGCGCGGCGATGACGGGGGCGGGGAAGTCCGCGAGCTGGTCGCAGATGGTCCGCATCCGCCGGGCCATCGCCGCGGCGTCCGCCTCGGTCCGCAGCGCGCTCAGTTCCTTGAGGTCACCGCCGGAGACGAAGGCCTTGTCCCCGGCGCCCTTGATCACCAGCGCCTGCGCATCCGCCGCCGCGTCGAGCGCCTTCTCCAGCTGGTCCATGGTGTCCAGGCCAATGGCATTGCGCGCGTGGGGGCGGTCGATGGTGACCACGGCCAACCCGTCGTCGATCTCCAGGTCCACCATGTTCTTGTTATCGCTCCTCGGCACGAACCCGATATTGGCATTCTCTTTTCGCGAGAATAACATCATCGCTGCAGCCCAAGAACTTTCGCCGGCGAGAATTGAGGTGACTCGGTGCGGAGTCCCATCGCGGCCGCCACTGCGGTCCTGACCATTACCTTGCTCGCGGCGTGCACGTCGCGACCGCCGACCCAACTCGCCGGCACGGCATCCGTCACCGTCAACGGCAACGACCGGAATTTTCATATCGTCAAGTGCGGTCAACGCGAATGGACCCGGACGATCGACATCGGTAGCGATTTTGCCGGCGCCAAGCTCATCGTCGACGAGAGCGCGCAACCGGCGACGGTCGAGTCGGTGCACCTCCAGAATGTGGGTGGCTTCACCGGGATGTACTCGCGGGGCGGCGACGGGACCGGCGACCTGAGCATGACGGGTGACAAATTCACCATCAGTGGCACCGCCAACGGCTACAAGACCGACAAGCCCGGGGAACCGGCTACCGCCACCTACAAGATCTACGTGTCGTGCTGACCTCGTCGAACAGCGGTTCGGCGGGGGCACGTTGCGGTTAGGCGCCTGTAGAGAATAGTATTCTCACAAATCAAGAAGGAGGATTTCATGGGGCAGTTGTCGCACCGGGAAGACGTCCCGTTTCCGATCTTTGACGCGGATAACCATCTGTACGAGCCACCGGAAGCGCTGACCAAGTTCTTGCCCAAGGCGTATAAGGACTATGTCCAGTACGTGCAGGTCAACGGCCGGACGAAGATCGCCATCCGCGGCCAGATCAGCAACTACATTCCCAACCCGACCTTCGAGGTCGTCGCCCGGCCGGGTGCCTGGGAGGAGTACTTCAAGTTCGGCAACCCGGACGGCAAATCCAAGCGCGAGCTGTTCGGCGAGCCGATGCGCGCGATCCCGGCGTTCTTCGAGCCCGGCCCGCGGCTGGAGAAGATGAACGAGCTGGGACTGGACCGCACGCTGATGTTCCCGACGCTGGCCAGCCTGCTCGAGGAGCGGCTGCGCGACGACCCGGTCGCCATCCACGTCCTGGTCCACGCGCTGAACGAATGGCTCGATGAGGTGTGGGGCTTCAACTACCAGAACCGCATCTTCACCACCCCGGTCATCACCCTGCCGATCGTGGAGAAGGCGATCGAGGAACTGGAGTGGGCGGTCAAGCGCGGCGCCCGGGCCATTTTGATCCGCCCCGCGCCCGTCCCCGGCTTCCGCGGCCCGCGGTCGTTCGCGGTGCCCGAGTTCGACCCGTTCTGGGAAAGGGTCGTCGAGCACGACGTGCTGGTCGGCATGCACTCCAGCGACAGTGGCTACTCGCGCTACACCTCCGAGTGGGACGGCGCCGAACAGGAAATGCTGCCGTTCCAAACCAATGCGATGAACATTCTCAACGAGTGGCGGCCGATCCAGGATGCGGTGGGCTCGTGGGTGATTCACGGCGCGCTTTACCGCCACCCGAAGCTGAAGGTCGCGATCGTCGAGGCCGGTTCGAAGTGGATGACCCCGCTGCTGGACGGCTTGGCCGAGGTCTTCCGGAAGGCCCCGGAGGCCTTCCCGAGCGACCCCGTCGAGACGGTCAAGAACCGGATCCACGTCAGCCCGTTCTTCGAGGACGGCATCGATGACCTGATCAGCCTTGTCGGTGTGGATCAGGTCTTGTACGGCTCGGACTGGCCGCACCCCGAGGGCCTGGCGGAGCCGACGTATTACGTCAACGCGCTGTCGCACCTGTCCGTTGACGACCAGGCGAAGATCATGGGCGGCAACCTCGGTCGGCTCGTCACGGTGTGACCGAGCGGCCAGCCGGGCGGTGACGATGCAGAGCGCGAAGCGCGATGAGGAGGAGCCGGCCAATCGGATCTGGCAGACCATCCCCGAGATGGTCTTGAGCGCAGCGGACCGCTTCGGCGATGCGGAAGCAGTCGTCGACGGTCCGCTGCGTTTGACTTTCGCCCAGCTCGTCGAGCGAATTCGTTGCGCCGCGGGCGCTTTCGCTGGCCTCGGCATCGAAAAGGGCGACCGGGTCGCGATCTGGGCACCGAATTCGGCCGAGTGGATCATCGCCGCGTTCGGCTTGCTCACCGCGGGCGGTGTGCTCGTCCCGGTCAACACGCGGTTCAAGACCGAAGAGGCCGGTGACATCATCGGCCGCAGCAAGGTGAAGGCCGTCCTGGTCCAGAAGGGCTTTTTGGACCAGGATTACACCGCCCCCACCGGGGTGCCGGTCATCGACCTGAAGTCCGACTTCCTGTCCAGCGGTTCACCGTTCGAGCGTCCGGTGCGCGGCACCGACACCTCGGACATCATCTTCACCTCGGGCACCACCGGGCGCCCCAAGGGCGCAATGCTGAATCACGGACAGACGCTGCGCATGTACGAGGAGTGGGCGACGCTCGCGGACCTGCGCGAGGGCGACCGCTATCTGCAGATCAACCCGTACTTCCACACCTTCGGGCTCAAAGCCGGCCTCGTGACCTCTTTCCTGCGCGGTGCGACGATGCTGCCCGTCGCGGTGTTCGACGTCGCCACCGTCGTGAACCTCATTGAACGCGAACGCATTACAATGCTTCCCGGACCGCCGACGCTGTATCACTCGTTGCTGACGGTGGGGGACAAAGCCAAGCTGTCGTCGTTGCGTGCGGGGGTGACCGGCGCCGCCGACATTCCCGTCGAGCTGGTGCGGCGCATCCATGACGAGCTGCCCTTTCAGACGTTGATGACGGGTTACGGTCTGACCGAGGCCGGCAACGTCACCCTTTCGCTGCCCGGCGACTCTTTCGAGGATGTGGCCACCACCGCGGGCGTGCCGTGCGACGGGGTCGAGGTGCGCATCGCCGACGACGGCGAAGTGCTGGTCCGCGGCTACGGAGTCATGCAGGGGTACCTCGACGAACCGGAGGCCACCGCCCAAGCGATCGATGGCGAGGGGTGGCTGCACACCGGGGATCTGGGGGAATTCACCGAGGCCGGTCGGCTGCGCATCGTCGGCCGGAAAAAGGACATGTTCATCGTCGGTGGATTCAACGCCTACCCGGCCGAGATCGAGGGCTTCCTGCTCAGCCACCCGGCCGTCGCACAGGCGGCCGTCATCGGTGTCCCCGACGAGCGGATGGGCCAGGTGGGCAAGGCCTTCGTGGTCCGTAACGCCGATATCAGCGCCGAAGAGCTGATCGGCTGGTGCCGGGACCGGATGGCCGGGTTCAAAGTGCCGCGCGCGGTAGAGTTCCTTGATTCACTTCCACTCAACGCCACGGGGAAAGTGATGAAGGACCAACTGCGGTGAACAACGCCGACATTCATTCGATGGTGATTGCGTCGGACTATCGCGTCCCCGACCCGACCCGGGTCTGGCCGTTGCTGGAACGCAATAAGGCCGCCCTGGCCGACATCGGTGCGCACCATGTGCTCGTCTACACCTCGACACATGACCATGGGCGGGTGTTGGTGATGATCGGCGTCCACAGCCGGGAGCCGATCGTGGAGCTGTTGCGCTCACGGGTCTTCTTCGACTGGTTCGACGAGGCCGGCGTCGAGGACATACCCGCGGTCTTCGCCGGCGAGATCGTCGACAGGTTCATCGCGCAGCCACCGAAAACCCCCGCGGCACCGGGCGTCGTGGTGGCCGCCATCGCGTCGGTCAACGACGTTTCGGCTCTCACCAGCGAAGTGTCTTCGGCCATGGACAGATTCGTCGCGGCCGGCGTTCAAAAGACTTGGGTTTTCCAGGCTTTCGACGATGAGCATGAGGTGCTGATCATGTCAGAGCTGCCCGACGAAGCGAGCGCCCAGCGATGGATCGACCATCCCGACGCTGCGGCTGAATGGTTGTCCGGCGCCGGAGTGGGTGCCTATCCGCCGATATTCGTCGGCCGACTCTTCGACATGATGCGCATCGGGGCGGACTGAGGGCTCGCCGGTGTTCGTATGCCTGTGTAACGGCGTCACCAGCCAAACCGTGACCGAGGCCGTGGAATGCGGGGCGTCGACGACCAAGGAAGTCGCCCAGGCCTGCGGAGCGGGCGCCGACTGCGGTCGCTGCCGGCGCACGGTGCAGGCCATCCTGCGCTCCTCCAGCCCGGAGCGAACTCCGAACTCGCGCTAGGGCGTCAGCGCCGAGGGCTGCCGTCCGGTGACGTCGGTCGGACGAGTTCGACGAGCAGGTTGGGGATTTCGAGCCGGGGCAAGATCACTTCGACGAACACCATGCGGTCCTGGTTTTGCGCCGCTGCGGTCAGGGCGTCGTCGAGCTCGCCGTAGGTCTGCACCCGAAACGACAAGTGGTCGGTAACGCCCAGCGCCCGGGGTACGTCCGTCCACTGCCAGCTCACGATGTCGTTATAGGGCGCGGTCTGGCCGTGGATCGCCCGCTCGATCGTGTAGCCGTCGTTGTTGACCACCACGATGACGGGGGACAGGCCCTCGCGCGAAAAGGCGCCCAGCTCCTGGACGGTCAGTTGCGCGGCGCCGTCGCCAATGATCAACACCGTCCTGCGGTCGGGGTGCGCCACGGCCGCCCCCAGCGCGGCGGGCAACGTGTAACCGATTGAGCCCCATAGTGGTTGACCGATGAACGTAACGCCCTGCGGCAACCGGTGGTCGGCCATGCCATAAAAAGAGGTGCCCTGGTCGGCGAGCACCACGTTGCCCGGTGTGAGGGCCACACACAGGCGGTCCCACAGCATCTTCTGGGTCAGCGGTTCGTCGCGGTGCGGGGGCGGCGGCAGCGGCTCGGCCGGCGGCGATACCACCGGCGGCGACGAGACACCGCGCCGGGCCACGATGGTGGCCAGCGCGTCGAGCGCGGCGCCCATTTCCAACGGCGCGAAGACTTCCCCGGCCACGCTGCTCTGATACTGGCCCACGTCGATGGTCCGGGCCGGGTCGATGCGCTGGCTGAAGAAGCCGCTGACCATGTCGGTGAACACCACGCCGGCGGTCACCAGCACGGGCGCGTCTTCGATCGCGGCGCGCACCGCCGGCGCGCTGGCCGACCCGGCGTAGATGCCCAGGAAGTTGGGTGAGCTCTCGTCGAGCAGGCTCTTGCCCCACATCAACGTGGCGTGCGGCACCACGTCGGCGGCCAGCAGCGCCTCGAGTTCCTTGATCGCCTGCAGCCGGTGCACCAGCAGGTCGGCGAGCACCGTGATCTGGTGGTCGCCGATGAGTGCGCTCGCCGCCTCGACGAACATCGCCAGGGCACGGGGACTGGTGCCACCGGTGTAGCGGGGCAACGGCGCCTCCGGCGGCTCGGTAGGGAAGCGCGCCACGTCGGTGGACAGCAGGATATATCCGGGGCGCTTCTGCTCACGCACCTCCGACAACACCCGGTCGATCTCGCGGCGGGCCGTTGCGGGCATGAGATTGGTTTGGGCGCAAGTGATTTCGCGACTGACCCGGAAGAAGTGCTCGAAGTCCCCGTCGCCGAGCGAATGGTGCAGCGCGCGGCGGGTGCCCTGGGCGTCCTTGGACGGGCCGCCGACGATGTGCACGACGGGTACCTGTTCGGCGTAGCTGCCCGCGATCGCGTTGGCCGCCGAGAGCTCGCCGACGCCGAATGTCGTTACCAAAGCCGACATTCCGCGCAGGCGACCGTATCCGTCGGCGGCGTAGCCGGCGTTGAGTTCGTTGGCGTTGCCGACCCAGCGGATGCGGGGATGGGCGATGATGTGGTCGAGGAATTCCAGGTTGTAATCGCCGGGAACACCGAAGATCTCCGAGACGCCGAGCTCGGCGAGACGGTCCAACAGGTAGTCACCGACGGTGTATGCGGTATCGGTCGCGGCATCAGTCACTCCCACGACGGTACGCTCGAAGTCCAATCCGTTCCGGGTGAGACGCCGTGCCAGTATCGTGCGGGCCATGGCACTCAAAGAATCCCGCGACATCGTCATCGAAGCCAGTCCCGACGAGATTCTGGACGTCATCGCCGACTTCGAAGCGATGCCCGACTGGTCGGAGCCGCATCAGAGTGCGGAGATCCTCGACACCGGCGACGACGGGCGCCCCCGCCAAGTGCGGATGAAGGTCAAGGTCGCCGGGATCACCGACGAACAGGTGGTGGCCTACACCTGGGGCGACAACGTGGTGAGCTGGAAGCTGGTCAGCTCCTCGCAGCAGAAGGCGCAGGACGGGAAGTACACCCTGGTGCCGCAGGGCGAGGGGACCCTGGTCAAGTTCGAGTTGCTGGCCGACCCGAACGTGCCGCTGCCGGGCTTTGTGCTCAAGCGTGCCGTGAAGGGAACCATCGATTCGGCGACCAAGGCGCTGCGCGAGCGGGTGCTCCAGGTAAAGAAGGGTAACTAGCCGCCGTGGGCGGTGGCGGGCCGCTGGCGGGGGTGCGCGTCATCGAACTCGGCGGCATCGGGCCCGGGCCGCACGCGGGAATGCTGCTCGCCGACTTGGGTGCCGACGTGGTGCGGGTGCGCCGGCCCGGCGGCGTGGCGATCGCGAGCGCGGCGAAGCCGGGCGAAGCGGGTCGCCACCAAACAGGCGTGGCGATCGCGAGCGCGGCGAAGCCGGGCGAAGCGGGTCGCCACCAAACAGGCGTGGCGATCGCGAGCGCGGCGAAGCCGGGCGAAGCGGGTCGCCACCAAACAGGCGTCGCGATGCCGGCCGAGAGTCGCGACCTGCTGCACCGCGGCAAGCGCATCGTCGACCTGGACGTCAAGGCGCGTCCGCAGGCGCTGCTGGGCCTGGCCGCCAAGGCCGACGTGCTGCTGGACTGCTTCCGGCCCGGAACCTGCGAGCGACTCGGCATCGGGCCCGACGACTGCGCGGCGCTCAACCCGCGGCTGATCTACGCCCGGATGACCGGCTGGGGCCAGCACGGCCCGCTGGCCGCGACCGCCGGCCACGACATCAATTACCTGGCGCAGACCGGTGCGTTGTCGGCGCTGGGCTACGCCGACCGGCCACCGATGCCGCCGCTGAACCTGGTCGCCGACTTCGGCGGCGGCTCGATGCTGGTGGTGATCGGCATCGCGGCCGCCCTCTACGAACGCGAACGCTCGGGCACCGGGCAGGTGATCGACGCGGCGATGGTCGACGGTGTCAGCCTGCTGTCCCAGATGATGTGGACCATGAAGTCCACTGGGGCACTGCGCGACCGGCGCGAATCGTTTCTGCTCGACGGTGGCGCCCCGTTCTACGGCTGCTACGAGACCGCCGACGGTAAGTACGTCGCCGTCGGCGCCATCGAGCCGCAATTCTTCGCGGCGTTGCTCGATGGGCTTGGCCTGTCACCCGATGACGTGCCCGCCCAACACGACAAAGCTTCCTATCCGCGGATGCGCGAGATCTTCACCCGGCGGTTCGCCGGGCGCACGCGCGACGAGTGGGCACAGACGTTCGCCGGCACCGACGCGTGCGTCACCGCAGTGCTGACGTGGAGCGAGGCCGCCACCGACGAGCACTTGCGGGCGCGGTCCACGGTCATCACCGCCCACGGCGCCGACCAGGGCGCGCCCGCCCCGCGCTTTTCGCGGACCCCGGCCGGGCCGGTCGGACCACCCCCGGCGACGACCACGCCGCTTGCCGAAATCAACTGGTAGGTAACTGTTTACGCCGAATCCGTCCGTAGCGAGATCGGCGTTGCTAAGTTGATGTTCAGTGGCCGTAAAAGCATCACGGGAATTCGTCGTCAACGCGCCGCCAGAAGTGGTCATGGAGGCGCTGACAGACGTCGGCGTCCTGTCATCGTGGTCGCCGCTGCACAAACACATCGAAGTGATCGACCGTTATCCCGACGGCCGGCCCCACCATGTCAAGACCACCATCAAGATCCTCGGGCTGGTCGACAAAGAGGTCCTGGAATATCACTGGGGCCCCGATTGGGTCGTCTACGACGCCACGGGGACCTCGCAGCAGCACGGGCAGCACGTCGAATACACCCTCAAACCCGAAGGGATCGACCAGACTCGGGTGCGCTTCGACATCACCGTCGAACCCGGCCGGCCCATGCCCGCGTTCATCGTGCGACGGGCCGCCGAGAGCGTTCTCGACGCCTCGATGAAGGGGTTGCGCGACCTGGTCTCGGGCTACAGGGAGTCCCCCGGCGCCGAATAGCCTTCGCCGGTGGCTGCGCTGGCGTTAACTTAGTAATAGTGGCCGTTCAAGCATCGTCGGAAATCGTCATCGACGCGCCTCCGGAAGTCATCATGGAGGCGCTCGCCGATATGGATGCCGTGCCCTCGTGGTCGTCGGTCCACAAGCGGGTCGAGGTCGTCGACAAGCACCCTGACGGCCGCCCCCACCACGTGAAGGTCACGATCTCGGTGACCGGCATCCACGACACGGAATTGCTCGAATACCATTGGGGCCCAGACTGGATGGTGTGGGACGCCCGGAAGACGGCGCAGCAGCACGGTCAGCACGGCGAGTACAACCTGAGCCGGCTGGGCGTCGACAAGACCAGGGTGCGCTTCACCATCACCGTCGAACCGTGGGCGCCGCTACCGGAGTTCTGGATAGCCCGGGCCCGCAAGAAAATCCTGCACTCCGCGCTGGAGGGCCTGCGTAAGCGCGTGATGGGAACGGTCGGCTAACCGGCGTCTTTCAGCGCGGCCAGCCGCTTGATCGCCTCGTCGAGTGTGTCGTCGCGTTTACAGAAGGTGAAGCGCACCAAGTGATTCCACACGTCGGCCGGACCGTTGCTCGCCGCAGGGTCGCAGAACGCCGACATCGGGATCGCGGCAACGCCAACCTTTTCCGGCAGCACCGCGCAGAACTCGCTGCTGTCGTCGTATCCCAGCGGACGCGGATCGGCGCACAGGAAGTACGTGCCGGCGCTGTCGTGCACCTCGAACCCGACGTCGATCAGCCCGGCGGCCAGCCGATCGCGTCTGGCCTGCAGCGTGGCGCGCAGGTCGTCCACCCATGCGTCCTCGGTGTCCAGGGCCAGCGCCACCGCCGGCTGGAACGGCGCGCCGCCGACATAGCTCAGGTACTGTTTGGCCGCGCGCATCCCGGCGATCAGATGCGCTGGGCCGCAAGCCCATCCGATCTTCCAGCCGGTGCAGTTGAACATCTTGGCCGCGCTGGAGATGGTGATGGTGCGCTCGGCCATACCGTGCAAGCCGGCCAACGGCACGTGTTGGTGGCCACTGGGGGTCGTAAATACCAGGTGCTCGTAGACCTCGTCGGTGATCACCAGTAGGTCGGCCGCGACCGCCACCTCGGCGATGGCCGCCAACTCTTCGGCGCGTAGCACCGTGCCGGTCGGGTTGTGCGGTGAGTTGACGATCAGCGCCCGGGTCCGGGGCGTAACGGCCCGGCGCAGCGCGTCGGCGTCCAGGGCGAAGCCGCGACCGTGGGGGACCAGGGGCACCGCCACCCGTTGCGCGGAGGCCATCGCCACCACGGGTGAGTAGGAGTCGTAGAACGGCTCGATCAGCAGGACCTCGGAGCCGGGTTCGACCAGGCCGATCACCGCCGAGGCGATGGCCTCGGTCGCCCCGACCGTCACCAGCACCTCGGTGTCGGGGTCGTAGTCGATGCCGTAGCGGCGCCGGCGCTGGGCCGCGATGGCGTGGCGCAGCGGCGCGATGCCGATGCCCGGGGGGTACTGGTTGACCCCGTCGGCGATGGCCTCCTGGGCGGCCTTGAGCATGGCCGGGGGGCCGTCCTCGTCGGGAAACCCCTGGCCCAGGTTCACCGCTCCGATGCGCGCGGCCAGCGCCGACATCTCGGCGAACACCGTGGTCGCGTAGGGGCGCAGTCGCTCCACCGTCATGGTGGTCGAGCTTAGGCGTGGCGGGCCACGGCCAGTGCCCGGTACGCCTGCCGGCCCAGCGTGAAGTTAAGTGCGCACTCGCCGCCGAGCGTGAACGTAGTTGCACGTTCGGCCGGGGCGGCCGTCCGGCCGAGCCGACGCGTGGCGTGCGTCACTCGGCGCCCCTGAGCTGCGCGATCTTGCCCAACCAACAGGTTGGCCGGGGGCCCTGTTAGGGTGGGGCGGAATCTATCTCGCAGACGGATTCGAACCCTATTCGTCAGAACAGGAAGTCGTCATGTCCGAAGAAGCTTTTATCTATGAGGCCATCCGCACCCCGCGGGGCAAGCAGCGCAACGGTTCGCTGAACGAGGTCAAGCCGCTCAACCTGGTCGTGGGCCTGGTGGACGAGCTGCGCCGGCGTTTCCCCGACCTAGACGAGAACCTGATCAGCGACATGATCCTGGGTGTTGTGTCCCCGGTCGGTGACCAGGGCGGCGACATCGCCCGCACCGCGGTGCTGGCCGCCGGCCTGCCGGAGACCACGGGCGGCGTGCAGCTCAACCGGTTCTGCGCCTCCGGCCTCGAGGCCGTCAACACCGCCGCCCAGAAGGTTCGGTCCGGCTGGGACGACCTGGTGCTGGCCGGCGGTGTCGAGTCGATGAGCCGGGTGCCGATGGGCTCCGACGGCGGCGCCTGGGCGACCGACCCCGAGACCAACTACCAGATCGGCTTCGTGCCGCAGGGCATCGGCGCCGACCTGATCGCCACCATCGAGGGCTTCTCCCGCGACGACGTCGACGCCTACGCGCTGCGCAGCCAGCAGAAGGCCGCCGCGGCGTGGTCGGGCGGCTACTTCGCCAAGTCGGTGGTGCCGGTGCGCGACCAGAACGGTCTGGTCATCCTCGACCACGACGAGCACATGCGGCCCGACACCACGCTCGAGGGTCTGGGCAAGCTGAAGACCGCGTTCGACGGGATCGGTGAGATGGGCGGGTTCGACGACGTCGCCCTCACCAAGTACCACTGGGTCGAGAAGATCAACCACGTCCACACCGGCGGCAACAGCTCGGGCATCGTCGACGGCGCCGCGCTGGTGCTGGTCGGTTCGGAAGCCGCGGGCAAGTCGCAGGGCCTGACGCCGCGGGCACGCATCGTGGCCACCGCCACCAGCGGCTCGGACCCGGTCATCATGCTGACCGGCCCGACCCCGGCCACGCAGAAGGTTCTCGACCGCGCGGGCCTGACGATCGACGACATCGACCTGTTCGAGCTGAACGAGGCGTTCGCGTCGGTGGTGCTGAAGTTCCAGAAGGACCTCAACATCCCCGACGAGAAGCTCAACGTCAACGGTGGCGCCATCGCGATGGGCCACCCGCTGGGCGCCACCGGCGCCATGATCACCGGCACCATGGTCGACGAGCTCGAGCGCCGCAACGCGCGTCGCGCCCTGGTCACGCTGTGCATCGGCGGCGGCATGGGTGTCGCCACCATCATCGAGAGGGTTTAAGACCATGGCAGAGAACACCATTCAGTGGGACAAGGACGACGACGGCATCGTCACCCTGACCCTGGACGACCCCACCGGGTCGGCCAACGTGATGAATGAGCACTACAGCGAGTCCATGCACAACGCTGTGGAACGCCTTGCCGCCGAGAAGGATTCGATCACCGGCGTGGTGATCACCAGCGCGAAGAAGACCTTCTTCGCCGGCGGCGACCTGAAGGGCATGATCAACCTCGGCCCGGAGAACGCCGGGGAGGCGTTCGACACCGTCGAGTCGGTCAAGCGTGACCTGCGTGCGCTCGAGACCCTGGGCAAGCCGGTGGTCGCCGCCATCAACGGCGCGGCGCTGGGCGGCGGCCTGGAGATCGCGCTGGCCTGTCACCACCGCATCGCCGCGGACGTCAAGGGCCTGGTCGTCGGCCTGCCCGAGGTCACGCTGGGCCTGCTGCCCGGCGGTGGCGGGGTGACCCGCACCGTGCGGATGTTCGGCATCCAGAACGCCTTCATGAACATCTTGTCGCAGGGCACCCGGTTCAAGGCCGATAAGGCCAAGGAGATCGGCCTGGTCGACGAAATCGTCGGCTCGGTAGACGAATTGGTGCCCGCCGCCAAGGCCTGGATCAAAGAGGTCAAGGACGACCCCGACTCATACACCCAGCCGTGGGACAAAAAGGGTTACAAGATGCCCGGCGGCACCCCCGCCAGCCCCGCGCTGGCCGGCATCCTGCCGTCGTTCCCGGCGCTGCTGAAGAAGCAACTCAAGGGCGCGCCGATGCCGGCGCCGCGCGCCATCCTGGACGCGGCCGTCGAGGGCGCGCAGGTGGACTTCGACACCGCCAGCCGCATCGAGAGCCGCTACTTCACCCAGCTGGTCACCGGCCAGGTCGCCAAGAACATGATCCAGGCGTTCTTCCTTGACCTGCAGCACATCAACGGTGGTGGGTCGCGGCCTGACGGCATCGAACCGGTCAAGATCAACAAGATCGGTGTGCTGGGCGCGGGCATGATGGGCGCCGGTATCGCCTACGTCTCGGCCAAGGCCGGCTTCGAGGTGGTGCTCAAGGACGTCAGCCTCGAGGCCGCCGAGAAGGGCAAGGGCTACTCGGAAAAGCTTGAGGCCAAGGCGCTTCAGCGTGGCAAGACCACCGAGGAGAAGAGCAAGGCGCTGCTGGACCGGATCACCCCGGCCGCCGACCCCGAGGCCTTCAAGGGTGTCGACTTCGTGATCGAGGCGGTCTTCGAGAACCAGGAACTCAAGCACAAGGTGTTCCAGGAGATCGAGGACATCGTCGAGCCCAACGCGCTGCTGGGATCGAACACCTCGACGCTGCCGATCACCGGTCTGGCGACCGGCGTGAAGCGTCAAGAGGACTTCATCGGGATCCACTTCTTCTCGCCGGTCGACAAGATGCCGCTGGTCGAAATCATCAGGGGCGAAAAGACTTCCGACGAGGCACTGGCCCGGGTGTTCGACTACACGCTGGCCATCGGCAAGACCCCGATCGTCGTCAACGACAGCCGCGGCTTCTTCACCAGCCGCGTCATCGGCACGTTCGTCAACGAGGCCCTGGCGATGCTCGGCGAGGGCGTGGAGCCGGCCAGCGTCGAGCACGCCGGTAGCCAGGCCGGCTACCCGGCGCCGCCGCTGCAGCTGTCCGACGAGCTCAACCTGGAGCTGATGCACAAGATCGCCACGGCCACCCGCAAGGGCGTCGAGGACGCGGGCGGCACCTACGAGCCGCACCCGGCCGAGGCCGTCGTCGAGAAGATGATCGAGCTGGGCCGCCCGTCGCGGCTGAAGGGCGCGGGCTTCTACGAGTACGCCGACGGCAAGCGCACCCGGCTATGGCCCGGTCTGCGCGAGACGTTCAAGTCCGGCAGCGCCGATATTCCGTTGCAGGACATGATCGATCGCATGTTGTTCGCCGAGGCGCTCGAGACGCAGAAGTGCCTCGACGAGGGCGTGCTGACGTCGACCGCCGACGCGAACATCGGGTCGATCATGGGCATCGGCTTCCCGCCGTATACCGGTGGTAGCGCCCAGTTCATCGTCGGCTACCAGGGCGCGCACGGCATCGGCAAGGAAGCCTTCGTGGCCCGGGCCAAGGAGCTGGCGCAGCGGTACGGCGACCGGTTCCTGCCGCCGGCGTCGCTGACCTAGGCAGTAACGCAAAACGCACCAGCCCCCGAAACGACGTTTCGGGGGCTGGTGCGTTTTGCGACTCGGCCGCTGCGCCGAGACTTAAGCCATTGCGAAGCGCTACGGCGTGTCGTCGCAACAGGTTACGTGTCGCGGCGCGCGAACAGGTAGTACCACGCCGGCGTCTTCTCGGCGCGGTCCAGCTCGCGTTCCGCGCCGGCCGACAGCAGTGTCCAGCTCTGCGTGAATCTGCGTTCCATCTCGGCGCGGTCGATCCCGCGCACCCCGACCCGGCCACCGGGCACGAACGCGACGACCAGCAACCGCGCGTCGGGTGCCGCCAGGGCGCTGATCTCGCGGACATAGGCGTCGCGATCCGCGTCGCTCATGTTGTGCAGGCACCCGTTGTCGACGATCAACCCGAAGTTGGCGCCGATGCCCGTCCGGCTCAGCTGCGTGACGTCGGCCTGGACGAAGTCGACCGCGGCGCCCGCAGCCTGTGCCTTCGCGCGGGCGCGCTCGAGCGGCTTGGCCACGAAGTCGACCGCGGTGACCTTCCAGCCGTGCTGGGCGAGATAGATGGAGCAGTCGCCGGTGCCGCAGCCGACCTCCAGAGCCGACCCCGCGGGTAGCGCGGCGGCGTCGGGGGTGCCCTCGACGAGGTCGCGCACGCTCTGCGCGAGCGGATGACCGTCCCACGGGGTGAAACCGATGCGGTAAAAGATCCGAAACAGCGTCTGTTTGGAAGCCATAGCTCACCCTAGGCCGCTTCGCCGCGGCCGGTCACTGCTACCGGGAGGCGGCGGCGATCCGGCGCCATTCCTCGCGCGGGAATGCGCGGGGATCGGCCAGCAGCACCTGGACGCAGACGTGGTCGGCGCCGGCGGAACGATGTTCGGCGACGCGGCGCATGATGGCCTCTTCATCGCCCCACGCGATGATCGCATTGAAGAGCCGGTCGCTCACCTGCGACAGATCGTCCTCGGAGAAGCCGCTGCGCAGCAGGTTATTGGCGTAGTTGGGCAAGGCCAAATACGCGCGCAGCCAATCGGTTCCGATCTGGCGGGCCTCCTGGGCGCTGTCGGTCAGGATCACCGTCTGTTCGGGCAGCAACAATGGACCCTGGCCCAACGTCGCGCGAGCGGACGCGGTGTGTTCGGGGGTGACCAGGTACGGGTGGGCGCCGCCGGCGCGGGTCGCCGATAGGGTCAGCATCTTGGGGCCGAGCGCGGCAAGGACCCGGCGCTCGATGGGCACCGGCCGCGGCGCGGCATCCAAGCCGTCCAGGAACGACGCCGTCGCCGCCAGCGGTTTGCGGTAGCGGCCGGGTTGGTCGGCGTCGATCAGCGGGGCGTGGCTGACGCCGATCCCCAGCAGGAAGCGGTCGCCGTGTTCGGCGGTCAGGGTCGCGTAGGAGTCGGCGACCTCGGAGGGCGAATGCATCCACAGGTTCAGGATTCCGGTGGCGATCACAGTCCGCTTGGTCGCGCCGAGCAGATGACCCACCGCGTCGAACACTGGGCCGCCGACATCCGGTATCCACAGCGCAGGGAAGCCCAGTTCGTCGAGTTCCGCTGCGGCGTCGGCGGATTCGGCCGGGTCGCCGTAGCGCAGTTGACTGCTCCAGATCCCCACACCGGTCAGTTCCATCTGCAGCCTTCCCATCCTGGCGCGCGGTGACTCGGGTCCGCGGCTCTAGGAAACATGCTGTCAGACGTCGCTGAAGGTGTACTCGGGGACCGGCATCGAGTCGTGCATCCGCACGCCCTTGGTGTTGAGCTTCGCCAATGACCGCGACAGCGATCCGGGCATCGCCGAGACCAGCTGGGCCCCACGGGTCAACGCCCACAGGCCGATCCGTGAACCGGGGATCACGCCCTTGGCCGCACCGCGGGCAAACGACCGGCTGCGGTGCACCGGTTCGCGCATCCGGAGTTCGTAGGCGGCGAAGGCGCGCAGGTGGTCGCCGTCGGCCTCGGCGAGCTCGCCGGCGAGCACGTATGCGCCGAGGACGGCGAGGCTGGTGCTGCCGCCTACCGCGGGTCCCGGGCAGTATCCGGCGTCCCCGACCAGGGTGACGCGGCGGCGCGACCACCGATCGGTGCGCAGCTGGGTGATGGAGTCGAAGTAGAAGGTGGGGGTGCGCTCCAGTTCGCTTAGCCAGCCGTCCACCTGCTCGTGCATCCCGGTAAACGCCTCGTGCAGTAATCGCTTCTGCCGCAACGCATCGTGGTGGTCGTAATCCAATTCGGCCTTGCTGCGGAACATGAACACCGCGCGGGCGTCGTCCAGGTGATCGGCGGTGTAGATGCCGGCGAAGCGCCCGACCCCGATGTGGGCGACCATCTCGCCGGGCGCGACCAGCGCCTTGGGCGCCGAGACCACCGACAGGTAGCCGCCGAGGAAGCGGGTGAGCTCGGCGTCTTCGCCGAAGGTCAGGCGCCGCACATTGGAGTGCAGCCCGTCGGCGCCCACGATCACGTCGAAGGTGCGCGCCGGGCCGCGCTCGAAGGTCACGGTGCCGTCGTGCTCGATCCCGGTGATGGAGTCACCGAACAGGTACTCGACGTCGTCGCGCGCTGCGTCGTAGTAGATCTCGCTGAGGTCGTCGCGCATGATCTCCACGTGCCGGTCGGAGGTGGCCGCGTAGATCTTGGTGAGGTCGATCCGGGTGGGCTTCGTCCGGTCTTCCCTGTGCATCGTCAGCCGGTCCGTTCCGGTCGCCCGCGCCTCGATGCGTGGCAGGACGCCCATCTTCGCCGAGATTTCCATCGCCGGACGGAACAAGTCGACGGCGTGGCCGCCGGTTTTGCGCAGCGTCGGGGCGCGCTCCACCACGGTGACGTCGAAGCCGTAACGGGTCAGCCAGTAGGCCAGGACCGGTCCGGCGATGCTGGCGCCGGAGACGAGGATCCGCATGACGACCTCCCACACTTACTTAACGTTCGGTAAGCGTAGCATTCCGCTTACCTTTCGGTAAGTCAGATAAACTCGCGGGGTGAGCAGGCCCCGGTCGGACACCCGCGAGCGCATCCAGGAGGTCGCCCGCGAGCTGTTTTTGCAGCGCGGCGTGCAGCGCACCAGCCTGCAGGACATCGCGAACCAGCTGGGCATCACCAAACCCGCTCTGTATTACCACTTTCCGTCTCGCGAAGACCTGGTGCGCAGCATCCTGGTGCCGCTGATCGACGAAGGTGAACGGTTCGTCGCCGACCACGAGGGCCGGGGTGACAACGATGTGCGCGAACTGTTGGAGGGCTATTTCGACTTCCACTACCGGCACCGCCGCGACCTAGTGCTGTTGTTGACCGAGCTGTCGACGCTGATCGACCTCGACCTCATCGACACCGTGCTGGCCTGGCGGCAACGGCTGGCCAGGCTGGTGTTCGGCAAGAAGCCGACGCTGGCGCAGTCCACGCGGGCGGTGGTCGCGTTCGGCGGCCTGCAGGACTGCTGCGTGCAGTTCCCCGATGCGCCGCACGAGGAGTTGCGCGAGAAGTCGGTCGCGGCCGCGCTCGACGCGCTGGGTGGGTGACGGCGACGGGGTTGCGGCTACAGTCCGGGTATGCGCTTTGGTCTCTTCATCCCGCAGGGCTGGCGAATGGATCTGGTCGGCATCGAACCGGAGAACCACTGGGCGGTGATGCGCGAGCTGGCCGACCACGCGGACCAGGGCAGCTGGGATTCGCTGTGGGTCTACGACCATTTCCACACCGTGCCCGTGCCGACCGGGGAAGCCACGCACGAGGCCTGGTCGCTGATGGCCGCCTACGCGGCGACCACCTCGCGGATCAAACTCGGCCAGATGTGCACGGCGATGAGCTACCGCAACCCCGTCTACCTGGCCAAGGTCGCCGCGACGGCCGACATCATCTCCGGTGGCCGCATCCAGATGGGCATCGGCGGCGGCTGGTACGAACACGAATGGCGCGCCTACGGATACGGATTCCCCTCGGCGGGTGTGCGATTGGGTCGCCTGGACGAGGGCGTGCAGATCATGCGCGATGCCTGGCGCGACGGCAAGGTCAGCTTCGACGGCAAGCACTACCAGGTCGACGGCGCCATCGTCGCGCCTAAGCCGTTGCAGGGCAACGGCATTCCGCTCTGGATCGCCGGTGGCGGTGAGAAGGTGACGCTGCGGATCGCCGCCCAATACGCGCAGTACACCAACTTCACTCCCGAGCCGGAAGCGTTCGCGCACAAGTCCGACGTGCTGGCCGAGCACTGCCGCAACGTGGGCACCGACTTCGGCGCCATCGTGCGGTCGGTCAACATCAACGCCATCGTGGGCACCTCGGAGCCCGACGTCAAAGACCGGCTGCAGCGGGTCCGCGACCGCCTGGCCGGCTACGTCGGTGAGGCTGCGGCGGACGCGATGATCGCCGGAACAAGCGGCCCCGACTCGGCAACGGGCACACCGGAACAGGTCATCGAGCGGCTTACCAAGATCCGCGACCTCGGCTGCGAGTACGCGATCTGCTACTTCCCCGAGGCGGCCTACGACCGATCGGGCATCGAGCTATTCGAACGCGAGGTCATGCCGGCGCTGAGCTAGAAAGTCCCCGGTGCTTCGGCGATCGAGTACGGCAACGGTGTCTGCATGAGGGTGGGTATCGTCGGCGGAGGCTTCGCGGGTTTGGCGGCTGCCATCGCGTTCCGGCAGGACGGCCACGACGTCACCGTGTTCGAGAAGACGCCCGGTCCCTCAACGATGGGCGGAGCCATCGCGCTCGCCCCAAACGCGTTGGCGTGCTTGTCGATTCTGGGTGTGCGCCACCACGTGGTGACCGACCCTTGGTCCCGGACGGCGGCCGCCGTCCGCGCTCGCGACGGGCGGGTCTTGGTCAGGCGCACCCTGGCGCAGCTCGCCGGAGGCGATGAGTTCGCGACGGTGCCGCGCGCCGCGTTGATTGCCTGGTTGGCGGCCGCGCTGCCCTCGCACTGTGTGCGGTATGCGGCCAGCGTCACCCACGTCGCCGCCGATGGCTCGGTGGTGGTGGACGGCAGCGCGGAGCGGTTCGATCTGGTGATCGGCGCGGACGGGCTCCGCAGCGTCACGAGGAAGCTGCTGTTTGCGGACGCGCCGCCGCCGCGCTCGACCGGCATCACGGGCTGGGCCTGGATAGCGGACCGCGAGCTCATTACTGGTTTCGGTCCGATTTGGGGTCGCACAGCCGATTTCGGCATCTTGCCATTGGTCGACGGCCGCACCTACGTCTACGGCGGCACCCGGAGCCGGCACCCGGACTTGCGGTCGTTTCGCGATTGGCCGGACCCCTTGCCAGCCCTGATCGACGCCGCGACGGCCGGCGAAGTGATCACTCCGGAAATCTTCGAAGCGCGACCACCCCGTCGACTCGCCCGCGGCAACGTTGTGCTGATCGGTGACGCCGCGCACTGCATGCGGCCCACCTTCGGCCAGGGGGCAGCGCTGGCTATGGAAGACGCGATAACGCTGGCCCGCCACGGCGTGCCCGGGCTGTCTCGGCGATGGCTGCGCATGCTCGCTGTGTACGGCGCGTCCAAGGCGGGCTCCCGCTTCACCGCGCCGGGCAGCGCCGTCCTGGAGAGCGCTCGAAATCGGGCGCTTCGATTGCTGCCCGACCCGCTGTTCGCGGCCATGGCGGGCCGGGTGAGCCGGTGGCGCGGCTAGCGCGCTACACGTCGCTGGTGAGGTACCTGGTCTTGGCCGGCGGCGCGGCCAGCAGCGGGGGAAGCTGTGTCAGCTTGCCTTCGCCGGCGCGAAAGGCGCGGTAGGCCTCGTCGTGCTCGACGGTCTCCCAGATTTCGTAGATGAGCCAGTGCGCTTCGTCGTCCTCGTCGACAAGAACGTCGGTGCGCACGTTCCCGTCGAACGCCCGGGTGTCCTGCAGCGCCCGGCCCATCAGCTCGCGCCCCGCGGCGACCTCGTCGGGCTTGAACCTGAGCTCCAGTATCACCGTGACCGTCATGCGCCCAACATATCGCTGCACGCCCGCCCGCCCCTGGCGCGGGCGCCCGCACGAAGATGAGAATGCGGTTTCCACTTTTCGGAAAGCTGTTATACGGTTCAGTGAGCAATATTCTGTTGGCGGATTGTGGAGGATCCCTCGATGCAGAAGGCACTCGCGCCTGAGATCTCTACCTGGCCCGATGAGAGCCCACAGCTGATCGGCAGCCGATGCGGCAGCTGCGAGGCGACCACTTTCCCGGTGCAGCAGTGGTGCCCGCGCTGCAGCGCCGGCGAGATGTCCGAGGTGCTGTTGCCCCGACGCGGAACGCTGGTGGCGTGGACCACCCAGGGCTTCCCGCCCGGCGCCCCCTATGCCGGTCCGACCGGGAAGGACTTCGTGCCGTTCGGCGTGGGGTTGGTTCAGCTCGGTGACGTCATCCGCGTCGAAGGGCGGCTCACCGAGAACGACCCGGCCAAGCTGCAGTTCGGCCAGGAGGTCGAACTGACCATGGTGCCGTTCGCCACCGACGACGAGGGCGCCGAAATCATCACCTTCGCCTTCCAGCCGGTCTGAGTGGCGATCGTGAGCGCGGCGCAGCCGGGCGAAACGGGTCGCCACCGTCCGCCCGTGGCGATCGTGAGCGCGGCGCAGCCGGGCGAAACGGGTCGCCACCATCGAATCCAGAGGAGCCTGAGATGACCAACGATGTCGCCATCATCGGCGTGGGCCTGCACCCGTTCGGCAGGTTCGACAAGACCGCGATGCAGATGGGCGCCGAGGCCGTGCAGCTCGCGCTCAAAGACGCCGGCGTGGACTGGAAGGACATCCAGTTCGGCTTCGGCGGCAGCTACGAAGTCTCCAATCCCGACGCGGTGACCCGGCTGGTCGGGCTGACCGGCATCACGTTCACCAACGTGTTCAACGCCTGCGCCACCGCGGCCAGCGCCATTCAGCAGACCGCCGACACGATTCGGCTGGGCAAGTACGACATTGGCATCGCCATCGGGCTCGACAAGCACCCGCGCGGCGCCTTCACCGACGACCCCGCCAAGCTGGCGCTGCCCCAGTGGTACGCCAACAACGGCCAGTTCGTCACCACCAAGTTCTTCGGGATGAAGGCCAACAAGTACATCCACGACCACAACATCTCGCAGGAGACCCTGGCGCGGGTGGCCAACAAGAACTTCCGCAATGGTGCGCTGAACCCGAATGCGTTCCGGCGCAAGGAGATTTCCGTCGAGGAGATCCTCGCCTCGCCGGCGCTGAACTACCCGCTGACGCAGTACATGTTCTGCGCGCCCGACGAGGGCGCGGCTGCGGTCATCATGTGTCGCGCGGACATGGCCGAGAAGTTCACCGACAAGCCGGTCTATGTGCGCGCCTGCGAGATTCGGACCCGGCGCTTCGGCGCCTACGAGGTGCACGCCACGTCGGCGCCGCTGGACGAGGATGCCTCACCGACGGTCTATGCCGCCAAGGCCGCCTACGAGGCGGCCGGCATCGGCCCGGAGGACGTCGACGTTGCGCAGCTGCAGGACACCGACGCCGGCGCCGAGGTGATCCACATGGCCGAGACCGGTCTGTGCGCCGACGGCGAACAGGAGAAGCTGCTGGCCGACGGTGCCACCGAGATCCACGGCTCGATGCCGGTCAACACCGACGGCGGGCTGATCGCCAACGGCGAGCCGATCGGGGCGTCGGGCCTGCGGCAGATGCACGAGCTGGTACGGCAGCTGCGCGGTGAGGCGGGGGAGCGTCAGGTGCCCGGCAATCCGCGCGTCGGGCTGGCCCAGGTGTACGGCGCACCCGGCACCGCGTCGGCGACCATTCTGTCGCGCTGAAAGGCCTGAGTCTCAACCCTTCTCCCGTGCACCGCGGTCCGCCCCCGGCTATGCGGCGTACTCGGGCAAGGCGATGTCGTCGCGGAATTCACTCCGGACTAGCCGATCGGCCAGCCGCGGAATGTTCAACAGTTTGGACGCCTGATTGCGGGCCCACAGGCCCAGCGCCGTCTTGGGCGCGAACATCGCGGCGAAGGCGCGCGCCGACCGCTGCCTGGCCTCGACGATCGGACGTAGCTGACGCTCATAGCGACGAAACGCATCCTGGTGATCGCCGCCCGCGCGATTGAGTTCGCCGGCCAGTGTGTAGGCCTGCACCATTGCCAGCCCCGTCCCTTCGCCCGCCAGCAACGAGACCGCAGCCGCGGCGTCACCGATGAGCGCCACTCGCCCGTCCGACCAGCGGTCCATGACGATCTGGCTGGTGCGATCGAAGTAGACATCGGAGGCGCCGTCGAGTCGGCGCAGGATGTCAGGACATTCCCAGCCCGCGTTGCCGAAGACCTGACGCAGGACGGTCTTGGCCTGTGACACATCTTGCGGGTCAGGACCGCTCATGTGGTCCGCCGTGAACACGAAAAGAAACATGGTCTTCTCATCACGCATTGCGAATCGGGCGATCATGCGTCCAGGCAGGGTGTAGGCGAGGTAGACGAGTTCATCACGAGGCCGATAACTCTCGGCTTCAAACGCCGCGACTCGGTAGCCGAGGTCCGCCTCAAAATTGGATTCGGCGCCGAATACCAAGTCCCGCACGGGACAATGAATCCCGCCCGCACCGATGACCAGATCGAATCGACGTGACCCGCCGCCCTGCAGTGTGACTCGCACGCCCGAGTCGCGTTGCTCGATCGCCGAAACACTTTCTCCGAATAGAGTTTCGGCACGGTTATCGATGGAGCGGTAGATCATGGCCGACAGATCACCGCGCGGTACGGTGACGAACCGGCCGTCGACGTTTCGCCGGAACGGTTCGGCCGAAAAACCGCCCACCCGCCGCGAATCCCGGTCCACGAGTCGCACCTCCCGCACCCCGTATCCCGAGGCGTGCAGCTCGGCGGTGAGTCCCATGCGTTCGGCGACGGTGTACCCGCCACCCCAAAAGTCCACGACATAACCGCCGGTGCGCAGTCGTGGTGCCTTCTCGATCACGGTCGGTTCGTGGCCATACCGCGACAGCCAGTACGCAAGCGTGGGGCCGGCGATGCCGGCGCCGACGATGGCGATCCTCATGTGCCCACCTCCGCGGTGATGGATGGCATTACTATAGCACTATGCAATAGTTGCCTTAGTTATCGATTACGACGCCGTGTAAGCCGGACAGCGCATTGATCGACCCATCGGCGCCGGGGGAGGAGTCGCTGTGCTGCAGGAACTTACGGGCATGCCCGGCGGGATTCGTGCGCTCGAAGCCACCGGGACCGTAACGGCGGCGGATTACGAGCGGAACTTCGCGCCGATGGTCGAACAGGCAGGGCGCACTGGCGGCCGATTGCGGCTGCTGTACGAATTCGGCCCAGAATTCCAGCGCATTACGGGGGGAGCGCTATGGGCGGACGCCCGCCTGGGGACGGGCTATCTCCGGTTGCTCGACGGGTGTGCCGTCGTAAGCGATATCGGCTGGATTCGGGCAACCAGCCGCGCGATCGGCAGCTGGATGCCCTGCCCGCTTGAGGTGTTCCACACCGACGAACGCGATGACGCCGTCGCGTGGCTCGCCTCGCTGTCGGAATGCCCTGGCGTGTCCGTCCGCGATATGGCCATGGCCTACCTTGGTGGAGTCGGCGCTGGTCTCATCACCCTTGGCAGGCTTTTGTTGTCGACGAGATATCAAAAGCCGAAATAGGATTCGTTGATGGAACAGGGCGCATTGAGCGACATCGCGACCGCTGCGGGTAGCGGTGACCGATCACAACCTAAATCGCCGGACCCAGCAGGTCGTCCGCGTCGCGGATGATGTAGCCGTAGCCCTGCTCGGCCAGGAAGCGCTGCCGGTGCGCGGCGTACTCGGCATCCAGGCTGTCGCGTGCCACCACGGAGTAAAAGATGGCGCCCCCGCCGTCGGACTTGGGCCGCAGCAGTCGGCCCAGCCGCTGCGCTTCCTCCTGGCGTGAGCCGAACGTACCCGAAACTTGCACTGCCACAGACGCTTCCGGCAAGTCGATGGAGAAGTTGGCGACTTTGGACACCACCAGGGTGGACAACTCGCCGCGGCGGAAGGCGTCGAACAGCTCTTCGCGTTCCTTGGTGCGGGTGGACCCCTGGATCACCGGGGCGTCCAGCTCCGCGCCGAGTTCGTCGAGCTGATCGAGGTAAGCGCCGATCACCAGGGTCTGCTCGCCCGGATGCTTCGCCAAAATCGATTTGACGACAGCGATTTTCGTGTGCACTGTCGAGCACAGCTTGTACCGCTCTTCGGGTTCGGCGGTCGCGTAGAGCATCCGCTCGTTGTCGGTCATGGTGACCCGCACCTCGACGCACTCGGCGGGCGCGATCCACCCCTGCGCCTCGATGTCCTTCCACGGCGCGTCATAGCGTTTCGGGCCGATCAGGGAGAACACGTCACCCTCGCGGCCGTCCTCGCGGACCAGCGTGGCGGTCAAGCCGAGGCGCCGCTTGGACTGCAGATCGGCGGTCATCCGGAACACCGGCGCCGGCAGCAGGTGGACCTCGTCGTAGATGATCAGACCCCAGTCGCGGCTGTCGAAGAGTTCGAGGTGCCGGTACTCGCCCTTGGTGCGGCGAGTGATCATCTGATACGTCGAGATGGTGACCGGCCGGATTTCCTTGCGCTCGCCGGAGTACTCGCCGATCTCGTCCTCGGTGAGCGACGTGCGGGCGATCAGCTCGCGTTTCCATTGCCGCGCCGCGACGATGTTGGTGACCAGAATCAGCGTCGTCGCACCGGCTTTCGCCATGGCGGCCGCGCCCACCAGCGTCTTGCCGGCGCCGCAGGGCAGCACCACCACGCCCGATCCGCCGGACCAGAAGGAGTCGGTGGCCATCTGCTGGTAGTCGCGCAGGTGCCAGCCGTCCTCGGCCAGGCTGATCGGGTGCGCTTCGCCGTCGACGTAGCCCGCGAGATCCTCGGCGGGCCAACCGATCTTGAGCAGCATCTGCTTGACCCGACCGCGCTCGCTGGGATGCACGATGACGGTGTCGTCGTCGATGCGGGCGCCGAGCATCGGGGCAATCTTCTTGTTGCGCAGCACTTCTTCGAGCACCGCGCGATCCAGGCTCACCAGCGTCAAACCGTGCGCGGGGTTCTTCACCAGCTGCAGGCGGCCGTAGCGGGCCATCGTGTCGACGATGTCGACCAGCAGCGGTTGGGGCACCGCGTAGCGCGAGAAGCTGACCAGGGCGTCGACCACCTGCTCGGCGTCGTGGCCCGCGGCGCGGGCGTTCCACAGCGCCAGCGGCGTGATGCGGTAGGTGTGCACGTGTTCGGGTGCGCGCTCCAGCTCGGCGAAGGGCGCGATGGCCGCGCGCGCCGCGCCGGCCTGCTCGTGATCCACCTCGAGCAGCACCGTCTTGTCGGACTGCACGATCAACGGTCCGTCAGACATAGTCAGCGCCACTCCTTTCGATTTGTGTTGACGTCGGCGGGCATGCTCACCATTATCGGCCGGTGGCCGACACCACCGAGGTGATGCGGTGGATGGCGAAGTCACGCAACCGGCCGGACGCGGAATCGAACGCCACCAACTGGCCACCCTTGATGGTGATGGGCGACACGACGCGCTGAGTGGCCACCCCCGCCGCATCCAGATAACCGATCACCAGGGTGTCTTGTTCCCTGGCGGCGCGCTGTAACTGCGTCATGGTGACCGCCGGGTCGACGCGGATGTTGCCGAACGGTGCGGCGGTCACCTTGCGCAGCACCGCCACCACCGCGTTGAGGCTTTCGGTGTTGGGGCGCCGGGCCGGACGGTAGGGCCGGCGCTGTTGCGGGGTGGACACCCGGGCGCCGCGAGGACGGACGTCGACGATGGCTCCGGAGGAATCCTCGGCCGCCGGGGCGAACCCCGCGGCGCGTAACGCGGTGAGGACCTCGCCGATCGGCGCGGGCGACACCGCGACCGTCGGCGCCAGGGCCCGCAGCTGCACCTCTTCGGTCGCCGGCGCGGCAACGGCCTGGGCCAGCAGCGCGGGGTCCTCGCAGCGCACGAATGACGCGGCCATGCCGATCCGCAGCTGCCCGTGCCGGCGCGCGACGTCATCGATCAAATAAGTAAGGCCTTGGGGCACCGGCGTTTTGGAATGCTTGGCGAACAGCGAATGCATCCAGTCGCGCGTCTTGCCGACATCGAGCGCGTGCCGGATCGACTGCTCGCTGACGCGGTACACCATCGCGGTGCCGGCGGATTCGACGGTGGCCACGACGGCGAGTTGCTCGGCCAGGTCGCGTTCCAGCGGCCCGGGCACCACCACGGTCAGATCAGCCTGCACCAGGAAGTGATCGACCGGTTTTGGTAGCGCCCGGTTCATCGCCTCGATGGCGACCTGCGGATCGCCGTCGTCGTCCAGCAGCGCGCGGCCGGGCGTGCTGATGGCGCCGCGACCCACCAGGCCCAGGGCGTTGCTCTCGGCGAGCAGGTCCTCGACGGGCCCGGGCTGCAACCGTTTCGCCCAGCGCGGACGGCGCCAGATCAGCGTCGCCGACGCCGCCGTCGCGTCGACGCCGGCGCCGGGGGGCAACTCGGACAGCATGCCCAGCAACAGCCGGCGGTCCAGCGGCGCGGCGGTGGAGTACAGGCCGTCGGTCAGGGCCCCGTAGGGCTTGGCGTCGGGGCCGCGACTGCCGATCAGCGCCGGCCGGCCGGGCAAGTCCAGCCAGCTGCCGGCCAACAGCTGCCAGCGTTCGGCAGCCGACATCGCGGCGTAGCGGTCGGTGGCGATCGTCGGCGCCCAGTACGGTGCCTCGCCGGTGACCGGTTCGGGGTCGGGCATGCCGCTGGCGATCAATCCGGCCGCGGCGGTGACTTCGAGGAGCAAACCCAGCCGCTGCTCGTCGATGCCGGTCACCTTACTCAGCCGCTTGACCTCGCGGATTCCCAGGCCGCCGCTGCGCAGCTCGGAAACCGGTGCGGCGGAGAGGGTTTCGAGCAGGACGTCGACCTCGCGCAGCAAGTCGATGACGGCCCCGGCCGCCGCGGCGTCGGCGTCGTCGGGCGTGGTGGTCGACACCACCGGGTCGGGTGCGGTCAGTTGCATGGGACCGGGCTGCTCGCCGCGCAGCACCTGCCCGACGTGGCGGGGCAAGATCACCGTCTCGGCATCGATGCGCCGCAGCAGGCCCACGGCCAGCAGCTGGGGCACCGGCCGGTCGGTGGGGGCGCCGGGCGCGGCGTCGCGCGTGCGTCCCATCGGGGAGCCTTCGAGAAGCTTCTCCAACACGTCGAGCTGTGCCTCGGTGAGGTCGTCGATCAGGGCGGCGATCTGTTCGGCGCTGCGCGAGGTGTCCTCGAGTATGACCTGGCCCGGATGCCACGGCATGCCCGTCGCGGCGTCGGCGGCCACCCGCAACGCGGCCTCGCCCCACACCAGGGCGCGTTGTCGCAGGTCGTCGACCGCAGCCAGCACGTCGGTCTCGGGGGCGCGGTCACCGATCAGCGCCAGCAGCTTCGGCGTGGGCACCGGCTCGGCGTCGGCCTGCAGCACCAGCAACGCGTCGAGCACGGCCAGCCGCAGAAAGTCCAGGTCGTCGGTGCCGGCCTTGATCGACTGGCGGGCCTGGGCGCGGGCGGCCAGCGCGGCGATGCTGCCGGGTGGGGGCTGGGCGAGGTCCGGCCGCAATTCCAACAGTCGGATCAGCTGCTCATCGGATAACTCGGCCAGCCACGACCCCAGCGGGATATCCGGGGTGTTGTCGGTCATCGCTGACCAGCGTAAAGCAGGTCGCGGCCACCCAGCAGACCTCGACTACCCGGCGACTCACCAGCGTGGTGGGCACCGGCGTGCACGGCAACGCGTCTCGAACTCCGGTCTTGCGTCACATGCGGTTCGGCCACCTGTAAGAATGGACCTCGTGGCTGACACTGCTGAGGGCAAAGCACGTAAGACCAAGTACGTCGACAACGGCTGGCCGACGACGGACCCCGACGACCACGCGGTCAGTGAACTCGTGACCGATCGCACGGGTGCGCTGTCCCCCTTCGGCGAGCTGGTGTTTCCGCTGCCCTCCACCGATCTGCCCTACCTGCACCCGGTCACCGTCGTCAATCGGTAGGTCGCCAGATGGCCAGGGCCTCTGAGGCCTCCGAAGCCTCGGCGAACTGGGCGTCGAAAGAGCCCGGCTCGGGCGCGCTGTCACATCTAGACGACCACGGCGCGGCGCACATGGTCGACGTCAGCGAGAAGGTGGCCACCAAGCGGACCGCGGTCGCCGCGGGCGTCGTGCGCACCTCGGCGCACGTGGTGGCGCTGATCTCGACCGGCGGCCTGCCCAAGGGCGATGCGCTGGCCACCGCCCGGGTGGCCGGCATCCAGGCCGCCAAGCGCACCAGCGACCTCGTCCCGCTGTGTCATCAGCTCGCGCTCACGGGGGTCGACATCGACTTCACGGTCGGCGACTCTGAGATCGAGATCATCGCAACGGTGCGAAGCACCGACCGCACGGGGGTGGAGATGGAAGCGCTCACGGCCGTCAGCGTCGCGGGCCTGACGCTCTACGACATGATCAAGGCGGTGGACCCGGCCGCACGGATCGACGACATTCGAGTGCTGCGCAAGGAAGGCGGCAAAACCGGAAGGTGGGCGCGCCCATGAGCACCCGTTCAGCCCGCGTCATCATCGCCTCGACCCGCGCGTCGTCGGGAGTGTACGACGACCGATGCGGCCCCATCATCGCCGAATGGCTGGCAGAGCGGGGCTTTTCGGCCGCGCAGCCCGAAGTCGTGGCCGACGGGCCACCGGTCGGCGACGCACTGCGCACGGCGATCGACGCCGACGTCGACGTCATCATCACCTCCGGTGGCACCGGCATCTCACCCAGTGACAGCACACCGGACCAGACCGTGGCCGTCGTCGACTACTTGATCCCGGGCCTGGCCGAAGTGATCCGCCAGTCTGGCCTGCCCAAGGTGCCGACGTCGGTGCTGTCGCGCGGCGTGTGCGGCGTGGCCGGTCAGACCCTGATCGTCAACCTGCCGGGTTCGCCCGGCGGCGTGCGCGACGGCCTGGGCGTGCTTGCCGATGTGCTGGATCACGCGCTCGACCAGCTCGCCGGTAAAGATCACCAGCGATGACGCTCGTCGTGCGCGCTGCCATGACCGAGCACCCGATTTCGCTGGCCGAGCACGAAGAGCTGGTGGGGCATCAATCCGCCGGCGCCGTCGTCGGGTTCGTCGGCGTGATCCGCGACCACGACGGCGGACGGCGGGTGGTGCGACTCGAGTACTCAGCGCACCCGTCGGCCGATCAAGTCATCGCCGACGTGGTGGCCGACGTGGCCGGGCAATCCAGCGGCGTGCGTGCCGTGGCCGCCAGCCACCGGATCGGCGCGCTGCGTATCGGAGAGGCCGCGCTAGTGGCGGCCGTGGCCGCCGATCACCGGCAGGCCGCGTTCGCCACCTGCGCGCATCTGGTGGACACCATCAAGGCACGGCTTCCGGTGTGGAAGCACCAATTTTTCGCCGACGGGACCGAGGAGTGGGTCGGCTCGGCCTGACATCACTCAGCCATGCCCAACACGCCCCGAAGAGGAGGGTTTTCGGGGCGTGCGGGGAGTGTGGCGGCGTTAGGCGCTAGGCGACGGCTGAGCGAGAGCGTCCAGCGCGTCGTTTCCCTGAACGTCTTGCGCCCGGATCGCGTCCCACAGCTGCTGGGTGTAGCCGGCGTCCTCGACGTGCTGCGGCATGCCGGCCGGTACGAAGCCGTGGAAGTCCGTGTCCACGACGGGC
>NZ_QMEU01000035.1 GCF_003284975.1 Mycobacterium colombiense
GCGCAGGCCTAGCGGTTCATCGGGCGACGGCGACGGCCAGGCGCCCGTCGGGCCGAGTTGCCGTCTGCCGCACTAACATTGCGACGAGCAAGGTACCGGCCGCCAGCAGCCCGCCCACGAACAACACTGTGGCCGGCCAGCCGCCGACGCCGTACACGACGCCGCCCAAGGCGCCGGCCACCGATCCGCCCAGGTAGTAGCTGAACAGGTACAGCGCGGACGCCTCCGCGCGATCGCGGTGCGCCACCGCGCCCACCCAGCCGCTGGCGACGGTGTGCGCGGCGAAGAAGCCGCCGGTGAACACGCCGACACCGATGACGATGACGGCCAGCGCGTGCGGGATGGTGAGCAGCAGGCCGGCCACGGTGATCGGCAATGCCGTGCCGAGCACGAGCCGGCGGCCCTTGCGGTCGGCGAGCCGCCCGGCCACCACCGACGTCCAGGTGCCCACCAGGTACAGCACGAACAACAGCCCGACCACCGAGGATGCCAATCCGAAGGGCCGGTCCGTCAGCCGGTATCCGAGGTAGTTGTAGACCGTGACGAACGCCCCCATCACCACCGAACCCAAGGCAAACAGCTTCAGCAGCACGGGGTTTCGCACATGTGCGGCAAGGTTGCGCACGGTGTCGCGCACGCTCGCCGCCTTCGGGGTGAAGAACTGAGACCGCGGCACCAACAGGGCGAACACGACCGTACCGGCCAGCGTCATCACCGAGCACACCAGCAGCGCGACCCGCCAATTGCTGACGTCGACGACCAGGGACGGCACGATCCGCCCGAGCAGCCCTCCCACCGTGGTCCCCGCGACGTAGCGGCCCATCGCCGAACCGAGCGACGAGGCGTGCACCTCCTCGGCCAGGAATGCCATGGCGACCGCTGGTATGCCGGCCAGCGCGACGCCATGCAGCGCGCGTCCGGCCAGCAGCACGCCGAGTGTGGGACTCAGCGGCAGCAACAGCCCGATGACGCTGGACGCTATGCCCGACATCAGCATCACGGTGATGCGCCCGTAGCGCTCGGACAGCACGCTCGCCGGGATGATCGACAGCGCCAACATGCCCGTCGTCAGCGAAACCGTCAACGCCGCGGTCGCCGGCGCGATCCGGTAGGACGCCGACAACGCCGGGAGCAGCGCCTGCGTGCAGTACATGGCGGCGAAACTGGATAGCCCGGCACCGTACAGCGCGATCGTCATTCGCCGATATCCCTTGGATCCGGCCTGATGTGCGACGACGTGAGGCATGCCAACCATGCTTCGGGTCGCGCCACCCAAAAGGAAATGAATTATTTCGGTGCTTATGATGCGTGAAACACATAAGCAGAGGTGGCTGCATGGCGGACGGCGACTACGAGTGGTTCATCGCACTCGCCGAATTGCAGCACGTCACGGCGGCGGCGCAGCAGCTCCATGTCGCTCAGCCGACGCTGACCCGGATGCTGGCTCGCCTGGAACAGCAGGTGGGGACGCCGCTGTTCGACCGGCACGGCAGGCGCCTTGCCCTCAACACGTACGGCCGGATCTTCTACGAGCACGCGCGGCGGGCCCAGCTCGAGCTCGATTCGGCCCGGCGCGAGATCGATGACCTGACAAACCCGGCCGTCAGCGAGATCCGGTTGGCCTTTCTGAGCTCGTTCGGATCGACGGTGGTTCCGAGATTGATCGCGAAGTTCGGGGAATCGTCACCGCGGGTGACGTTCGCGTTGGAGGAAGGGCCCGCCGAGTCGATCGGCGATCGCGTGCGGTCCGGCGACGTCGACGTCGGCGTGGTATCGCCACGGCCGCGCAAACGAACGCTGGCCTGGCGCAGCCTGTTTCGTCAACGGTTGGGCATCGCCGTGCCCCAGGACCACCGCTTCTCGCACGGTGCGGCGGTGTCCATGATCGATCTGGCCGACGAGCGCTTCGTGACGATGCACCGCGGATTCGGCATGCGGGGACTGCTCGACGAGCTCTGTGCGGCAGCGCAGTTTCGGCCCCGCATCGGATTGGAGGCCCCGACCCTCACGACGGTCGCCGGCCTGGTCGCCGCGGGGCTGGGCGTCAGCCTGGTACCCATCGACGGCAGCGAGTACGCGCCGGGGGTGCGGGTGCTGCGGCTGGCCGACGCCGACGCCTATCGCGATGTCGGCATGATCTGGAATTCCGGTCGACCGCTGTCTCGCTCGGCACGCGACTTCATCGCGGCCGCCGCGGCGGTAGAACACCGCCGGACGAAGGATCCGATCAGCTGAACCCAACGACCACCCGCGGGTACCGCTCAGACCGCGATCTGGTGGTGACGGGTCTGATTACCGCCACACCGCTTCGCCTCGTACATCGCGGTGTCGGCATGGGCGACCAACTGGTGAAACGCGTGCTCGGCGTAGTCCGAGACCACGTTGCTCAACGCCAGCGTGGCGATTCCGACGCTGGCGGTCACCGACACGTCCACCCCGGCCACGGCGTCGCAGAGCTGCCGACCCCAGTCCGGCAGCTGTTCTGTCGTCACGATGTCGGCGACCAGGAATTCCTCCCCGCCGACCCGCCCGACCACAGCGGTGTCGCCGCATGCGGTGGTCAAGGTGCCCGCCACCGCGATCAGCGCCTCGTCGCCGGCGGCGTGTCCGCGACTGTCGTTGAGCTCTTTGAAGCGGTCGAGATCGACCATGGCGACCGCCAGAAACATGTGATGGGCGCCGGCCAGCATTCGGCCGACAATGGCCCGATCGCAGGCTCTCCGGTTCAGCAGACCGGTCAGCGGGTCACGGTTCGCGCGCAAGAGGTCCATCCACAGCGCGCGCACCACGACCTGGATGGCAAGCGGCACGACCACGTTGAGTTCCAAAACCAGAAAGTAACCGGTGAAGGCCAGCAGGGTCTGCCCGCTGGCGGCCAGCCGCACCGCCTGCCAGGCCCCAATCGCGCTGGCCAGGACGAAATTCAGCGCCATGAGCCGGACCGTATGGAAGAACGCGATGTAGCCGCCGGTGACCGATAACGCCGAGCACGACATCAGCCCGACGAGTGGCTGAGGCTGCCATAGACAACCGCCACCAATGGATATGGCGCCGGTCAGGATGTAGAAGATGGACTGTCGTCGGGTGGGCCACCCGCTCAACCACAACGCCGCCATGCCCAGACCCAAGACGGCGGCGACGATCGAAACCGTCAGCGCCACACGCGGATACAATGGGACGGGCCCGTACAACACGTTGACCGGCACCAATACCAACGAGGACGCCACGACGGCGAGAACCCTGCGGGTGCTCGTGCTGAGCCCGTGCGCCTGCAAATAACCTGTCAGCCAATCGAAGTGGTCGTCTTGCGTCCACCACGTCGCCAGCCGCGTCATCGGTTCGCCTTTCCCCGAACTCGCTCGCCCCGTTCGGGCCATAGCAAAGGAGCCGGCGAGTTGCGTCACAGTTAATACCATCGCGCGCTGGAAATAGCTCGAATGGACGAGAAAGGCACATCGGATGGCGCGCCGCCCACCAGGTTGAATAGGTCGCGCGGGTGCATCCCACGACGATGTCGCTTTTCCGCCAGTTTTGTCGGGGGCCGAGTGTAAGTGTGGAACCGTGCACGACGATTTCGAACGCTGCTACCGCGCCGTCCAGTCTAAGGACGCCCGGTTCGACGGCTGGTTCGTTACCGCGGTGCTGACCACCCGGATCTATTGCCGGCCCAGCTGCCCGGTGCGGCCACCGTTCGCCCGTAACGTGCGGTTTTATCCAACCGCCGCTGCCGCGCAGCGGGCCGGCTTTCGCGCGTGCAAGCGGTGCCGCCCCGACGCCTCCCCGGGCTCTCCGGAATGGAACGTGCGGGATGACATCGTGGCGCGCACGATGCGGCTGATCGCCGACGGCACGGTGGACCGTGCGGGAGTCACCGGCCTGGCTGCCGAACTCGGTTACACCACCCGGCAGCTGGAGCGCCTCCTGCAGGTCGAGGTCGGGGCCGGCCCCCTCGCCCTGGCCCGCGCGCAACGGGCGCAAACCGCGCGCGTGCTGATCGAGACGACGGATCTGCCGTTCGGAGACGTCGCATTCGCCGCGGGCTTTTCCAGCATCCGTCAGTTCAACGACACCGTGCGCTCGGTGTTCGACAACGCACCGAGCGCGCTGCGGCGGCGCGCGGTGACCCGCACCGCGTCGGCCCCGAATTCGCCTGGCACCGTGAGCCTTCGGCTCCCGGTGCGCACACCCTTCGCGTACGCCGGTGTCTTCGGTCATCTGGCGGCGGGCACGGTTCCCGGTTGCGAGGAGATCCGCGATGGCGCCTACCGGCGCAGCCTGCGCCTGCCGTTCGGCAACGCGATCGTCGCCCTGACGCCCGCCCTCGATCACGTCCGTTGCGTGCTCGTGCTCGACGACTTTCGCGATCTGACGACGGCCATCGCGCGCTGCCGGCGTCTGCTGGACCTCGATGCCGACCCGCAAGCCGTGGACGATGCGCTCGGCGCGGACGACGAGTTCGCCGCCGTCGTAGCCAAGGCGCCCGGACAGCGAATTCCGCGCACGGTCGACGAGGCCGAGCTCGCGGTGCGTGCGGTGCTGGGCCAGCAGGTGTCCACCAAGGCCGCGAGCACCCATGCGGGCCGCCTGGTCGCCGCCTATGGGCAGCCGATCGACGATCGGGAGGGATCGCTGACCCACACCTTCCCGTCCGTCGAGCAGTTGGCCGAGATCGACCCCGTTCATCTGGCGGTGCCCAGAGCTCGACAACGAACCCTGAGCGCTCTGGTCGCCGGCCTCGCCGACGGCAGTGTGGTGCTGAGCCCCGGGTGCGACTGGGATAGGGCCCGAACGCAACTGCTCGCCCTGCCCGGGGTGGGCCCGTGGACCGCGGAGGTCATCGCCATGCGCGGCCTCGGCGATCCCGACGCGTTTCCCGCCAGCGATCTGGGCGTGCGCCTGGCCGCCGAACAGCTGGGCCTGCCGTCGGGCGAACGGTCCCTCGCCGCTCGCGCCGCACAGTGGCGACCGTGGCGTTCCTACGCCACCCAATACCTTTGGACCACTCTCGAGCATCCGGTAAACCGTTGGCCGCCACAGGAGGTCGCATGATTCGCGCCGGCGACGAGGGCAGCGGGGCACGCCCCCACGAGTGGGAGTTACCCCCGCCCGCTTGCGGGGGACGAAGCGACGAGGAGGAGTGGCGCACATGATCGAGTACCGCACCATCGACAGCCCGATCGGGCTGCTGACCCTGGCCGGTCGCGGCTCCGTGCTGACGAATCTGCGAATGGTCGACCAGACCTATGAGCCGAGCCGCGCCGGCTGGTCGCCGAACCCCCGGGGGTTCGGCGGGGCTGTCGAGCAACTCGCCGCGTATTTCGCCGGCGAGCTGACGAATTTCGATGTAGAGCTGGACCTGCGAGGAACCGAATTTCAGCGCCGAGTATGGCGGGCGCTGCTGACCATTCCGTACGGCGAAACCCGCTCGTACGGCGAAATCGCCGAGCAGATCGCAGCGCCGGGCGCCGCGCGCGCCGTCGGGTTGGCCAACGGCCACAACCCGATCGCCATCGTCGTTCCCTGCCATCGCGTCATCGGGGCAAATGGAAGCCTCACGGGCTTCGGCGGCGGACTCGGCCGAAAGCGCACACTGCTCGAATTAGAAAAGCAACGGGTGACATTGACACTTTTCGATTAATTGCGCATGCAAAAACACCCCCGTTGCCGGGGGTGTTTTTGTGTATGTTCGGCGGTGTCCTACTTTTCCACCCGTATGGGCAGTATCATCGGCGCTGACAGGCTTAGCTTCCGGGTTCGGAATGGGACCGGGCGTTTCCCTGTCGCTGTGGCCGCCGTAACTCTATTTAAATTTGTTTGGTGGGGGGTGTGGCGTTTCGCGGCATTGCTGCCGTGAAATGGACTGTGGTTGCGATTGTGTGTTGGTAAGTTTTCGGCCGGTTAGTGCCAGTTCCCTGCACCCATTACTGGGCTTCCAGGTCTGGCCTATCGAACCCGTGGTCTGCGGGGGGCCTTATCCCTCTAAAAGGGTGAGAAACCTGATCTTGGAGAAGGTTTCCCGCTTAGATGCTTTCAGCGGTTATCCTGTCCGAACGTGGCTATCCAGCCGTGCCCCTGGTGGGACAACTGGTATACCAGAGGTTCGTCCGTCCCGGTCCTCTCGTACTAGGGACAGGTTTCCTCAAGTTTCTGACGCGCGCGGCGGATAGAGACCGAACTGTCTCACGACGTTCTAAACCCAGCTCGCGTGCCGCTTTAATGGGCGAACAGCCCAACCCTTGGGACCTGCTCCAGCCCCAGGATGCGACGAGCCGACATCGAGGTGCCAAACCATCCCGTCGATATGGACTCTTGGGGAAGATCAGCCTGTTATCCCCGGGGTACCTTTTATCCGTTGAGCGACACCCCTTCCACTCAGAGGTGCCGGATCACTAGTCCCGACTTTCGTCCCTGCTTGACTTGTAAGTCTCGCAGTCAAGCTCCCTTGTGCACTTACACTCAACACCTGATTGCCGTCCAGGTTGAGGGAACCTTTGGGCGCCTCCGTTACATTTTAGGAGGCAACCGCCCCAGTTAAACTACCCGCCAGGCACTGTCCGTGAACCCGATAAGGGTTCGACGTTAGGTGTCCAATACGATCAGAGTGGTATTTCAACAACGACTCCATACAAACTGGCGTCTGTACTTCACAGTCTCCCACCTATCCTACACAAACCGTACCGAACACCAATACCAAGTTGTAGTGAAGGTCCCGGGGTCTTTTCGTCCTGCCGCGCGTAACGAGCATCTTTACTCGTAGTGCAATTTCGCCGAGTCTATGGTTGAGACAGTTGGGAAGTCGTTACGCCATTCGTGCAGGTCGGAACTTACCCGACAAGGAATTTCGCTACCTTAGGATGGTTATAGTTACCACCGCCGTTTACTGGGGCTTAAATTCTCCGCTTCACCTTGCGGTTAACGGGTCCTCTTAACCTTCCAGCACCGGGCAGGCGTCAGTCCGTATACATCGTCTTGCGACTTCGCACGGACCTGTGTTTTTAGTAAACAGTCGCTACCCACTGGTTTCTGCGGCCGAATCCCGCTCCCACCGCAAGGGTGTTCACGGTATTCCGGCCCCCCTTCTCCCGAAGTTACGGGGGCATTTTGCCGAGTTCCTTAACCATAGTTATCTCGTACGCCTTGGTATTCTCTACCTGACCACCTGTGTTGGTTTGGGGTACGGGCCGTGTATGTGCTCGCTAGAGGCTTTTCTTGGCAGCAGAGGATCACCGAATTCGCCTCAATCGGCTATGCATCACCTCTCGGGATTAATGAGCGACGGATTTGCCTATCGCTCTCCCTACGGGCTTGCCCCAGTATTACCACTGACTGGTACGGCTACCTTCCTGCGTCACCCCATCGCTTGACTACTACCAGCGAAGGTCCCACGCAGCCCCGAAACTCCATGCCCCCGAAGGGGAATGGTCGATCCGGTTTTGGGTGGTTAGTACCGCTGATTCATCAGGGACGCCTATACACGGGTACGGGAATATCAACCCGTTGTCCATCGACTACGCCTGTCGGCCTCGCCTTAGGTCCCGACTCACCCTGGGCGGACTGGCCTGGCCCAGGAACCCTTGGTCTTACGGCGGGCAAGGTTCTCACTTGCCTTATCGCTACTCATGCCTGCATTCTCACTCCCCCACCCTCCACCACCGGTTACCCGGAGGCTTCGCTGAATGAGGGACGCTCCCCTACCCACATTCACGTAGACGTGAATGTGCCGCGGCTTCGGCGGTGTGCTTGAGCCCCGCTACATTATCGGCGCATAATCACTTGACCAGTGAGCTATTACGCACTCTTTCAAGGGTGGCTGCTTCTAAGCCAACCTCCTGGTTGTCTCTGCGACTACACATCCTTTTCCACTTAGCACACGCTTAGGGGCCTTAGCCGGCGATCTGGGCTGTTTCCCTTTCGACGTACGGAGCTTATCCCCCGCCGTCTCACTGCCACGCTTTACACCACGGCATTCGGAGTTTGGCTGACGTCAGTAACCTAGTAGGGCCCATCGGCCATCCAGTAGCTCTACCTCCGTGGTGAACCACGCAACGCTGCACCTAAATGCATTTCGGGGAGAACCAGCTATCACGGAGTTTGATTGGCCTTTCACCCCTACCCACAGCTCATCCCCTCAGTCTTCAACCTAAGTGGGTTCGGGCCTCCACGCGGTCTTACCCGCGCTTCACCCTGGCCATGGGTAGATCACTCCGCTTCGGGTCCAGAACACGCCACTACACCCCAAAGGGGATGCGCCCTATTCAGACTCGCTTTCGCTGCGGCTACCCCGCACGGGTTAACCTCGCGACGTGTCCCTGACTCGCAGGCTCATTCTTCAAAAGGCACGCCATCACCCCACGAGGAGGCTTTGACGGATTGTAGGCACACGGTTTCAGGTACTATTTCACTCCCCTCCCGGGGTACTTTTCACCATTCCCTCACGGTACTAATCCGCTATCGGTCATCGAGAAGTATTTAGGCTTACCGGGTGGTCCCGGCAGATTCACAGCAGATTCCACGGGCCCGCTGCTACTCGGGAGTTGATACAAGGTAGGTGACGGGTTTTCGCGTACCGGGCTCTCACCGTCTACGGCAGGCCATCCCAGGCCATTTCTGCTAACCACGACACTTTCTGACTACCCCTCAGCCAGGTAGAGCTGAGACATATCGATCCCACAACACCGCGCACACAACCCCTACCCGGTTATACATGCGTGCGGTTTAGCCTGTTCCGCGTTCGCTCGCCACTACTGACGGAATCACAATTGTTTTCTTCTCCTACGGGTACTGAGATGTTTCACTTCCCCGCGTTACCTCCCGCACCCTATATATTCAGATACGGGTAACACGACATCACTCGTGCTGGGTTTCCCCATTCGGAAATCCTCGGATCAATGCTTGGTTGACAGCTCCCCGAGGCATATCGCAGCCTCCCACGTCCTTCATCGGCTCTCGATGCCAAGGCATCCACCATGCGCCCTTAAACACTTACTTACACACAAGAGTTAAAAAAGAAATTACACATTTCGATGAACACGCCGGCCACGAAGGACCACGCGTTCATCTAGATGCTCGCAACCACTATCCAATACTCAAACACCACACCCCACCACCAAGATGGAGGGACTCCACACGGATCGACCGAGTGTTGTCTCAGGGCCCAATAGTGTGTCTGGCAATCATTTGCTGTTGCGCACCCGGTTTTCGTCCACTACAGACGAGAACCCCTCACGGCTCGCACTCCACCAATTGGAATGCTTTTCGTGGTGCTCCTTAGAAAGGAGGTGATCCAGCCGCACCTTCCGGTACGGCTACCTTGTTACGACTTCGTCCCAATCGCCGATCCCACCTTCGACAGCTCCCTCCAAAAGGTTAGGCCACTGGCTTCGGGTGTTACCGACTTTCATGACGTGACGGGCGGTGTGTACAAGGCCCGGGAACGTATTCACCGCAGCGTTGCTGATCTGCGATTACTAGCGACTCCGACTTCATGGGGTCGAGTTGCAGACCCCAATCCGAACTGAGACCGGCTTTAAAAGGATTCGCTTAACCTTACGGCATCGCAGCCCTTTGTACCGGCCATTGTAGCATGTGTGAAGCCCTGGACATAAGGGGCATGATGACTTGACGTCATCCCCACCTTCCTCCGAGTTGACCCCGGCAGTCTCTCACGAGTCCCCGGCATTACCCGCTGGCAACATGAGACAAGGGTTGCGCTCGTTGCGGGACTTAACCCAACATCTCACGACACGAGCTGACGACAGCCATGCACCACCTGCACACAGGCCACAAGGGAACGCCTATCTCTAGACGCGTCCTGTGCATGTCAAACCCAGGTAAGGTTCTTCGCGTTGCATCGAATTAATCCACATGCTCCGCCGCTTGTGCGGGCCCCCGTCAATTCCTTTGAGTTTTAGCCTTGCGGCCGTACTCCCCAGGCGGGGTACTTAATGCGTTAGCTACGGCACGGATCCCAAGGAAGGAAACCCACACCTAGTACCCACCGTTTACGGCGTGGACTACCAGGGTATCTAATCCTGTTCGCTCCCCACGCTTTCGCTCCTCAGCGTCAGTTACTGCCCAGAGACCCGCCTTCGCCACCGGTGTTCCTCCTGATATCTGCGCATTCCACCGCTACACCAGGAATTCCAGTCTCCCCTGCAGTACTCTAGTCTGCCCGTATCGCCCGCACGCTCACAGTTAAGCCGTGAGATTTCACGAACAACGCGACAAACCACCTACGAGCTCTTTACGCCCAGTAATTCCGGACAACGCTCGCACCCTACGTATTACCGCGGCTGCTGGCACGTAGTTGGCCGGTGCTTCTTCTCCACCTACCGTCAATCCGAGAAAACCCGGACCTTCGTCGATGGTGAAAGAGGTTTACAACCCGAAGGCCGTCATCCCCCACGCGGCGTCGCTGCATCAGGCTTGCGCCCATTGTGCAATATTCCCCACTGCTGCCTCCCGTAGGAGTCTGGGCCGTATCTCAGTCCCAGTGTGGCCGGACACCCTCTCAGGCCGGCTACCCGTCGTCGCCTTGGTAGGCCATCACCCCACCAACAAGCTGATAGGCCGCGGGCCCATCCCACACCGCAAAAGCTTTCCACCAAAAGACATGCGTCTAAAGGTCCTATCCGGTATTAGACCCAGTTTCCCAGGCTTATCCCGAAGTGCAGGGCAGATTGCCCACGTGTTACTCACCCGTTCGCCACTCGAGTACCTCCGAAGAGGCCTTTCCGTTCGACTTGCATGTGTTAAGCACGCCGCCAGCGTTCGTCCTGAGCCAGGATCAAACTCTCCAAACAAAATCTCCTCGCAGAACGAGGTGAATTTCAAATCAGAGATAATCTGACCTAACAAAAAGACACCAAAAACTGGCATCAAAAAAACGACCATACCCACACACGGGGGGTGCGAAGTATGGTCAAAAAACAACAACAAATAAAAAGACCAAACACACTATTGAGTTCTCAAACAACACTTGTTTCGCCCGTTTTGGGGCAACCCTGCCAGCTTAATACAGATCCGGCAGGTAAGTCAACTCCCAGTTTTGGTCTGCTAGAGACCGTCTCGGGAGCAGCCGTGCCAGGCTAGTACCAATCCAGCGAGGGAGTCAAGGGCCCCGCTCTCGTCCACCTTCGCGTTGGTGATCGCGCTTGTGGGGCACTGACTTTGGTTACTGTACCCGCTCGATCTCCGCTCCCAAAATCGCCAGGTTTTCCACGAACAACGGGTAGCCGCGATCGATGTGGAAGACGTCGTGGACCTCGGTGTCTCCGTCGGCGACAAGCCCGGCCAATACCAGGCCCGCGCCGGCCCGGATGTCCGAACACCACACTGGCGCGCTCGACAATTGCGGCAGTCCCCGAACGACGGCGTGATGTCCGTCGGTGCGGGCATCGGCGCCCAAACGAATCATTTCCTCGACGAAGCGAAAGCGCGCCTCGAATACGTTCTCGGTGATCATCGAAGTGCCGTCGGCGATCGAGGCTAAGGCGATGGCCATCGGCTGCAGGTCTGTCGGGAATCCGGGGTATGGCAGGGTCGCCACGTTGACGGCCTTGGGGCGCTCGTACTGCGCCACCCGGAAGCTGTCGTCGGTCTGGGTCACGGTGGCGCCGGCGTCGTGCAATTTGTGCAGCACCACCTGCAGGTGTGCCGGGTCGATGCCCGTCACCGTGATGTCACCGCGGGTGATCGCGGCCGCGATCCCCCAGGTGGCGGCGACGATGCGATCCCCGATGACGCGATGCTCGGTCGGGTGCAGCTTCGGGACGCCGGTGATGGTCATGGTCGGCGAACCGGCGCCTTCGATCTGCGCGCCCATCTGGTTCAGCATCGTGCATAGGTCGACGACGTCGGGCTCGCGTGCCGCATTGTGGATGACGGTCACGCCCTCGGCCACGACTGCGGCCATCAGGATGTTCTCGGTGGCGCCCACCGAGGGGAACTCCAGCTGAATCTCCGCACCGCGCAGCGTATCGGCCTGCGCCACCACGCATCCGTGCTCGATGTTGCATTGCGCGCCGAGCTGGCGCAGGCCGGCCTGATGCATGTCCAGTGGGCGCGAACCGATCGCGTCACCGCCGGGCAGCGCGACGCGTGCGCGCTTGCAACGCCCGACCAGCGGTCCCAGCACGCACACCGACGCGCGAAACTGCCGGACCGCGGCGAAGTCGGCGTCGTATTTCGGCTCGTCCGGAGAGGTGATGCGGGCGACGTCGCCGTCCAGTTCGACGGTCGCGCCCAGCCCGCGCAGCACCTCGGCCATCAACGGCACGTCAAGGATGTCGGGGCAGTTGGTGATCGTGCTGGTGCCTTCGGCCAGCAGCGTTGCGGCCATCAGCTTGAGCACGCTGTTTTTCGCGCCCCCTACTGCGACTTCGCCGGACAACCGGTTGCCGCCGGTCACCACGAATCGCTCAGCCACCCGCGTCAGTCTAGTGAAGCGGTATCGCCTTGTCAGTCGGCCAAGCCACACCCGAGTACGGTTTGCTCATGGCTGTACACCTGACTCGCATCTACACGCGAACCGGCGACGACGGCACCACGGGATTGAGCGACTTCTCCCGGGTCTCCAAGAACGATCCCCGGTTGGTGGCCTACGCCGATTGCGACGAAGCCAACGCCGCGATCGGTGTCGCCGTCGCCGTCGGCCGGCCCGACGAGCAGCTCACCAGCGTATTGCGGCAAATCCAAAACGACTTGTTCGACGCCGGCGCGGATCTGTCGACTCCCGTGGTCGACAACCCCGAATATCCCCCGCTGCGGGTCACCCAGCCTTACATCGATCGGCTCGAAAAGTGGTGTGACACATACAACGAACCCTTGCCTAAGCTGAATTCGTTTGTGCTGCCCGGTGGTTCGTCGTTGTCGGCGTTTCTGCACGTCGCTCGCACCGTGGTGCGCCGAGCCGAGCGGTCGGCGTGGGCCGCGATCGATGCCGCGCCCGGGCAGGTCAGCGTGCTGCCCGCGAAATACCTGAACCGCCTCTCGGATCTGCTGTTCATCCTGTCGCGGGTGGCCAACCCCGAGGGCGATGTGCTGTGGAAACCGGGCGGCGGCGACGTCCGCTAGTTAACAGCGTTCGGATCGTCCCCGGGCCGGCGCGGCTAGAGGCTGCGCCGGCGCGACCGGGGCGACGGACGCGACTCCAGCCAGGACAAAAACGCCGTCAACGCGCCCTTGTCCAGCGCGATCTCGTAGCCGGACCTGCGGTCCTGGGTGGTGTCACGCAGCTCGATGACGACGATCTCGTCGGTCATGATGTCGAACTCGTCGCCGCGTGGCGCCCGCCTGGAGACGATCTCGACGCCACGGCGGCTCAGCCGTCGGTCCGGCCACAATCGCAGGCTGGACAGTCGGTAGAACGCGGCTTCCCCCCCGCGGTAACGGATTACGCCGTGGCGCCAGCCGTGGCCCCCGACCGCGGGAATGTCTCGCATGATCCCCGCCGTGCCGCCCTGGCGTAGCTTCCACAACCGATAGCTCAGCGCGACGACGGCGCCCGCCAGCACGACGACGAGCACGACCATGCCAACCATGGGCGCGCTCATCATCTGGTCCGAGGCGGTTAGTCGATCGCGCCGACGGCGCGCAACCTTGCGCGCCCCTTGGCGGCGATACGCGGGTCGTCCGACTCGGAAGCCTCTCTGGCAGCGCTCTCGTCGATCTCCGAGGAGAACTCGGCGGATTCGGCGAGGATGGTCACCGATTCCTCGGTGACGGACAGAAATCCGCCGTCCACCGCGATCCGCAGATCGTCTTCACCGTCTCGTTCGACGCGCACCATTGCATCGTCGACCAACTGCGCTACCAGCGGGATGTGCCGCGGCAGGATGCCGATCTCACCGACGGTGGTACGGGTGAACAGAAACGTTGCCTCACCCGACCAGATCTTTCGGTCGACGGCGACTATCTCAACGTTCAAATCCGCCATGCCACGAGCCTTTCAGAGCCTTTTCGCTCACGCCTTTAGGAATCCAGTTTGGCGCCAAAGCTTTCGGCCTTCTTCGCCAAGTCGTCCAGGCCGCCGATCAAGAAGAACGCCTGCTCCGGGATGTGGTCGAAATCGCCCTTGGTCAGGCGGTCGAACGCCTCGATGGTCTCCTTCAGCGGTACCGTCGAACCGGGCTGACCGGTGAACTGCTCGGCCGCCATCATGTTCTGCGACAGGAATCGCTCGATCCGTCGTGCACGCTGAACGAGCTGCTTGTCCTCTTCGGACAACTCGTCGATACCGAGGATCGCGATGATGTCCTGCAAATCCTTGTACCGCTGCAAGATTCGGATGACTTCCTGGGCAACGCGGTAGTGCTCGTCACCGACAACACTCGGGTCCAGAATGGTCGAGCTCGACGCCAGGGGGTCCACCGCGGGGAAGATGCCCTTGGAGAACACGTTTCGAGAGAGCTCGGTGGTGGCGTCCAGGTGCGCGAATGTCGTCGCCGGCGCCGGGTCGGTGTAGTCGTCGGCGGGCACATAAACGGCCTGCATCGACGTGATCGACTTGCCTCGCGTCGAGGTGATGCGCTCCTGCAACTCGCCCATCTCGTCGGCCAGCGTCGGCTGGTAACCCACCGCGGACGGCATACGACCGAGCAGCGTCGAGACCTCGGATCCGGCCTGGGTGAACCGGAAGATGTTGTCGATGAACAGCAACACATCCTGGCCGGCCTCGTCACGGAACCACTCCGCCATGGTCAGCGCGGACAGGGCCACCCGCATGCGGGTGCCGGGCGGCTCGTCCATCTGACCGAACACCAGCGCGGTGTCCTTGAGCACGTCGGCTTCCTTGAGTTCGACCCACAGGTCGTTGCCCTCACGGGTGCGCTCACCGACGCCGGCGAAAACCGAAGTGCCACCGAAGTTTCGGGCGATACGGTTGATCATCTCCTGGATCAGCACCGTCTTGCCCACGCCCGCACCGCCGAACAGTGCGATCTTGCCACCACGCACGTACGGGGTGAGCAGGTCGACGACCTTCAGACCCGTCTCGAGCATCTCGGTGCGCGGCTCGAGCTCCTCGAACGGCGGCGGCTTGCGGTGAATCGACCAGTGCTCGAAGTCTTCTCCATAGCCCGGCTTGTCCAGGCAATGCCCCAGGGCATTGAAGACGTGGCCCTTGACCTCCTGGCCGACCGGCACCGAGATCGACTTGCCACTGTCCGTCACCTCGACTCCACGCACCAGGCCATCGGTGGGCTGCATGGAAATCGTGCGAACCAGGTTGTCGCCGAGGTGCTGTGCGACCTCGAGCGTCAGGGTCTTCTTGAGCTCCTCGAACGTGATCTCGGCGTTGAGAGCGTTGAACAGTTCCGGCACGGAGCCGCGCGGAAACTCGACGTCGACCACCGGGCCGGTGATTCGCACCACGCGGCCACTGGTCTCGGTGTCCTTGGCTTCTGTGGTCTTCTCGTCAGTAGCAGTCATTTTCTTCTTCCTCGTGTGCTACTTAGCGTCGGCGAGCGCGTTTGCGCCGCCAACGATTTCGCTGATCTCTTGGGTGATCTGAGCCTGCCGCTCGCGGTTCGCCATCAGCGTGAGCTCCTTGATCAGGTCGTCCGCGTTGTCCGTTGCCGACTTCATCGCCCGTTGACGCGACGCGAGCTCCGATGCCGCCGATTCGAGCAACGCGGCATACACCCGGGTCGTCACATACCGCGGCAGCAGCGCGTCGAAAAGCGTTGTGGCGTCTGGTTCGAACGAGTACAAAGTGTGGAGTTCGTCGGTGTCCTCGACGTATTCCATGACCAGCGGAGCGATCCGATGGGCCACCGCGGCCTGCGACATCATCGACTTGAATTCCGAGTAGACGATGTGCAGCTCGTCGACGCCCTGGTCGTCCTGTGACTCGTCATCGCCGACCCCGGCCATGAAACTCTCGACCAAAGTGGACGCGATCTCCTGGGCGTTCTCCACCTGGGGCTGCTCGGAGAAACCCGTCCAGGATTCGGTGATGTCCCAGTTGCGGAACTTGAAGTAGTTCTGCGCCTTCCGGCCCACCGTGTAAACGATGGGTGTCTTGCCCTCCTCCCGCAGCAACGAGAACAGTTCCTCGGCACGGCGGAAGATGCTTGAGTTGTACGCGCCGCACAGACCGCGGTCCGAGGACACCACCAGGACGCCGGCGCGCTTCGGCTCGTCACGCTCGACCAACAACGGATGGTCCAAAGCGGCTTCGGAGGACAACGTGGTAAGCATCGACGTGATCTGGAATGCGTAAGGCCGGGCGGATTCCAGCCGGGCCTGCGCCTTGCCGATGCGCGAGGTCGCGATCATCTCCTGGGCCTTGGTGATCTTCTTGATCGAGCCGGCCGAACGGATCCGGCCCCGTAATTCGCGAAGTGTTGCCGCCATCGGTAGCTACTTCTTGTCCTTGCCGGAGGCCTTGGAATCCTTGGATTCCTTCTTGTCCTTCGGCTTCTCCTTCTTGACCTGTACGGACTCTTTCTCCAGATCCTCTTCGTCCAGGGGCTCGACGTGCTCGTCGGGCACTACCGAGCCGCCACCGGTGGCCGCGAAGCCCTTCTTGAAGTTGTTGATGATCTCGGTGAGCTGGTTCTCGCCCTCTTCGGAGAGCTTGCCGCTGTCGCGGACGCCGGCCAGGAACTTCTCTTCCGAGGCCCGCATGTGATCCAGCAGCTCAGTCTCGAAACGTCGGACGTCCTCGACGGGCACCGAGTCCAGGTGACCGCCGGTGCCCAGGAAGATCGAAACCACCTGCTCCTCAACCGGCATCGGTTGGTACTGAGGCTGCTTCAACAGCTCGACCAGGCGTTCACCGCGCTCCAGCTGGGCCTTGGACGTCGCGTCCAGATCTGAGGCGAATGCGGCGAAGGACTCCAGCTCCCGGTACTGCGACAGGTCTAGACGCAACGAGCCGGCGACTTCCTTCATGGCCTTGATTTGCGCCGCACCACCCACGCGGGACACCGAGACACCGACGTTGATGGCCGGCCGCACGCCCTGGTTGAACAGGTCGGACTCCAGGAAGCACTGGCCATCGGTGATCGAGATGACGTTGGTGGGAATGTAGGCCGAGATGTCGTTCGCCTTGGTCTCGATAACCGGCAACCCGGTCAGCGAGCCGCCGCCGAGGTCGTCGGACAGCTTGGCGCAACGCTCCAGCAGGCGGGAGTGCAGGTAGAACACGTCGCCGGGGTAGGCCTCGCGGCCCGGCGGGCGGCGCAGCAACAGCGAGATCGCCCGGTAAGCCTCCGCCTGCTTGCTCAGGTCGTCGAAGACGATCAGCACGTGCTTGCCGTCGTACATCCAGTGCTGGGCGATGGCCGAACCCGTATACGGCGCAAGCCATTTGAAGCCGGCGGAGTCGGAGGCCGGCGCCGCGACGATGGTGGTGTAATCCATCGCGCCGCCCTCTTCCAGGGCGCGCCGGACGGAGGCGATCGTGGTGCCCTTCTGGCCGATGGCCACGTACACGCAGCGCACCTGCTTGCGCTCGTCGCCGCTCTCCCAGTTCTCCCGCTGGTTGAGGATGGTGTCCACGCAGACGGCGGTCTTGCCGGTCTTGCGGTCGCCGATGATCAGCTGGCGCTGGCCACGACCGATCGGGGTCATGGCGTCGATGGCCTTGATGCCCGTCTGCAGCGGCTCGCTCACGCTCTGGCGCTGCACCACCGACGGCGCCTGGATCTCCAGCGCGCGGCGAATGTCCGTGTCGATGTCTCCGCGGCCGTCGATCGGCTGGCCAAGCGGATTGACGACGCGGCCGAGGAACGCGTCGCCGACGGGGACCGACAGGACCTCGCCGGTGCGCTTGACCTGCTGTCCCTCTTCGATCTTCTCGAAGTCACCCAGGATCACCGCGCCGACGCTGTGCTCGTCGAGGTTGAGCGCGACGCCCAGCACGCCACCGGGGAACTCGAGCAGCTCCTGGGTCATGACCGAGGGCAAGCCTTCGACGTGCGCGATGCCGTCCCCGGCGTCGACGACCGTACCGACCTCCTCCCGGGAGGTGTCGGAGGTGAAAGAGCCTACGTACTCCTCGATGGCGCTCTGGATGTCATCAGCGGAGATTGTCAACTCGGCCATGGCTTTCGTCTTCCTACTTGATCTTGGTATCGCGTGCGTCGGAATGGGTTTGTGATGAATGGTTGGTGTCAGTCGGGCAATTGAGCCTCGGCCGCGGCAAGGCGAGAAGCGAGTGTCCCGTCAATCACTTCGTCGGCCACGGAGATGAGCAGGCCGCCCAGTAGTTCGGCATCGATCTGCAGCTGTACCGCCACCGGGTGATCGTAGATGCGGCCAAGCACGTCGGTGAGGCGAGACCGCTGGGCATCGCTGAGTTCGGCCGCCGCCTTGACCGTGGCGACGATCTCGCCGCGGCGCGCCACGGCGACTTCCGTCAAGAACTGAACGGCATCCTCGGCCGGCTGGCCCCTGAGCAGTTCGACCGTCTGGGTCAGCAACGCGGTCACAATGGGGTGGACCCTGCCGCTTGCGCTGTCAAGCACCTTGCGCAACAACGCGACTCGGCCTTCGACCGGAACGGCGTAGTCACCCAGCAAAATGGAAAGTTGTGGCTGCGCATCGAGGATGCGGGAGAACCGGAACAGCTGTTCTTCGACCTCGTCAACCTTGTCCTCGCGTTCGGCGACTTCGAGCAGCGCCTGCCGAGACACGTGTTCGATGGCGTCGACCAGATCGGAGTTGGCCGACCAACGCTCCGAGACCGCGGCGCGCAGCACCTCGAGTGTCGCGTCGCCGACCTTGCCGGAGACCAGTCGTTCGACCAACCGGACCCTGGGCGCGCTGTCTTCGGCGGGAACGGTGAGATACCGCGTGACGACGATCTCGCGGTCCAGCATCTGGGCCACATCGACCAGCTCACCGGAGACGGTCGAAAGCCCCTTGCTGTCAAGGTCTTTGGCTAGGGAGCTGAACTTCTCCGACAGGTTGCCCAGCGCGACGCGACTCGACGAACGCATCTTGGTCATCAACGGATACTGGACGTCGGCCGCAACGGGCGCCATCTCGTCGAGTTCGTCGAGGAACCGGTCGACGGTGGCCGACTGCTGTTCAGGGTCGGCGACGTAGTTGCGCACCAACTCGCCCGCCTGGCGCACCGCTTCGTGGCCGAGTTCCAACCGGAGCTGCCGGCTCAACTGGGTGCGCAACAGATCGACCTGGCGGCTGCCCTGTGCGTTGATGCGATCGGACTCGACATCCGCCTGGGCCCGCAACTGCTCGACGATGCGGCCCGCGTCGGTCCGGGCCTCCTCGACCACCCGTTCGCCCTCGGTCTTCGCATCTTCCACGGCCTTGGTGTGCGCCGTGGTCGACTCGGTCAGCCGATCACTCGCCGTCGCAGCGTCTTTCAGCTGTTGGCGCACGGCGTCTTGCCGCGCGGCCATCAGCCGACGCACCGGCGGCACGACGTAGCGCACCACCAGAAACACGATGGCCGCAAAGCCCACCAACTGGCCGATGAAAGTCGACATACGTATTTACCGTCCGGATGTCTTGGTTGCGGATGTGGTCGTGGCGGCGGGGGCGACGTCGACGCCGAGGATGCGACTTGCCAACGTCGCCGACATCGACGCCACATTGGCACGCAGATCCAGCTCCACGGCGTCCCTCTCCCGCTTCAATTGCTCGGATGCCATTTGCAACGTCGACATCACCTGTTGTTCGGCACGGGCGCGCGCGTCTTCGACCACCTTACGACCTTCGGCGCGGGCATTGTCGCGCAACGACGACGCCTGAACCCGCGCCTCGCTCAGGGCTTCTTCGTAGTCGGCCTTGGCCGCTTCGAATTGCTCGGTCGCCTTCTTGTTGTCGGCAGCCGTCTTGGCGACCATGGCCTCGCGCTCGTGCAAGACCCTCATCACCGGCGGCACGACGAATGTGCCGATGACGGCCAGCACGATCAGGAAGATCGCAAGCACGAAGAAGAAGGTGCCGTTGGGGACGAGGAAGTTGTTGCCCCCCTCGGCCACCACCTGGCTGGATGCCAAAATGCTCAGACTCGCGTCACGCATTGCAGCGAATTACTTGACCGGGGTAGCGAAGACGAACAACGCCATGAACGCCAGGTTGATGAAGTAGGCCGCCTCGACCAGACCGACCGTGATGAAGAACGGCGTGAACAGCCGGCCCTGCGCTTCGGGTTGCCGGGCGATACCCGAGACCAGCGCGTTACCAGCAATACCATCACCGATTCCGGCGCCGATCGCGCCGCCACCCATGATGAGTCCACCGCCGATGAGAGCGGCGGCAGCGATTTGGGGGTCCAGGGCTGCCATTCTTTCCTCCTTTATTTGGGGCTTATCCGGTAGCGGTCTACCGAGCCTCTGTAATGGTGCGTGGAACAAAACAATTCATGGGCGTCTCAGTCATGGTGATCCTCGATCTCCATGGCCTGGCTGAAGTACAAGATGGTCAGAATCGAGAAGATGAAGGCCTGGATGGCGCCGACGAACAGATCGAAGGCCTTCCAGATCGCGTTGGGTGCCCACATGATGTACGGCGGGAAGAGCGCGATCAGCGCGACCAGGATGCCGCCGGCGAAGATATTGCCGAAAAGTCGGAGCGACAGCGAGATGGGCTTGGCGAGCTCTTCGACGAGGTTGATCGGCGCCAAGAACGCCACGTGACCCTTGACCACCGCCAGCGGATGCCCGATGATGCCGCGGCGCCAGATGCCGGCCACGTGATAGCAAACGAACACGAAGAGCGCCAGCGCCAGAACGTAATTGATGTCCGCCGCCGCCGACTTCAGCAGCTCGCTCGCGTGCCCGGATTTGTCCTTGTACTGCAGCGGGAGGACCGACAGCCAGTTGGAGATCAAAATGAACACGAAGATCGTGACGGCCAACGGCAGCACGAACGGGGCGATCCGCATGCCGATAGCGCTCTCGATCTGTCCGCGCATCTGTTCGGTGATCGCCTCCCAGAACAGCTGAACGCCACTCGGCACGCCCTTGGAAGTGATCTTCGCGCGCAGGAAAAAGGCCAACCCGAGCACGATCACCGCGGCGATCGCGGTCGACAGAATCGTGTCGGTGTTGACGGTCAGGCCAAGCCACGTGGCCTTATTGTGCTCGCCAACCTCGATTGCCGACTCGGCCAGGAACGTCGTCCCAGTCATCGTTGCTGTTCCTTACCTTCCGTTCCGTCCGATCCTGCGATCACGCCGCCTTCGGCACCGTCCGAGTGCTCCGCCCAGTCACCGGCGCGCAGCTTCTTCCACACCGGCAGCGCTGTCGAGGCGACCAAGAGGACCTGGAAAAGCGCCAATCCGAACACGACGCCCAGTCCGGCGGGCCGAAAGACGTAGGCGATGATCAGCCCGACGACGGTGATGATGGCCAGCCGTGACGCCGAGTTGACCGCCATCGACCTTTTCAGCGGATGATCCTTGGCGGTGATCGACTCAACCGAGCGACGCACCAATACTGCGTTGAGCAAACCTAGGAGAAGCCCGACGCCGAAGAAGACGCCGACCATCAGGTGACCGGACAGTCCGGCGGCGAGCACCGCCACTGCGGTGATGGCAATGCTGATCGCGAAGAGCCGAACCGGACGGAAAGCAACAGAGGGAAACACCAACGGCGCGTCCTGCGCTGGTGTCGTCACTGCAGCACCTCAATCCCGGGTTGATGGAACGGGAACCCCCCGACCGACTGATCGGTGGCCCGCCGAGCGTATCGCACGTCACAGTTGAATCACCCAAGGGGTATCTCCCGAGGCCGGTCTGAAACCAGCCCGGTCGGATTGCCCTCCGATGGGCCGGTAGCCTGCGCGGCATTTTGGGGTTCTACCAGCACCGTACCACATGCTGGACCCCACTACTACCCTTCGTCGTAGTAGTCGTCGCCCCGGCGCAACAGGGGGATCGCCGTCGCGATGCCGGCCACCAGGATGGCGCCCAGCATCACCGCGGCGGTGTCGCGCGGACGGAAAAAGATTGTGCTGGCGGCGCCGAACGCGACGATCCCCACCCACAGATAGATCAGCAACACCACCCGGCGGTGTGAATGACCGATCTGCAGCAACCGGTGATGCAGATGCATCTTGTCGGGGCTGAACGCGCTGCGGCCCGCGCGGGTGCGCCGCACGATCGCCAGCAGCAAATCGAGCATCGGCACGAAGATGACCGCCGCGACCAGCAGGAACGGCGAGAGCAGGACGAATACGTCGCGCGCGCCGTAGGCGTTCTGCGAGACGGGGCCGGCGGCCGTCGTCGACGCGGCCGAGAGCATCAGGCCGATCAGCATCGAGCCGGAGTCGCCCATGAAGATCTTGGCGCGATGGAAGTTGTGCGGCAGGAAGCCCAGGCATGCCCCGGCGAGCACCACCGAGATCACCGCGGGCGGATAGAACAGGACGTCACCCCCGTGGTCGCGCAGCAACCCGACCGAGAACATGCAGATCGCCAGCGCGGTGATCAGTCCCAGCCCGGCCGCCAGACCGTCGAGCCCGTCGACGAAGTTCATCGCGTTGACGACCGACACGGTCAGCGCCAGGGTCAGCAGGATCGACGAGGCCTGGTCGAGCACGATGGTGCCCACGCCGCCGATCGGGATGTACAGAACGCTCCACGCCACCCCCATGGTCACCAGCACGCTGGCCGCCGTGATCTGACCGGCGAACTTGGTCAACGCGTCGAGGCCCCAACGGTCGTCGATCAATCCGATGCCCATGATGACCGCGCCGGCGACCAGCACCGCGGGCATGCCGGTGGAGTAGACGAACCCACGGGTGAGCGCCGGAAGCTGAGACGCCAGAAAGACGGCCGTGATGACGCCGAGGAACATCGCCAGCCCGCCCATCCGGGGCGTCGGCGTCACGTGGACGTCGCGCTCACGTGGATAGGCGACCGCGCCCAGCCGGGTGGCCAGCACCCGCACCGGTCCGGTGGCGAAGTAGGTGATGATCGCCGCCGTCAGCCCGACCAGCGCCAGTTCGCGAAGCGGGACACCGGCGCCGCGGTCGGCCAGCGCGACTAAACCACCGGCAAGGTTGGTCACGTCGCTGGACATCACCGAGACCGTACTGGACAAACCTGGGACCTCGACAACCGCTCCAGTCAGCCCTGAGCGGTAAGGCTTTCCGGATCGAGGGCGAGCACTTCCGCGATCCGCTCCGCGCTCACCGGGCCCGGCCGCAGAATCTTCGGCGTGGCCCCGGTCAGGTCGACGATCGTGGAGGCAGCGCCCTGAGCGGACGGACCCGCTTCCAGGTAGACGTCGACCAGATCACCGAGCTGGCTGCGCGCCTCGTTGGCGTCCAGGGCGGCGGGACGGCCGGAGATGTTGGCGCTGGACACCGCCAGGGGCCCGACTTCGCGCAGCAGCTCGATGGCCACGGGATGCAGCGGCATGCGAAGCATCACGGTGCCGCGGGCGTCGCCGAGGTCCCACTGCAGCGACGGCGCCTGGGTCACCACCAGGCTCAACGCGCCCGGCCAGAAGGCGCGGATGAGGTCGCGGGCCCCCTCCGGCATGGTGTAGACGAGCCCCTCGATGGTGTGCCAGGAGCCGACCAGCACGCCTACCGGCATGTCGCGGCCGCGACCCTTAGCCGACAGCAACGCCGATACCGCGGCGCTGTTGAACGCATCGGCGCCGATCCCATAGACCGTGTCGGTCGGCATGACAACCAGCCGGCCACCCTTGAGCGCCGCCGCCGCGGCGGCGATTCCGAGTGAGCGCTGGTCGGGATCCGCACAGTCGAAGATGTCAGTCATCGGCGCCGCTCCTGCACCGGTTCCGCTCTTTTGCGGGCCGTCGCGAACCGGGGCCGCCCGGTCAGGTCTCGGCGGGCCTGGATGTCGTCGAATGCGCCTGTGCGACCGAACAATTCCACCGTCTGCTCCGAGGTGGTGTCGTCGTGCTCGACGCCGATGAGTCCTCCCGGGCGCAGCCACCGCCCGGCGAGGTTTACCAGGGGTGCGATCACCGCCATTCCGTCCGGGCCGCCGAAGACGGCCTGGTACGGATCATGTTGCGCGACTTCGGGATCCAGCACGGCACCGTCGGGAACGTAGGGCGGGTTCGCCACCACCAGGTCGACCCGGCCAGCCAGGTCGGTGAGCAGGCCCGGCTCGTCGGCCAGCTCGATGACGTCGGCGCAGACCAGCTCGACCTTCGTACCCTGCGCGTTGCGGCGGGCGTACTCGAGCGCGGCGTCGGAGTTGTCGATGGCGACGATTCGCGCCCCGGGCCAGTGGTGGGCCAGCGCCACCGCCAGGGCGCCCGACCCGGTGCACAGGTCGACAATGACGGGTCGCGGCGGCAGTTGTTGCGCCGTAGCCCACTCCAGCAGGGCCTCGGTCTCGGGTCGGGGTATGAAAACACCGGGGCCGACGTGCAGCAGGACGGGCCCGAACGCCGCGGTCCCCAGCAGATGTTGCAGGGGAACGCGCCGCGAGCGCGCGGCCACGACGTCGCGGTAGCGCCCGAGGAAGTCCGCGCCCGGCGGGTCGAGCAGGGCCAGGCGTCCGCGATCGGTGCCCGCCAGGTGCGCGGCCAGCTCTTCGGCATCCCAACGCGCAGAATCGATTCCCGCCTCGGCAAGGGTGGCCGCAGCATCGTCGATCGCGCGCCGCAGGCTGGGCCGGACTGTCCCGCTCCGCCTCATCGCTTCGCTCTGCCTCGTCGCCGGGACGTCATGCCTGTTGCAGCCGGGTCTGCTTGTCGGCGGCGGCGAGGGCGTCGAACAGGGCGTCCAGGTCACCGTCGAGGACCTGATCGAGATTGTGCGACTTGAAGTTGATGCGGTGGTCCGCGATCCGGTTCTCCGGAAAGTTGTAGGTGCGGATGCGCTCGCTGCGGTCCACCGTGCGGATCTGGCTGGCCCGGTCCGCCGAGGCATCGGCGAGCGCCTGCTCTTCGGCCAGGGCCTGCAGACGGGCGGCCAGCACCTGCAGGGCGCGGGCCTTGTTCTGCAGCTGCGAGCGCTCGTTCTGGCAGGTGACGACGATGCCGGTGGGCAGGTGCGTGATGCGCACCGCGGAGTCGGTGGTGTTGACGCCCTGCCCGCCCTTGCCCGACGAGCGGTAGACGTCGATGCGCAGGTCCGACTCGTCGATCTGCACCTCGCCGACTTCTTCGGGTTCGGGATACACCAGCACGCCGGCCGCCGAAGTATGCACGCGGCCTTGGGATTCGGTCACCGGGACGCGTTGCACCCGGTGCACTCCGCCCTCGAATTTCATCCGGGACCAGACCCCGTCGGCGCTGTCGCCCTTGCTGGCGATGGCCAGCGTCGCGTCCTTGTAGCCGCCCAGATCCGAGGTGGTTTCGTCCAGCACGGTGACGGTCCAGCCGTGCCGCTCCGCGTAGCGGATGTACATCCGGGCCAAGTCGGCGGCGAACAAGGCCGATTCTTCGCCGCCCTCACCGGATTTCACTTCGAGGACGATGTCGTCGGCGTCATGCGGGTCGCGCGGGGCCAGCATGTCGGTGAGCTGGGTGTCCAGCTCGGCCACCTGGGCTTCCAGATCCGTGACCTCGGCGGCGAAGGAGGCGTCGTCGGCGGCCAGCTCTCGCGCCGTCTCCAGGTCGTCGCGGGCGGCCGCCAGCTTGCGGTAGGTGCCCACGATCGGGGCCAGCCGGGCGAACCGGCGTCCGGCCTTGCGCGCCTCGTCGGGATTGCTGTGCAATTCGGGGTCGGCCAGCCGGCGTTCGAGGTCGGCATGCTCGGCCAGCAGCACGTCAATGGTCTGTACCGGCTTGGTCACTGCCTTACCTCCTGCCCCGTTTTGCCCGTCGTTGCCGCAAACGCAAACCGACGCCCGGCCCGTGCGAGGATTCGCACAGTTCGGGCGTCGGTAACCGAGCTATTTGTCGGCAGCAGCTCCGGTGTTGCGCTTGCCGTAGCGCTTCTCGAAGCGGGCCACCCGGCCACCGCTGTCCAGGATCTTCTGCTTGCCGGTGTAGAAGGGGTGGCACTGCGAGCAAACCTCGACGACGATGCGGCCGCCGTCCTTGGTGCTGCGCGTCTGGAAGGTGTTGCCACAACCGCAGAGCACCGTGGTCTCCGCGTAGGCGGGGTGAATGTCAGCTTTCATGATTCCTCTTCGATCGTGTCGAGCGTGATTATGCCAGGTCAACCCCTGTCCTCCCAAAACACGGGGACGCCCCTTGGCATTCCCGCCCCGTCGGTGGCTGGCGCGAGACATAAACCACGGCGATCGCACGCGGCGTGGTTTATGTGTCGCGGCCGCCGGCGGACCGGTTAGTCGTTGTCCATCCCGGGTGTCGTCTTGGACACCTGGACCAGGAACTCGTAGTTGTTCTTCGTCTTGCGCAGCTGCGACATCAGGAGGTCGATGGCCTGGTGTGAGTCCAGCCCCGACAGCACGCGGCGCAGCTTGTGCACGATGCCGAACTCGTCCGGCGAGAGCAGCAGCTCGTCCTTGCGGGTACCGGACGGGTTGACGTCGACCGCGGGGAAGACCCGCCGCTCGGAGATCTTGCGGTCCAGCTTGAGCTCGGCGTTACCGGTGCCCTTGAACTCCTCGAAGATGACCGTGTCACCGGTGGACCCCGTCTCGACCATCGCGGTAGCGATGATGGTCAGCGATCCGCCTTCCTCGATGTTGCGGGCCGCACCCAGGAACCGCTTGGGCGGGTACAGCGCGGTGGAGTCGACACCACCGGACAGGATCCGGCCCGACGCCGGCGATGCGTTGTTGTACGCGCGCCCGAGGCGGGTGATCGAATCCAGCAGCACGACGACGTCCTTGCCCTGCTCGACCAGCCGCTTTGCCCGCTCGATCGCCAGCTCGGCGACCGAGGTGTGGTCGGACGGCGGCCGGTCGAAGGTCGAGGCGATGACCTCACCCTTGACCGAGCGGGTCATGTCGGTGACCTCCTCGGGGCGCTCGTCGACGAGCACGACCATGAGGTGGCATTCCGGGTTGTTCTTGGTGATCGCGTTGGCGATGTCCTGCAGGATCGTGGTCTTACCGGCCTTGGGTGGCGACACGATCAGCGCGCGCTGGCCCTTGCCGATCGGCATGATCAGGTCGATGACCCGGGTGGTCAGCCGGTCGCCGGTGGTCTCCAGACGCAGGCGCTGGTTGGGGTACAACGGCGTCAGCTTGGAGAAGTCGGGGCGCTTCTTGGCGTCCTCGACCGAGCCGCCGTTGACGCTGTCCAGGCGCACCAACGGGTTGAACTTCTGCCGCTGGTTGGGCTGTTCGCCTTCCTTGGGCACGCGGACCGCGCCGGTGACGGCGTCACCGCGGCGAAGGCCGTTCTTGCGCACCATGTTCATCGACACGTAGACGTCGTGCGGGCCGGCCAGGTAACCGGAGGTGCGCACGAAGGCGTAATTGTCGAGAACGTCAAGAATGCCGGCTACCGGCTGGACGACGTCGTCCTCGCGCAGTTCGGTGTCGCCGCCCTCGCCGGACCGCTCGCCCCGCCGGCGGCGGTCGCGGAAACGGCGTCCCCGCCGGCCCTGACGGCCCTCGCCGTCGTCGTCCTGCTGGTTCTGGTTTTGGTTGGAGCCGCCGCGGCCCTGCTGGCCGCCCGAGTGCTGATCCTGGTCGTTGCCGCCGCCGTCCTGGCCGCGGTCGTCGTTCTGGTTGTCGTTTTTGGGCTTCTCGCGCCGCTCGGCCTCACCGGTGGCTGCGCCCTCACGGCCGCCCGGGCCCTCGCGGTCGGCCTCGTCGTTGCCGCGGCCGGCCGAACCGGCCTCGCGGGAAGCGCCGCGTCGTTCGCGGCGGGGAGTCTCGGTGGTGGCGCCGTTCTGGTCGCCCTTGGCAACCGGCGCTTCGGCGCTGTCGGTGCCGTTCTTGGCGTTGTCGTCGGTGTCCGACTTGCCGCTGTCCTCAGCGGTCTTGGTGCCATTGGCCCCAACGCCATTGGCCTGTCCCCGGACTTCTTTGATCGCGGCGATCAGTTCGTTCTTACGCATGCCCGACGTCCCTTTGACGCCAACTTGATTGGCCAGCGCGCGCAGCTCGGGCAGCACCATCGTGGACAGCGCACCTCCCGAGACGGCGGGTTTCGCGTCTGGAGTGTCAGTCACGGCATTCGACAGTTGATTGGCGTCAGTGTTTTCGCCAGCCGTGAACAGGTCCGTATCAGTCACGGATTTCCTTTCTTCCCCCGCTGATCAGGTCATACGGGGGGTTCGTTGCATTCAGGCAAATTGCCGAGTGCGCCCAATCATCGACTCTGCAACGGTGATCGCCTGGATCGGCGGAGTAAACGGCGAACCTCGTCCACAAGAAGAATTGGTGTTGTCCTAGCGGCAAGGCAGTATGGATGCAGATGCAGATGCTGCGATTGCTGGACGGCTCCGAGGATAGCCCCCATCCCTGTCGGAAGCAAGCAAACCCTCCGGCCACCCTGTGGATCAACCGACGACAGTGACCCCCGGGCTCCAGCGAACAGGTTCGCCAGCCGCCATTTTGGTGATGGCAAATCCGTGAGTCGCCCCGTACTCCACCACTTCCGGGGGCAACTCCGACGCCGTGGTCAGCGCTATCAGCGATGGTCCGGCCCCGGAGAGCGTCGTCGCTACACTATGACGCCGCAGCAGCCGCAAATATTCCGCCGACGCCGGCATGGCCGGTGCGCGCTGCGGCTGGTGCAACGCGTCCTCGGTGGCCGCCATGAGCAGGTCGGGGCGTTCGGTCAGCGCCACCACCAGCAACGCCGTGCGACTGACGTTGAAGCGGGCGTCCTCGTGGCTGACCTGCGCGGGCAGCAGCACGCGGGTCTCCGCGGTGAGCGAGCGTTCCTCGGGAATCGCGGAGTACAGGTGGATATCGGGGTGCAGTCGCAGCGGCACCGCCGCGTACGCGGGGCGATCACCACCGCGGTCCACCCACGACACGACCGCACCGCCCAGGACGGCGGCCGCCGCGTTGTCGGGATGGCCCTCGAACTCCGAGGACAGCTGGATCAGCCGGGTCTCGCTGAGGGGATTTGAATCCACCTGTGCGACAAGGCCATTAGCGGCCGCCAGGCCGCCGACCACCGCGGCCGCGGACGAGCCGAGGCCGCGCGAATGCGGGATGGCGTTGCGGCAACGCACCAGCAGGCCCGGTGCGCGGACCCCGACGGCCCGCAGCCCACATTCCAGGGCACGCACCACCAGGTGATCTGGACCGACCGGCAGCTGACCCGCCCCCTGGCCCTCGACCAACACCGCCAGGCCGGAATCGGTTGTCTCGACGGTGATTTCGTCATAGAGGCTCAACGCCAGGCCGATGCTGTCGAAGCCGGGACCGAGGTTGGCGCTGGACGCCGACACCACGGCGCTGGCCACCAGCCCGGCGGGCAGCATCGGGGTCATCAACAGCCCTTCGTTGCGAGCGCGCACATTTGTCAGGCCAGCCCCAGCTTTTCGACCACCAGGACCGGATCCACCGGCAGCGGGGTCACGGTCGGCATGTCGCGCAGCGCGGTGTCGGGGTCCTTGAGGCCGTTGCCGGTCACCGTGCACACGACCGTCGACCCGCGGGCGACCCAACCGTCGTCGACGGCCTTGAGCAGTCCGGCGATGCTGGCCGCCGAGGCCGGTTCGACGAACACGCCTTCGGACTCGGCCACCAGGTGATAGGCGGCCAGGATCTCCTCGTCGGTCGCGGCCAGGAACCGGCCGTTCGATTGCTGCTGCGCGTCAACGGCCGCCGTCCACGACGCGGGCGCGCCGATACGGATGGCGGTCGCGATGGTCTCCGGGTTCTTGACCGGCGCGCCGTGCACCAGCGGGGCCGCACCGGCCGCCTGGGTGCCCAGCATGCGTGGCAACTTCTCGATCAGCCCTTCGTGGTGATACTCGGTGTATCCCTTCCAGTACGCGGTGATGTTGCCCGCGTTGCCGACCGGCAGGGCGTGCACGTCGGGCGCGGCTCCCAGCGCGTCGACGATCTCGAACGCCGCCGTCTTCTGGCCCTCGATGCGCACCGGGTTGACCGAGTTGACCAATGCGATGCTCGGGAAGTCGGTGGCCATCTTGCGGGCCAACTCCAGACAATCGTCGAAGTTGCCGTCGATCTGGATGATCTTGGCGCCGTGCATGACCGCCTGCGCGAGCTTGCCCATCGCGATCTTGCCCTGCGGTATCAGCACCGCGCAGGTGATGCCGGCGCGCGCCGCGTAGGCCGCCGCCGACGCCGAGGTGTTTCCGGTCGACGCGCACAGCACCGCCTGCTGGCCGCGCGCCAGCGCGTCGGTGACCGCCATCGTCATGCCCCGGTCTTTGAACGAGCCGGTGGGATTGAGGCCTTCGACCTTGAGATGCACGCTGCAGCCGGTCTTTTCCGAGAGCCGGGCCGCCGCGATCAGCGGGGTGCCACCCTCGAGCAGGGTGACCGGGGTCCAGTCGTCGCCCACGGGCAACCGGTCCCGGTAGGCCTCGATGAGACCCGGCCACGGTGTGTGGACGGCGGTGCGCGGGGCGCTCATAGGGTGGTCCCTTCCAGTCGTAGCACGCTGGTCACGCCCTGCACGACATCCAAATCGGCCAGCGCCTCCACGGTTTCGGAGAGCGCGGCATCGGTGGCGCTGTGGGTGACCACCACGATGCGGGCGCCCACCCGTCGTCCGTCCTCGTCCGCGACGCCTTCCTGACGAACCTCGGCGATACTCACCTCGCGCTTGGCGAATTCGGCCGCGACCGAGGACAGCACGCCGGGCTTGTCGGCGACGTTCATGCTGACGTAGTAGCGCGTAGAGATGAAACCCATTGGTGCGATGGGCAGTTGGGCGTACTTGGATTCCTTCGGGCCCCGGCTGCCCAGCACCCGGTTGCGCGCGGCCATCACCATGTCACCGGCCACCGCGGACGCGGTCGGCGCGCCGCCGGCGCCCTGACCGTAGAACATCAGCCGGCCGGAGGCCTTGGCCTCGACCACCACCGCGTTGAACGCGCCGTTGACCGTGGCCAGCGGGTGTGACAGCGGCACCAGCGCCGGATAGACGCGCGCCGAAACCCGTTCTTGGCCATCGTCGGTCGTGATGCGCTCGCAGATGGACAGCAGCTTGATGGTGCAACCGAGGGCCCTGGCCGACTCAAAGTCGGCCGGGGTGACCTTGGTGATGCCCTCGCGGTAGACGTCGTCGGCGGTCACCCGGGTGTGGAAGGCGATGGACGCCAGGATCGCGGCCTTGGCCGCCGCGTCGTAGCCCTCGACGTCGGCGGTGGGGTCGGCCTCGGCGTAGCCCAGCGCGCTGGCTTCCGCCAGCGCCGTGTCGTAGTCGGCGCCGGTGCTGTCCATCGCGGACAAGATGTAGTTAGTGGTGCCGTTGACGATGCCGGCCACCCGCAGCACCGTGTCGCCGGCCAGCGACTGCGTGAGCGGGCGGATGACCGGAATGGCACCCGCGACGGCCGCCTCGAAATACAAGTCCACGTGCGCGCTTTCGGCGGCCTGCGCCAACTCGCCGGTGGAGGTGGCCAGCAGCGCCTTGTTCGCGGTGACCACCGACTTGCCGTGCTCGAGGGCGCACAGGATGGCCTTGCGGGCCGGTTCCACCGGCCCCATCAGTTCCACGACGATGTCGACGTCGTCGCGCGCGGCGAGCTCTTCGATGTCGTCGGTGAGCAGTTCGACCGGGACACCGCGGTCATCGGCGACGCGGCGCACTCCGATGCCGCGCAACACCAGGGGTGCGCCGACACGAGCGGCGAGGTCATCGGCGCTGTCCTCGATGATTCGGACAACTTCGCTGCCGACGTTGCCCAACCCGAGTACCGCTACACCGACCGGCTTTTCGTCACGGGGCACAGTTTCACCTCACTTCCAGACTAAGGAGATCGTCGACCGTCTCGCGCCGCAGGATCAGGCGCGCGCGGCCGTCGCGCACCGCGACGACGGCGGGGCGGCAGATCATGTTGTAACGGCTCGACAATGAGTAGCAGTAGGCCCCGGTGGCGGCCACCCCGAGCAGGTCGCCGGGCCGCAGATCGCCAGGAACCCAGGTGTCACGCACCACGATATCGCCGCTCTCGCAATGCTTTCCGACGACACGGGCCAGCTCCGCCGGCGCATCGCTGAGCCGGGAGACCAGCCGAGCGTCGTACTGCGCGTCATACAGGGCGGTGCGGATGTTGTCGCTCATGCCGCCGTCGACGCTGACGTAGCGCCGGTGTGCAGTGGCGCTGACGTCGACGTCCTTGACGGTGCCCACCTCGTAGAGCGTGATGGTGCCCGGCCCGGCGATCGCGCGCCCGGGCTCGACCACCAGCCGCGGCGTCGGCAGGCCGACGGCCGCCGACTCGTTGCGCACAATCGCGCTCAGCTTGGCGGCCAGCTCACCCATCGGCGGCGGATCGTCGGCGGCCAGGTACGAGATGCCAAGCCCGCCACCGAGATCCACGGTGGAGATCTGCGCGGTCTTGTCGACACCGAACCGCTCCACGGCGTCGTGCAACAGGCCGATGACCCGGTGCGCGGCGATTTCGAAGCCGGCGACGTCGAAGATCTGCGAACCGATGTGACTGTGCAGACCCACCAGCCGCAGGTGCTGCGTCTCGAATACCTTGCCCACGGCGTCCAGGGCCGCACCGCTGGCCAACGACAGGCCGAACTTCTGGTCCTCGTGTGCGGTGGAAATGAACTCGTGGGTGTGCGCCTCGACGCCGACCGTGAGACGAACGAAGACGTCCTGGACGATGCCCGCCTCGGCCGCGATGGCATCGAGGCGTTCGATCTCGATCATCGAATCCAAAACGACATGGCCGACACCGGCTTTGACCGCCGTCGTCAGTTCGGCGACGGATTTGTTGTTGCCGTGGAAGGTGATCCGATCCGGTGGGAAGTTCGCGTGCAACGCGACGGCCAGTTCGCCGCCGGTGCACACGTCGAGCGACAACCCTTCTTCGTCGATCCAGCGCGCGATCTCGCTGCACAGGAACGCCTTGGCGGCATAGTGCACGTTCTTGCCGCCACCGAAGGCCGTCGCGATGTCGCGGCAGCGGGACCGAAAGTCGTCCTCGTCGACGACGAACAGCGGGGTGCCGTACTTTTGGGCCAGGTCGGTCACCGGGACGCCCGCGATGGCCGCGACTCCATCGTCATTGCGAATCGTGTTGCGCGGCCACACGTTCGGCGCCAGCAGCAGCAACTCCTCGGGGGACTGCGGGCGCAGCGGGCTTTCGGCGTGGCGGGCCTCCTCGGCGTGCCGAGGGCCGGCGGGATGAACGTTCACATTCGCTCCGGAGCCGTGACGCCCAGTATCGTCAGGCCGTTGGCGATCACCTGGCGGGTCGCCTGGCACAGCGCCAGGCGCGCGGTGTGCAGGTCGCTCGGTTGCTCATCGCCCTGCGGCAAGACCCGGCAGGAGTCGTAGAACCGGTGGTAGTCGCCGGCGAGGTCTTCCAGGTACCGGCACACCCGGTGGGGTTCGCGCAAGGTGGCCGCCGTGTCGAGCACCCGCGGGAATTCGCCGATGGTGCGCAGCAGCGTCCCCTCCTTGTCGTGGCTGAGCAGCTCGAGGTGGCCTTCAAAGTTGCCGGGGATCAGGCCGAGTTCGGCCGCGTTGCGGGCCAGCGCCGAGAGCCGGGCATGCGCGTATTGCACGTAATAGACCGGGTTTTCATTCGACGCCGACGACCACAGCGCGAGGTCGATGTCGATCGGGGTGTCCACCGAGGAGCGGATCAGGCTGTAGCGCGCCGCGTCGACGCCAATCGCCTCCACCAGGTCGTCCAGCGTGATCACCGTTCCGGCCCGCTTGCTCATCCGGACCGGCTGGCCGTCGCGGACCAGGTTGACCATCTGCCCGATGAGCACCTCGACGGCGGCCGGGTCGTCGCCGAACGCCGCCGCCACCGCCTTGAGCCGGGCGATGTATCCGTGGTGGTCGGCGCCGAGCATGTAGATGGCCAGGTCGAAGCCGCGCTGGCGCTTGTCCAGGTAGTAGGCGATGTCACCGGCGATGTAGGCGGGCTTGCCGTCGCTCTTGATGACGACGCGGTCCTTGTCGTCACCAAAGGCGCTGGTGCGCAACCAGGTTGCGCCGTCCTTCTCGTAGATGTTGCCAGTCTCGCGCAGCCTGCCGATGGCTTGGTCGACCAGGCCCTTGGTGTGCATCGAGTCTTCGTGGGTGTAGACGTCGAAGTCGGTGCCGAACTCGTGCAACGACTCCTTGATGTGGGTGAACATCAGGTCGACGCCGATCTCGCGGAAGGTCTCGCGCATCTCGCCGTCGGGCAGGCTCAGCGCCTCGGGCGCCTTCTGCAGCACCTGAGCGGCGATGTCGTTGATGTAGGCGCCCGCGTACCCGTCTTCCGGGGTGGGCTCGCCCTTGGCCGCGGCGATCAGTGAGCTGGCGAACCGGTCGATCTGGGCGCCGTGGTCGTTGAAATAGTATTCGCGCACCACCGCGGCGCCCTGCGTGGACAGCAGCCGGCCCAACGCGTCGCCGACGGCGGCCCAGCGGGTCCCGCCGATGTGGATCGGCCCGGTGGGGTTGGCCGACACGAATTCCAGGTTGATGTTGCGCCCGGCCAGCGCATCGGAGTGGCCGTATCGGTCGCCGGCGTCGATGACGTTGGTGACGACGACGGCCTGCGCCGACGCCTCGAGGCGCAGGTTGATGAAGCCGGGTCCGGCCACCTGGGCCGACGCGACGCCGTCGGCGGAGGCCAGCGCCTCGGCGAGCCATCCGGCCAGGTCGCGAGGGTTGGCGCCGACCTTCTTGCCCAGCTGCAGCGCCAGGTTGCTGGCGTAATCGCCGTGCTCGGGATTGCGGGGACGTTCCACGGTGACCGTCGGCGGCAGCGCGGCAGCATCGAGCCCGCGCTCGGCCAACACCGCGGCGGCGGTGGTCTTGAGCAGCTCAGCCAGGTCAGCGGGGGTCACGAGCGTCCATCCTATTGGCTGGTGTGCCCCCGCCCCGAATCCATTGCGGTGACAGGGCGGCCGCTTGGATGCGTTAGTCTGTCCGTGCTTGTTCAAAAGCCCCATGGCGCAACAGGTACTTGGTGCGCCCCCGTAGCTCAGGGGATAGAGCGTCTGCCTCCGGAGCAGAAGGCCGCAGGTTCGAATCCTGCCGGGGGCACCCTTTCTACCAGCCGAAACGGTGCCAGTCAGTCAGTTTCGCGTCAGCACGAACGCCTCGATCTGCCGATTTCCGGACCGCACTTCGTACTTCCGCCAGCCCGGATACAGCTCGAGGCCCTTGGCCCAGATCTCGTCGCGCTCGCGTGGCGTGGCCAGGCGCGCGGTGGCCTGCCAGGTGTCGCCGCCGACCGCGACCGTCGCCTGCGGATGGGCCTTCAGATTGTGGTACCAGGCCGGATGCCTGGTACCACCGAAGTTGGACGCAATGAGGGCCAAACCGTCCGGGTGCGGGATCCCGTACACGGCGACGGTGCGCGACTCGCCGGATTTGGCGCCCGTGGTGGTGAGCATGACCGCTGGGATACCGGTCGCGACCTCGGCGAAGCTCCTGCGGCCACCGGTGGCCTTGGCGACCAGGCGATCGAGGTGGTGCGCCGTCGGGCGAAGAAGCGCCACACCCACGGTCGTGGACGCCAAGCGCCGCATCGTTCGGTGAAAAGCATTCGCGTCATCGAATGATCGCCCGGACATGGTGTCATTCTGGTGCGCTCGCCCGCGCTGAACAAGCAATGTGAAAACGCGCCCCATGAGTCACAGACGACATTAAGCTGCTGGTCGTGGGCGTGAAGGTGTTCGCCAAGGGGCGGGGGCGCTGGCTGGCGGTCGCGGCGTCGCTCGTCGTCTCCGCGGCCATGATCCACGCGCAGGGGACCAAGACGCGCTGCTGCGTCGAGACGCCCGTTGCGGCGCCGAGCCCCACCATCAGTTCGCCGGCACCGGCGCCGCCCGCCAGCGGGCCGCGCCCCGCCAGTCCGGCCGAGATCGAATCGCTGACGGCCCTGGCACCGCCCGCCCCGTCCGCCGGCCAGCAATTCCAGCTCGCCCTGCCGCACAGCGTGGGATCCGAGGAACGGTTACAGGTCAAGACCATCTGGGCCGCCCGCGTCATCACCGTGCTCTTCCCCCAGATCAAGACCATCTACGGATACCGCGAGGACCCGTTGCCGTGGCATCCCAACGGCCTGGCCATCGACGTGATGATCCCGAACTACCACTCCCCCGAAGGCATCGAGCTCGGCAACCAGATCGCCGGCTACGCCCTGGCGAACGCGAAACGCTGGGGCATCAACCACGTGATCTGGCGGCAGAAGATCTACCCGGGCGTCGGCGGCGGCAACTGGATGGCCGACCTGGGCTCGGAGACCGCCGACCACTATGACCACGTCCATATCGCGACCGGCGGTGGCGGCTACCCGACCGGGCACGAAACCTATTACATCGCCTCCATGACCTCCGGCCCGACGGACTGATCCGCTCAATCGTTACCCGGCAGCGAGATTGGCCCGTTGCCACGGACGTCGCCCTTGATTGCTGACGCAGGACACAGTTGCTCAGTGCCGGTTTGCCAGCTTTTGCGGTTCGCCGCGCAACTCCGCACCGCGCGCCGCATAATGAGGCCGTTATCACCACCACCGAGGAGAAGGAGCCGAGCGTGAAGGCTGTTTGCGGGTTGCGCGCGTTATGTATTCCGGCGGTCGTTGCTGCCGCGTTAACGGTAGGTAGCGGGGTCGCCGCCGCCGACGATGACGGATACCTAGGTCAACTGAAGAAGATCGGCGTCGTGTGGCAGCCAGGCGGCGAAGGCACGCTGATCTCGCTGGGCCACGCCATCTGCTCGGATCGCGCCGCGGGCAAGACCCCGGACGAGCTGGCCACCGACGTTCATTCCGGGTTGAACAGTTCCTTCAACTACGGAGACGCCACGGCCATCGTGAGCGCCGCGGAATCGAACTACTGCCCCTGACCAATCCCTGAGGCGTCGTCGCTACGGCGTCTCCGTCATGCCGGCCCGGCGGCGAACGCCGCCACCGGCATTTCGACGGACCCACCGCAGGGCCCGTCGCTGATATCGGTGTGCCAGCTGCCACGCAGCGATCCGTCGGCCTGCGGTGTGTAGAAGGCCCACGACCGCGCCGGTGCCCACACCTTCGGAACACCTTCGCCCATATAGCAATCCCATTGGAAGTCAAAGCGCTCGACCCATTTCGCGCCGTCCCACGCGTAATGCGAAGGCTGGGGCAACGTCGGGTTCTTGGGTGCGGGGCCGTTGGTGGCCGTGGCCACGCACCTGCCCGACGCGCACGCGGTGGTGAAGACGTAATCGGCGCTGAAGGTCGGCTCGGCTTGTTTCGCGGCGACGCTGGTGCCGGATTTACTGGCCGCGTACCTCACCAACGAGTATCTGCCGTTCCACGAGGGCGACATCGCGTTCACAGACATGCCGGATGCGCCGACGACCAACGCGGTGACGGCTGTGAGCACCGCACCTACCCGAGACGCCGGCCGCATTGCGTCAATGGTGGGCGTTCGATGACACGGCGCGATCTCGGCGCGGACACGATCGCGGTGCTGTCGCGCGGATTCACCGCGCTCGCAACAAGAACAGCCCGTAGGCGGCCACCGACTGCGCGTCGGCGATGACTCCTTCGCGAATCATCCGTTCGACCTCGTCGCGCGAGAACCACGCGCTGCGCATGTCCTGCTCCTCATGTTCGAGCTCGACTTCTCCCTCGGCGATGCCGGTGGCCAGAAAGACCCAGCCCCGCTGACTGGTCATTCCCGGTGCGACGTCGAGCTGGCCGAGCGCCTCGAACGACGTTGCGCGCAGCCCGGTTTCCTCCCGCAGCTCGCGCTCGGCGAGCTCGGCCGGTTCTGCGTCGGCCAGTTCGGGAGCGGTGCCCTGGGGGAATTCCCAACGTCGCTCGCCGAGCGGATAGCGAAACTGCTCGACCAGCCGGAAGCGATGCCCGTCGTAAGGCAGCACGAGCGCATAGGAGGGCTTGTCGACGACGCTGTAGATGCCCTGGCTGCCGTCCGGACGGCGGATGTCGTCCTCACGCAGCACCATCCACGGGTTGCGGTAGATCTCCCGGCTCGCGAGGCATTCGATGAAAGTCACGCCCGCCAGTATTGCCGGGAATACCGCAACTCATCCGGCGGCGACGGCGAGGAGTAGCGTCCGAAGCTATGCCGTCGCCAGAGGCCATCACCGAGACCGTCAATCGCTACCTCGCGCTGGTCGCCACGGGCACCGCCGACGACATCGTGGCGCTCTACGCCGACGACGCCACCATCGAGGACCCGATCGGCTCCGACATCCGCCGCGGGCATGATGCCATCCGCGCCTTCTACGCGGGGTTTCAGGACGCGAAGAAGGACACCGAACTCGCCGAAATACGGATCGGCGGCAGCGAGGCCGCCTTCTTCTGGCATCTGACGCTCGACGCCGGTGACAGCCGCACCCGGATCTCGCCCATTTCGACGATGTCGTTCGACGGGGACGCCAAGATCACGTCGATGCGCGCGTTCTGGTCACCCGCGGACGTTCGGGTCTTATAGACCCGCCAATCCTATTGGCAGCCCGCTCAACTCGGGATACGGCCCAGGATGCCCTGCACGAGGGTGGTGGCGTCGTCGCCGAGATCACGTCCGATGACGTCAACGTCGACCACGACGTTGGCCTTGGCCGCCAGGGCGCGCAACGCGCTGGTGTGCTGGCCGCCGACGTCGGTGGTTCGCCCGTTGTCCTGCACGGTCCCCAGGGTGCTGCGCACCGACGTCACCGGGCCGGTCTGCACCGGCGTCCCGACGCTGTAGATGCCGGAGATGCCGCCGTGCGAGTAGGTCAACTGCCTGCCGGCGCAACCGTTGATGTGATTGATGGCGCTGGCGACGAAACCCTTTGCGGCCGCGGCGTTGTCGAACGTCGCGACGAACTCCGAAACCCCGTGCGGGAAACCGTTGGTGTGCTGACCCAGATCGACGCCGTAGATGGCGCGGTAACCGCTGTCGCGATAGGACGCCGTCAAGCCGTTGAACACCGCTTCGGTGCATTCCGGGGGATCGAAGCTGTCGCCGGGCTGCAGTTCGTGCGTTTGCGTCCAGGTCTTGTTGACGTACATGCCGGGCGCCTTGATCAGGCCGGCGACGTCTTCCCCGGTGAGCACCAGCGACTGCATGCCTTCGGGGGTCACCGACGGTTCCGGCGGCGCTGCGACGGTGGCGCTCGGCTTCGCCGCCGCGCCCGGGGCGGTGGTGGCGCCGGAGTGCGCCGTCGGCTGGCCGGTCTGCCTGTTGCCCAGCGTCGCCCACAGCACCAGCGCCACCACGGCGATCACGGTGAAGGCGTACGACAGCGTCAGTCCAACCAGCGCGCGATTGCGGCCGCGCTCACCCCGTCGGCGAATGTCTTTGATGGCGAAGTGCCCCAACACGATTCCCACCGGGGCAAGTAGGAACGCAAACACGACCGACAACGTGGCCAGCGTGTTCACCTCGTCCGACGGTGGGCGCGCGGGCGGTTGGGCGGGCGACGGGGGCGGCGCGCCCGGATCGAAGGGGTTGGGCCAACTGGGACCCGGCCAGCTAGCCGTCATGAGAAGGGGTCGTAGTCAGGGTCATTCGCGGGCGTCCTCGGAGGCGGTGCGGGACCGGCCGGCGGTTGCGCGAACGGCGGAGGCCGATGCGGGACGGGCGGCGGGAAGGCAGCGGATTGCGCAAAGGTCGATGCGGTAACGGGTGCAGGCGCGCGCTGGCGGAAGTACGCGTTGGACTCCGGCAGCGCGAGCAATACGGCGGAGGCGACCGAAATGATGATCGTCGCGACCGCGCCCACATGCAGCAACTGAGCGAACCACGCCACCGACCCGCCGGGGTCGACGGCGAAAATCGTTGCGCCGGCGGCTAATCCGAGGCCGCAGACGACCCACGTCACGATCCTGGCCCGGCTGCGGCCGCGATCGTCGAGCACACCCAGCGACACCACCAACGCGGCGACGACGATCAGCCCGGCGGCCGTCGCGACCAGCACCGGCCCCGACGTACTACCGCGTGCACGGAAATCCGAAATCGCCACCAGCACGGCGATGGCCGCCGCCAACAACAGCGCGGCGATGCCGGCGAACACATAGCTGCCGAAAAATACGGTGGCCGGGGACATACCCGCGGCC
>NZ_QMEU01000036.1 GCF_003284975.1 Mycobacterium colombiense
GCCGCGCCAGCGGTTCGACCAGATCCGCCCGGCCCTGCTCCTTGAGCGCCAAGATCGCGTGCCGGCGCGCGTTGGCGTAGCGACCGAGCGCGAACACCGGAACCTCCGGGTCGATGCGCGGGGTCACCACATGCGGCTGGTCTGCTGCCACCGCCAGCTCGGCGGCGCACGCGTCGCACCAGCGGGTCGACGGCGCCCCGCAGCCGCCGCACTCGGCGGGCAGGAACAGATCGAGCATGGCGTCAGTGTGGCGGGTGGGTGTGACAGCTATACGCAGTCAGAGCAGTCCGAGCAACTGCAGGTCGTTGGCGTACTTAACGATGATGGACGGTGTGATGTGTGGGATGTCCTTGTCGGGGCCGATTTTGGCGTCTTGCACGGCGGCACGGAAGCGGTTGGTGGGGGCCATTGATCCCTGGATCGGCGGTTGGGGTTCTTGGTAGTAATGCAACAGCGGCAACAGCGAGTACCGGCGCTGCGTTTCGGGCAGGGCCCGCAGCGCGCCCTCGAACCGGCGTAGCCATTGGCCGTAGTCGCCGATGCGCTGGATCCGGTAGCCGGCGTCGACGAGCCAGTCGACGTACTCGTCGAGGCCGATGCCGTCGTCGTAGGGGTTCATCACGTGGTAGGTGGCGAACCGGTCGCCGTTGTGGGTGCCCAGGGTGGAGATGGCCGAGGCGACGAACTCGACCGGCAGGCCGTCGTAGTGGGCGCGTTGCCGGTCGCCGTCGGCGCCGTCTTCTGGCAGCTCGTAGAACGAGGCGGGCGCGATGCCGGTAGCGACCAGGCTCAGCAACAGGCGGGTGAACATGTCCGCCAGGTTGAGCTGACCGGCGTAGCTGGTGTCGGCCATGATCATGTCGCAGCGAAACACCGTGACGGGCAGCCCGCACAGGTCGTGCGCCTCGCGCAGCAGCACCTCGCCGGCCCACTTGCTGTTGCCGTAGCCGTTGGCGTAGTTGTCGTTGATCGCCCGGGTGGGGCTGATCTGGCGGATGTCGGCGTCCTCGATGAACTGTCCGGGTTCGACCTGGTCGCCCACCGCAATGGTGGAGACATATACGTAGGGTTTTTGCTTGCTGGTCAGCGCGAGGCGGATCAGCTCGGCCGTGCCCAGCGCATTAGGCCCGAACAGCTCGCTGTAGGGCAGCGCGTGGTTTACCAGGGCGGCGGGGTCGACGATCAGGTCAACGGTGTCGGCCAGCCGTTGCCAGGTCTGCTGATCCAGGCCGAGATCGGCCGCGCTCTTGTCACCGGCGATGACCTCCAGGTGATCAGCGGCCAGGTCCTGGTAGTGCGCCAGCAACTTCGGGTCACCGCCGTCGAAGGTGTGGTGGAGCCGGGCCCGGGCGGCGGCGTCGTCTTCGGCGCGCACCAGCGCGATCACGGCGCCGTCGACCAGGCTCATGCCCTCGAGCCACTCCAGAGCCAGGTAGCGGCCCACAAAGCCGGTCGCGCCGGTCAACAGCACGGTGCGCACCTCGGTCGCCGGTTTTGGCAACCGCGGCGCGCGGGCCAGCGTGGCGGCCTCGATGAACTTGTCCAGTGTCAGATCGCCCGCACGCACGTCGGCCGCCCCACGGCCGTGCACCGAGGCGAACGTCGGCCGCGAGGTCCCCATATGCTCGGCCGCGATGTAGGCGGCGATGGCCGCCAGGTCGTTGACGGGGTTCACTATCACCCCCACCGGCACGTCGATGCCGAAGATCTCCCGCAACAGATCGCCAAACGTCAACGCCGACAACGAGTCTCCACCCAAATCGGTGAAGTGCGCATCGGGCGGCAGCTCCGAAGTGGTGTTGCCGAGCATGGCCGCCGCGGCCCGGCTCACCGTCTCGAGCACCGGTGCTTGCGCCCCGGTGCGGCGCAGTTCTGCCAATTCATCGGCCTCGCCCTGGGCCAACTGGGCGTAAAGCCGTTCGAGCCGCTCACCGTAGTGTTGTTTGAGGTTGGGCCATGCCAACTTGCCGATCGCGGTGAGCAAACCATTCTCCGCGGTGAATGGTCTGGTCTCGATCAGGAAATCGCGCGGCACCTCATAGGACTGCAGGCCCAGCTCGCGCGCGATGCTGCGCAGCGAATCGGCGATCAGCGCCTTCAGCACCTCAACACCGTTGCCGGCCAACGCCGCTGCGGTGGGCACCACGACGGCCACCAAGTAGGGGCGCGCGCTGTTGCCGTAGACATAGATCTGGCGGAGCAGTGGGCTGTTGCCGAAAATGGCTTCCAGCTTGGCCGGAGTGACGAATTCGCCCTGGGCGAGCTTGAGCACGTTGTTGCGACGATCGACATTCAGCAACCGATCGGGACCGACCTCGGCGACGACGTCGCCGGTCCGGTAGTACCCGTCGGGGTCGAACACCTCGGCGGTGACCCGCGGCCGCCTGTAGTACCCGGGGAACATGTTCGCGGTCTTGAGTAGCAGTTCACCGCGTGGATGCGGCCGGTCGGTGGAAAAGTAGCCCAGCTCCGGCACGTCGACCAGCTTGTAGTCGATCACCGACGGGCGTTGCACCTCGCCGTCGATTGAGATCAGCCCGGCCTCGGTGGAGCCGTAAACGTCGATCAGGGGCATCTCGAGCAGCGACTCGACCCATGCCTTCAGTTCGGGTGAGGTGGGCGCCGTGCCCGTCATCGCGAAGATGAACCGACCACCGAGCACGTGCTGCCGTTGCTGGGCCAACACCTCGGCCTCAATTGCGGATCGGTCGGCACCATCGGCACACCGGCCGTCTACTTCAGTTCGGAACTCGCGCAATAGCGTCTCCCAGACGCGCGGCACGAAGTTCAACTCGGTGGGCCGCACCAGCGCGAGGTCCTCGAACAGCGTCGACAGGTCGCGCTTGGCCGTGAAATAGGCGGTGCCGCCGTTGCCGAGTGTGCCGTAAAGGATGCCGCGTCCGATGACGTGGCTCATCGGCAGGTAGTTGAGCGTGATCGATGCTGCACTCGGCCCGAACCAGTTCGACCGACGCCACATTCTGGCGACGGTGGCTTGCGAATACATGGCACCCTTGGGCGCTCCGGTGCTGCCGGAGGTGTAGATCAGCAATGCCAGCGCTTCGCCGTCCTGCGGCACCGGAATCGGCTTCGGCGGCAACGCGTTTCCGCGTTCCAGCGCATCGGCCAAAGGCTCTACGACCACCGCGGTATCTGCCAGCCGGGCACGGGCGGCCGCCACGGCGTCGCGCTGGTCGTCGACCTCGGGGTGATAGTCGAACACCACCAGCCTGGCGGGCACATGCCCGGCATGGACCAATTCGACGGCGTCGGAAAGGTGGTCGATGCTCGCCGCGATCACCGCGGGCTCGGTCTCGTTGACGATGGGTCGCAGCGCAGCGACCGCGGCGCCGGTCGCCAGCGGCACTGACACCGCGCCAAGCTGAGCCAGCGCCAGGTCGATCGACAAGTAATCGACGCTGGTGAAACCCAGCACGGCGACCCGGTCCCCGGGGACTGCATCGTCGGCCCACGCACTGGCAAGCCTGCCGACGCGGCTCCCCAGTTCGCGGTAGCTGATGGTCTCGAACCGGGGCAGCAGCTTCAGTGAGCTTCGTCCCGTCTGCGGGTCTTTGACGAACTCGATGACCCGCTGCCCCAGCGCCGGCCGCTCCGCATAGCCGTCAAATACGCGCCCGATAACGTTCGGCAGCCGCAGTCCGGCCCGCTCGACCGCCGCTACGACCGCGGGATCGGGCCGGGCGTCGGCGAACTGCGGGTCGTTACTCGACAAGTCCTCGACGCGCCGCGCGATCCGCTCGTCCCGAATAGAAGCCGACATACCACTTCCTTGAATTGACTGGATGATTGCGACCCCGAAAGCGTTACCGCCGTTGATGATCGGTCAATGGACCAGTTCGAGCGAGGCTCGATAACTCGTCATCGCTCGTCGTGCAAAGAGCTTCACCAGCAACCTTTGCGGCGGTGCCATGCCGGCGAGGAAGCGGCGCCGCTCGTCGGCATTGCACTGGTCCACGGCCATGGCGACAAAGGCGAGGCCGAACCGCATATTGCGGCCGCTGAGGAAGGAGGCGCCCCGTTCGGTAGCTGCGTGCCACTCGGCATCGGTGAGGTTCTCGTTGATCAGCGGAACGATGATTGCCTCTTCAGCGCTGAGGTGAGCGCCGACCAACTCCTTGAGCGCCCTGATCTCACATACCAGCGCCTCCTCGGCCCGTGCCTGGGCGAGCCGTGTGGTTGGGGAGTCGATCACGGCCATCCATCCGGCCAACCGCAACTCGACACTAGCCGCCGTCTTCGCTATGAAATCGTGCTCGGTCTCCATCCGCCGGATGTCGTCGGCATGCATGGGTGTCCGGTCGTGCAGCTTGGGCCACAACAGCTCGTCTTCGGCCAGGTGGTGGTGATGCAGCGCCTTAAGCACGTTTGCGATGTGGCCCGCCACACGCTTGCGGGGCCCACGCTGACCGGGCTGCACGCCGCGGACCAGCTTGGCGGCATCTTCGAGCTCTTTGCGGAAAATGCGGTGCACCAATGCCATTTCGAATGCGTCGGTTGGCATCGTCTACTCAACCCCACTCGGGACCGGCGACGGTCCGACCATCCACCAGATCATTTCGGACGCCGTCTGGCGAGTATCAGCGCTGCGCACACCATTCTCCTTTCAGTCGGGCCAAGAGGCTGGCTCATGGTCGATAGCCAGACGACGTATCGGGGTATCGAGATCTCTAATAGCATTGCAATACCGATGATTTCGATGGACTGAATACGACCCGCATCGCCTCGGGCCCACTGATGAAATTCGACGACCGGCGGGGCAACTCGGCGTCGCTGGCCAGGCGCAAGTCCGGCAGCCTGCGCAACAACGCGGTGAGCATGAGTGAGAGTTCCAGTCGCGCAAGCTGGCTGCCCAGGCAGAAATGCGTGCCGAACCCAAAGGCCAAGTGCTTGTTGGGATTGCGGTCGATACGGAAGTCATCGGGATCACCGAAGGCTGTCTCGTCGAAGTTGGCCGACTCGAATAGCAGCATGATCTTTTCCCCGGCACGCAGGTGAGTGCCGTGAAACTCGATCTCGTTGGTGACGGTGCGGCACATGTTCTTGATCGGCGAGGTCCAGCGGAGCATCTCCTCGATCGCCGGAGAGACCAGATCGGGGTCTTCGCGCAGCGTTTCCCACTGGCGGCGGTCCCGTAACAGCTGTTCGATGCCGCCGGAGAGCGTGTGCCGGGCGGTCTCGTCGCCCCCGATCAGGATCAGCAGTGACTCGTAGACGATTTCGTCATCCGACAACCTGCGCCCGTCGACTTCCGCGTTCACCAGGATGCTGAACAAGTCGTTCGACGGTGCCGTCCGGCGTTTGGTGATCATGTCCATCGTGAAGGCGGTGTATTCGGCGAATGCATCCGTCACCGCTCGCACCGATGTCGCGTCGTCCGGCGAGCTTGGGCCGCCCACCACATCGTCGGACCATTTCAGCAACATCCCGCGGTCCGCGGGTGACACACCAAGCATGTCGCCGATCACCGCCATCGGCAGCGGAGCGGCGATGTCACGGACGAAGTCACACTCCCCTGACTCGCACACCGCATCGATCAGCTCGTCACACAGCCTGCCGATAGACGGCATATTGCGCGCTATCCGCGTGCGGGTGAACGCAGCGCTAACCAGCTTGCGCCGCAGAAGATGTTCGGGATCGTCCATTTCGACCATGTAGGGCTTGCCCGGGTACTCGGGCCGGATACCGCCTGCATTGGAAAACAGCCGCGGATTGCGCTCTGCATCGATGACCGCCTGATACGTCGCCGCCGCGGCCAACCCGTTTCGGTCGCGAAAGACCGGCCGGTTGGCGCGCATCCAGCGATATGCGCCACGCGCGCCGCCGCCGGAGTAGAACCGGCCGTCCGTCAAGTCGACGTCAAGGGTCTGCAACATAGTTTTGCTTCCGGTTAGCGCTCATTGCTGATAACGCTATGCAGCCCAACCCAATCGGCTAGCCGCTGCGCGCGGACGGTTGGACAGATTGCGGTACTAGCGGTCCCTGATGGCCCTGACGGCGACCACCGGCCTGCGCGATGCGCAGCATCATCGCCGGCCACAGCAGCGAGGCCGGCGAGTCGATCATTCCCACCGATGACTACGGCCCGATGACCAGGCATGGGCATCACGACCTTTCCAAGCCACTCACGGATTCGGCGTCGCGGAGCGCCACCACGTCGTCGAGGCCGGACAACCCGTGTTCCGACTTGATCTCCTCGCCGGCGCGTTCACCGATGACCACACAGGGCGCCATTGTGTTTGTGCTGGTGATTCGGGGCATGATTGAGGAATCGGCGACTCGGAGGTTTTCGACGCCGTGAACCTTCAGGCTGCCGTCGACGACCGAGAGCGAATCGAGTCCCATCTTGGCCGTGCCCGCCATGTGCCAGTAGGTAATTGCGGCATCCCGCAGGTAGCCCACCAGATCTTCACCCTTCAAACAGCCGGGCATGACCTCGCGCTGGAAAAACGACCGGGTCCGCAGCAACGCGCAATTGCCGACGGCACGCATGTCCTCGATGCACTTCACGGCAAGGCGCAGATCGTCGGGATGCGACAGACCGTTGTGGATCACCCTGGCGGGCTGATCGGGATCTGGACTGGTCAACATAACGCTGCCGCGGCTGCTGGGATGGGTGAGCGCACCGATCATCGTCCAACCCATACCGGGTAGGCCGAATCGCGCGGCATTCTCCGGGCTTGCCAGCAGCATCGCTCCCTGGCAGGCGAACAGATCGGGTTCGTCCCGGCCGTCCCCGCTCGGCCAGAACATCACAGCATCACCCGGTTGATCGGCTGGTGGGCAGGCGGGCATTTCCCAGATGCATGAGAAGCCAAGGTGGTCCTGGAAATTGCGACCCACACCGGGCAGATGGTGTTTAACGGGTATTCCCAACGGCCGCAGGATATCCTGGTCGCCGATCCCGGAAAGCATGAGGACCTTGGGGGTATGGATTGCCCCCATCGACAGCACGACTTCCGCGCCAGCCCGGAATCGCCGAAGTTCGTCGCGGTAGCAGACCTCGACTGCGGTCACCCGACTCCCATCGATGAGCAAACGCCGCACGAGGGCATTCGGCAGCACGGTCAGGTTGGGCCGGTCCATGTACGGATACGTGTAGGAACGGAACACCGAACGGCGCTTGCCGCCGCGAGCCCGGACTTCGATGATCGCCGCCCCGCCCTTGCCTTCCATCATCTTTCCGTTCGCCTGGTCGAAGCGGCCGATACCAAGACATTCGGCGGCTGTCAGCACGATTCGACCGACAGGATGAGGATCGCATTTGGGTTGCACGTAGATAGGTCCACCGCTGCCCCTGTGCTCAGGGTCCGGGGCGCCATGCCAATCCTCTATCCGGCGGTAGATGTCTAGAACCGACGCATAGCTCCAGGCTTTGTTTCCCGACTCCGCGGCGAAGAGGTCCCAATCCGCCCGGTGCCCCCTGGCCCAGGCCATCAGATTGATGCTCGAACCGCCACCGAGGACCTTGCCCATCGAGAGCATCAGGGCCCGGCCGTTGAGGTGCTGGTTCGGTTCAGCCTGGAAGGCCCAATCCGTCGCGCTGCCCAGATTCGTATGCCACAGCTTCGCTTCGGTGACACACGGCAGGTCGTCGCGGCCTCCCGCTTCCAGCAACAAGACGTTCACGCGGGGATCCTCAGCCAGGCGACGGGCAACCACGCAGCCCGACGATCCCGCACCACAGACGATGAAGTCGTAGTCCTGTTTCAGGTCAGCGACGAGGCGCTCCTGGTTCGCCCGGACCCGCCTGTCCAGTTCGTTGTCCATGTCATTGCTTGCAGCAGTTGACATCTGTCGTATCTCCTGACTCCGGTTCGATTGGTTGTTCAATGGCCGGCGCTCTGTCCACCGTCGACGTGGAGGATCTCGCCGGTGACGAAGGGTGCCGTTTCGAGGTAGAGCGCGCCGTGCACGATGTCGGCGACGGCGCCTATCCGGTTTTGGGGGTGCATCCATGCGTAAGACGCGCGCGCATCGACGCCGGCGTGCATGGGCGTGTCGATGACGCCGGGCGATATGGCGTTGACGCGGATTCCCTGGCCGGCGTATTCGATGGCGAGTGATTTCGTGACAGCGGCAAGGCCGCCCTTGGTGAGTGCGGTCAACGCCGATGGCACCTTGCCCTGAGCGTGCTCCACCAGAGTGGTCGTAATGTTGACCACATGACCGCCAGTGCCCTGCGCGAGCATCACGTCGATGGCGCGTTGCGTAACGTGAAGAAAGCCCAGCAGGTTCACCGATGTCACTCGTGCACAGTCTTCGAGGCTGTAGTGGGTGAAGGGCTTGGAGACGAAGACGCCGGCGTTGTTGACTAGAGTGTCGATGTGGCCACACCGTGCCACTGCTGCGGCAACGAGGCGATCGGCTGTGCTGGGATCGGCGATATCGCCTGCGACCGTGACGACTTCGGGGTGAGATGAATCGGTGATGGTGCGCGAATTGGCGATTACGCGGTAGCCGTGCTTACGGTATGCCTCGACCAAGCCCGCGCCGATTCCACGCGAAGCGCCGGTGATGATCGCGACCTTCTCGTCGCCGAATTCCATTGCGGTACCCCTTCTGTGTAATCAGCCGGCCAGCTCGCGCACGATGTCGGCGGCCGGGCCTGTCTTCGTATGACGGAAGGCGGCACCAGCCCACAGTGCGGTGCCGTGCGGATCGCCCAATTTCACTGCGGCAGCCTGGATCGGTGCGGTCATCATCGCTACGTCGGGAAAGCCGAATACCGCCTCGCCGTTGTGCTTTTCGATGAATCGGTTACGCAATGCGCGGGCGTACCGCCCGGTGAACGCGCGCGTCACCACCGTTTCGATGAACCGCGGATCGCGCAATGCCGCCCTGTGCACCGGATTGGTTCCGGCCTCGTCGGCGAGCAAGAACGCCGTGCCTAGTTGCACCGCCGCGGCACCGGCAGCGCGCAGCCGGCTGACATCACGAGATGTTCCCAGTCCCCCGGCCGCGACGACGGGACAGTCGAAACAGTTCACCAGGGCGGTGACCAGATCCTCCAGCGGTTGCCCGGGCGGTGAGGCAAGCGCATCGAACGTCGCGCGATGCCCGCCCGCATCGGGACCTTGGGCAACCACCGCATCCACTCCCGCGCACAGCGCGATCGTTGCTTCGCGGATGGTGGTGACTGTCCCGAGGTTCAAGATCCCGACACCCTTCGCCGCCGGCACTCGTCTTTGGTCGGCGAGCCGAACGTGAACGACACCACCTCCGGCCGCAGATCGCACACCACGTCGAGTTTCGCGGTCCACTCGTCGTCACCACCCGGCTCACCGAGAGCTACGCCGTAGCATTCGGCCTCCTCGGCCAAGGCTGCCGCGAACGCGGCGAGCTGATCGGGTCGATCCGCCGGTGGTTGGGGCACAAAGAGATTCACCCCCAGGGGCCCCGACGTCAGCCTGCGCGCCGCGACGATGGCATCGGCTAAGTCATCGGCCGACGACATGCCGGCCGCGAGAAACCCGAGTCCGCCGGCGTGGGTCACCGCGGCCGCCAACTCCGGCGTCGACGGGCCTCCGGCCATCGGCGCCCCCAGCACCCGAACACTGAGATCCGTCAGGGTAAATCGATCAAGCACAAGACGCCTCCGACGTGTTGTGCAGACCCAACGACGCCAGCGCGTGCCCATCGACGATGACAACGCTGTTGTCGTCCAACCGGATCCAGCCGCGCTCCTCGAAATCACGCAAAATTGCAACCGTCGTTCTCGGTGCAACGCCGACCAGACGAGCGAACTCCTTCAATGTCAGGTCATGCACCACTCTCACCACATCGCCTTCCCGTTGGCCGAACCGCTTCCGCAAACACAGCAGCCGGCTCGCGATGCGCTCCTGAGTGTCGGTGAAGGCGAAGTCGGCCAAGGAGTTCGTCGTCGCGTCTGCCCACCGGGCGAAGAGGCGCAGAACTTGATCGCTGATCTCGGGATGCCCAACCATCCACGTCATCAGTTGATCGCGTTCGATCGGCACCGCCAGCACATCGGTGAGCGTGCTTACGCTGGTCTCTGGCGATCCGGGGTCGACAAGCGTTTCGATACCAAAGATTTCGTAACGCCCCAGGATCTTGAGAATGATTTCGCTCCCATCGGGCAGCCGGTACGAGACCTTGACCTTGCCGGAAATGATCACGTACAGGCGGCGACCGGATCCACGCTGCGCGCCCACGACGCATCCGGGCTCGAACTGCTCGGGCGCGAGCTGCTTGGCCCAGGCGGACACCGTCTCGGGAGTGGTCCTGCAAAAGATTCCCGATTCCACCAGCGCCTTATGGACATCGCCGGTCACCAGGTCTCCGCGGGGAACCTCACCTTGTGAAAGACACTGTTGCACTGGGCGCTGCGTGGCGGGCCTGCCCGGCGTCGCCGACGCCGTTGTCCGCGATGCCTTTCCCATGCGGTTGTCCTCGGCGGCTCGCCAGATACGACTGGTCGTGTTCCACCACAACAACGTCATGGCTAATTCACCTAGGAGTAACGATGACGATCGCTGGGTTAGTCATACCGCTAACGCTAGGGATGCGACTGCGAGACGACTATCCGCTGTACGCAGGGTGTTGGCCATCCTGCGCACACTCGAAGCGCGATGCGGTGCGAGCCCGGTGCGGGCACCTCAATGCCGGGATCACGATTCGGCCATCAGTGTCTCGCAAACACTTTCGAGGAACCGGGCAGTGGGGGTGTGACCGCAGGTGGTCATCCTCAGCTGCCCGTCGTAGGTGACGACCCCGGTCACGTATTCCCCCTCGATCTGTGTCAGCACGACCGGACCCCAGATGGCTCGGGGCCGAATCGGCCCAAAGCGAGGCACGCTCTGCACGCCCAAGTTCGTGATCGTCAGTTCAAAAGGCAACATGGTGCACAGAAAGTGTTCTGCGGCACCGCAGTCGGCGTCGATTGGGAAGTATTCCTCGATTACCGCAGAACCGAGCATTAGTCCGGCAGCCGATCTGGCCACGCTCAGCTGGTCACCGGTCTCGCGCGCCTGATCCCAGAACCCGCTGCCATCCGCCGGAGCCAGCCCCGTGCATGCGAAGGAAATGGCTAAGCAGCAGCCGGCTCCCTGGGCCACAAGGTTTCTGGCATTTATCGGGCTGTAAGTGCGGACGAAATCTTCGCCACACGCTGCGCTGCGCACACAGGAGGCGGCTGCGACGATCGCTGCATGCACGGTGGTGTGTTCTTCCCGGCAGCGCTCAACAAGACGCGCGGTGGCATCGTGGCCCATCGCAACCCGGTACAAGTACGGCCGACTCGCATCAAAGGCCCGGATGGATGCGGGCACACCCATGCGCGGATCGCCGGCATCAGTTGACATGGCGGCGATCTGGACAGCATCGAATCTACGAGTTGCCAATTCCTCCAGCGATTCCGGTAGAGGCAGCACCGGCGGTGGGTGACCGTTGAGTGCGGCAAGCAGGTCGTTGAGTACCAAGACGGACGAAATCCCGTCGGCAGCCACGTGATCGAACGTCAGAAGCAAAGTCGACGAATTACGCTGAGCGACAAGTGTTGCCCTCATAAGTGGAGCTGCGGCGGAATCGAAGGGTTGCGTGAGTTCCTGGGCGGCGATAGCTTGCCAATCTTGATCATCGGGTTCGCGCAGGAACGTCAGGCCTATTGATGCCACGGAGTCGGCGCGGTAGAACCCCAACCCTGTGTCGGGGTCGTCTTTGACGTGCGCTGACAGCAACGGGTGCCGGCGCTGCACGGCGTAGAGCGCATCACCTACCAGATCGGCGTCGAGGGCAGCCTCAAACTCGGCGGCCAACACGAACAGTAAAGGATTACGTTCGGAGTAGCGGTACAAGCACCGTTCCCGCAGCCCGAGCGCACGCAGAAACGCGGCGGGTCGTAATCCCGGCGATGCAGCCACTTTCGTCCTCTACTATGTGCCGGAGCTATACCTCGGTCCACGCGCAGATCAGCGGAGGCACTACCGCCACGGCTTGTGCGGCGGTGATTTCGGCTTGCCCCTGGTCCACGGCGCGGGCGCGGGCGAGCTCAAGGACGTCGGCGGCCGAATCCACGCCTAGTACCGCACCGTCGGGCCCCACCAGCCGCCCGGCGATCATCGACACGTCACCGGGCCCGCAGCCCACGTCCAGCACCCGCATTCCGGGCCGCAGACCTGCCAGACGCAGTGCGTGCTCGGTGAAGTCATTATACAAACGACCCTGCAAGAGCAGACGCTGAACCTCGGCGTCGACATGACCGAGCACGTAAGTGTTGTCATCCGACAACGTTTGATTCCTGCCCATGACTCCAACCTCGCTGATCGGGTAAGCATCCGAAACGCTAACGAGCCCCACCCAGCGCCGCCTAGCCGCGGCACGCGACGATTCGGCCGGATTGCGCGGGGCTTCACCAATCTCGGCCGGTTCGCTACCGCACACGCCAACCGGTACGGCGAGACGTCCTCGGCGAGCCTGCACCGGATGGCATGTCCGCGGTAGGCGCAATCTGGCCCGATCAGTGCGCCTTTCGGCTGGCCGGCACGCCGCCACCACATTAACTTCAATGCCATGCCTGACCGCGGAACGCCCTTGCGCAGAATGGGTTTCCTCACCATCGGCCGATTTGACGATGCCGATCCGGAACCCGGCCACGAGGAGACACTGCGAATGATCGAGCGGGCCGAGGCCCTGGGCTTCGACAGTGTTTGGGTGCGACAGCGGCATCTGCAACCGGGCATCTCCTCACCCGTGGCACTGTTGGCCGCCGCCAGCCAGCGCACCCGCCGAATCGAGTTGGGTACCGCGGTGATCCCGCTCGGCCTGGAGAACCCACTGCGATTGGCCGAAGATCTGGCCACCGTCGACATCCTGTCCCGTGGACGACTCAATCCCGGCGTCTCGGTGGGCATGCCACTCCTGTATGAACACTTTAAAGCTGCGCTGTATCCGGAGACCCATGAGATGGAGAACTTCACGAAGGCACGGGTGGCGCGATTGCTGGCGTGCCTGCGCGGCGATCCAGTCAGCGATTTCGAGGGAAATTTGGGTCACGACAAGTTCTTCCGCCGAGTCCAGCCCCATTCGCCCGGCCTGGCCGGCCGGGTGTGGTACGGCGGGGGGATGCAGTCCGCAGTGTGGGCCGCGCTTAACGGCCTCAACTACCTCACCGCCAATCTGGTCAGCAGCGAAGGCACCCAATCGCTTGACTTCGCCACAATCCAGGCGCAGCACATCGACGCGTTCCGCGCACACCATCCCAGCCCCGAAACTGCCCGTGTCGCACAGGCGTTGGTGGTGATCCCAATCGATTCCGCGTCGGTGAAACAGGTGGATCGGTACCGGGCTTACGCTCATAGCCGCATCGGCCGCACCCTGCATCCTCAAGGCCCGCGGGGCATGATCGTGTCACCCGACTACCTCGGCACATCAGAGCAGCTCGCCGAACTGCTTTATGCGCACCGCGGCTTTCAGCGCGTCGACGAAGTGGCTTTCGCATTGCCGCACGGCTTCGCCGAAGACGATCAGGTGCAGATCATTACCGACATGGCCGAGAAACTCGGGCCGATGCTGGGCTGGGTCCCGGCTCAGTCGGGGCAGCAGCAGCCGTTGTGCCTATCGCGCAACCAGGTTCGCGACACGAGCCATCAGGAGTGGACCGTCAGTGCACAGTAGTCTCGCGCCGAATCTGGATAACTACCGACGTCTGTTCGGTGAAACCGGGGCGGCGCTTTCCGAACCCGAATGATCGCTACGATGAATAACTCGCTGCCGCCGCAGCTTTCGGCGCTGAACGCACGATTCGACACCGGATCACGCAAAGACAAATGCCTGAAGGTCTCCTTTCGCCCTGGACCCGAACGGTTCACGGCGTTCAACGCCCTCAGCAGTGGATCCATCGCCGAGATGCTGGATCAAACGGCGACCCATTGCGGCACCCTGATGACGGGCCACGGGTTGCCGACACTGACGATGACGGTGAACTACCTGCGGGCGGGGGCTGGAAGGTCGTTTGTTGCCACCGCACGCCTACTCGCGACTACTAACACCGCTGCGGTGCTCGGCGCGGAGCTGTCCGACCAGCATGGAAATCCGATCGCGTCGGCGTCCATCGCAGCGCAGTTGAGAGATATCAGCCGGTACCTGTGAGGTCGGCTAGGCACTGCGGCGCAACGTCTGCACCGGGGGCTCGCGGTACCGGGCGGTGTGTGCGGCAGCGAACCTACCGAGGTTGCTGAAGCCCCAGCGGTAAGCGACCGAAGCCACCGTGGCGGTCGATGGGTCGGACTCGAGCAAGTGCTGGTGGGCTCGCCGCAAACGGACCTCGCGCAGGTACGCCATCGGCGTGGTGCCCAGGTGACGCCGGAAGCCCTGCTGCAGCGAACGGACGCTGACACAGCTGCGCGCGGCCAGCGTCGAGACAGTCCACGGCCGGTCCGGTTCGGCCTCGATGACCTCGATTGCCGCATCGATGACGCGCGGCGCAGGCGCGGGCGCGTGCCCCTCCAGAGCCGCGCGATAGGGGTGGTCCGTGGCCAGCAGGAGACCGCGGACCATGCTATCGGCGAATGGCATCCCGACCATCGGCTCATGCAGGAGACTGTGCGGCCGAAACAGGTGCTCGGTGAACACCGACACCATGGCGATCCAGCTGCGGACGGCTTGGGTCGTAGCGGACATGACGGGTTCGAACTCGATCTGCGAGGTCACCGAGCGCCCCAGCGCGTCGGCGAGGGCATCTTCGATCGCATGACGATCGACCATCACGGCCAGCAGGCGGCCGACGTAACCGTCCACGCCCGCGCTGCCCTCGGGCCGATAAACCGCAACCGAGCCAGGCTCCGCGGCGAGGGAGAGGCCATTTTCCGTCGCGGCCGGGGCCGCGGCCACCGGCACAGTGACGTGATAGTGGGGACGCAGTTCGCCGCCGTTCACCCAGACGTCGTCGTGAAAATCCACGTCCAGCACCGTGATCGGGCCGAACCGACGCATACGATGCGTCATCGAGAATGTGTCTCCGAGCGGCCCGATCTCCGGCCACCAGTAGGCTGATGACTGCATCTGGCTCGTCCGTAGCTCGGTGAAGTCGTCCAACGACCGCACCGAAACCCACTCGTTATCGTCTACCGTCACCGTGGCAGCTGCTGTCTGGTGCGCCATGGCGAGCCCCTCTTCCGGCACGGCTAGGCAGTCCTGTGAATCGCCAGATCCGTTGCGCGGCGCAGGACCACTCGTCGGCGCAACGTCTCGGTAGGAGTCTCACGATAGCGAGCCGCATGCGCAGCGGCAAACCTACCGAGGTTGCTGAAGCCCCACCGATAGGCGACCGAAGCCACGGTGACCATCGATGGGTCGGACTCGAGCAGCGATTGGTGCGCGCGGCGGAGTCGGACCTCGCGCAGGTACGCCATCGGAGAGGTGCCCAAATGGCGCCGGAAACCTTGCTGCAACGTACGGACGCTGACGTGGCTACGGGCGGCGATCGAGGACAACGTCAGAGGCAAGTGTGCTTCCTCTTCAATGATTTCGACGGCGTGACGAATCGCCCGCGGTGCCGCCGGCCGTTCGTCTCGGATCAGGGCATCGAGGTGGGGATGCTCGGCGGCGAGCAAGAACCCGCGCACCAGGCCGTCGACGAATGGCAGTCCGGCCAGCGGTTGGTTCAGCACGCTGTCGGGCCGGAAGAACTGCTCCTTGAACGACACCAGCATGTTGATCCAGCTCTGCGTCGGCGCCGCATCGGTCGGCAGCAGGGGCGTGAAGTCGACCTGAGACGTCACCTGCCGGCCAAGGGCGTCGCTGAGGGCATCATCGATCGCCGAACGGTCGATCTTGAAACAGACCACTTTGCTACCCGCGTCCCATTGCCCCACCCCGAGACCCTCCGGCGGAAACACGGCGGCACTGCCCGGACCGCTGACGACAGAGTGGCCCCTGTGTTCAACCTCCGTGCGGCCAGCCTGGACCACGATCACGCGATAGCTGCCACACACCTGGCCGCCGTCCATGGGCAAATCCGATCCGACGGCGATTTCGGATAAGGCGACCGGACCCATCCGACCCACTCGTTGGGCCAGCGAGAAGGAATCGGGATCGGCCAACAATCTCAGGTGTGGCCGGCCACAGCAGACCCGGGCGAACTCGTCGAACTCCTTTGCCGGTGTCCAGATGTGCGCCGGCGACGCGTCAGCCGTCGGCCTTTCCGTCTCCTGTTCGTCCTTATCCATCGTTCGCGGGTCCCTCCTCGACACCTGCGCAGGCGACGCTAGCGCCGCTGACTTTGCTGCGCTACGCCGACGGAGGAAGTCCGCGTGATTTGTCCAGGGGCCTGCGCAATCTGGCCAGGTCCGCCCGGAGGCGACCCGCCACCTAGTCGTGCCGAACCGGCCGGCAACTACGCCGGCACTTAATTGCCTTGAGCCCGTACATAACCGGGAATCGCGGTTCGCTTTCCGGCATAGTCCACCAGCCATTGTCGGATGGCACCATCAGCGGCCAGCGCCGCCAAGGAAGCAGGCACGTCTCGGTGAGGCTTTCGATGGTGAATCCGGTTTGCGCCAGGGCAGTGACGACCTCGCCTAACCCGTGTGGCCACTCGTAGTGCAAGGTGTCGCCGCTCAGGGCCGGCCCATCCGTATAGCTGTGGCTGCTGTCGCGTTCGACGGATCCACGACCGCCGAGATAATCGTGGTGGATCACCAAATCGTGAGCCGTGCCGGTCTTCTGAGTCGTGCCGAGCGCGCCCAGTAGCGGGTGGAATTCCACGAGGTAAACAAATCCGCCGGGCTTGAGTAGCCGCGCAATGGTTCGCGCCCACGCGACCAAATCGGGCAGGTAGCACAGCGCACCCTTTCCCGTGTAGACGATGTCGAAGCGTTGCGCTCCTAATGCTCGTTCAGCCTCGTAGACATCAGCGAGCACGTAATCGATCGTCAGGTCCGCATCGCGAGCGATCCGACGCGCTTCTTGCAAGGAGACATTCGAGAAGTCCAGTCCGGTGGTGTGCGCACCTCTGAGCGCGAACGCCATCGTCTCGACGCCCAAGTGACACTGCAAATGCAGGAGTTCGCGGCCGTCGAGCCCGCCAAGATCTCGCCACTCGAAGGGGGCGAACCAGCTCATCGGCTCTCGAGCACCCACCCCGTAGAATTCGCTGGCCGCGTGGATCGGCGCGCGAGCGTCCCAATTGCGCCTGTTAGCAATGATTTTGGCCTGGGTATCGTCATCAAAGCGCGTTGGGGCCACCTCCATCCTGCTGCTCGTCAACAACGTTAAACGTTGTGGCGTCGCCGCGCCGCGCTGCCACGGATAGTCTGCGCGCGCCGTCCGATGCGACGCGCAATCCGGCTAGGCGCCCGGCGGCAGCGGTCGTACCGTGAGCGCCACACCTTGACTCGGAGGCCCCATGAACCGTACGGAACATGTTGCAGTTCAGAAGTTTTCGGAACGCGAGCTTGCCACACTTAACGCGCGCCTGGCCGGTGACGCGGTGCACCGGTGGCATGCGGACTACCACGGGGCGCGCCGAATCTGGAACTACGCCGTGGACCGCCACCCCGCGGTAATCGTTCGTTGCCGCACCGATGCCGACGTCGCGGCCGCGATCGTGTTCGCCCGCGAGCACGCGCTCCCGCTCACGGTCAAGGGCGGCGGCCACAGCGTCGCCGGGCATTCCATGATCGACGACGGCGTTGTGATCGACCTCGGCGAAATGCGCCGGACCAGCGTCACACCCGAAGCCGGGCGGGTGCGGGCCGGTGGAGGTTGCTTGTTGCGCGATATCGACCGTGCCACACAGGCTTTCGGTCTGGCGACGCCAGCGGGGGTGATGTCGCAGACCGGTATCGCGGGCCTGGCGCTCGGCGGCGGCATGGGTTGGCTGACCCGCAAGCACGGTCTCACCTGCGACAACCTGGTGTCGGCGCGTGCGGTGCTGGCCGACGGCCGCGTGCTGACCGCCAGCGCCGACGAAAATCCCGACCTTTACTGGGGCTTGCGAGGTGCGGGAACCAACTTCGGTGTGGTCACCGAATTCGAGTTCGCCACCCCCGCGGTGCTCAAGTCGGTCCCACTGGGCACCGCCCTGTACCGCCTCGAAGACGCGGGCAGCGCAATCGCCCACCACGGGGACTTCATGCGGCGCGCCAGCGATGACCTCAAGGTCATGGTCTACTTGCGCCGGGCCGCCCAGGAACCCGGTGTGCCCGACGATCTGATCGACGCACCGGTGTGCGTATTCGTGAGCGTCTGGACTGGAGACCCTGCCGACGCCAGGGACATCAACGAGGCGTTGTGGGCGGGAGCGCCGAGGGTGTCCGGCAGCGTCCAGACCCTGCCATACGTCGCAGTGCAGTCAATGAACGACGGTGTGCTCGGCCCCGGCGCATGCAACTACACCAAGGGCGGGTATGCCGGCGACATCACCACCGACTGCATCACAGCCCTTATCGAGGCGGCTGGCCGATTGCCTAATGCCCTGTCTGCCATAGAGTTCGGCTATCAGCACGGTGCCCAGGGCAGGCTGCGCGAGGACGACACCGCGTTTCCCGACCGCCATGCCGAAAACATCATCAACGTGTTGGGCCGATGGCTTCCCGGTGACCAGCCGCAGATCGAGTGGGTACGAGAAACCTTCGCTGCCACGGCTCGATTCCGGGCCGGTGGCTTGTATTCGAACTTCATGGCCATCGATGACGAGGACCGGGTAAAAGAGGCTTACCGCGGTGAAAAGTACCAACGACTGGCCACGATCAAGGCCAAATACGATCCGGACAACGTCTTCAACAGTAATCCGAACATATTGCCCGGCGGCATCGTTGAAAGTGACGCCTGACATGCACCTCGGCCTGATTCCCGATAACCCGGCTGAGTGGAAAGCCCTGGCCTCCGGGCGAGTACCCGTGCCGTTCTTCGAAACCCATTTCGCATTCGGCCTGGCACGCACTGTGATGGCCGCGGCCAAGCTCGGGGTGTTCGAATCGTTGAGCTCACAAGCCGCCACGGCGACCGAGGTCGCCGCGCGTTGCGCAACCGATCCGGCCGCAACCCACCAGCTACTGGTGGCACTGGCGGGCTGCGGTTACCTGCAGCACCGCTGCGACCGGTACTCGCTGACCTCGAAAGCGCGAACCTGGTTGCTCGTGGAAAGTCCGGCTTCACTCGTCGATGCGGTCCACTTCGAGTACGACACAATCGATTTGATGGACCACGTCGAGGACTACGTCCGCACCGGCCGAGCCCTCGACATACATCGGCAGATGAGCGGTGACCGGTGGAACCTGTACCAGCGATCGATGCGCGCACTGGCCGGCCAATCGGCGAGGGAGGTCGCCGAAAACGTCCCAGTCCCCTGCGGCGCCACCGACATGATCGATGTCGGTGGTTCGCACGGCCACTATTCCGCCGCGCTCTGCCGCCGCCACGATGGTCTGCACTCGGTGGTGCTCGATCTGCCCGAAGCGGTCAGGGCCGCGGCGCCGCTGTTGGCCATGGAGAACATGGGCTCACGGGTGACCCACCTCGCCGGCGACGCACTGACCCACGATTTCGGTGTCGATGCCTACGACGTGATTTTGCTGTCCAATCTCGCACACCACTTCAGTGCGGTGGCAAATGCCGACTTGTTCGAACGGCTGGGCCGGGCACTGCGCCCGCGCGGTGTACTTGCGGTCATCGAACCGATGCGGCTCGAAACGGGTGACCGGGTGGGGCAATTCAGCGCGCTGAGCGAGTTGTTCTTCGGCGTGACCAGCCGCTCCGGCGCGTGGACCTCGCGTGACATCGCCAAGTGGCAGCGCGCTGCTGGTTTGCGCCCGGCAGGCGAACCCCTCATGCTGGGCGGCGGCTCTGCCGGCCTGCAGGTCGCCACGAAGCCGTAGCTAGCCCGGCAGCACCGGCGCCGCCCCGGGCACCGACAGTCCGGGCACCTCCGACCAGCCCTGCTGACCATCGGCCGACGGCGAATACTGCAGCACCCCTTGCGGTCCCGCGACGTAGGCCGTCGACGGGTTGGCGACCACCGTGGTCACCGGCATCTGCAAACCGTGCGGCGGCGCGTCGGAGTTCACCCCGTCGATGTTCACGTAGGACACCGGATGGCTGGCGTCGGTGCGGGTCACCACCAGGTCGTCACCGGTGCGCCACGACAGCGACACCACCGAGTTGCCCAGCCCGAAGCCGAGCCGGCGCGGGAAGGTCAGCGCGTACTGGCCGGCCTGGGTCTGCTCGACGCTGGCCAGAATCACCTGGCCACCGATCACCATCGCCGCGCGGGTGCTGTCGCGGGACAGCTGCAGGTCGGTGATGGGCCCAGGGAACCGGGTGGCCACCGCCACCGAATCCACCGGCAGCCGGGCGGGCTGCCCGGAAGCCGGCTCCTGAATCGCCCGCAACACGTTGTTGCCGTCGACGACCACCCAGACCACGTCGTCCAGCGACCACGTCGGCCGCGACAGGCTGTGCCCGTCGGCGGCCTGCACGGCCTCCTGGCCCAGATCACCGATCCACAGGGACGCGGCCATGTCCGGGGCGCCGCGATGCAGCGTCACCACCGAGGCCACCTGCCGGCCGGAGCGCGACAGCGCGGCGCCGGTCTGGTCGCCCACGCGGCCGAACGCGCCGGGCACCGTGACGGTGTGCTGGCCGTCCAGCGACACCAGTGAGCCGTTCACCAGGGCGTGCAGCCCCGCGCCCGCGCCGTCGGCGGCGCCGGGATCGGTGGCCGCGACATCCGAGGTGGTCCACCCGTCGCGGAACCGGTCGTCCAGCGGCGCGCCGTCGGCGTTGATCACATAGGGGCCGCGGATGTCGGCCCGGGCCAGCGTCCAAATGATCTGTGCGGCAAGCAATTGCCGGCTGTGCGGATCGGTGGTGGACAGCTTCTCGAGCTCGACCCGCGCACCGCCGTAGCCGCGACCGATACCGTTCTTGCCGCCGTCGGCGCGGGTCACCGGCCCGCGCAACCGCAGCGGCGGGGCGAGCAGGTTGCGCACCGTGTGCGCCATCTCCGGCCGCGGCCCGGCGATCACCTTCGAGATCAACTCGGTGGCCAACTGGTCGTGATCGGGCACCGCGACGTAACGCGGATCGGGGACCACCGTCTTGCCGGTCGGATCGGCGAAGTACAGGGTGTTGCGCTTGTAGGTGGACTGAAACTGCTGCCAGTCCAGGAAGACCCCGTTGGGCAACCGGTCGATGCGCCAGCCGCCGGAGGTCTTGGCCAATTCGATCGGCCCGGGGTCGGGCAGCACGCCCTCGGCGGTTTCGAACACCCCCACGTCGGACAGCGAACCCAGGATGTCGGCCCGCATGGTCGCCGAAACACGTTCGGCCGCACGGGTTTCGACGAAAACCACGTGGTCGATCAGCAGCGCACTACCGGCGTCGTCCCAGGCGTTGGACGCCGACTGGGTGAGGAACTGCCGGGCGGCCAGGTGGCGGTTCGCGGGATCGGCTGTGGCCTTGAAGAATTCGCGCAGCAGCACGTCGGGGTCCATGCCCGGCGTCGGCTTGGGCAGGTTCGACGGCGCCGGCCGCTCGACGGTGCCGATGGCTTGCGGCGCCGACGAACTGGGCACCCCCGCGCAGCCCGCGAGCAGCATGGCCAGCATCAGCAGTCCCACGAGCCGGCGCATCACAGGCTTCTCTCGGCGTGCTCACGTTGGCGCGGACGGTCTTTCGCGTGCTGCGGGCCGCTGGGGGCGGGTTGCGGAATCGGCTTCATGGGCAGCGGGCTGGTGGTCACCTTGTGACCACGCACCAGCGGCAGGGTCAGCCGGAAGCACGAGCCGTCACCGGGTTCGCCCCAGGCCTCCAGCCGGCCCTGGTGCAGTCGCGCGTCCTCGATGCTGATGGCCAGGCCGAGTCCGGTGCCGCCGGAACGGCGCACCCGCGACGGGTCGGCCCGCCAGAACCGGCTGAACACCAGCTTCTCCTCGCCGGGTCGCAGCCCGACGCCGTAGTCGCGGACGGTGACGGCCACGGTGTCCTCGTCGGCGGCCATCCGGATCTTGACCGGCTTGTGCTCGGCGTGGTCGATGGCATTGGCGATCAGGTTGCGGAGGATGCGCTCCACCCGGCGGGTGTCGACCTCGGCGATCACCTCCTCGGTCGGCAGGTCGACCTTCAGCTCGATGCCGGCGTCCTCGGCCAGATGCCCGACGTTGCTCAGCGCGCTTTGCACCGTGGTGCGCAGATCGACCGCCTCGACGGACAGCTCCGCGACGCCGGCGTCGTGCCGCGAAATTTCCAGCAGGTCGTTGAGCAGCGACTCGAACCGGTCCAGCTCGTTGACCATCAGCTCGGTGGAGCGCGCCAGCGTGGGGTCCAGGTCGGCGCTGTGGTCATAGATCAGGTCGGCGGCCATCCGCACGGTGGTCAGCGGGGTGCGCAGCTCGTGGCTCACGTCGGAAGTGAAGCGGCGCTGCAGATTACCGAACTCCTCCAGCTGGGTGATCTGACGGGACAGGCTCTCGGCCATGTCGTTGAAGGACATGGCCAGCCGGGCCATGTCGTCCTCGCCGCGCACCGGCATGCGTTCGGACAGATGCCCTTCGGCGAAGCGTTCGGCGATGCGTGACGCCGACCGCACCGGCACCACCACCTGCCGCGACACCAGCAGCGCGATCCCGGCCAGCAGCACCAGCAGCACCGCGCCGCCGGTGATCATGGTGCCGCGCACCAGCTGGATGGTGGCCTGCTCGTTCTTGAGCGGAAAGATCAGGTAGAGCTCCAGGTTGGCCACCTGCGACGACGCCGGCGTGCCGACGATCAGCGCCGGTCCGGAGAACCCGTCGGTGTGCACGGTGGCGTACTGGTAGGACGCCTGCCCGGCCTTGACGAAGCCGCGCAGCGAAGCCGGCACCTGGTCGACGGGCCCGGCGGTGGTCGCCGCGCGCGGGCCGTCGCCCGGCACCATCAGCACCGCGTCGAAGGCCCCCGCCATCCCCGCGCCCGAGGCCGGGTCGGTCTTAGAGGTCAGCGTGTTGCGCGCCAGCTGCAGGCTGCTGTCCAGGGATCGCGCCTCTTCGCCGTTGACGATCCCGCCCACGGTGGTGCGCGCCCGCTCGATCTGCTCGATGGCGGCCTTGACCTTGACGTCGAGCACCCGGTTGGTGACCTGTGAAGTCAACACGAAACCGAGCGCCAGGATGACCGCCAGGGACAACCCCAGCGTCAGCGCCACAACCCGCAGTTGCAGCGAGCGCCGCCAGGCGATGGCCACGGCGCGACTCACCGCGCCCATGCCACGAGTCATGGGACCGGAGCGGCCCCAGCGGCTCCGAGTGCGTCGCCGAGAGCCCCAGATCACGTGTCCCTACCGGTCACGGAGGTCCGGCCTTGTACCCAACTCCTCGAACGGTCAACACTACGGTCGGGTTTTCGGGATCCTTCTCAACCTTGGCGCGCAGACGCTGGACGTGCACATTCACCAGGCGGGTATCCGCCGGGTGACGATAGCCCCACACCTGTTCGAGCAGCACATCACGAGTAAACACCTGCCGCGGTTTGCGCGCCAACGCCACCAGCAAGTCGAATTCCAACGGTGTCAGCGAGATCTGCTCGCCGTTGCGGGTGACCTTGTGCGCCGGCACGTCGATCTCCACGTCGGCGATGGACAGCATCTCGGCGGGCTCGTCGTCGTTGCGCCGCAGCCGCGCCCGCACCCGCGCCACCAGCTCCTTGGGCTTGAACGGCTTCATGATGTAGTCGTCGGCGCCCGACTCGAGGCCCAGGACCACGTCGACGGTGTCGGTCTTGGCGGTCAGCATGACGATCGGCACGCCGGAGTCGGCGCGCAACACCCGGCACACGTCGATGCCGTTCATCCCGGGCAGCATCAGGTCCAACAGCACCAGATCGGGGCGCAGTTCGCGCACCGCAGTCAGGGCCTGGGTGCCGTCACCGATGACCGCAGTGTCGAAACCCTCACCCCGCAACACGATGGTCAACATCTCGGCGAGCGAAGCGTCGTCATCGACGACGAGAATCCTTTGCCTCATGGAGTCCATGGTGTCACCAGATCGGGACAAAACTCGGACATCACACGGGCGTTTCTTCTTCGAAAGGGCCGAATCGTGACAAATCTGTGCTAGTCGGCGGCCAAATCGGCGGCCAGCCGGCCCGGATCGACGTCCGCGTCGACGGCCAGCCACTGGCCGCCCCAACCCGCGGCGGCCAGTTCGGCGTACACCGCGCCGGTGCGCTGCTGCAGCCCGTCGTCGCGTTCGTAACTGTCCCGCGCGCGACCCGGATCGGACTCGGCCCGGCTGCGGGCCCGCTCCCCGGCCACCTCGGCCGGCACCGCGAGCAGCACCTGCCAGTCGGGCGCGGGCAGGCCGAGACGCCCATACTCCAGCGCGTATATCCATGCCACGGCCGGCCCGGCCGCGTCCTGATGCAGACGCGCGGCGGTGTAGGCCGCGTTGGAGGCGACGTAGCGGTCCATGATCACCACGTCGTGCTCGCGGCGCAGCGCCTCGATGTCGCCGAGGGCCCCGGCGCGATCCAGCGCGAACAGCATCGCCATGGCGTAGGCCGACGACGCGAGATCGCCGTGCTCGCCGTGCAGGGCCTCGGCCGCGATGTCGGCGGTCACCGACTGCCCGTACCGCGGGAAGGCCAGCATGGCCACCGACTTGCCGTCCGCCTCGAACAGCTTGCGCAGCTTGTCCGTCAGCGTCCGCTTGCCGGCGCCGTCAATGCCCTCGATCGCGATCAGCACGGCGCGAGCCTATCGCCGCCTCCAAGCGTCACGCTGGCGTGACACTCGACGCCGAACGCCACGCTGGCGTGACGTTCGGCGAGAGATGGCTCAGTAGCGGTAGTGGTCGGCCTTGTAGGGGCCGTCGACGTCGACGCCGATGTACTCGGCCTGCTCCTTGGTGAGCTTGGTCAGCTGGCCGCCGAGCGCCTCCACGTGGATGCGGGCCACCTTCTCGTCAAGGTGCTTGGGCAGCCGGTAGACCTCGTTGTCGTAGTCGTCGTTCTTGGTCCACAGCTCGATCTGGGCGATGACCTGGTTGGAGAAGCTGTTGCTCATCACGAACGACGGGTGGCCGGTGGCGTTACCCAGGTTCAGCAGCCGGCCCTCGGACAGCAGGATGATCGACTTGCCGGTGTCCGGGAAGGTCCACAGGTCGACCTGCGGGCGGATGTTGGTCTTGGTGGCCCCGGACTTCTCCAGCCGGGCGACCTGGATCTCGTTGTCGAAATGCCCGATGTTGCCCAGGATCGCCTTGTCCTTCATCGCCTTCATGTGCTCGAGGGTGATGATGTCCTTGTTGCCGGTGGTGGTGATGATGATGTCGGCCTCGCTGATCACGTCCTCCACCCGCTTGACGTCGAAGCCCTCCATCAGCGCCTGCAGGGCGTTGATCGGGTCGATCTCGGTGACGGTCACCCGCGCGCCCTGGCCCGCCACCGACTCGGCCGAACCCTTACCGACGTCGCCGTAGCCGCAGATCAGCACCTTCTTGCCGCCGATCAGCACGTCGGTGCCGCGGTTGATGCCGTCGATCAACGAGTGCCGGCAGCCGTACTTGTTGTCGAACTTGCTCTTGGTGACCGAGTCGTTGACGTTGATCGCCGGGAACGCCAGGTCACCGGCGGCGGCGAACTGGTAGAGCCGCAGCACGCCGGTGGTGGTCTCCTCCGAGACACCCTTGATCGACGCGGCGATCTTCGTCCACTTGTCCTTGTCGGTCTCGAAGCGCTTGCGCAGCAGGCTCAGGAACACCCGGTGCTCGGTCGAGTCGTCCTCGTCGTCCGGCGGCACCACGCCGGCCTTCTCGTACTGCGCGCCGCGCAGCACCAGCATGGTGGCGTCGCCGCCGTCGTCCAGGATCATGTTCGCGGGCGCGGCGGCGCCGTCTTTATCGGGCCACGTCAGCACCTGCTCGGCCGCCCACCAGTACTCCTCGAGCGTCTCGCCCTTCCACGCGTACACCGGGACGCCCTTGGGCTCCTCGGGGGTGCCGTGCGGGCCGACGACCACCGCGGCGGCGGCGTGGTCCTGGGTGGAGAAGATGTTGCAGGACGCCCAGCGCACCTCGGCGCCCAGCGCGACGAGGGTCTCGATCAGCACCGCGGTCTGCACGGTCATGTGCAGCGAACCGGAGATGCGCGCGCCCTTGAGCGGCTGCACGTCGTGGTACTCGCGGCGCAGCGACATCAGACCCGGCATCTCCTGCTCCGAGAGCTCGATGTCCCGGCGACCGTAATCCGCCAACGACAGATCGGCGACCTTGAAATCGATGCCGTTTCGGACGTCGGGGGTGAGTGCGTTTTCGGTCGTCGTCATAGTTCTTCCTTTTTCGGCTCGCTCGCCTGTGGCTCGCTCGGATGAAAGCGGTAATTAGCTTAGGTATGTTCTTGCGCCACTGTAGTCGCGGGTCGGCGCGGACCTTGGTTCAGGGAAGGGCTCAGGGGACGTTGACGACGCCGTGCCGCTCGGCGAACGGCGTCATCAACCGGGCCAGGTCCGCGGCCACGTCGTGGTCCGCCTCGGGCGGCATCGACACGTAGCTCAGCGCCAGCCGCACGATTGCCCGCGCCAGCACGCCCGCATCCTCGTCGCTGGTGGCAACCCAGCTCTGCGTCAGCGCCGTGGTCAGCCGCTCGGAGGCGCGGTTGATGATTGGCGCGCTGTCGGTGGTGATGAGCTGCAGCAGGTCGGGTTTGGCCACGCCGGTGAGCAGCGAGATCACCAGCGGGTCGGCCGACAGCTCGGTGAACAGGTCGCGGAACCCGCGCAGAAACGCCTCATAGATGTTGCCGACGTTGGCTTCCAGCGCGGCGTTGACGGCGTCGACCAGCCGGTCGGCCAGGCGCAGGCCGTACCCCTGCGCCAGGCCCTGCCGCGAGCCGAACTCGTTGTAGATCGTCTGCCGGCTGATGCCCGCGGCGCGAGCCACGTCCGACAGGGTGATGGCCGACCAGTCGCGGGTCAGCAGCAGATCCCGCATCGCGTCCAGGACCGAGTCGCGCAGCAGGGCGCGCGACGCCTCGGCGTACGGCATCCGCTTCACAGGCGCGACAATAGCGGCTTTGACCGCCGCGTTGGCGGCGATCACTTGCGCCGCTCCTCCTCATCTCCGAGCTCTGCATCGTCGCCGGCGATCACTTGCGCCGCTCCTCCTCATCGCTGAGCTCTGCATCGTCGCCGGCGATCACGAACGGGCGATCTCCACCATCTCGAAGTCCGTCTTCGCCGCACCGCAATCCGGACAGCTCCAGTCCTCGGGGATGTCGTCCCAGCGGGTCCCCGGGGCGATGCCGTCCTCCGGCCAGCCCTTGGCCTCGTCGTACTCGAATCCGCACTGCACGCAGACAAACAGCTTGTAGTCCTCGTTCATCGGTTCACTCCTGCTAGTTCGAAATCGACCTTCTCGCGCACCGCACAATCGGGGCAGCACCAGTCCTCGGGGAGGTCGGCGAAGGCCGTGCCCGGTCGAAAGCCCTCCCGCGGTTCGCCTTTCGCTTCGTCGTAGACGTAGTCGCAACCCGGGCAGCGGTAGGCGGTCATGCGGCGTACTTCGCCAGCAGCTTCTCGCGCAGTCGCGGCGCGATGTTGACGCGCGTGATGTCGCCGTCGTAGTGCGCCAGCACCCGGTGATCCATCACCTTGCGCCACAGCGGCGGGAAGTACGTGAGCGAGATCATCGACGCGTACCCGCTCGGCAGGTTGGGCGCACCCGCCATGCTGCGCAGCGTCTGGTAGCGCCGGGTCGGGTTGGCGTGGTGGTCGCTGTGCCGCTGCAGGTGATACAGGAACAGGTTGGTCACCACGTGGTCGGAGTTCCAGCTGTGCACCGGCGTGCACCGCTCGTAGCGGCCGCTCGAATTCTTCTGCCGCAGTAGGCCGTAGTGCTCCAGGTAGTTGACCGACTCGAGCAGGCTGAAACCGAAGACGGCCTGGATGACGACGAAGGGGATCAGGCCCGGGCCGAAGACCGCGATCAGCGCGCCCCACAGCACCACCGACATCAGCCACGCATTGAGCACGTCGTTGGACGCGTACGTCTTGGGGTGCCACGGGCTGGCGCCCTGCCGGCGAATCCGTTGCGCCTCCAACTTCAGCGACGAGCGCAGGCTGCCGAAGACGCTGCGCGGCAAGAACTCCCAGAAGGTCTCACCGAAGCGCGCCGACGCGGGGTCCTCCGGGGTGGCGACACGCACGTGGTGGCCGCGGTTGTGCTCGATGTAGAAGTGCCCGTAGCAGGTCTGCGCCAGGGTGATCTTGGACAGCCAGCGCTCCAGAGAGTCCTTCTTGTGGCCCATCTCGTGCGCGGTGTTGATGCCGACGCCGCCGAGCACGCCGACGGACAGGGCCAGGCCCAGCTTGCCCGCCCAGCTGAGCGCACCGTCAAAGCCGAGCCATCCCAGGTCCGAGGCGGTGAACAGGTAGGCGCCCATCACCACGCTGAGGTACTGGAACGGGATGTAGGAGTAGGTGCAGTAGCGGTAGTACTTGTCGTTCTCCAGCCGCTCCATGACCTCGTCGGGCGGGTTCTGCCCATCGGGACCGAAACGCAGGTCGAGGACGGGCAACACGATCCAGAGCAGGATCGGCCCGATCCACAGCGGCACCTGCGCGGCGGCGTGCCAGCCGAACCGGTTGAGGGCCCAGATGAGCGGCAACATCACAAACAGCGCCGTCGGCGCGATCAGCCCCATCAGCCACAGGCGACGCTTCTTGTCCCGCCAGGCCAGCGGGTCGGATTGCTGGCCCAGCCGCGCTTCCAATGTGGTCATCTGTCAAACCTCCTTGTGAGTCACGCCACGTTGAGGTTGGACAATACCGCCGTTTGCGTCTTCTGTCTAGACAAACAGCGCGGCTTTGTAAACCAACGGCTAGGGCACCGGGCTGTGCGGATCGGCCTCGAGCGAGTCGCTGGGCTCGGCCTCCCCTTCCTCCCGCCGACCCTGCACCGAGTTCCAGTAGCCGTAGCCGGCGTAGATCGCCGCGCCCACCACCAGCCACACCCCGAACCGGACCCAGGTCAGCGCCGTGAGGTTGAGCATCAGCCACAGGCAGGCCGCGATCGACGCGATCGGGAGCAACGGCACCCACGGCGCCTTGAAACCGCGTTCCAGGTCCGGCCGGGTGCGGCGCAGCACGATCACGCCGGCCGAGACCAGCACGAAGGCGAACAGGGTCCCGACGTTCACCATCTCCTCGAGCTTGGTGATCGGAAACACCGACGCGGTCACGGCCACCACCACCGCGACCAGCACGGTGATCCGCACCGGGGTACCCCGCGCACCCGTCTTGGCCAGCGACCGGGGCAACAGCCCGTCGCGCGCCATCGCGAACAGGACACGGCACTGGCCGAGCATCAGCACCATCACCACGGTCGTCAGGCCCGCCAGCGCACCGATGGAGATGATCTTGCTCGCCCAGTGGATGCCGTTCGCGGTGAAGGCGGTGGCCAGGTTCGCCTGCCCGCGGCCCCGGACCGTCTTGAGTTGGGTGTAGGACACCATGCCCGACAGCACCACCGCGACGGCGACGTAGAGCAGGGTCACGATGCCCAGCGACGCCAGGATTCCCCGCGGCACGTCGCGCTGCGGGTTCTTGGTCTCCTCGGCCATGGTGGCGACGATGTCAAACCCGATGAACGCGAAGAACACGATGGACGCCCCGGCAAGCACGCCGTACCAGCCGTAGTGGCTGCTGTGCGCGCCGGTCAGCAACGACAGGACGGACTGGTCGATGCCCTTGGCCTCGCGACCGGCCTCGGGCTTGGGGATGAACGGCGAATAGTTGGCGCGCTTGATGTAGAAGACGCCGACCACCACGACGAAAAGCACCACCGACACCTTGATCGCGGTGACCACCGCCGAGAACCGCGACGACAATTTGGTGCCCAACGCGATCAGCGTCGCCACGCCGGCGACGATCACCAGCGCCCCCCAGTCGACCTGGGCGCCGCCGAAGCTGGCCGTGCCGCCGGCGAATCCGAAGACCGTGCCCAGATAGCTGGACCAGCCCTTGGCCACCACGGCGGCGCCGATCGCCAGTTCCAGCACGAGGTTCCAGCCGATGATCCAGGCCAGGAACTCCCCGAAGGTGGCATAGGAGAAGGTGTAGGCGCTACCGGCCACCGGCAACATCGAGGCGAACTCGGCGTAACACAGCGCGGCCAGCGCGCAGGTGCTCGCCGCGATCACGAACGACACCCAGATGGCCGGGCCGGTGATGTCCCCGGTGGTGGACGCGGTGACCGTGAAGATGCCCGCGCCGATCACCACCGCGACGCCGAAGACGACCAGGTCTCGCCAGGTCAGGTCCTTGCGCAGCTTGGTGTCCGGCTCGTCGGTATCGGCGATTGATTGCTCGATCGACTTGGTCCGCCATCGATTGGCCATGCATCAGCCCTTTCCCAACGCTGGGAGCCATTGGTCCGTCACAGTACTGGGTACTCTCCGCCAATGCCGGACAGCACAGCAACGGCCAGGAATCACGCCGTCGTCATCGGCGCAAGCATCGCCGGCCTTTGCGCCGCGCGGGTGCTCGCCGAGACGTATTCGCGGGTGACGGTGTACGAACGCGACGAATTGCCCGCCGAACCGGCGAACCGCGCGACGGTGCCCCAGGACCGGCACCTGCACATGCTGATGGCGCGCGGGGCGATGGAATTCGAGGACCTGTTCCCCGGACTGCTCGACGACATGGTGGCCGCCGGCGTGCCCAAACTGGAAAACCGCCCCGACTGCATCCACCTGGGCGCCGCGGGCCACGTGCTCGGCACCGGTCACACGTTGCGCGACGAGTTCACCGCCTACGTGCCCAGCCGCCCGCACCTGGAGTGGCAGTTGCGCACGCGGGTGCGCGCCATCGACAACGTGACCGTGGCGCGGCGCTCGGTGGCCGAGCCGCGCTTCGACCCGGCGCAACAGCGGCTGACCGGTGTGCTGCTGGATCCCGCCGGCCCGGACGGCGGCGAGCGCGAGTTCGTGGCCGCGGACCTGGTCATCGACGCGGCGGGCCGGGGCACCCGGCTGCCGGTGTGGTTGGAGCAGTGGGGATTCCAGCGTCCCATCGAGCAAGAGATGGACATCGGCATCCATTACGCCACCCAGCAATTCCGCATCCCCGACGGCCTGATCGCGGAGAAGGTGGTGGTCGCCGGCGCCTCCCATGACGAGTCGCTGGGCATGGGCATGCTGTGCTACGAGGACGGCACCTGGGTGCTGACCACGTTCGGCGTGGCGAACGCCAAGCCGCCGAGGACCTTTCCCGAGATGCTGGAACTGGCGCAGCGGCTGCTTCCGGACCACTTCAACGCCGCGCTGACGCGCGCCGAACCGCTGGGCGATCCCGCATTCCACGCCTTTCCCGCCAGCAAGTGGCGCCGCTACGACAAGCTGGAGCGCCTGCCTGCGGGCATCCTCGCCATCGGCGACGCGGTGGCCAGCTTCAATCCCACCTTCGGGCAGGGCATGACGATGACGTCGCTGCAGGCCGGCCATCTGCGCCGGGCGCTGCGACTGCCCGACGACCAGGTGGCCGCGGCGCTGAACCGGGCCACCGCCAAGAGCACCTTCCCGGTGTGGACGATGAACGCGATCGGCGACGTCACGTTCCACCACGCCGGCACCAAGGGAACGATTCCCTGGTGGTGGCGGCCCTCCGGGGCGCTGTTCGACCAATTCCTGGGCGCCGCCGAGACCGATCCCGTGCTGGCGGAATGGTTTCTGCGGCGCTTCTCCCTGCTGGACAGCCTCTATATGGTTCCGCCGCCGCGGATCATCGGTCGCGCCATGGCGCACAATTTGCGGCTCTGGCTGGGTGAGCGGCGTCAGGCCGCCAAAGAGCGGCGGGCCCCCGTCACAGCCCCACCGTCGCCCTGAACAACTGCGTGGGTTGGTGCGCGACCAGCCGGATCGGGGCGTCGTCGGCCGCGACCCAAGCGGCCATCCCCCGCTTCAGCGTCAGCGAGCCGGATTTGCCGTGCACCGTGGTGCAGCCCTGGCTGCACAGCAGGATCTGCGGGCCGTCGTGGCTGCACGTCGCGTCCACCTCGTGGCCGACGTACTCGTCGTCGAGCAGTAACAGGGCGACGGCGAACTCGTCGGTCGGCGTCTCATAGATCAGGCCGAAGCCCTCGCGGCGGATGGGCGGGCGCAGCTGCTCCTCGGTGGTGGGCGCGAAGTCCAGCACGCGCAGCAGCTCGGGCACGTCGACGTGCTTCGGGGTCAGGCCGCCGCGTAACACATTGTCGGAGTTGGCCATCACCTCCACCGCAAAACCGCGCAGGTAGGTGTGCAGGTTGCCGGCGGAGACGAAGATGGCCTCGCCCGGGGCCAAGGTGATGCGGTTCAGCAACAGCGCCGCCAGCACCCCGGCGTCACCGGGATAGCGCTCGCCGAGCTCGAGCACGGTCTTGGCCTCGGCCGCGAATTCGGTTGCCCCCGAGCTGAGGTAGGCGATCGCGCCGTCCAGCACGGCGGTCACCAGCACGTCGATGTCGGGTTGCGGCGCGGTGATCCACGTGGTGAACAGCGCGCGCAGCCCGTCGGCGTCGGACTGGTCGTTGAGCAGATCGATGTAGGGGTCCAGGTCGGACACGGCCAGGGCCCGCAGCAGTTCGACCGTCCGCGAGGCCTGCCGGAAGCCGGCCAGCGCCTCGAACGGGTGCAGGGCCACCAGCAACTCGGGTTTGTGCGACGTGTCGCGGTAGTTGCGCACCGGCGAGGTCAGCGGAATGCCGACCCGCTCCTCGCGCAGGTAGCCCTCGGCCGCCTGCGCGGCACTGGGGTGGGCCTGCAGCGACAGCGGCTCGTCGGCGGCCAGCACCTTGACCAGGAACGGCAGCACGTCGCCGAAGCGGGCCCGCGACACTGGCCCGAGCTGTCCTTCCGGGTCGTCGACCAGCGCGTCGAGCAACGTGATTTCGCCGTTGCCGGTCTCCAGCCAGGCCGGATCGCCCGGGTGCGCCCCAAACCACAGTTCGGCCTCGGGGTGCGCCGCCGGCACCGGACGTTCGGTGAACTCGGCGATGGCGGTACGCGAACCCCAGGCGTACGTTCTCAAGGCCCCGCGAAGCAGTTCCACTGTTGTATCTATCCCCGCACCAGTCGCATATAAACCGCGGCCATTTCCAGCCGGACGGCCAATACTGCCAGTTGCTGCTCGGGGCTACCGGGGCCCCCCAGCGCCGGCGAAACGCCGTAGCCGGCCGAGCCGCCGGGCCCGTCGGGCACATCCTCGGCGGCGAGCAGGTAGACGTTGTCCAGGCCGGCGGTGCGGGCGGCGACGCCCGGCTGCTCGTCCGCCAGGACGACGGCCAGCACCCGCAACCGCTCGGGCGGCGGCCCGTCGATCTCCTCGTCGTGGAACAGGGCGGCGTCGGGATCCTCGAAGCCGTCCGATGCCGCGGCGCGCAGGGCGACCAGCGCGTCCGCCAGCCCGGTGGCCGGGGTCACCTGGTTGGCGACCCGCAACAGCACCGAGCTGCCGTGCCGGGCCAGCGCCAACGCCGCGGCGCCATCACCCGCCAGCGCGATCTGCCGTTCGGCGATCCGCGCGGCCAGCAGCTTGGCAGGGTTGGTGAACAGCTCCCGGGCGGCGCTGTTGCGCAGCGCCTCGGCGTCCAGCTCGTCGGCGAGCAAGCCCAGGTCGACGGTCGGTCGCGGGTCCAGGGCGTGCACCACCGCCAAGCCCGCGGCCAGGTACCGGCACAGCCCGAACTCGTCGGGGACCCAGAGCCGGGGCGCCAGCACCGCCGCACCCCCTGCGGTGGCGTCGCGCAGCGGGCCCTCGTACGGCGCCGCCACCACCACCCGGGCGCCGCGGCGCAGTCCGGTCGCGGCCGCGGCGGCGAGCGCCGGATCGCCGGGATCGCCGCCCGCGACGATCAGCACGTCGAGCGGGCCCACCCACGGCGGTGCCTCGCCGGCGAGCACGAAGGGCTGCGACGCCGCGCCGCCCAGCGTCGCGGCCAGCATCGTCCCGGCGCTCTCGGCCGTACCGCGGCCGGCCACCCAGATGACGCTGCGGGGCCGATCGTCGGCGCGCAGCGGGTCCAGCGCGCCCTCGTCGACCGCGGTGGCGATCGCGCGCGCCTGCGCACCCGCCGACGACGCCGCCCGCAGCAGGCCGTCGCGGTCGGCCGCCAGCAGACCCTCGGTGTCCTCGAGATCGACCGCCCGGGTGGCGTTCACGGCGCGGCCTTCGCGCCCGCCCCGTTGGCCGAGGACGCGCTGATCTCGTTGCTGATCTGGGCGACCACCGCGGCCACGTCCTCGGCCGTGCGCGCCTCGACGTTGAGCCGCAGCAACGGCTCGGTGTTGGAGCTGCGCAGGTTGAACCAGCTGCCGTCGCCGAGGTCGGCCGTCACCCCGTCCACGTGATCGAGGGAGTGGATCCGGGTGCCGAACGACTTGAGCACCGCTTCGGTGCAGCGCGCGGCGTCGGCCACCGTGAAGTTGATCTCGCCGGAGGATTCGTAGCGCTGGTAGTCCGCGGTCAGGTCCGACAGCGGGCGGTCCTGCTCGCCGAGGGCGGCGAGCACGTACAGCGCCGCCAGCATGCCGGAGTCCGCGCCCCAGAAGTCGCGGAAGTAGTAGTGCGCCGAGTGTTCACCGCCGAAGATCGCGCCCGTGTCGGCCATCAGCGCCTTGATATAGGAGTGCCCCACCCGGGACCGCAGCGGCGTGCCGCCGCGCTCGGCGACCAGTTCGGGCACCGCGCGCGAGGTGATCACGTTGTGAATGATCGTCGCGCCGATCTCGCGGCCCAGCTCGCGGGCGGCCACCAGGCTGGTCACCGTCGACGGCGACACCGGGTTGCCGCGCTCGTCGACCACGAAGCAGCGATCGGCGTCCCCGTCGAAGGCCAGCCCGATGTCGGCGCCGGTCTCGCGCACAAAGGCCTGCAAGTCGGTCAGGTTGGCCGGGTCGAGCGGGTTGGCCTCGTGATTGGGGAACGAGCCGTCCAGCTCGAAGTACAACGGCAGCAACGTGATCGAGCCGATCGGACCCAGGACCGCGGGCGTGGTCAGACCGGCCATGCCGTTGCCCGCGTCCACGGCCACCCGCAGCGGGCGCAGCCCGGCGGTGTCCACCAGCGACCGCAGAAACTGCCCGTAGTCGGCCAGCACGTCGCGATCGCCGACGGTGCCGGGGTCGCCGTCGTAGCCGTCGACGCCGGCGATCACGTCGTCGGCGATCAGCCGCAGTCCGGTGTCGGCGCCGACCGGCTTCGCCCCCGCCCGGCACAGCTTGATGCCGTTGTAGGCCGCCGGGTTGTGGCTCGCGGTGAACATGGCGCCGGGGCAATCCAGCAGCCCGGAGGCGAAGTAGAGCTGATCGGTGGATGCCAGGCCGATGCGCACCACGTCCAGCCCCTGGCTTGTCACGCCGTCGGCGAACGCGGCGGCCAGCGTGGGCGAGCTGTCCCGCATGTCGTGGCCGATGACGACCTGTCCGGCGCCCTCGGCGCGCATCAGTTTGGCGAAGGCTGCGCCGAGATCGGTGACCAGCGGCTGGTCGAGCTCTTCGCCGACCAGCCCACGCACGTCGTACGCCTTGACGACACGGTGGACTGTCGCGGCGGGCCGAGACATGCGGGACTCCTGACGACGTGAACTCTTGGCCGTCAGCCTATCGGGCCACGAACCTGAGGCTAACTAGTCGCTGGGATCGGGCAGCACGCGCAGATGCCCGCGGCGCCGTCCGGACCGATGCTCGGGAGGTGCAAGCACGCTGCTGCTGGGCGCGGTTGCCTGGGCGCCGCCGTGATGGATGTGCGCATCGGCGAAGCCGTTCACCGGTGTCACGGCGTACGGCGCGGCGCGATTGCCTCCCTCGCGCACCGCGTCGGCGAGGGCGACAAGGTCGTCCTCGTCGGGGTGGGCGGGCTCGGAGAGCAGCGGGCCGGCATGGCGCACCAGCTCCCACCCGCGGGGGGCGGTGATCCGGCCGGCGTGGTTGACGCACAAATCCCAGGAATGCGGTTCCCGCGCGGTCGCCAACGGACCGACGACTGCCGTCGAGTCCGAATAGACGAACGTCAGGGTCGCCACGGCGTAGTGCGGGCACCCGGGCCGGCAACAGCGACGGGGAACGTTCACGAGCGAAAGGCTATCGTGCGCAAACGCCCCCGAAGCGCCGGACACGCGCAACCGACCGGCCCTCGATGTGCAACCGTTACCATCGGCGCGTGGGCGATTCGCGCAGCTCCCCGCGAAGAGATCGGTTTTACGACGGATCGGCGCCGCGCCGAGCCGCGACCCATCGACTCTTCCGCCGCGGGCGCGATATGCGCGGCCCGTTGTTGCCCCCGACCGTGCCGGGCTGGCGCAGCCGCGCCGAGCGGTTCGACATGGCGGTGCTGGAGGCCTACGAACCCATCGAGCGGAGCTGGGCCGATCGGCTGGGCGAACTGGACGTGGCGGTCGACGAGATTCCGCGCATCTCGGCCAAGGATCCCGACAGTGTGCAGTGGCCACCCGAGGTGATCGCCGACGGGCCGATCCCGCTGGCGCGCTTGATCCCGGCCGGCGTCGACATCCGCGGTAACTCCACGCGGGCGCGAATTGTGTTGTTCCGCAAGCCGATTGAACGACGGGCGAAGGACACCGTCGAGCTCGGCGACTTGCTGCACGAAATCCTGGTGGCCCAGGTCGCCATCTATCTCGACGTTGAGCCGTCGGTCATCGATCCGACGATCGACGACGAATAACTTTTCCGCTGCGCGTCGCGCGTTGAGCGCTGGAGGCTTAACGCTCAGCGCGCGTTGCAATCAGCGTGCGTCAGATTATGCCGCGCTTGAGGCGGCGGCGCTCGCGTTCGGACAAACCGCCCCAGATGCCGAAGCGCTCGTCATGCTCGAGGGCGTACTCGAGGCACTCATGACGCACCTCGCACCCCAGGCAGATCTTCTTGGCCTCGCGGGTGGAACCACCCTTTTCGGGGAAGAAGGCCTCGGGGTCGGTCTGGGCGCACAGCGCCCGGTCCTGCCACTGATCGGCGGCCGGCTCGGACATGGGCTCGGGCTCGAAAGCGATTGGGGCATCAGGGACCACGGTCAAATGGGGCCGAGCGGGGCGGTCCAGTGCCGGGTCGATGTCAGTGTGCGGCGTGCTCGCCATGGCGCCTCGAAAAGTTTCGTAAGACATACGGTCGTCCGCCTCCTCAGCTTGATTGGAGAGAGAGTGATTGGTTTCCCACTGTTCTGATGTACAGACAATTCGAACAAGTGATCGAATCTCGGTCTGCGACACCGGAGTCGGCCGGCCAACCGGGAAATGACACTGTTGTGATTAGACACGGGTTGACCTGCCGGGTCAAGCACTTCGGCGCATTTCCATACCATCTCGTGATCGAATTTCGGCGTTTCTGTTGCCTTGGGCCTTCGGCGTGTCGATCACACAGCCCTCAACTTTCCCACAAGTTGCCCACAACCGCTGGGCAACCGCAACTTTGAGGCAGCCCCGACGGGCCCGCCACGGCACGCTCGCCGGGCAGTACTGTCGTGCTTTGTGAGGCTTAAGTGAAGGTCACCGTTCTGGTCGGTGGGGTTGGCGGCGCCCGCTTCCTGCTGGGGGTTCAACAGCTGTTCGGGCTCGGTCAGTTTCAAACGCAACGGCATCCGGACACGGAACCCGGCAGTCACGAGCTGACGGCGATCGTCAACATTGGCGATGACGCCTGGATCCACGGACTGCGAGTCTGCCCCGATTTGGACACCTGCATGTACACCTTAGGTGGAGGTGTAGATCCGGAGCGAGGGTGGGGTCACCGCGACGAAACCTGGCACGCCAAAGAGGAATTGGCGCGGTACGGGGTGCAGCCGGACTGGTTCGGACTCGGCGACCGGGACCTAGGCACCCACCTGGTGCGCACCCAGATGCTCAATGCCGGCTATCCCCTCTCGCAGATCACCACCGCGCTGTGCGACCGCTGGCAGCCCGGCGCGCGGCTGCTGCCCGCCAGTGACGACCGCTGCGAGACCCACGTGGTGATAACCGATCCCGACGACGGCAGCCGGCGGGCCATCCACTTCCAGGAGTGGTGGGTGCGCTACCGGGCCCAGGTGGCCACGCACAGCTTCGCGTTCGTCGGCGCCGAAAAGGCGACCGCCACAACTGATGCCACGGCGGCCATCGCGGACGCCGACGTCATCCTGCTGGCGCCGTCGAACCCGGTGGTGAGCGTCGGCGCCATCCTGGCGGTGCCCGGCATCCGCGGCGCGTTGCGCGCGGCGCGCGCCCCGATCGTGGGCTACTCGCCGATCATCGGTGGAAAGCCGTTGCGCGGCATGGCCGATGCCTGCCTGTCGGTGATCGGGGTCGAGTCCACCGCCGAGGCGGTCGGCCGCCACTACGGCGCCCGGCGCGACACCGGCATCCTGGACGGCTGGCTGGTGAGCGAGGACGACAGCGCCGACATCGCCGGCGTGGCGGTGCGCTCGGTGCCGCTGGTGATGACCGACCCCCAGGCGACGGCCGGGATGGTCCGCGCCGGACTGGACCTGGCGGGGGTGAGCCCGTGACGGGCGCCGGCGACGATGTCAAGCGAAGCGATGATGAGGAGCGGCGCCCGACGACTTCCGCGCCCGGCGAGCACGGCGCCGCCGCCGCGATCGAAATCCTGCCCGTGACCGGGCTGCCCGAATTCCGGCCCGGCGACGACCTGGGCGCGGCGCTGGCCGCCGCCGCGCCCTGGCTGCGCGACGGCGACGTCGTGGTGGTCACCAGCAAGGTGGTGTCCAAGTGTGAGGGTCGGCTGGTCCCGGCGCCGCGCGATCCCGAGGAGCGCGACCGACTGCGGCGCAAGCTGGTCGACGACGAGGCCGTCCGGGTGCTGGCCCGCAAGGGCCGGACCCTGATCACCGAGAACCGCATCGGCCTGGTGCAGGCCGCCGCGGGGGTGGACGGGTCCAACGTCGGGCGCGACGAACTGGCGCTGCTGCCGGTCGATCCCGACGGCAGCGCCGCGGCGCTGCGCTCGGCGCTGCGCGAGCGGCTGGGCATCGAGGTCGCCGTCGTCATCACCGACACGATGGGACGCGCCTGGCGCAACGGCCAGACCGACGCGGCGGTGGGCGCGGCGGGACTGGCTGTGCTGCACGGCTATTCGGGGGCCGTCGACCAGCACGGCAACGAGCTGCTGGTCACCGAGGTGGCGATCGCCGACGAGATCGCGGCAGCCGCCGATCTGGTCAAGGGCAAGCTGACCGCGATGCCGGTCGCGGTGGTTCGCGGGCTGTCCGTGACCGACGACGGGTCGACGGCGCGGCGGTTGTTGCGGCCGGGCACCGAGGACCTGTTCTGGCTCGGCACCGCCG
>NZ_QMEU01000037.1 GCF_003284975.1 Mycobacterium colombiense
CCTCGGGCCGCACGGCCTGCGGCACAGCGCGGCCACGCACCTACTCGAGGGCGGGGCCGACCTGCGCGTGGTCCAGGAGCTGCTCGGACACTCCAGCCTGGCGACTACCCAGCTCTACACCCACGTCGCGGTGTCCCGGCTGCGCGCGGTGCACGACCAGGCCCATCCCCGGGCCTGAGCCACTCACGGGTTCAGCGGTTTGAGCCGGATCGGAGTGGATTCCAGCAGGCCCAGCGGATTGACGTAGCGCGCGCCCGAGGCCGGGCCCCACATCGCGCCCCAGTGCAGGCACGCCCCTGCAGCCTGAGAGGCCGGGCACCCCGGGTGCCCGGCGACCAGCTCGCCGATCACCGTCGCGGCGGTCACCGGCTGACCGACCCGCACACTCGCCCGGACCGGCTCGTAGCTGGTGTGCAACCCGCCGGGGTGGGCCAGCGACACCACGGGCCGTCCAGCCAGCGACCCGGCGAACACCACCGTCGCGGTGCCCGCGGCGTACACCGGCTGACCCGCCGCCCCGGCCAGGTCCACGCCCCGGTGTCCGGGATGCCAGTCCTGGGCCGGGGCGTCGAATCCCCGGACTACCGCCGGCGGCGGGCGCAGCGGCCACTGCAGGCGCTCCGCGGCGGCAACCGCCGGCACCGCGCTGACCAGGCCCGCACACAACAGCAGCGCACTCCACCGCATCCAGGCAGTTCAGCGGGCCCCGAACGGCCGGTCCAGCCGAGTCCGGCCGGGTCTGTGCAGGAGCGGCCCGGTTGGGGAAGCGTGGCAAAAGCACCTGCTGAGTCGGTGTAAACTGCTGGTCGCAGCTCGTTCGCGGGCTGACTTCGCGCGTCTGCATCGCGTCTCTGGTTCCACGAGGAGTTCGCAATCGCATGCCGGGCGGTCCCGACCGGGTTTTCCCGGCCGGGTCCGGCATCGCAGCAGCCGCCAGGGCCCGGCCTCACCCGATGCCAGGCGACAACCGACACAAGTAAGGCACAACCATGGCCGTCGTAACCATGAAGCAGCTGCTCGACAGCGGCACCCACTTCGGGCACCAGACCCGTCGCTGGAATCCCAAGATGAAGCGGTTCATCTTCACCGACCGCAACGGCATCTACATCATCGACCTGCAGCAGACGCTGACCTTCATCGACCAGGCGTACGAGTTCGTCAAAGAGACCGTCGCGCATGGTGGCAGCATCCTGTTCGTCGGCACCAAGAAACAGGCGCAGGAGTCCGTCGCCGCCGAGGCGACCCGCGTCGGCATGCCCTACGTCAACCAGCGCTGGCTGGGCGGCATGCTGACCAACTTCTCCACCGTGCACAAGCGGCTGCAGCGCCTCAAGGAGCTCGAGGCGATGGAGCAGACCGGTGGCTTCGAGGGCCGCACCAAGAAGGAAATCTTGATGCTGACCCGCGAGAAGAACAAGCTCGAGCGCAGCCTCGGCGGTATCCGAGACATGGCCAAGGTGCCGTCGGCCATCTGGGTCGTCGACACCAACAAGGAGCACCTCGCGGTTGCGGAGGCTCGCAAGCTGAACATCCCGATCATCGCGATCCTGGACACCAACTGCGACCCCGACGAGGTCGACTACCCGATTCCGGGCAACGACGACGCGATCCGTTCGGCCGCGTTGCTGACCAAGGTGATCGCCTCCGCCGTGGCCGAGGGCCTGCAGGCCCGCGCCGGGGTCGGCCGTGGCGACGGCAAGCCCGAGGCGGAAGCCGCCGAGCCGCTCGCCGAATGGGAGCAGGAACTGCTGGCGTCCGCTACCACCACCGCCCCCACCGACGCCGCTGCGGGCACCTCCGAACCAACCACTGAATCCTCCTAGGAAGGCTGAACATTGGCGAACTTCACCGCTGCCGACGTCAAGCGGCTTCGGGAACTCACCGGTGCCGGCATGCTCGACTGCAAGAACGCGCTGGCCGAAAGCGACGGCGACTTCGACAAGGCCGTCGAGGCGCTGCGGATCAAGGGCGCCAAGGACGTCGGCAAGCGTGCCGAGCGCGCGACGGCTGAAGGTCTGGTCGCGGCCCAGGGCGGCGCGCTGATCGAGCTGAACAGCGAGACCGACTTCGTCGCCAAGAACGCGGAGTTCCAGGCGCTGGCCGACCAGATCGTGGCGGCGGCCGTGTCGTCGAAGGCCAAGGACATCGACGAGCTCAAGGCTTCTTCTATCGACCAAACCTCGGGTACTAAAACCGTCGAGCAGGCCATCGCGGAGCTGTCGGCCAAGATCGGCGAAAAGCTGGAGCTGCGCCGCGTCGCGAACTTCGACGGTACCGTCGAGACCTACCTGCACCGACGGGCCGCCGACCTGCCACCCGCGGTCGGCGTGCTGGTCGAATACTCAGGGAACGCGACCCCCGCAGAAAAAGATGCCGCGCACGCCGTCGCGCTGCAGATCGCCGCGCTCAAGGCCCGCTACCTCTCGCGCGAGGACGTGCCCGAGGACGTGGTGGCCAGCGAGCGCCGCATCGCCGAGGAAACCGCCAAGGCGGAGGGCAAGCCGGAGCAGGCCCTGCCCAAGATCGTCGAGGGCCGGCTGAACGGCTTCTTCAAGGACGCGGTGCTGCTCGAGCAGCCGTCGGTGTCCGACAGCAAGAAGACCGTCAAGGCGCTGCTCGAGGACGCCGGTGTCACCGTCACGCGGTTCGTTCGCTTCGAGGTGGGTCAGGCCTGATCGTGGCCTGACCGCCCGGCCGCGGACAACCCGGGAAACCTCCCGGTCGGCAGGGTGCGCGGGTTAGCGTCAGTGCTATGCGACACGTGCACGCGTTCGGCGACGATGCCCTTGGCGATCTGGATGCGGTCGGCCTGGCCGACGCCCTTCGGTCCGGCCGGGTGGGCCGGGCCGAGGTCATCGAGGCCGCGATCGCCCGCACCGAGGCCGTTGACCCGCTGCTGAATGGCTTGGCGTACGCGGCTTTTGACCAAGCGCGGGCCGGCGCGGCCGCCCTGGTGACGGGCTACTTCGGCGGCGTCCCGACGTTCATCAAGGACAACATCGACGTCGCCGGGCAGCCTTCGATGCACGGCACCGATGCGTGGGCGCGCCGCAATGCCGTCGCCGACAGCGTGTTCACGCAGCTCTATCTCGCCACCGGCCTTACCTCGGTGGGTAAGACGCAGCTGTCCGAATTCGGCTTCAGCGCATCGGCCGAACACCCTCGCCTGGGCCCGGTCCGCAACCCGTGGGACACCGACTACACCGCCGGAGCGTCGTCGTCGGGATCGGGTGCCTTCGTCGCCGCCGGCGTGGTGCCCATGGCGCACGCCAACGACGGCGGCGGCTCGATCCGAATTCCGGCCGCCTGCAACGGGTTGGTCGGGCTCAAACCGTCGCGCGGGAGGTTGCCCCTGGACGCGACGCTGCGCCGGATGCCGGTGGGCGTCGTCGTCAACGGGGTGGTGTCCCGTTCGGTGCGCGACACCGCCGCCTTTTACCGCGAGGCCGAACGCATCTGGCGCAACCCCAGGCTGGCACCGATCGGCGACGTGACCAGGCCCGGCCGGCAGCGGTTGCGGATCGCGGTGCTCACCCGTTCGATACAGCGCGAGTGCAGCCCGCAGGTGCGGGAACTGACGCTGAAGTCCGCGGGCCTGCTCGAGGAGCTGGGCCATCGGGTCGAACGCGTCGACCAGCCCCCGGTCGCGGCCAGTTTCGTCGACGACTTCGTGTTGTATTGGGGTTTCCTGGCGCTGGCCCAGGTGAGCGGCGGGCGACACATGTTCGGCGAGACGTTCGACCGCAGCAAGCTCGACAGCCTGACGCTGGGTCTGCTCCGGCACACCAGCCGCAACCTGCACCGCCTACCGGCGGCGATCGTGCGGCTGCGCCGGGCGCGCCGGCGCACCGCGCAGTTCGCCCGCACCTACGACGCGGTGCTCACGCCGACCGTCGCCGACGAGACGCCGCGCATCGGGTTCCTGGCGCCGACCGATTACCGGCAGGTGATCAGCCGGCTGATCGACTGGGTGTCGTTCACCCCGCTGCACAACGTCACCGGGGAACCCGCCATCTCGCTGCCGCTGGCCCAGTCCGCCGACGGCCTGCCGGTGGGCATGATGCTGTCGGCCGATATGGGTCAGGAAGCGCTGCTGCTCGAATTGGCCTATGAGCTGGAAGAGGCGCGGCCATGGGCGCGCATCCAGGCCGCCGGGTGATCGGTCCGGGTCGCCGCTAGTCGGAGCCGAGTTTCTCAAGCATCCTTTTGAATTCGCGCTGCTGGGTTTCGGTGAGCTTGCTCAGGATGCGGGCGTCGGCACCGCGGACCGCTCCTTCGGCGCGCTTGAGCAGGGCGCGGCCCTGCCCGGTCAGGTTGGCCGGCAGCGCCCGCCCCGAGGACACCGACGACGGGCGCGCCACCGCCCCGACTTCTTCCAGCTTGCGCAGCACGGTGTTCATCGCCTGCGGGGTGACGTTGGTATGGCGAGACAACTCGGCGCTCGACATTCCCGGCAACATCGAAAGAATGCGCAGGCAAACGAATTCGGGCAGAGTCAGGCCCAGCGGACCCAACGCGGCGGCAACCTCGGGTCGCAGCACCGCGCCCACCCGGTAGAGCAGGTAACCCAGCGGAGCATCGTCGGCCTGAATCATGTCAACGATATTGACATATTTCTGCCGGACCGACGCGCACATCGGCCAGACCGTGATTGTCCGCGCCGCAACGGGGTAACCGGTTGGCTACCCGAAAGCGCTTGTGGTACCCGAGGAGGTTCAATGCCGAAGACGACAAAAGGCGGCGCGGCCAAGAAGAGCGAATTGCCCAGCACTTTGCAACGTTCCAGCGCCAAGGCCCAGCGCACGTTCGCGAAAACCCATGATGCGGCCGCCGACGAGTACGGCAGCGAGGAGCGCGCCCACCGGGTGGCCTACTCCGCCGTCAAGCACAGTTTCGAGAAGGTCGGCGATCATTGGGAGCCCAAGGACAAAAAGGGCCCATCCGACGAGCGGGCCAAGAGCGGTGGCCGGCGGCCGACCGGTCAATCGGCCGAGGGTGTCGACGCCAACGCCAGCAAAAAACACCTGCTCGACCTGGCCCGTCGGCTCGACATCGCCGGCCGGTCCAGCATGAACAAGTCGGAGTTGGTGGACGCGATCAAGAAGCACAACCGCCGGGTCCGGGGCCGGTGAGCGGGAGCGCGGACCGTGCTACGGCGGGATGCGCCGCGGTGTAACGCTTTTCGCTAGAGAATCGGCCGGCCGCCGGTCACGGCCACCCGGGCCCCGGAGATGTAGCTCGCGTCGTCGGAGGCCAACAACACGTAGATCGCGGCGAGTTCGGCCGGCTGGCCCGCGCGCCCGAGGGGGACGTTGTCCCCGAAGGATTCCACGCTGTCCGGCGGCATCGTCGACGGGATCAGAGGCGTCCAGATCGGTCCCGGCGCCACGCTGTTGACGCGAATCCCCTTGTCACCCAGCAGCTGAGCCAGGCTGGCCGAGAAATTCGCGATCGCCGCCTTCGTCGCCGCGTACGGCGCCAGGGTGGGATTGGGACTATCGGAATTCACCGACGAGCTGCCGATAATCGACGAGCCCGGGCGCATGTGCGGCACGGCGGCCTTGGCCAGGTAGAAGTACGCACCGACGTTGAGCCGGAACGTGTACTCCCACTCCTCGTCGCTGATCTCGTCGAGACTCTTGTGCATCATCTGAAAGGCGGCGTTGTTGACCAGGATGTCCACGCCGCCCAACTCCTGGACCGCGCGGTCCACCACGGCGCGGCAGTGGGCGGCGTCGGAGAGGTCACCGGGCACCAACACGCAGTTGCGACCGGCATTGGTGACGTAACGGGCGACGTCACGCGCGTCGTCGTCCTCGTTGAGGTAGGCGATCAACACGTCAGCACCCTCGCGCGCAAAGGCGATCGCGACGGCGCGCCCGATGCCACTATCGCCGCCGGTGATGATCGCCTTTTTGCCCAGCAGTTTTCCCGAGCCCTGGTAACTGTTTTCACCACAGTCGGGAATCGGGTCCATCTGCGCCTGTACGCCGGGAACGGATTGTTGCTGCGCCACGAAACCCATGCCATTTCCTTTACCGATTCAAAGTTTGTTGTGTGATTCACGTTCCGGGCAGGCCAAGCAACCCGCCGGTTTAACGGTGCACCGCTTATGATTCGCGCTGCGCGGGGCCCGCCGTGGGAACGTCGGGGTCGTCGTCGGCGGGCGGCTCCGGATCGCGCCACCCCTCGCTGCGACTGGATCGATTGCCGCGAATCGTGCCCTCCAGTTCCTCCTTGAGCGCGTCGTCCTCGCGTGAGCTGTGCTTGGAGTTTCCGCGTTGCACCTGACTGCCCCCTTTGCGGCTGTCTCGGCCGGCGCCCCGACATTTGCCACGAGCGGGCCTCAGCGCACCGGTTACCCCTCAGCACTCGGACTAATCGTGGTGCCCTATGTGAATGATGATGCAGTTGTTATGAACTGAGGCTGAAGGTGCTGCCCGCGAAAGCAACTCTTTTGCGTCTCTAACCGGGCAATTTGGCTAATTGGGCGAACGTCGGTGTTTAAAGCGGAAGTCGGTTGGTTATTTGCTGCTTATATCGTCATGCCCTTCCGGGGGGCAATTGTTCGACACGAAAGGAAGGACAATGAAGGTCACCAAGACTGCCGTTGCGACAGCTGCCGCTGCCGGGGGGATAGCGGTGGCAAGCGTCTTCGCAGCGACTCCCGCGGCCGCCGCTCCTAACATCCAGGGGTTCGGCACCAGCGAACAACTCGTGGACGGGCCGCTGATCACCAACTACACGGTCAGCAACCTGCAGCCCAGCAACGTCACCATTCCCGGGTACACGCCGAAAGGCACCCTGTACCAGGCCGACATCAGCGCCAGGTCGGACGGGGGGTTGGTCACCCCGATGGTCAACGACTTCATCGCCCGCGGGCCCAACGGGCAGAACTACCGCGTGATCGACAAGGTGGGCGCGCCCAACGGGCTCAACCCGGCGCCGATCGCGCCGGGCACCGAGTCGACCGGCACGCTGTACTTCGACGTGACCGGCGCGCCGCCGAACGGCGTCGTCTACAACGACGGCAACCAGGACATCCTGATCTGGACGTCGAACGTCGAGGGTGGCGCGGCGCCGGGTGCGCCGAACAGCCCGGCACCGGGGGCGCCGCCGGCGCCTGCACCCGCACCCGCGGCGCACGCCTGATCTGAGTAAATCTCCCCGCGCCACACCGCCGTGGCGCGGGGAGATTTGCATTGAGGGGAATCGTGCGCGGTGGAATCGGGTATGCGACTACTCATGAGTAACCCGGATCACAGGCCGGCGCCGGTGCGTGCCCAGGCGAAGCGGAACGCCGAGCAAGCCCGCGAGGCCATGGACGAACGACGCAGCAAGCAAACCGGCGGGGTGAGCGGCTGGGTGGCTGAACGCGCGGGGAGATGGGATCTCTCCGGTCAGGACGAGACCGCCCTGCAACGCCAGAAGTATCTGTGGAATGTGCTGGTGGATTACTGGTTTCGCATGGAGATCGACGGCTGGGAGAACATCCCCGAGTCGCCACCGGCGCTGTTGGTGGGGATTCACTCCGGGGCGCCGTTCGTGTGGGACGCGTGGACCGTCGGTCTGCAATGGTGGCGGCGGTTCGGACAGGAGCGCACCCTGCACGGGACCGCGCACGATGCGTTGATGGCGATTCCGTTGTTCGGGCGCTACTTCCGGTCCATGGGCGTGTTGCCGGCCGCTCCCGACGCGATTGCCACCGCCCTGGCGGAGGGGCGTGACGTGGCGTTGTGGCCCGGCGGGGAAGTGGATTCACTGCGCCCGTGGACCGAGCGCGACCAGGCCAACCTGGCGGGGCGGACCGGCTTCGTCAAGATGGCGATCCGGGCCGGTGTGCCGATCGTGCCCATCGCCACCGTCGGCGGCGCCGACGCAATGCCGGTGCTGATCCGCGGCGACCGGCTGTCGAAAGCTCTGCGCCTGGATAAGATCCTGCGGCTCAAGGTGTTCCCGTTGGCCGTCTCGTTGCCGTGGGGTATCGCCCCGGCGGCGCTGCCGCAGCTGCCCCTGCCGGCCAAGATCCGCACCCGATTCATGCCCGCGGTCGAACTCGACAACGATCCCGCGAAGGCTGACGACGACCAATACGTCGAACGCAAATACCATGAAGTGCAAGACGCCATCCAGGAAGGGATGAATGCGCTGGCGCGTAAGCGCGCGTTCCCCTTCTTCGGCTGACAAGGCACGAAAAGCTCTGCAGCGCAGACAGTTACGGCCCCCGCTAGGGTCAGCCCGCCCGCGTGGCGTTCAGGTGAAGACCGGCGTCGGCGACGATCCATTCGGGTTGCGGCGGCGTCGCCGCCCGGTAGCCGACTCCTCGCACGGTGTCGATTAGGAATTGGTGCCGGGCGCCGAGCTTGGCGCGCAACCGCCGGATGTGCACGTCGACGGTGCGTACCTTGCCGGTACTGTCATAACCCCACACTTCCTGCATCAGCCGGGTCCGGGTGAACGCCCGACCCGCATGCTGCACAAGGAAATTCAGCAGTTTGAACTCGGTGAGGGTGAGGGACAGATCCTGGCCATCCAGCGACGCGGTGAAACTGGCCGGATGCAGGACGAGGTCGCCGAACTTCAGCGCGCCGTCGATCACGCTGCGCCGCCGCCCGATCGCCAGCCGGAACCGCGCCTGCAACTCCTCGGCACACGTGCCGGGCAGCATCACGTCGTCGAAATTGCAATCGACGTCGACCGCCGCACAGTCCGCCGGCGCCACCAGGGCGACCACCGCGGTGGCGGGGTTGTCGGTCGTGAGGCGATGACTGACCGCCTGGGCCAGCGCCACGTTGCTGCGCGCGTCGATGATCGCGACGTCGGCGGTGGCGAGATGCCCGTCGGTCTCGGCCGTCAGGGCGATGCGGCGAATCGGTTGGGCGAACGTGGCCAAATCCGGCAGGGCCGATTCGAAATCGTCCTCATCGGTGAGCACCACCACGTCCAACAGCATCTCCAAAACCTCGTCACGTCCCGGCTTCCCCCCCGGTCCGTAGGCACCTCTGTGGAGATGTCTTACAGCGCTACGCCTGGATACCCGTCCCGCTGAAAACTATGCAAAGCCATGCAGCCTCAGGCTTTTCAGCGGCCGAATCTGCCGGAAAGAAAGGCGATGGGCCCGACCCATTTTCACGGATCGGGCCCATCGTTGGCGGCCTGTTACTGGTTGTCCTTCTGGCGCTCCTCGGCTGCCTTGGCGCCACCGCGCGCGGCTTCCGCCTCGGCTTCCTTCTTCGCAGCATCGCGCTGCGCGTCGGCCTTGTCCTGCTGCGCCTGGCCCTCGCGGGTCAGGTCGTCACGACCGGCCACGGCGCCTGCGGCCTCCTTGGCCTTTCCTTTGACGTCCTCGACGACGCCCTTGACGGCTTCGGCAGGTCCCGACTTGTTTTCTTCAGCCATGGAAAGTGTTCCTCCTCGTTGGCGTACTCTGAGCGATCCACGCTCAACGGCGATCGCGAACGATCAACCCGGTCATACGGCGAGGCTGGTCCTCGTTGCTTGAGACCGCGTAATTCTGCCGCGTTGTTGCGGGTTCCCATGCCATGCAGCGCTCAAACGCGCCGGCGGCGGCGGGCATCGGCGCCCACGCATTCCGGTACGGGCAGACTCGAAAATTGGTCCGGCACGCCAACTGTGCGCATAATGCACCCCGCCGACGTCGCATTGTGCTGCGATGAGGCAGGATGTGAAATGCCGTTCCGGATGGAGATCGCCCGGGATGGCACTCTCATGCGAGGAGTCTGATGACGGAGTCCAGGGACCCCCAAGTCGCCGGCTCGGCGGCTGGAAGGCCGGAGCCGACAACCGCCAGCAACGGCATACCGCAATCCGCACCGGACAACGGCCTGGCTTCCGGCCAGTCCCCGAGCCGGGCCAGGTATTCACGAGTGCTGCTCAAGCTCGGCGGTGAGATGTTCGGCGGCGGGCAGGTCGGCCTGGACCCGGACGTGGTGGCGCGGGTGGCCCGGCAGATCGCCGAGGTGGTCCGCGGCGGTGTCCAGGTGGCCGTCGTCATCGGCGGTGGCAACTTCTTTCGGGGCGCGCAACTTCAGCAGCGCGGCATGGAACGCACGCGGTCGGACTACATGGGCATGTTGGGCACCGTCATGAACAGCCTTGCGCTGCAAGACTTTCTGGAGAAGGAAGGCATTGTCACCCGCGTCCAGACCGCGATCACCATGGGCCAGGTGGCCGAGCCCTACCTACCGCTGCGCGCCGTGCGTCACCTGGAAAAGGGGCGCGTGGTGATCTTCGGGGCCGGCATGGGACTGCCGTACTTCTCCACCGACACCACGGCCGCGCAGCGCGCCCTGGAGATCGGCGCCGAGGTGGTCCTGATGGCCAAGGCCGTTGACGGCGTGTTCTCCGCGGATCCGCGGGAGCATCCCGATGCCGAATTGATCGCTGCGATCAGCCACCGCGAGGTCATCGACCGCGGGTTACGAGTGGCCGATGCCACCGCCTTCAGCCTCTGCATGGACAATGGCATGCCGATCCTGGTGTTCAACCTGCTGACCAATGGCAATATCGCCCGGGCGGTCGCTGGTGAGAAGATCGGGACTCTGGTCACCACCTGAACCGAGGACGCGATGATCTGCGCTTGCGACGATCCGCAACGCAGCTGAGGAGGAGCGGCGCACATGATTGACGAGGCTCTCTTCGACGCGGAAGAGAAAATGGAGAAGGCCGTAGCGGTCGCCCGCGACGACTTGTCGACCATCCGAACCGGGCGGGCCAACCCCGGCATGTTCTCGCGGATCGTGATCGACTACTACGGCTCGGCCACGCCCATCACCCAACTGGCCAGCATCAACGTGCCCGAGGCGCGCCTGGTCGTCATCAAGCCCTACGAGGCCAGCCAGGTGGGCGCGATCGAGACGGCGATCCGCAACTCCGACCTGGGCGTCAACCCCACCAACGACGGCACCCTGATCCGGGTGGCGGTCCCGCAGCTCACCGAGGAGCGCCGCCGCGAGCTGGTCAAACAGGCCAAGGGCAAGGGCGAGGACGCCAAGGTCTCGGTGCGCAACATCCGCCGCAAGGCGATGGAGGAGCTGCACCGCATCCGCAAGGACGGCGAGGCCGGCGAGGACGAGGTCGGCCGGGCCGAAAAGGATCTGGACAAGACCACCCACCAGTACATCACCCAGATCGAAGAGCTGGTCAAGCACAAAGAAGGCGAACTGCTGGAGGTCTAGCGACCGCTCAGCAGCTAAGTTCATCCAGGCCAGTGGCAACCCCAGAACCCGGCGCAGGCAACCCGCCCGACAATCGGGCGCGCGCCGCCAAGAAGACGAGCGCGCAGCCGGCCACGAAGACGTCCCGGGCCGGACGCGACCTGCGCGCCGCCATCGCGGTGGGGGCCGGGATCGGCGGCGTGCTGATCGTCACCCTGGTGTTCGCGCCGCGGTTCTGGGTTCCCATCGTCGCGCTCGCCATCATGGTGGCCACCCACGAAGTGGTGCGGCGATTACGTGAAGCCGGCTACGTCATCCCCGTCATCCCGCTGCTGGCCGGCGGCCAGCTCACCGTCTGGCTGACCTGGCCGTTCCACGCCGCGGGCGCCCTGGCCGGCTTCGGCGTCACCGTGGTGGTCTGCAACGTGTGGCGGCTGTTCCTGCAGGACAACAGCAAGCGGCCCGAGCCGTTCGACGGGTCGCCATCGGCCAACTACCTCAGGGACGCCTCGGCGACCGTGTTCCTGGCCGCCTGGGTGCCGCTCTTCGCCTCCTTCGGCGTGCTGCTGGTCTACCCGCACGACGGCGCCGGACGGGTGTTCTGCCTGATGATCACCGTGGTGGCCTCCGACACCGGCGGATATGCCGTGGGGGCGCTGCTCGGCAAGCACCCGATGGTCCCGGCGATCAGCCCCAAGAAGTCGTGGGAGGGCTTCGCCGGATCGTTGGTGTTCGGGATCACCGCGGCGACGCTGACCGCTACTTTGCTGGCTCACAAACCGTGGTGGATCGGCGCGTTGCTGGGCGTCGTCCTGGTGCTGACCTGCACGTTGGGGGATCTGGTGGAGTCCCAGGTCAAGCGCGACCTCGGCATCAAGGACATGGGACGGCTGCTGCCCGGCCACGGCGGATTGATGGATCGGCTCGACGGCGTCCTGCCCTCGGCGGTCGCCGCCTGGACGGTGCTGACACTCGTTCCCTAGGCCGGTCCGGTCGAGAGGCGATACTGGACAGGTCATGGTTCAACAATTGGTGTTCTCCGAGCCCCGTCCCGGCAGGCCGCCGCGGCACCTCGCCGACCTCGACGAGGACGGTCGCGCGGCCGCCGTCACCGAGCTGGGCCTGCCGGCGTTTCGCGCCAAGCAGCTGGCGCATCAGTACTACGGCCGGCTGATCGCCGACCCGCGGCAGATGACCGACCTTCCAGCGGGCCTGCGCGACGCCCTCGCCGAGACGATGTTCCCGATCCTGCTCACCGCGGCCTCGGAGGTGACCTGCGATGCGGGCCAGACGCGAAAGACGTTGTGGCGCGCCCTCGATGGGGTCACCGTCGAATCGGTGCTGATGCGTTACCCGCAACGCAACACGGTGTGCATTTCGTCGCAGGCCGGTTGCGGCATGGCGTGTCCGTTCTGCGCGACCGGTCAGGGCGGGCTGACTCGCAACCTGTCGACGGCCGAGATCCTCGAGCAGGTCCGTGCCGGCGCCGCGGCCCTACGCGACGACTTCGGGGACCGGCTGTCCAACGTGGTGTTCATGGGCATGGGGGAGCCGCTGGCCAATTACGCCCGCGTGGTCGCCGCGGTGCGGCGCATCATCGCCGCGCCGCCCCACGGTTTCGGCATCTCGGCCCGTTCGGTGACCGTGTCGACGGTGGGGCTGGCGCCCGCCATCCGCAAGCTCGCCGACGAACGGCTCGGGGTGACGTTGGCGCTGTCGCTGCACGCGCCCGACGACGAACTGCGCGACACCCTGGTGCCGGTGAACAACCGGTGGAAGATCACCGAGGCCCTCGACGCCGCGCGGTATTACGCCGACGTCACTGGCAGGCGGGTGTCGGTGGAGTACGCGTTGATCCGCGACGTCAACGACCAACCTTGGCGCGCAGACCTTTTGGGGCAGCGGCTGCATCGCGCGCTCGGGCCGCTGGTGCACGTTAACCTGATTCCGCTCAACCCCACCCCGGGTAGTGAGTGGGACGCCAGCCCCAAGGCGGTCGAGCGGGAGTTCGTCCGGCGCGTCCGTGCCAAAGGCGTCTCCTGCACGGTGCGCGACACGCGCGGCCGCGAGATCAGTGCCGCGTGCGGACAGCTGGCCGCCGAAGGCGGGTAGCTGGAGCGCAGGCGATCAGGCACCAGCGTGCGGACAGCTGGCCGCCGAAGGCGGGTAGCTGGAGCGCAGGCGATCAGGCACCAGCGTGCGGACAGCTGGCCGCCGAGAACAGGTAGCGCGCGCCGTCGGGTGAACCCGCGGGGCGACGCGCACGTCTTAAAGGCATAACTTCAGCAACCCGGGGGTGTGTCGTGATCCGCTTGTTCTCTCCGCTCAAGTTGTTTGTCGCGGCCCTCATCGCCGCCGCACTGATAGTGGTACTCGGTGGCGCGCCGCGCGCGGCCGCCGCCGATGACCGGCTGCAATTCAGCGGCACGACCCTGGGTGGTGCGCCGTTCAACGGCGCCAGCTTGCAGGGCAGACCCGCGGTGTTGTGGTTCTGGGCGCCGTTTTGCCCGTTCTGCAACGCCGAGGCCCCAGGCGTCAGCCAGGTGGCCGCCGCCAATCCCGGCGTCACCTTCGTCGGCGTCGCCGGTCACTCGGATGTCGGCGCGGAACAGAACTTCGTCTCCAAGTACGGGCTGAGATTCACCAACCTCAACGACGCCGACGGCTCGATCTGGGCCCGCTACAACGTCCCCTGGCAGCCCGCCTACGTGTTCTACCGCGCTGACGGCAGCTCGACGTTCGTCAACAACCCGACCTCCGCAATGTCCCAGCAGGAGCTTTCCGACCGGGTCTCGGCCCTGAGGTCCTGACTCGGTGGACCAGGGTCTGGTCGGCCTGGCCTTCGCCGCCGGATCGGTGGCCGCGCTGAACCCGTGCGGGTTTGCCATGCTGCCCGGCTACCTGCTGCTGGTGGTGCGCGGCCAGGGTGCGGGGGCGGTCTCGGGTGCGGCGGCGGCCGGGCGTGCGCTGGCGGCCACCGCGGGGATGGCGCTGGGCTTCCTGACGGTGTTCGGCGCGTTCGGCCTCCTGACCGTCTCGGCGGCGAGCACCGTGCAGCGGTTCCTGCCGTACGCCACCGTGGGCGTGGGTGTGGTGCTGATCGGGCTCGGGGCGTGGCTGCTGGCGGGCCGGGAGCTGTCGGCCCTGACCCCGCGACCGCTGGGCCCGCGGTTGGCGCCCACCGCCCGGCTGGGCTCCATGTACGGCTACGGCATCAGCTACGCGATCGCCTCGCTGTCGTGCACCATCGGGCCGTTCCTGGCCGTTACGGCGGCCGGCCTACGCGGGGGATCGCTCGTCACCGGGGTGGCGATCTACCTCGCCTACAGCGCGGGGCTGACCCTGGTGGTCGGGGTGCTGGCGGTCGCTGCGGCCACGGCGAGCACGGCGCTGGTGGACCGGTTGCGCCGGATCCTGCCGTTCGTCAACCGGATCGGTGGCGGGTTGCTGGTGCTGGTTGGGCTGTATGTGGCCTATTACGGCGGTTACGAGGTGCGGCTGTTCGGCGCCGGCGGCGATCCGCGGGACGCGGTGATCACCGCGGCCGGGCGGCTACAGGGCGCGATGGCCGGCTGGGTGCATCAGCACGGGATGTGGCCGTGGGTGGTGGCCGTGTTCGCATTGACTGCCGTGGTCATCGGGGGCGCCTGGCATCGCCGGGTGCGCCGCTAGGGTCAACGCGCTGCCGGCTACCTGATCCAGCCGCGGCGGCGGCCCCACAGGTCGCGGATCAGCGCCACGAGGATCAGCGCGGCAAACCCGATCAGGAACCAGTTCTCGATGTGGCCGACGTGGTTGCCGCGCAACATCGCCAGCAGGAATCCGAAGCCGATCAGGCCGGCGATGTGCCAGGTCCGGTGATTGATCCTGCTCCAACCCCACGCTGCCGACGGCACCTCGACGTCGTCGACGCCGGTGAAGCGCTCCACCTCGGTACTGGCCACGGCGAATCCCCTTCGGATCGGATTGGCTTGTCGAACCCAAATTCTGGCATATCCCCGCCGGGCTCGACGGCCGCGGTCCGGCGGATGGCCCCGCTCGGTGCCGGGCGGCACAATGAATGGGTGACCAACCCGACGACCGACGGGCAAACACGCGACCGGCTGCGCGTCCTGGTGCTGGGCAGCACCGGCTCCATCGGCACCCAGGCGCTGGACGTCATCGCCGCGAACCCGGACCGCTTCGAGGTGGTCGGCCTGGCCGCGGGCGGTGCCAACCTGGACGCCCTGTTGCGGCAGCGCGCCGAGACCGGTGTGACCAACGTCGCGGTCGCCGACGAGCGCGCGGCGCAGCGGGTCGGTGACATCCCGTTCTGCGGGCCCGACGCGGCCACCCGGCTGGTGCAGGAGACCGAGGCCGACGTCGTGCTCAACGCGCTGGTGGGCGCGCTGGGCCTGCGGCCTACGCTGGCCGCGTTGGAGTCGGGCGCCCGGCTGGCGCTGGCCAACAAGGAATCCCTGATCGCCGGCGGTCCGCTGGTGCTCCGGGCCGCCAAGCCGGGGCAGATCGTTCCCGTCGATTCCGAACACTCCGCGCTGGCCCAGTGCCTGCGCGGCGGGGCCCCCGACGAGGTCGCCAAGCTCGTGCTGACCGCCTCCGGCGGGCCATTCCGCGGCTGGACCGCCGCCCAGCTGGAGCACGTCACCCCGGAGCAGGCGGGCGCCCACCCGACGTGGTCGATGGGCCCGATGAACACGCTGAACTCGGCCTCGCTGGTCAACAAGGGGCTCGAACTCATCGAGACCCACCTGCTGTTCGGCATTCCCTATGACCGCATCGAGGTCGTGGTGCACCCCCAGTCGATTGTTCATTCGATGGTCACCTTCATCGACGGCTCTACCCTGGCCCAGGCCAGCCCGCCGGACATGAAGCTGCCGATCTCGCTGGCCCTCGGCTGGCCCCAGCGGGTCGCGGCCGCGGCCGCCAGCTGCGACTTCAGCACGGCCTCTAGCTGGGACTTCGAGCCGCTGGACGACGACGTTTTCCCCGCCGTCGAGTTGGCCAGGCACGCCGGGCGGATCGGCGGCTGCATGACCGCCGTCTACAACGCGGCCAACGAGGAGGCGGCGGAGGCCTTCCTCGCGGGACGGGTCGGGTTCCCCATGATCGTCAAAACCATCGCCGACGTGCTGCACGCCGCCGACCAATGGGTCGTGTCACCCGCTACCGTGGATGAGGTACTCGACGCGCAGCGCTGGGCACGCGAGCGGGCGCGGCGTTCGCTCGCACACGCCCGGCCCGCCGAGGTGTCAGCAAAAGCCTCCGGAATGGTGTGAGAAAGGTCCTGGGAGACCAGATGATGTTCGTAATCGGCATTGTGCTGTTCGCACTGGCCATCCTGATCTCGGTGGCCCTGCACGAGTGCGGGCACATGTGGGTCGCGCGCGCGACCGGCATGAAGGTGCGCCGCTACTTCGTCGGTTTCGGGCCCACGCTGTGGTCGACCCGGCGCGGCGAAACCGAATACGGCCTCAAAGCCGTGCCGCTGGGCGGCTTCTGCGACATCGCCGGCATGACCTCGGTGGAGGAGCTGGCGCCCGACGAGACCGACCGCGCCATGTTCAAGCAGAAGGTTTGGAAGCGGGTCGCGGTGCTGTTCGCCGGTCCCGCCGCGAACTTCATCATCTGCCTGGTGCTGCTCTACGGCATCGCGCTCATCTGGGGGCTGCCGAACCTGCACCCGCCCACCCAGGCCGTCGTCGGCGAAACCGCTTGTGTGGCACCGGAAGTGGCACCGGGCAAGATCGCGGACTGCACCGGCCCCGGGCCGGCGGCACTGGCCGGAATCCGGCCGGGCGATGTCATCGTCAAGGTGGGTGACACCCCGGTGTCGACCTTCGAGGACATGGCCGCCGCGATCCGCAAGGTGCACGGCAACGTCCCGATCGTCGCCGAGCGCAACGGCACCAAGATCACCACCTACGTCGACGTCACCACCACCCAGCGCTACTTGGGCAACGGGCAGGGCGCTCAGCAACAACCCTCGACGGTCGGCGCCATCGGCGTGGGCGCCGTCAAGGTGGCGCCCACCCGCTACGGGGTGTTCACCGCGATCCCGGCCACCGTCGCCTTCGCCGGTGACCTCACCGGCGAGGTCGGCAAGGCGCTGGTCGCGATCCCGACGAAGGTCGGTGCGCTGGTGCACGCCATCGGCGGCGGGCAGCGCGATCCGCAGACCCCGATGAGCGTCGTCGGCGCCAGCATCATCGGCGGTGACACCGTCGACCACGGTTTGTGGGTGGCGTTCTGGTTCTTCCTGGCCCAGCTGAACCTCATCCTGGGTGCGATCAACCTGGTGCCGCTGCTGCCCTTCGACGGCGGCCATATCGCCATCGCGGTGTTCGAGAAGATCCGTAACCTGGTGCGGTCGGCGCGAGGCATGGTCGCGGCCGCGCCGGTGAACTACCTCAAGCTCATGCCCGCGACATACGTCGTGCTGGTATTCGTGGTCGGCTACATGCTGCTGACCGTCACCGCCGATCTGGTGAATCCGATCCGGCTGTTCCAGTAGAGAGAAGGCAGCGCACATGAGCATTGGCCTGGGCATGCCGCAGACCCCGGCGCCCACGCTTGCGCCCCGGCGCATCACGCGCCAGCTGATGGTCCGCGACGTCGGGGTCGGCAGCGACTATCCGATTTCGGTGCAGTCGATGTGCACCACCAAGACGCATGACGTCAACACGACGCTGCAGCAGATCGCCGAGTTGACCGCCGCCGGTTGTGACATCGTGCGGGTGGCCTGCCCGCGCCAGGAGGACGCCGACGCGCTGGCCGAAATCGCCCGGCACAGCCAGATCCCGGTGATCGCCGATATCCACTTTCAGCCCAAGTACATCTTCGCCGCCATCGACGCCGGGTGTGCCGCCGTGCGGGTGAACCCCGGCAACATCAAGGAATTCGACGGCCGCGTGGGCGAAGTCGCCAAGGCCGCCGCCGCGGCCGGCATCCCGATCCGCATCGGCGTCAACGCGGGCTCGCTGGACAAGCGGTTCATGCAGAAGTACGGCAAAGCCACCCCGGAGGCGCTGGTCGAGTCCGCGCTGTGGGAGGCCTCGCTGTTCGAGGAGCACGGCTTCGGCGACATCAAGATCAGCGTCAAGCACAACGATCCCGTCGTGATGGTCGCCGCCTACGAGCAGCTGGCCGAGCAGTGCGATTACCCGCTGCATCTGGGCGTCACCGAGGCCGGCCCGGCCTTCCAGGGCACCATCAAGTCGGCGGTCGCCTTCGGTGCGCTGCTGTCGCGGGGGATCGGCGACACCATCCGGGTGTCGCTGTCGGCGCCGCCGGTCGAGGAAGTCAAGGTCGGCATCCAGATCCTCGAGTCGCTGAACCTGCGCCCGCGCGGGCTCGAGATCGTGTCGTGCCCGTCCTGCGGCCGCGCCCAGGTCGACGTCTACACCCTGGCCAACGAGGTCAGCGCCGGCCTGGACGGGCTGGACGTCCCGCTGCGGGTGGCCGTGATGGGCTGCGTCGTCAACGGTCCGGGGGAGGCCCGCGAGGCCGACCTGGGCGTCGCATCCGGAAACGGCAAGGGCCAGATCTTCGTTCGTGGCGAGGTGATCAAGACCGTGCCCGAAGCCCAGATCGTCGAGACGCTGATCGAAGAGGCGATGCGCATCGCCGCCGAAATGGGCCACGAGAGCGGCGACGGACCCGAAGCAACATCCAGCGGTTCACCTGTTGTCACCGTAAGCTGATGAAGGCCAGCGCCGTTCTGGTCTGAGAAATCGCACCACAGAGAGTTCGCCCTATGTCGGCTCCGCCCCTGTTCCGCCTTGTCGGTGAGCGACGGGTGTCGGTGGTGCGCGACGCGGCCGCCGTCTGGCGGGTGCTTAATGACGATCCCGTCGCCTCCTGCATGGTCGCGGCCCGGGTTGCCGACCACGGCATCGATCCCAACTCGATCGGCGGCGAACTGTGGACGCTGCGCGGCGCCGACGAATCGCTGTGCTTTGCCGGCGCCAACCTGATTCCGCTGCGCGGCGCCCCGGCCGACCTGAGCGCGTTCGCGGACGAGGCCATGCGCGGGACGCGGCGCTGCTCGTCGCTGGTCGGCAGGGCTGACCTGGTGATGCCGATGTGGGAGCGGCTCGAGGCGGCCTGGGGGCCGGCTCGCGACGTGCGCGACCGCCAGCCGCTACTGGCGTTGTCCAACCACCCCAGCTGCGACCTCGACCCCGGGGTGCGGCAGGTCCGGCCCGAAGAGCTGGACGCCTACCTGGTGGCCGCCGTCGACATGTTCATCGGCGAAGTGGGCGTCGACCCGCGCGTCGGCGACGGCGGTCGCGGCTACCGGCGCCGAGTGGCCAGCCTGATCACGGCCGGGCGGGCCTGGGCGCGGTTCGAGCACGGCCAGGTCGTCTTCAAGGCCGAGGTGGGCTCGCAGTCTCCGGGCGTGGGCCAGATCCAGGGGGTATGGGTGCACCCGGAGTGGCGCGGGCTGGGCCTGGGCACCGCCGGCACCGCGACGGTGGCCGCGGTGATCGTCGGCACCGGGCGCACCGCCAGCCTGTACGTCAACGACTTCAACACGGTGGCCCGCGCCGCCTACGCACGGGTGGGGTTCACCCAGATCGGCACCTTCGCGACGGTGCTGCTCGACTAGCGGCCCCGTGCCAGCCCTTCGGCCGCGAGCGCCCGGCTGGCCGGGCATTGACTGACGAACGCCCTGCTGGCCGGGCGCCGAGCGGTCTTTTGGACGACATCACGGTTCGGTCTCGGTGTGTCGGCGCCCCTGTTCAGGCCACAGTTCTTAACATCAGCACCGATGGTAACGAGAACAACAATTGCCACATCTGCCTCAGGCGTGCTGCTGGTCGTGGCCGTCGCCCTGTCCGGCTGCACGCCGCGGCCCGACGGCCCGGGCCCGGCCGCGGAGAAATTCTTCCGCGCGCTGGCCGTCGGCGACACCGCGACCGCCGCGCAACTCAGCGACAGCCCGAACGAGGCCCGTGAAGCCCTCAACGCCGCCTGGTCCGGCCTGCAGGCAACCCACCTCGACGCCCAGCTGCTCAACGCCAAGTACGCCGAGGACAGTGGCACGGTCGGCTACCGCTTCACCTGGCACCTGCCCAAGAACCGCACGTGGACCTATGACGGCCAGCTGAAGATGGCCCGCGACGAGGGGCACTGGGCCGTGCGGTGGACCACCACCGCGCTGCACGCCAAGTTGGGCGAGCACCAGACGTTCGCGCTGCGCGCCGACCGGCCGCATCGCGCTTCGGTGAACGAGCTCGGCGGCAGCGATGTGCTGGTGCCGGGCTACCTGTACCACTACACGCTGGACGCCACCCAGGCCGGACCGGCGCTGTCCGGCACGGCGCACGCCATCGTCGACGTGCTGCACCCCTTCAACGGCGCCCTCAACGATCCGCAGCTGCTGGCCGAGCAGGCCAGCTCGACACCGCATCCGGTTGATCTGGGGGTGACGCTGCACCCCGACGACAACGACAAGGTGTCCCCGCTGGTCGGGCACCTGCCCGGAGTCGTGGTCACCCCCCAGCCCGAAATGCTGCCCACCGACCCGCATTTCGCGCCCGCGGTCATCTCAGCGGTGAAGAAGGCGGTGGTCGACCAGCTCGACGGTGAGGCGGGCTGGCGGGTGGTCAGCGTCAACCAGAACGGCGTCGAAGTCGAGGTGCTGCACGAGGTCGAGGGATCTCCGGCGCCGTCGGTCTCGATCACTCTGGACCGCACGGTGCAAAACGCCGCCCAGCGCGCGGTCGACAACAAGGGCGGCAAGGCGATGATCGTGGTCATCAAGCCGTCGACCGGAGAGATCCTCGCGATCGCGCAGAACGGCGGGGCCGACGCGGACGGTTTGCCGGCCACCAACGGCCTGTTCCCGCCGGGGTCGACGTTCAAGATGGTCACCGCCGGCGCCGCCGTCGACCGCGGCATGGCCACGCCCAACTCGATGCTGGGCTGCCCGGGCCACCTCGACATCGGGCACCGCACGGTGCCCAACTACGGCGGCTTCGATCTCGGCGTGGTGTCGCTGTCGCGTGCGTTCGCCAGCTCGTGCAACACCACGTTCGCGGAGCTGAGCAGCCGGATGCCGCCGCGTGGCCTGACCCAGACGGCCGCCCAATACGGGATCGGCCTCGACTACACGGTGGACGGTGTCACCACTGTGACGGGGTCGGTGCCGCCGACGGTCGACCTGGCCGAACGCACCGAGGACGGCTTCGGCCAGGGCAAGGTGCTGGCCAGCCCGTTCGGCATGGCCCTGGTGGCGGCGACGGTGGCCGCCGGCAAGACGCCGGTGCCGCAACTGATCGTGGGCCGCCAGACGGCGGTCCAGGGGGACACCACGCCGATCAGCCCGAAGATGATCGACGCGCTGCGGCCGATGATGCGGCTGGTGGTGACCAACGGGACCGCCAAGGAGATCGCGGGCTGCGGCGAAATCTACGGCAAGACCGGTGAGGCCGAGTTCCCGGGCGGATCGCATTCCTGGTTCGCCGGCTACCGCGGCGACCTGGCCTTCGCGTCGCTGATCGTCGGGGGCGGCAGCTCGGAGTGGGCGGTTCGGATGACAAAGTTCATGTTCGAGGCGCTGCCGCCGAACTTCCTGGCCTGACGCCGCTGGCCCGCTTCAGCGGTAAATTGCGAACATGACCGATACCGGCGGCGACATGGTGGCCCTGCGGGTCTCCGACGCCGACCGCAACGGCACGATGCGGCGACTGCACAACGCCGTCGCGCTCGGGCTGATCGACATCGACGAGTTCGAGCAGCGCTCGTCGCAGGTGTCCTACGCGCGCACGCGCGGCGAGCTGGACCATCTGGTCGACGACCTGCCGGGGCCGGGTGCCATCGTCACCTCCGCGGCCGACCGGGTCGAGCTGCGCGGCTGGGCGGGTTCGCTGAAGCGCCACGGTGAATGGCAGGTGCCCACCCGCCTGGCGCTGGTCCGCCGGCTGGGCTCGGTGGAACTCGACCTCACCAAGGCCCGCTTCGCGGGGCCGGTGGTGGTCATCGAACTCGACATGAGATTCGGCTCGGTGGAGATTCGATTGCCCGACGGCGCCAGCGCGTCCATCGACGACGTCGAGGTCTACGTGGGCAGCGCCAGTGACCGTCGCAAAGACCCGCCTGGTGAGGGCAGGCCACACGTCGTGTTGACCGGGCGGGTGGTGTGCGGCTCGGTGATCATCCGCGGGCCGCGGCGCTCGCTGCTGCGCCGTCAGCGGCTCTGAGCGTCCACCCGCCCTGCCATTAAGCTGGTCGCATGCCTGCTCGCACCGCGCTTTCCCCCGGAGAGTTGTCCCCGACTCTGCCGGTGCCCGGCAGTATCGCGCGCCCGGAATACGTCGGCAAGCCCACCGCCCAGGAGGGCAGCGAACCGTGGGTGCAGACCCCCGAGGTGATCGAGAAAATGCGCGTCGCCGGCCGGATCGCGGCCGGCGCGCTGGTGGAGGCGGGCAAGGCCGTCGCACCGGGGGTGACCACCGACGAACTGGACCGCATCGCCCACGAGTACATGGTCGACCACGGCGCCTACCCCTCCACGCTGGGTTACAAGGGCTACCCGAAATCGTGCTGCACGTCGCTCAACGAGGTCATCTGCCATGGCATCCCGGACTCGACGGTGATCGAGGACGGCGACATCGTCAACATCGACGTCACCGCCTACATCGACGGGGTGCACGGCGACACCAACGCGACCTTCCTGGCCGGCGATGTGTCCGAGGAGCACCGGCTGCTGGTGGAGCGAACCCGGGAGGCGACGATGCGCGCGATCAACGCCGTCAAGCCCGGGCGGGCTCTGTCGGTCGTCGGCCGCGTCATCGAGTCGTACGCAAACCGGTTCGGCTACAACGTCGTTCGCGACTTCACCGGTCACGGCATCGGTACCACGTTCCACAACGGCCTGGTGGTCCTGCACTACGAGCAGCCGTCGGTGTCGACCATCATGCAACCGGGGATGACGTTCACCATCGAACCGATGATCAACCTCGGCGGCCTGGACTACGAGATCTGGGACGACGGCTGGACGGTGGTCACCCGCGATCGCAAGTGGACCGCGCAATTCGAGCACACCCTGCTGGTCACCGAAACCGGCGTCGAAATCCTCACCTTGCCATGACTTTTGCCGGATGACCGGAGCCCTGCTGGTCGCGGGCACCAGCTCCGACGCCGGGAAATCGGTGGTGGTGGCGGGCCTGTGCCGGTTGCTGGCCCGCCGCGGGGTCCGCGTCGCCCCCTTCAAGGCGCAGAACATGTCCAACAACTCCGTGGTGACCGTCGAAGGCGGTGAGATCGGCCGCGCCCAGGCGATCCAGGCGCGCGCGGCGGGGCTGGAACCCAGCGTGCGCTTCAATCCGATCCTGCTCAAGCCGGGCAGTGACCGCACGTCGCAACTGGTGATCAAGGGGCGGGTTGCCGACACGGTCAGCGCGAAAAGCTATGTGCGGCACCGTGATCGGCTGGCCTCCGTCGTGCTCGACGAGTTGACCTGCCTGCGTGCCGAATTCGACGCGGTGATCTGCGAGGGGGCCGGTTCGCCGGCCGAGATCAACCTGCGCGCCACCGATCTGGCCAACATGGGGCTGGCCCGGGCCGCGGATTTGCCGGTGCTTTTGGTCGGGGACATCGATCGCGGCGGGCTGTTGGCGCACCTGTTCGGGACGGTCGCGGTGCTCGAGCCCGACGACCAGGCGCTGATCGCGGGGTTCGTCGTCAACAAGTTCCGCGGCGACCCGGCGCTGCTCGAACCCGGGTTGCGCCAGCTGCACGACATGACCGGCCGGCCCACCTACGGCGTGCTCCCGTACGCCGACGAGCTGTGGCTGGACGCCGAGGACTCGCTGTCGGTGGTCGCGCACCGCGTCATCGGCACGCCCGCCCCGCCCTGCGGCGACGAGTGGCTGCGGGTGGCCGCGGTCCGGTTGCCCCGCATCTCCAACTCCACCGATGTCGAGGCGCTGGCCTGTGAACCGGGCGTGCTGGTGCGCTGGGTCACCGACCCCGCCGACGTCACCGACGCCGACCTGATCGTCATCCCGGGCAGCAAGGCCACCGTCGCCGACCTGGCGTGGTTGCGTGTCCAGGGCCTGGCCGACGCGATCGCCGCGCACGCCCGCGCCGGCAAGCCGGTGCTGGGAATCTGCGGCGGATTTCAAATGCTGTGCAGTCGCCTAGATGATCCGGTGGAATCCGGCACGACGGGCGTGGCCGGGCTCGGGCTGCTGGACGCCGACATCGCCTTCGATGCCGACAAGACCCTGCGCCGCTGGCAGCGCCCGCTCACCGGATACGAGATCCACCACGGCCGGCTCACCCGCTGCGCGGAGGCGAGCTGGTTCGAGTGTGACGCCGATCCCCAGCCCCAGGGTGTGGTGCGCGGGGCGGTCTTCGGGACCCACTGGCACGGATTGCTCGACAATGACGACTTCCGGCGCGGCTGGCTGCGCTGGGTCGCCGATGCCGCCGGCCGCGGCGGATTCGTGGTCGGGGACGTCGACGTCGCCGCCCGCCGCGACGCGCAACTCGATGTCGCCGCCGACTTGCTGGCATCCCACCTCGACCTCGACGGTATTCTCAGCTTGCTTGATGGTCCCCCGCCGCGGCGACCGCATCTCGCAAGTGCTTTGCGGCCCTAGGGCATTCGCGCCCAGCGCGGTGTGAACGCCGCCGTTGACGGCGCGGCAAAAAATCGGATCCGCGTACCAGATGCTGAAGAATCGTCGCGCGCGCACGCCATTTGGTTGTAGCGTGCTGGGGTGTCCTCGATGATGACCACCCTGGACGGATTCCCCGTGCCGGTGGTTGTGGCCGGCCCGGAGAACGGCGTCGTCGTCGTCATACTGGGCGACGCAGACCGCGTCCCGGCGGCGTACGACGCGGTCTGCGAGCGCCTGCACACCGCATCGCTTCGGACGGTCGTGGTCGGCTTCGATTCGCGGCTGACCCCCAAGTCGCTCATCGGCATCCTCGACGCCCTGGGCATCGGCTGGGCCGTGGTGATGGGGGATCGCGCCGGCGCCGAGCTCGCCTGGGAGCTGACCGCCACCCGGCTGGGCCGCTTCGTCGGACTGGTGGTGATCGACCGCGGCCACCCGCGGGCCTCCAACTACGAGGGCGCCGTCACCGACGGGCACTGCCCGCCGGTCGAGATCGGCACCACGGTGTTGGTCAGCTCGCCGGCCGCCCGGGCCGTGGCGCAGGCCAGCCAGCGCTACGTCTACGCCGACTACCGGGTGGTGCACCTGGGGCGGCGCACGGTGCAGGAGTCGACGGCGCAACTGGCCGCGGAGATCATTCTGCGCACCAGCAGCTGGTAGCGCCTGGTTGACTGACCGTCATGGCCAGTGAAGAACACGCGGTGACCGATCCCGATGCCGCGATGCTGTCGTTGAGCGAGCTGCAGCGATTGGTGGGCGCCGCCGAGGTGGACACCGTCATCGTGGCGTTCGCCGACATGCAGGGCCGGCTGGTCGGCAAGCGGATCGACGCCCGGCTGTTCGTCGACGAGGTGGCCAGGCACGGCGCCGAGTGCTGCGGGTACCTGCTCGCCGTCGACGTCGACATGAACACCGTGAGCGGCTACGCCATGTCGAGCTGGGACACCGGATACGGCGACACGGTGATGCTGCCCGACCTGTCCACCCTGCGGCGCATTCCCTGGCTGCCCGGCACGGCGTTGGTAATCGCCGACGTGGGCTGGTCCGACGGCAGCCCGGTCACCGTGTCGCCGCGGGCGATCCTGCGCCGCCAGCTGGACCGGTTGGCCGAGCGGGGCCTGGCCGCCGACGTCGCCACCGAACTGGAATTCATCGTCTTCGACGAGCCCTATCGCCAGGCGTGGGCCAACGGCTACCGCGGGCTGACCCCGGCCAGCGACTACAACATCGATTACGCGATCTCGGCGTCCTCGCGCATGGAGCCGTTGCTGCGCGACATCCGGCAGGGGATGATCGGCGCCGGCCTGCGCTTTGAGGCCGTCAAGGGTGAATGCAACAGGGGACAGCAGGAAATCGGTTTCCGCTACGCCGACGCGCTGATCACCTGCGACAACCACGTCATCTACAAGAACGGCGCCAAGGAGATCGCCGACCGGCACGGCAAGAGCCTCACGTTCATGGCGAAATACGATGAGCGAGAAGGCAACAGTTGTCACGTGCACCTCTCGCTGCGCGATTCGCAGGGTGGTGCCGTGTTCGCCGACCCCAGCCGCCCGCATGGCATGTCCTCGACGTTCGGCAGTTTCCTGGCCGGCCTGCTCGCCAGCCTGGGCGAGCTCACGCTGTTCTATGCGCCGAACGTCAACTCCTACAAGCGATTCGCCGACGGCAGTTTCGCGCCCACCGCGCTGGCGTGGGGTGTGGACAATCGCACCTGCGCGCTGCGGGTGGTCGGTCATGGGTCCAACACCCGCGTCGAGTGCCGGGTGCCCGGCGGCGACGTCAACCCGTATCTGGCGGTGGCGTCCATCGTCGCCGGAGGGCTGTACGGTATCGAACGGGGGCTGGAGCTACCGGAGCCCTGCGCGGGAAACGCCTACCGGACTCCCGGCGTCGAGCGGTTGCCCGTCACCCTGCCGAGGCGGCCTCGGCGTTCGAACGCTCGGCGCTCGCGCGGGACGTGTTCGGCGACGAGGTGGTCGCCCATTACCTGAACAACGCGCGGGTGGAGTTGGCGGCCTTCAACGCGGCGGTCACCGACTGGGAGAGGATGCGTGGGTTTGAACGGCTTTAGCCTCGATGGTGGCGACCCGCTGCGCCCGGCTACGCCGCGCTTGCGATCGCCACTGAGCCGCCCGGTTGTCGGCCTCACGACGTACCTGGAGCGGGTGCAGACCGGCATCTGGGACATCCCCGCCGGGTATCTGCCCGCCGACTACTTCGAAGGCGTCATCCTGGCCGGCGGGATCGCGGTGCTGCTGCCACCGCAGCCGGTGGACGCCGAGATCGTCGATTCGGTTCTCGACAGCCTGCACGCCCTGGTGATCACGGGCGGCTACGACGTGGACCCCGCCAGCTACGGCCAGCAACCCCACCCGAGCACCGACCAGCCCCGCACCGACCGCGACGCGTGGGAGTTCGCGCTGTTGCGTGGCGCGCTGCGGCGGGGCCTGCCGGTGCTCGGAATCTGCCGCGGCGCGCAGATACTCAACGTCGCGCTGGGCGGCACGCTGCACCAGCACCTGCCCGACGTGCTCGGGCACAGCGGACACCGGGCGGGCAACGGGGTATTCACCCGGCTGCCGGTGCGCACCGTGGCGGGCACCCGGCTGGCCGCGCTGGTCGGGGAGGCCGCCGATGCGCCGAGCTATCACCATCAGGCCATCGACAAGGTGGGCGACGGCCTGGTGGTCAGTGCGCGGGACGGCGACGGCGTCGTCGAGGCGCTGGAGCTGCCGGGGGACAGGTTTGTGCTTGCCGTGCAATGGCATCCGGAGCAGTCGTTGGACGACCTGCGGCTGTTCACCGCGATCGTGGACGCCGCGCGGTCCTACGCGGGACGCGGGAGCTGAGTTGAGCACCGCGCAACTGATCAACCCGGCCACCGAGGAGGTGCTGCGGTCGGTCGAGCATGCCGACGTTGCGGCGGTCGACGACGCGGTGGGCCGGGCGCGGGCGGCCCAGCGCAGGTGGGCGCGGTTGGCCCCGGCCGAACGGGCCGCCGGCCTGCGGGCCTTCGCCGCCGCCGTCGACGCCCACCTCGACGAGCTCGCCGCCCTCGAGGTCGCCAATTCTGGGCATCCCATCGCGTCGGCCGAGTGGGAGGCCGGTCACGTCCGCGACGTGTTGAACTTCTACGCGGCCAGCCCGGAACGCTTGTCCGGCAAGCAGATTCCCGTGGCCGGCGGCCTGGACGTCACGTTCAACGAGCCGATGGGTGTGGTCGGCGTGATCACCCCGTGGAACTTCCCGATGCCCATCGCGTCGTGGGGTTTCGCGCCGGCGCTGGCCGCGGGCAACGCCGTGCTGGTCAAACCCGCCGAGGTGACGCCGCTGACCACGATCCGGCTCGGTGAGCTGGCGGTGCAGGCCGGCCTCGACGCGGATCTGCTGCAGGTGCTGCCGGGGCGGGGTGCGGTGGTGGGGCAGCGGTTCGTCACCCATCCCGACATCCGCAAGGTGGTGTTCACCGGGTCCACCGAGGTCGGCAAGGCGGTGATGACGGGAGCGGCGGCACAGGTCAAGCGGGTGACCCTCGAACTGGGCGGCAAGAGCGCCAACATCGTCTTCGCCGATTGTGATCTGGAGCGCGCCGCCGCGACCGCGCCGGCCGGGGTGTTCGACAACGCGGGTCAGGACTGCTGCGCCCGCAGCCGGATACTGGTGCAGCGCAGCGTTTATGACCGCTTCATGGAGTTGCTCGAGCCCGCCGTCACGCGCGTCGTCGTCGGCGACCCGGCGTCTCGGGGCACCGAGATGGGGCCGCTGGTGTCCGCTGCGCACCGCGACAAGGTGGCGTCGTACGTGCCCGACGACGCCCCGGTCGCGTTTCGCGGCACCGCGCCGGCCGGCCGCGGATTCTGGTTTCCGCCAACGGTTCTGACGCCGCACCGCACCGACCGCTGTGTCACCGACGAGATCTTCGGCCCGGTCGTCACGGTGCTGGCCTTCGACGACGAGCACGACGCCATCACGCTGGCCAACGACACCAGCTACGGCCTGTCCGGATCGATCTGGACCGACGATCTGTCCCGCGCGCTGCGCGTCTCGCGGGCGGTGGAAGCCGGGAACCTGTCGGTGAATTCGCACTCGTCGGTGCGCTACAGCACCCCGTTCGGCGGGTTCAAGCAGTCGGGGCTGGGCCGTGAGCTGGGCCCGGACGCGCCGCTGCAGTTCACCGAAACCAAGAACGTGTTCATCGCGATCAAGGAGGACTAGGCGGTGGCGGTCGATCTCACCCAACGACTGGCAGGCCGGGTGGCCGTCGTCACCGGCGCCGGCGGCGGCATCGGGCTGGCCGCGGCCCGGCGGATGCGCGCCGAGGGCGCCACCATCGTGGTAGGCGACATCGACGCCGACGCCGGTGGCGCGGCGGCCGAGGAACTGTCCGGTTTGTTTGTACCCACCGACGTGTCCGACCAGGGCGCGGTCGACGCGCTGTTCGGTACCGCGGCGCGTGCGCACGGGCGCATCGACATCGCGTTCAACAACGCCGGCATCTCCCCGCCCGACGACGACCTGATCGAGAACACCGAACTGCCGGCGTGGCAACGCGTTCAGGACGTCAACCTGAAGTCGGTGTACCTGTGCTGCCGGGCGGCGTTGCGCCACATGGTGCCCGCCCGCCAGGGATCGATCATCAATACCGCGTCGTTCGTCGCGGTCCTGGGGTCGGCGACGTCGCAGATCTCCTACACGGCGTCCAAGGGCGGGGTGCTGGCCATGTCGCGCGAGCTGGGCGTGCAGTTCGCCCGGCAGGGCATCCGCGTCAACGCCCTGTGCCCGGGGCCGGTCAATACCCCTCTGCTGCAAGAGCTTTTCGCCAAAGACCCGGAACGCGCCGCGCGCCGACTGGTGCACGTCCCGGTCGGCCGCTTCGCCAAACCCGACGAAATCGCCTCGGCAGTAGCGTTTTTGGCCAGCGACGACGCGTCGTTCATCACCGCCTCGACGTTCATGGTCGACGGCGGCATCAGCGCGGCCTATGTCACCCCGCTCTAACCCAGCTCATTGGCCGCATGGGGACCGGGCGGCTCGCTGATCGCGACCAGGCGTACGGGTTCGCCGGTCCGATCCCCGATCGACCGCTCCAGCAGGGGCGCCGCGGCCGCCCAGGCGCGCGGCACCGACAGCGCGCCGACCGGCGCCGCGCGACGCAAGGCCGCCTTGACGCCTTTGGTGGCGGCCGGCTTCGGGAAAAGCGATTGCAGGGCCGCCGTCTTGTTCACCGAATTCAGGTGGGCGATCGCGAAATCTGACGCTGCGGTCACCGAGTTCAGCTTCGACAGCGGCGCGGTGACCGGGGACAGTGACGCATCGATCGTCTGCAGTGGTGACGACGACAAGCGCGCTAAAGCGTCGGGTATCACCGACATCACCTTGCGGCCGGCCGATATGACGTCCGGTGCCGATTGCAAGACCCAACTACGTTCGGCCACAGCGGGATTGCCGGGTGGTTCGGGAAAGAGAGCAATCGCGGTGGCAGCGGCCGCGGCCCGCGCGTAGGCGTACATGGCGCCGGTGTTCTGCGCCCACATCGCGTCGTACTCGGCATCGGCGTCCGCGATCACCGTGCTGTGCTGGCCCAGACAATTCGTCGAGGTGAGCGAGAGTCGTCGAGCGCGGTTGCCGGCGATCGCCGGCGGCGGGACGGTCGCCGTGAAGGCCGTCTGATGTGCGCCCGCCGCCGCCGCAAGCTGGGTGGCCGCGTGCTCACTGCGGGCCGCGACCGCCTCGAGCCAGTCGACGTAGAGTGCGGCTGCGGTGTGCTCCGCCGTGGCCAAGCCCTCGCCGGCCGCAGCCAACTTCGCGGTCACCGCCCGATAGTCGGCCGCCGCGGTAAAGAGCCGCACCGCCAGCGCATCCCACGCCGCCGCGGCCCGCATCATCGAGCCCGCGCCGGGCCCCGAATACATCAGCCCGGAATTGATCTCCGGAGGTAGCGTCGCGAAATCCATTACAGCCTCCGCCCCACAGTGGCGGTGTTTGTTATGCCCGAAAACATGAGGATGTTCCTCCACGAGATAGACGCCGGGGTTACAAGCCGGTGGGCGAGGCACGCTCGGCCCGGGCGCCACGATCAGCTACGGGCGACGCAGATCTGGGTCAAGATATCTCGGTCGGACGAAATGACCGCCGGGGCGCGGGATCGGGCGCCGGCGGGCGCAAACCCTATCGGGGTGAACGACAACGGCACCGGCGCCAGCACCGATTGTGCCGACACGCGGTTCCAGGTCAAGGGCCGCTCCTTCGTCATCCACGCGCTGTGGAACGGCTTGCGGTTGGTCTTGTTCGCCGGCGCGCCGACGCGCGACGCCGCCACGGCTGGCTGGCCGAGGGCGGGCAGACGACCGTGCGTCAGTCCTGCGGCCGCGCCGAGTCCCGCGGACCACGCGGCGGGCTCCGGCGGTGCCGCCGCGGAGAAGGCGGGTCGCAGCGCCGAACCCGTGATCAGGGCGGTGAAGGCCGCCACCGCTGCGGCAACCGCGATGGCCGCCTGCCATCGCCGAGTCTCGCCAACGCCCCGGAAAACCACAGTGCACCGAATGTAGCGCGCAAAAATCGGCGAACGGTCTAAACGAGCTGTGAACTCGATCCGAGTCCGGTGTGTGTTTGCGCAGCTACGGCCCGAAAACGACGAGCGGAATGGCCATCTCCGCCGCGGTGGCTCCGCCGTGGAAGCCGATTAGGCGAGACGTTTCCGGGGGCTCGTGCGCGCTGGCCAGCACCGCGGCGTCACCTGAGCAGACGACGACCACGTCGCCAAGGCGTTCCAGGTGTTGCGGGGTGACCGTCCCGAACATGCCGGTGGCCACCGCCTGCTCGCGGCTGTACACGGTGGCGCTGCCGTCCAGCAGCTCGCCCCACGCCGCCCGCACGTCGCCGGCCGCCCCCGGCACGGTATGCAGATAGCGCACCCGCGGTTCGCCGGCCACCACCTCGATTCCCTCAGTCAGCCTGGGGTCGGAGTCGAGGTCGATCCGCGCCCGCTGTGGGACGTTGATGCCGCCGTGGTCGGCGGTGACCAGCATCGCCGCGTTCGGCGGCAGCGCCTCGAGCAGGCGGGTCAGCAGCGCATCGACGTTCGCCCCTGCGGCATGCCACTGCTGCGAACCGATCCCGAAGACGTGGGCGGCGGTGTCGAGCTCGGCGGTGTAGCCGTAGACCAGACCGGGCCCCGCGCGCAGCACGTCGGCCACCAGCCGCGCGTAGTCGTCGGCCGGACCCGCCGGGTGCAGCTCGGCGCCGCGGTAGGCGGCCTCGGTCAGCCCGCTGCCCACGAACATCGCCGGCAACACCGCGCCGGCGCTCACCCCCGCCGCCTGGAGCCGCTCGAACCACGTCGGCACCGGCTGCCACGTGGCGGGCGCCGGGTCGTCACGCCAGCGGACGTGGTTGAGCACCCGATCAGTGCCCGGCACCCTGAGCGTGAAGCCCAGGATCCCGTGCTCGCCCGGCTGTGCGCCGGTGCCCAGCGACACCAGGCTGGTCGGTGTGGTCGACGGGAACGTGCAGTCCAGCCGGGTCAGTCGTCCGGTGCCACCGGCCAGCACGGAGGCCAGCAGTGGGGCGCTGGCGGCCAGCCGGGGGAGCAGATCCCAGCCCAATCCATCCACCAGCACGACGAGCACCCGGTCGATCCGGTCCGCGTCCACCGACTCCGCCACCGCCAGTTCGTCCGGCAGGTGCGAGGCGCCCGGGACTCCGAGCAGGGTGGCCGCGGCGGGCAGCACGTCGCGCAGAGAACCGGGCACGGGGCCAGTCTGGTGGCGAAGTCAGACGTGCGCCAGTCGATGGCCGGTCACCCGCAGCTGCCGGTTCGTGCTGTCGGTCAGCGCGCACAGTTGCGCCGGCGACAGACGGCCGCACAACCGGCCCCAGTGCATCGCCACCACATCGCCGGCAGCCACGTCGGGCACCGCGCTGTAGCCGTCAACCCACACGTCGAGCACCCGCGCCGACGGCGCCGACAGCGTAAGGGCCTGACCGTCCCAGGTCAGGTTGCGGCACGACACCTCGACGCGGTCCGCGTCGCGGGAAAGCACTGTGCCGGAGGTGATTCGGCAGTTGTCCAGTACGCTCAGCGGTTGTGCGTCGGTACCGCGGCCCAGGAAGCGCGTCCACGGATATACCCCGAAGACGTGGAAGCAGTGGTTGCCGGCGGCCTCGCCCGCCAGATCCGCGGTGAGGTGCGACCAGTAGTGGCCCGCCTGCGGGCCGATGATCTCGAGCAGCGCGTCGAAGAACCGCTGCGGGTCGAGGTCGGCGGCGACGCCGCCGCCGAGCCAATAGGATTCGACCAGGCGGTAATCCAGCGGGTCGGCGATGCCGGTCAGCTCCGACAGCACCCGCAGGTACGGCCAGGCCCCGGAGAACTTCGTCGCCGCCCTGCGCACGTCGGCGACCGACCCGTCCCGCAGGGTGGCTCCCAACGGCGGCCCGCAGTAGCCCAGCGCGTTGGGCGCGTAGGCGTAGCGCGCGAACATCTCGGCACCCCGGGGATCGGTCAAGTGCGCCCCACCAGTTTGACCGCGTCGCGGTGCATGCGGCCGAAGTTGTAGTAGGCCGCGCACGCCCCTTCGGGCGAGACCATGCAGGTCCCGATCGGGGTCTCGGGGGTGCACGCGGTGCCGAAAACCTTGCACTCCCAAGGCTTGAGCACCCCCTTGAGCACCTCACCGCATTGGCAGGCCTTCGGGTCGGCGACCCGCACGCCGGGCATCGCGAACCGCAGCTCGGCGTCGAATTCGGCGAAGTCGTCGTGCAGGCGCAGCGCGCTTTGCGAGATGAAGCCGAGCCCGCGCCATTCGAAATGGGGCCGCAGCGCGAACACCCTGCCCAGCAACGCCAGGGCCGCGGGGTTGCCGCGCTCGGGCACCACGCGCTTGTACTGGTTCTCCACCTCGCAGCGACCCTCGCGGATCTGGCGCAGCAGCATCGCGACCGAGGCCAGGATGTCCAGCGGTTCGAAACCGGCCACCACCAACGGCTTTCGGTACACCTCGGGTACGAACCGGTAGGGTCGGTTGCCGACCACGGTGGACACGTGCCCGGGTCCGATGAAGCCGGACAGCCGCAGATCCGGCGACTCGAGGATGGCCCTGATCGGCGGCACGATCGTGACGTGATTACAGAACACGCTGAAGTTGGGCAGGCCCAGCTCGCGGGCCCGCACCAGCGTCACCGCGGTCGAGGGCGCGGTGGTCTCAAAACCGATGGCGAAGAACACCACTTGTTTGGCGGGGTTGTCGACCGCGATCTTGCACGCGTCCAGTGGGGAGTAGACGAACCGGACGTCGGCCCCGCGGGCCTTGGCGTCCAGCAGGCTGCCGTGCGAGCCGGGCACCCGCATCATGTCGCCGAAGCAGGTGAAGATCACGTCGGGCTGGCCGGCCAGCCACATCGCGTCGTCGATGCGTCCCATCGGGATCACGCAGACGGGGCAGCCCGGGCCGTGCACCAGTTCGACGTTGTCGGGCAGCAGGTGTTCGATGCCGTGCCGGTAGATGGTGTGCGTGTGACCGCCGCACACCTCCATGAATTTGAACTCCTCACCGTCGGTCCCGGCCAGGTGCTCGATGGCCACCAGCAGCTTGCGCGCCGCAGCCGGGTCGCGGAACTCGTCAACGAATTTCATTGCCGCTCCTCGTTACACGATGGCCGACGAATCGAAGGCCTGCATTTCGGTCGTGTAGGCGTCGCCGAGTTTCTTGATGGCCGCCAGCGTCAGCAACGCCTCGGTCTCGTCGATCTTGGCCATCGCGAATCCCACGTGCACCAGTACCCAGTCGCCGGGTGCGGGCAGGTCGTCTTCCAGCAGTCGGATGCTGATGGTCCGCTGCACACCACTGACGTCCACCTTCGCCAAACAATTAGCGGGGTCGGTGATCTCGACGATCCGGCCCGGAATTCCAAGACACATCTGATTACCTCCTAGCAGATCCGCGGCAACGGATCCCCGACGAGCATGTCGACGATCCGGGTGCCGCCGAATCCCGTACGCAGCACCACGCTTTCGGCGGGTTCGGTGACGATTTCCCCGACCTCGGCCGCATCTGCGCCCAACGGATGCGAACGCAACGCGGCCAGCCCGGCCGCAGCCTCCTGCGGTGCGACGACGGCGACGAACTTGCCCTCGTTGGCGACGTACAGCGGATCGATGCCGAGCAACTCACACGCGCCATTGACCATGGGCGCCACCGGGAGTCGTTCCTCTTCGAGCAACACCCCGAGGCCGCAGGCCTGGGCCAGCTCGTTGCACACCGTGCCGACGCCGCCGCGCGTCGCATCACGCATCCATCGGGTGGACGGGGCGGCCGCCATCAACAACTCCACCAACGGGCTCACCGACGCGGTGTCGGAGGCGATGTCGGCCTCGATGGCCAGATCACCCCTGGCCAGCATCACCGCCATGCCGTGATCGCCCATGGACCCCGACAACAGCACCTTGTCCCCGGCGCGCACCGACTGCGCCGACAGTGCGCGGCCCGCGGGGATGACCCCGGTTCCTGCGGTGGTGATGAACAGTCCGTCGGCCGCGCCTCGGGGCACCACCTTGGTGTCGCCGGTGACGACCTGCACACCGGCGGCCGCGGCCGCCGCGGCCATGTCGGCGACGATCTCTTTCAGTTCGGCGATTCCGAAGCCCTCTTCGAGCACGAACGCCGCCGAGATCCAGGACGGCACGGCGCCGGCCACCGCCAGGTCGTTACAGGTGCCGTGGATGGCGAGGGTACCGAGGGAACCGCCGGGGAACCGGCGGGGCTGCACCACAAAGGAATCCGTGGACATCGCCACCCGCTCGCCGCCGGGCAAGGTTAAAACGGCGCCGTCGCCCAGCGACTCGAGCAGCGGGTTGCGGAACGCCTCCACGAACACCGCGTCCACCAGCGCCGCCGATGCCTTGCCGCCCGCACCATGCGCCAGGGTCACATGATCGTCGAGCAGTCGGGGGCGGCGCCGGCGGAACGACTCGATCCGCTCGATCACGTCGCCTTCGCCGAACCGCGGCCCCGACGACAGGTAGTCGCTTGCCGGTTTGTTCATCACGCCGCCCCCAAACCTTGATCGCTCCCCAGGTTTTCGTGAACGGCCAGCCACAACTGGTAACCGACCAGCGCTTGCGACTCCTGAATCCGGTGCACGCTTTGCGAACGTACGACGAAGCAGGCGTCCACGTTCGGGTTGTCCACGAAGGCGCCGCCGTCGTAGCCGGCGAAGCCGATGGTGTACAGGCCGCGTTTGTGCGCCTCGGCCAGGGCGGTCAGCAGGTTGGGCGAACCGCCGCTGGTCGACATCGCGAGCGCGATGTCGCCGTCGCAAGCGCGGGCGATCAGCTGCCGGGCGAACACCAGCTCGAACCCGACGTCGTTGCCCAGCGCGGTCAGGATCGCCTGGTCGGCGGTCAACGACCACGCCGGCAGCGGCTTGCCCAGCGGCGGCCGGGCGAACAACCTCGCCAGCGTGGTGCAGTCGGTGCAGCTGCCGCCATTGCCGAAGGTGAACATCCTTGCGCCGGCGGCGAATCGGCGGGCGAGCTCGGCGGCGGCCGCCGCCAGCAGGTCGGCGTTGGCTTCGAGCGTGGACCGTCGTAACGCCAGGCTTTCCGACGCTTTGGCGTGGGCGGAGGCGGCCAGGTCGGCGAGCAGGGCAGACGGGTCGTCCTCTTCGGCGTCGATGAACGGGTACAGGAAGTTGGTGGGTTCGTCGGTCGGGCTCATGAAACACCTTCCTGCTCTTCGTCATCGACGCGACTGATCGCCATGCCCGCGTGCACCAGCACCAGCTCGCCGGGCGTGACCGGGTCGACGAGCGTGGTGATCACGTTCTCGATCCCCCGGGCGGTGCGCACCCGCGCCTGATCGCCGATCGAAGCGCTCACCACCTCGCCCAGCCGGCCCTCGTCGCTGCACGTCACGCACGCCTCGTCGTCCTCGCATCCCTTGGGTTTGAGCAGCCCGGAATGCTCGAAGCACACGTGGGTGAGCTCCCAGAGCAGGTGGTAGAACAGCACGAAGCCGCCGGTGGCCGGGATGCGCGGGTCGGGATCGTCCAGCCAGAGCACGTGATCGGCCATCGCGGCCGCTGGCCGATCACCGCTGCCGATCCAGATCGTGGTGGCGCCCCAGGCCGGTCCGCGGCGCATCACCGAGCGCACCTGCGCGTTGTCCGCATCCGAGATCGCGACCACGATGTCGCCGGGCCGCACCGAGACCCGGACGAGGTCCACCAGATCGGGCCCGGTCAGCGCGACAGCCGGCAGGGCCCGCTTGCCCATGATCACCGGATGCACGAATTCCACCGCGATGTGCAGCGCGTGCGGTTCCCACGACGGCGCGATGGACCACATGGTGGCGCCGGCGGCGAATCGTTTGGCCAGTGTCAGGGCGGTGGCGGCGAGGTCTTCGGCCAGTTCGGCACTCAGGCCGCGATCGATGGCGGTGGTGATCATCGCGTCGACTCCTCCTCCTGTGCGATCAGCACCGAGACCGCGGCCTGGCCCAGCGCCAGCCCGCCGTCGTTCGGCGGCACGACGTGATGGGTGAGAACTTCAAACCCGTTGCGCTGCAGCCTCGTACGACAAGCCCGGAGCAACATCACGTTCTGGAAAACCCCGCCGGTGAGACCCACCAGCCGGGTGCGGCCCGCCACCTGGGTGACCACCTCGGTGACGGCGTCGGCGACGGCCCGGTGAAACGCCGCCGCCAGCGTCGCCGGTGGTGTCCCGGCGTACAGCGCCGCGACCATGGTCTGCACCATCGGGGCGGGATCGATCACACCGTCGGGGCGCACCGCCAACGGCAGCGACGGGCGCGCGGACTCCACGCCGACCGCCTGGGCCAGCGCCTCGAGTTCGATCGCGGCTTGACCCTCGTAGTCGATGCGGTGTCGAACGCCGAGCAGGGAGGCGACCGCGTCGAACAGGCGGCCCATGCTCGAACACGGCACGCAGCCCGTCCCGGTCTCCAATTGCGAACGGATGAGCCTTAGTTCGTCGGCCCTCGCTGCGGCCACCGGCGCCAGGTCGGGGGTCCAGTCGATGTCGGCCATCCACAACTGTGACAGCGCCATCCGCCACGGGTTGCGCACGGCGGTGTCGCCGCCGGGCAGCGGCACCGCCAGCAGGTGTCCGGCGCGCACGAAACGGTGGCTTCGCGTTCCGAGGGCCAGAATCTCACCGCCCCAGATCGTTTCGTCGCACCCGTAACCGGTGCCGTCGAAGGAGACCCCGATGATGGGTTCGCCGAGGCGACCGTGTTCGGCCAGCAGCGAGACGACGTGGGCGTGGTGGTGCTGCACCAGGTCCAGCGGGCGCTCGCCCGTGTGGCGCTCGGCCCAGCTGCGGGTGTGATAGCCGGGGTGTAGGTCGGCGGCCAACCGCGCGGGCCGGCCGCGGATTTCGCTGAGCTGGGACACCGCGCGCTCGAACGCGCGCAGCGTCTCCCAGGTGGCCATGTCGCCGATGTGGCCGGACAGGTACGCCCGGCCGCCGTCGGTGAGGCAGCAGGTGTTCTTCAGTTCGCCGCCCACGGCCAGCACGCTGGGACCATCGAGTCGCAGGTCGACCGGCAGCGGCGCATAGCCCCGGGACCGGCGGACGGGCAGCTCATGGGCGCCCTGTTCGTCATGGACGACGCGCACCACCGAGTCGTCACACGGCACATGGATGGGCCGGTCGTGGTCAAGGACCGCGTCGCAGAGGCTCCGAAGGCGTTGCGCCGCATCGTCATCGGTGAAGCAAATGGGCTCGTCGGAGCGGTTGGCGCTGGTCAGCACCAGCGCGTCGGGCACCGGTCCGGGACCGCCCGGTACCGCCGCCAGTAGCAGGTGATGCATGGGGGAGTAGGGCAGCATCAG